>DASPTZ010000018.1:0-63712 GCA_035623155.1 Casimicrobiaceae bacterium | reverse complement strand
TGGCGGTGTGGGTGGGGGGATTCTTTCGGTGTCTGTCTCTCCTGAGAGAGCAGATGCGGACACTGGCCCCTCCACCCCGGCATCTCCACTGTTTCAGAAGAGCGCCGAAAACACCACCACCCCGCACCATACAAGCGGACTCTAGCAAATGCCGCTGAACGGCCGTGAGCGGCTATGCGGAGCACAGCGATGCCTCCACCTTTCGACCAGCAAGCAAGCGACGAGGCCGGCGCGGTCAAGCGCTACCTGCCGTGGGTGGTCGCCACCGCGCTGTTCATGGAGCAGCTCGACTCCACGATCGTCAACACCGCGGTGCCAGCGATGGCGGCCAGCCTCGGGGTAACGCCGTTGAGTCTCAAGGCGGTCGTGGCGAGCTACATCGTGAGTCTCGCGGTGGGCATCCCCATCAGCGGCTGGATCGCCGACCGCTTCGGCACACGTCGGGTGTTCAGTACGGCCGTGGCACTGTTTACGCTGGCGTCGATTGCGTGCGGATTGTCGGTCAACGTGAAGATGCTGGTCGCCTCACGCATTCTGCAGGGGCTCGGCGCAGCGATGATGACGCCGGTGGGTCGTCTCGCCATCGTCCGCACCTTCGCCAAGTCGGAGCTCCTGGTGGCGATGAATTTCGTGATCATCCCGGCGCTGATCGGACCGCTGCTCGGGCCGACCGTCGGCGGCCTGATCGTGCACTGGGTGTCGTGGAGGGAAATCTTCTTCGTCAACGTACCGATGGGCATCGCAGCGCTGGCGATCATCCGCCGCTATATGCCGGACTACCGTGGTGGTGCCGCACGGCCGCTCGACTTCGTCGGCCTGGTCCTGTTCAGCTCGGGTATGGCGATCCTGTCCTGGCTGCTGGAGATTTTTGGCGAGCACGATATCGATATGGTCGAGGGCAGCCTGATGTTGCTGCTGTCGCTCAGCCTTCTCGCCGCCTACGTGTGGCACGCGCGCCAGATCGAGTATCCTCTGCTGCGCCTCTCGCTGTTCGGGATCCGCACTTTTCGCGTCTCGGTCGCCGGCGGCTTCATCACGCGGCTCGGCATCGGCGCGATGCCGTTCCTGCTGCCGCTGCTCTACCAGCTCGGCCTCGGCCTGCCCGCGTGGGAGTCGGGTATGCTGATGATGCCGGCGGCCGCCGCGGCGATGGGCATGAAGTTCCTGAGCACGCGCATTCTGCGGCGCTACGGCTTCCGCAAGGTCCTGATGGTGAACACGGTGCTGCTGGGGGCGACCATGTGCCTGTTCTCGCTGGTCACGCCCGCCACACCGCTGGTGGTGATCGTGCTCCTCTCGCTGGCGCAGGGATTCTTCAACTCGTTGCAGTTCTCCAGCGTCAACAGCATGGGGTATGCCGATATCGCGCCGGCAGATTCGAGCATGGCCACGTCGATCGCAAGCACGCTGCAGCAGCTATCGCTGAGCTTCGGGCTGGCCTGCGGCTCCTTGATCGCCGGCTGGTACTTGGGCGGAGTGCCGCAGACCGAGCAGCTCGCGGTGGCGAATGCGCTGCACCGGACGTTTCTGACGGTCGGCGGCCTTACGATCCTCTCCTCGCTCTCGTTCTGGACCCTGCGTCCGGGAGACGGCGACAACGTCAGCCGTGGCACGCCGCCCATCGCGGCCTGAGAGGATTGCTAGCGGTCAGCCGCACGTTGGCAGTTTCGTCACGCCCCGCCCTTGCGACGACCGACCGTCCGGCTATGCAGATGCGTTTGGCCATTGACTCTCAAGTGGGTGGTTGAGTAGCGTGTCGTTTTGAAACGCGGGCTTCTTTCCATTCAAGGGACGATCATGTCAGAGAAAAAGATAATCGCGGTCATGGGAGCGACCGGCGCACAGGGAGGAGGGGTCGTGCGCGCGATACGTGCAGATCGCACTGGTCAGTTCCTGGCGCGAGCGATTACGCGCAAGCCCGACTCTGATAAGGGGCAGGCGCTCGCCAAGCTTGGGGCAGAGGTCGTGGCCGGCGATGCCGATGATCCTTCAAGTCTGGAGCGAGCCTTCGCTGGAGCCTACGGCGCTTTCTGCGTAACCAATTTCTGGGAGCATCTCTCTACAAAGCGCGAAGGGCTGCAGGCAGCGGCTATGGCTCGAGCAACTCGAAAAGCGGCCATCCAGCATGTGGTCTGGTCGACGCTGGAGGATACCCGCAGGACTGTGCCTCTCGACGATGCTCGATTGCCAACGCTGCAGGGCAGGTACAAGGTGCCGCACTTCGACGCGAAAGGAGAAGCCGATCGCGTTTTTGCCGAAGAAGGTGCACCGACCACGTATCTCCTCGCGGCGTTTTACTGGGAGAATTTCATCACCTTCGGAGCGGGTCCGCGCAAGGGCCCCGACGGGAACCTTGTGCTCGCGCTGCCGCTGGGCGGAGCCAAACTTCCAGGCATCGCCGCGGAGGACATAGGCAAGTGCGCCTACGGTCTGTTCCGTCGCGGCACCGGGACGGTAGGCCAACGCTTTGGCATTGCAGGCGAGGTGCTATCGGGCGCTGAGATGGCGTCGAAGATGGGGCGTGCGCTTGGACGCAAGATCACATTCGAGGATGTGCCCTTCGACGTTTATCGCGGACTAGGTTTCCCAGGCGCCGAGGACATCGGGAACATATTCCAGTTTCAGGCCATTCTTGGCGATGAGTTTGTCCGCAGTCGCGATCCTGAGCGCGCACGCTCCCTTAATCCGGAGCTGCTCTCGTTCGACGCGTGGCTTCAAGTCAACGCGGCTCGCGTGCCGATTGCCTGATCGAACTTGTGACCAACTCAGATTGGGTGTGCTTAAATGGTGCCTTAAGCAGATTGCACGGAGGTCGCTCAAAGGACTGTTAATCCGTTGCTCTCCGCGTGTCCAATGCTGATCCGCCCGGCTGGGAAACCCCATTCCCAGTTATTCCCCTGTTCCGGGGAAGAGACTTTGGGTGGCCGCCTTTTCGCGGAGGCAGTCTTGCGACGCGAATCGGCATCAGCAGTTCGAGTTGTGGGGACAAACGCCGCTAAGATTTGCCTGTAAAATTCACTGTTATAGGCAATCTGGGCCGCAGAGACGGGTTTGCACCGGACTCAGCCCACCGCCAGATCCCGTGTTGTTCGATATCGTATGTATCGGCTGCTTCTGTCTTCCGGGTTGGGTGATTATGAATAGAACTCATGACCCGAAGCCCAGAGGCGGTCGTAGCAAAGCCGCACGCGTAGTCTCTCCAAATCGCCTTGCTCGGCCGTCGAAGTGCTATCGGGACTCGGCCCCCGCCAAGAGCTTAAGGCTCATCATGCTTAGACGATTTCGTAACGTGTGAGAACTGATGAAGTGCCTCACGTGCAGCATGAGTAATGAAGCCGAAAGCCGCTACTGTGAAAGATGCGGCTCAGAGCTCTTTGTCTTGTGCGTGAAGTGCGGTCATCGAGCATCTCCAGCTGCTTCTTATTGCGGTTCTTGCGGTGCGGCGCTCGCGGGAAACGGGGAAACGTTGGTGCGAGACTCTCGCATTACGGAAGTCGGGAGTGAACTGAAACAGGCGACAGTTCTTATCGCGGATATCGTTAGCTCGACCGAGCTCGTCTCTCGATTGGATGCTGAGCAAGCAATGGAGCGCTTGAAGCCCGCGGTGACGACCATGTGCGCGATCGTCGAGCAGTTTGATGGCAGGGTCGTGCGCACCTTGGGCGATGGAATGATGGGTATGTTCGGTGTGCCTACGGCTCATGAGGGTCACGCGCTCTTGGCGTGCGAGGCCGCTTTAAGAATGCAAGAGGCGTTCCGACGAAATGAAGATGGTCTGGAGATTCGAATTGGGCTTCATTCAGGCGAGGTTGTATCTGCGTCTCATTGGCCAGATAACCCAAATCAACAGAGCGTACACGGCTTGACGATCCACCTTGCCAGTCGGGTACCGATGACGGCGGAGCCAGGTGGCATATCGCTGACACAGGACTGCTATCGTCTCGTTCGAGGCTACTGCAACGTTGAATTACAAGGACAGCGTGTCTTTAAGGGAATCACGAAGCCAGTAGAGATATATCGCCTGCTCGGGTTGAAACCAGCCGTAGCAAGTCAGTCGTTTCGCGGCACCGCATTGACGTCCTTTCTCGGCCGCGACCGTGAATTGGAGATGCTCAAGCGTGCTTTGGCCAGCGTTGAGGACGGTGTTACGCGCATCATTGGCGTTGTAGGTGCACCAGGGACGGGTAAGAGCCGCCTGTGCTATGAGTTCGCCTCTTGGTGTCGAAAGCGACTCATCCCGGTGTTTGAGGCGCGTGCGCAGCTGTATGGGCACGCTACCCCGCTGCAACCAGTACTCGAGTTTCTGCGCTCGTTATTCTTTGGCATATTGCCCACTGACGACGCGGCGGTTGCCCGGTGCAAAATTGACGGTAAACTTCGCGAACTCGGACCAACCTTTGAAGCGGAAGCCAACCTGTTGCATGAATTTCTCGGTGTATCAGGTAGCGACGTTCCCCCTTCAACGCTGCCCGCGAGGACACGACGCGCGAGACTACTTGACGTTGTCCGCCACTTGGTCCGCCATGGCGGAGCTCAGACGTCGGTAATCATCGTTGAAGATCTGCACTGGATGGACGAGGCAAGTGAGGAATTCATTGTGACCCTGGTCGATGCCGCGGTTGGCACACACACAATGCTTGTCTTCAACTACCGTCCGTCTCATGGGGCGTTGTGGATGCGGATTCCGCATTACCAGGAAATCTTGCTCGCGGACCTCGGTCCGTCGGAAATCGACACTCTTGTTGAAGAACTCCTCGGTGTCAGCCCCGAGCTCCGTGGACTTTGTGAGCGCGTTGCAAGACGAAGCGGGGGGAATCCCTTTTTCGCTGAAGAACTGGTCCGGTCACTTGCGGAGAACGACGTACTATTGGGAGCTCCCGGCGACTACAGACTGGGTCAGAACACGGTAGACGATCTGCTGCCCGCAACGGTCCAAGCGGTCATCGGTGCTCGAATTGACCACCTGGGCGAAGCGCAGAAGTCGATCATCCAGACCTGCTCCATAATCGGGAAAGAAATGCCGCTTGGCGTACTTGAGACTGTGCTGAAACTTTCGCCAAAGGAAATCGAAGCCGGCCTGGAAGCTCTTCGCCGCGCCGAGCTGATTCAGATGCACTCCACCGGTCAGGACAGTCGAGTTGTGTTTCGTCACCCGCTGATCCAGGAGGTTGCATACAGCGCGCAGCTCAGGGCCCGCCGGGCCAAACTTCACGCCGCAGTAGCTGAAGCGATGCAGGGTTACTACAAGGACCGGCTGGACGAATTCGCCGGATTAGTTGCTTATCATTACGAGGCGGCCGGAGACGATCTGAAGGCGGCAACCTACTGGGCTCGCGCCGCAACGTGGGTTGGCGCCACGCATTCCGCCCAGGCGATCAAGCATTGGCACAAAGTCCGCGTGCTTATGGAAAGCCAGGCGCGCTCACGCGGGAATGATACCCTTTACATCATGGCGTGCGGGCAGATAGCGTGGCTGGGTTGGCGCGAAGGCCTTACGGCGGAAGACGCGAAGCCGTTCATTCGCGAGGCGCTGGCGCGTGCAAGGGAAATCGACGATACGATGATCTCGCTGTTGCTGTTTGTTGAGGGCCGCATCATCGTAGCCAGTGGTGGGCCGGCCGATACATACGTTGAGCGAGTCAAGGAGGCGTTGTCTTTGGTGGACCCCGATAGAGATGCGGGCCGCGTCGCTATGCTCAACGCGGCCCTCAGCCACGCCTATGGATGGGCTGGATTGCTCACAGACGCGCTGGCGGCGAACGACGCCGCTCTTCGTGGTGTGTCAAGCTCTACGAGATTCGACAATGCGTTCCTGGGCTATAGCATTGAGCATTGGGCAGTCAGTCTGCGCGGGAGAATTCTGGTTCGCCTGGGTCGTTTGAGGGAAGCAGAAAGCTGCTTCGACTCGATGATCGAAATCGGTGAACGCCTATTTGATCCGACCGTCCAAATCATCGCCCATTTCGGGTACCTAGACGTTGCCTGGTGTCGCAGCGACACTCATATCGCCGATCATCACACCGCATGCATCGTCCGAATCGCGGACAAGTATTCGAGCCCCTACCTTAGGGTGTTCGCTTTTGCCGCCCTAGGGATGGCCGCGGTAATCGCCAGGCAGTTTACAGATGCGATAAAGGATTGGGCAGCTGGATTGGAATTCGTCCGAAGGACAAAAGCGGCGATGGAGACCGAGCCAGAGATGCTCGCATACCTCGCCGAGTGCTATTACCGTAGTGGCGACTATGAACGTGCAGCACTGACTAGCGAGGAAACGATAGCGATTGCCCGTGAGCGTAGCGCGAGGTTACCTGAATGCCGCGCGCTCATAACCTATGCCGGTGCGATCTTTCGGAAACATGGCGAAATGCACAGCGAGAGAGCAAAGGAGCTACTTGACAAGGCCGAGCAACTGATCCGGACCTCTGGCGCGGTGATTTACGAACGTCTACTGATACAAGAGCGAGGTGCTGTTTCCATGGCTCCGCGGCATGGCTAGGATCGTAAATTCACGTAGACCGTAGCCATCTAGTAATTCGACGTCGCATCCAAGTTCCTCCTTGCAATAATGGATCCAAGTTGCTGGCGAGCTTCGATAGAGAGCTTTCGGCTCACTGGCGGTCCCCCGTTGGGCCAGGAAATTAGCGGCAAACCCTCGTCGACTGCTCCGGCACATCTCGGTGAGCGCGCTTGCAACGAGGCATTCCCAGTCGTTCCTTGCGAAGCCCGGGTTGACATTGAAGATGCCGCTTGCGACCGAATAATCCGCAAAGCGAGGGCTTCGACTTCCAACCACGAAGTGCACGTTATGCTTATCGCGCCACAGTCGCGCGGCGTGGCGGATCATTGCCTGCGAAAGATCGATACCAAGGTAGTCAATCGCGGCACGAGGGTAGCGCTTTGCAAGAAATGCGACCAACGCACCGTAGCCGCAACCCAGGTCGTTCAACGAAAATGCACCCGGCACGTCGTCGAACTTTAGCAGTTGCAGGAAACGGAGCTCTTGAGTCGGAGCACAACTCCAGTCGACACCAAGAGGCGTTGCTCCGTATTTTGAGATCTTACTCGTGTAATAACGCGCTATCCCACGGTGCAACTCGACCAACGAGGCATCGACTGCACGGCTGACCGCGCTTCGCGCAGTCATTTCTTGCGAGGCGATTTGGTTGCGGGGCGGGGCTTCATGGGAATCGAGATGGTCAGATACTGCTGCTCGATGTAGAAAACCGACCTCTGTGCTTCTTTGATAATTACCTGATTATCTCCCTTGGCCCTTAAGTCATGCGACGTGAAATGAACTGGCAACGGTTCCTTGCCCGAGAGGTTAGCCATCAACGCGTCGACGATGGCTTGATCTCCGGTCAGATCACCGCGATTCGAGCCCACTTTTTTCAGACTTTCGAGCAGGTTGAACCAGCGATTCTTTGAGCGTGCGTTCCAGAAGCCACCCAAGTTGAGAATCGCCGCAGTGTCTTTGAAGGAACGCCCCTTCTTCAGTATCTGAAACTCTTTCTGCAGCTCGACCATCTCGTCGATGCCGCTGAACTGGTCGGGCGAAGTACCCTCGGATGGGCCGAATCGCAGATTCAACAGGTCGAGTAAACTCGAAATGTAAATATCGTCCTGCAGCATGAACACACCCATAGCCCTTCTCCCTTGGTAGTTATGCTGATCCGGATAGTGAGCGCCCCTGCGCACGATAACCATAGCACAGGGGATGGGCGGCGCCAAACGGCAAGGCCTGAAGGACGAGAGTGTTCTGCGATTTCATTGCTGTTACCCCCAAGCAAGGGCGGAAAATCTCGGCAATCTGGTATGATTTGCAGAGCGGGTGAGCCTAGCTTCTTGTTTTAGATGGATAATCCATCTAACTCGAAATCAGGTTTAGGGCAACCTAACGGGGGGTTCGAATCCCTCTTTCTCCGCCAATAATCACAGCGGTGCGTTGAGCGCCGCGATGTCATAAGAACGACGCATCGGTCGAGACTCAGGGCAGCCGACGCCAGTGACAAACCCGCACTCCTTACCGCCGCACGAGCCACAGATCACGCCGATCGAGCGCTGGATCACGCTTGCTGTGCTCGCGGTGATCGTTGTCGGATGCTATTACGTCATACGGCCGTTCCTGTCGGCGCTGGTATGGGCGTTCATCCTGTGCGTCGCTACCTGGCCAGTGTTCATGCGCGTTCGCCGACTCACCGGCGGCCGTGCCGGCGCCGCGTCGATGCTCATGACCCTGGCGATCGCGGCGGTGCTGCTGGCGCCCTTCGTCGTTGTCGGGGTCTCGCTTGCCGACAATGCCAGACAGCTGATCGACGCGAGCCGGCGTTTCATTGCGGAAGGCCCCCCGGATCCGCCGGCGTGGGTCGGCCGGCTGCCATTGCTCGGAGCGCAGCTTGAGGAATACTGGGCCGGATTCGCCCACGACAGCGCGCGAGTTCTCGAGGAGCTGAAGAACTACATCGATCCGATCCGGGCTTTTGCGATCGCGAGCGGTGAAGCCCTGTTGAATGGCATCCTGTTGCTCGCCCTGTCGATCTTCATCGCCTTTTTCGTATACCGCGATGGCGACCTGATGACGCGACGACTGCTTTCGACCGTCGAGCGCATCTTCGGCGAACGTGGACGGCACCTCGCCAACATCGCGGTGTCCACAACCCGCGGCGTCGTGTATGGCATTCTCGGGACGGCATTGGCGCAGGGGATTCTCGCCGGGATCGGGCTTGCGCTCGCGGGCGTCCCGGCGGCGCCTCTGCTGGGACTGGCCACGTTCTTCCTTTCGCCGGTTCCGGTCGGCCCCCCGCTGATATGGATTCCTGCCGCGATCTGGCTGTTCTATCACGGTTCGATCGGTTGGGCGATTTTCCTGGTCGTGTGGGGCATCGCGGTGGTGAGCAGCGTCGACAACGTGATCAAGCCGCTGATCATCAGCCGTGGCAGCAATCTCCCTTTCATTCTGGTCATGCTCGGCGTCTTCGGCGGCGTCGTCGCCTTCGGCTTCATCGGCGTGTTTCTCGGCCCGACACTGATCGCCATCGGGTTTGCGCTGCTAAGCGATTGGAGCAAGGAACGCGAGCCGCCCGCCGAAAACGTCGTCTAGTCGCTGTGCTTACGCCGCGTGCGCCGGTCGCGTAAAATCCGGGCGTGTCCCACTCAGAAGTTGTTGAAGCGCGCTGGGGCGGTGGCAGGACGGAGAGGTGGATGAGTGGTTTAAGTCGCACGCCTGGAAAGCGTGTTTAGGTGATGAACCTAACGCGGGTTCGAATCCCGCCCTCTCCGCCATTCCCTACGCAAAATCAAAAGCTTACAGATCACCAGAACCCGCGATACTTTCTTTCCGCTGCTTGATTCCAAACGTTTTTTCAACATCAGCTCAGTTGGGAATGCCAGCTCTTTTGCCAGCATTTGCGTGCGCTGGCATGGCTTGGTTTCCTGACGATTTCGCGCAGCGGGCGGGATCGATCGCAGTTGAAAGCCGCGCTGATCGTGTTGCGGCAGAATGTCTCGACCAGAATGCAATCGGTTGAGCCCCATCGGAGTGCATAAGTTGCACCGAGTCCGCGCTGCTCTACGCGTTCACGACTCGGTTTCTCGCTAGAGATTAGCGCACGATGTAACGCGCTGGAGGGATGATCGAAATTCCCCGGAAGGGATTCAGCACGAGCAGATCCTTGTCACCGGTCACGATCACGTCGGCCGAGCCGTTCACGGCAAGCTCGAGGAACTTGTCGTCCTTCGGGTCCCGGCAGGCCCGGATGCGCATGATGATCGGCACCAGTTCCGCGATGCGGCCGAGCAGGCGGATGAATTCCTGCCGCTCCTTCACGCTGACGTAGGGGTTCAGGCTCCGGCGCGAGAGCACCTCGGAGAGTTCTTCGAGCGTGGCTTCGGACGCGAGCAGCTGCCCATGATCGACCGCCTTGCGGACCGCCGAGGCGGCGACCGAGCGCGCCAGCAGAAGCCGGCTCACCAGGACGTTGGTATCAACGACGACGCGCTCTCGCGCCATCGCCGCTCAGGAGCAGGGAGAGTTTCCTCTCGGTGAGACCGTGGGTGGCCGCTTTCCCCGCGACCCGATCGCAGAACGCCTGGAATTCAGCGACGTTGATGCCGCGCAGGCGATCGTACTCCTCGGCCGAAAGGACCACCGCGACGTCACGCCGCTGGCGGCGGATGACCACGGGCTCACGCTGTGCCGCGTCAAGCACCGCGGCAAGACGCTGCTTCGCATCGCTGGCTGAGACATACCGCATATTCATCCATTATAGATAAAGTGGACAGATTAGACAAAAAAAGCCGCTGGTGGTGCGATACGGCAAATACAGGTTTTTCGTATGCCCCGATTGGCACCGCGCTTGACCGATTGGTGCCCCGCAGATTGGTGCCCCGCAACTTGACGCGCACGATACGGACGCATAGCATGTGTATAAAGCGTGTGTACGGTGGAGTCACGATGGCACATCGAGTCAATGTCCTCCTCGAGGACGCGGTCTGGGCTACGCTCTCCAAAGCGCCGCAGGGCGAGCGCAGCCACATCGTCAATAACGCGCTCAAGCAGTGGTTTCACCGGCGCTCGCGTCGCGACGCGGCGCGCCGCATGGACGAGCTGCGAGCGCTTCTGCCGCCCATTTCGGCGAAACAGATCGTGGCTTGGGTGCGCGAGGAACGGGAACGCGCTGGGTGAAGGTCGTTGTTCCTGACGCATCAGTCCTTTTGAAGTGGGTGGTCCCCACAGCGGAGGGTGGGCGAGACAGCGCGATCGAGTTGCGAGAAGCGGCAATCGCTGGCGAGCTCGCTTTGTTGGTGCCGCCGCTGTGGCTCTACGAAGTCGGTAATACGCTCGCGCGCCGCTTTCCGGATCATGCTCCTCAACTGCTCGATGCACTTGTTGCATTTGGGCTTGTTGAAAAAGCCCCTACCAAGGCCTGGCGAGAGGAAGCGCTCACGCTGACCAGAGATTATGGCGTGACCTTTTATGACGCGGCATACCATGCCTTGGCGCTGGTCGAGCGCGGAGTCTTTGTGACCGCGGATAGCGAGTACGTGGAAAGGGCGCGCAAAGCAGGTGCAGTCGCGCTGCTCGACACGTCCCCGTGACATTCTTGATCATTGCCTCTTGCGGTTGGGTGCAGGCGTAACCAATGGCCCTTCCTTCGATAGGTCTTTCCCGCGAAGAGATATTCGCTCGGATGAAGGCGTTTTCCGCCCGAGACATCGACTGGCGGCGCGGGCGCTCGCCGCTGTATGTGTTCAAGGCAAACGATCAGATCGCGGCGCTTGGCCGCGATGCCTTCCTCGAGTTCTTCACTGAGAATGCCCTGGGGGGCAAGCGTGCGTTCTTCGGTCTGAAGAAAATGGAAGACGAGATCGTGGCGATCGGACTATCGCTCTTCCACGCCCCCGAGGGCGGCGCCGGTTTTTTCACCACAGGAGGCTCGGAGAGCATCATCGCTGCCGTCAAGGCCTGCCGCGATTTCGTACGCTCGCAGAGCCGACGCGCGGATCGGCGAGGCAATATCGTCGCGCCCTACTCGGTGCACCCGGCGTTTACCAAGGCAGCACGGCTGATGGACCTGGAGCTAAGACGCATCGCTCTCGCGCGCGACAATCGCGCCGACGTTGCTGCGATGGCGCACGCCATAGACGCAGACACCCTGCTCATCGTTGGCTCGGCACCATGCTTTTCCTACGGGACCATTGATCCGATTGCCGATCTCGGGCGCCTGGCCCTGCAGCACGGGCTGTGGTTTCACGTCGACGCCTGCGTCGGCGGTTATCTTGCCCCATTCGCGAGGAAGGCCGGCTACACTGTGCCCGAGTTTGATTTCTCGGTGCCGGGTGTCACGTCGCTCTCCGCCGACCTGCACAAATTTGGCTTCTGCCCCAAGCCGGCATCGACGGTTTTCTACCGCACAGCCGATCGCGCCGCGTGCCAGCCCTTCGAGATGGAAGACTGGCCGGGCGGCAAGTTCGCGACCAATACGCTCGTGGGTACGCGCCCTGGCGGCGCGGTGGCCGGCGCCTGGGCCACGTTGCACGCGATGGGCGAAGCGGGATACGTCGCGACGGCGCGCGATATCATGGAGCTCACCGCAGCGTACCGGTGCGGCATCGAGGCGCTCGGATTCATCGTGCTGGGCGAACCGGAGCTGTCGATCCTCGCCTTCACGTCGTCCGAAGTCGACATGCTTGCGGTAGGTGAAGCGATGGCTGCGCGTGGTTGGTTGCCAGGCCTGGTCCGCCAGCCGCACGCGATGCACCTCATGCTCTCGATGCTTCACGCGCCGGCGAAGGACGACTACGTGCGCGACCTCGCAGCTTCGCTGACGCAAGTGCGTGCGCAAAGCGGTAGAACGGCAAACCTGGATGTGACCTATTAGCTACTGACTTGATCGAAAGAGGAGGGGCCATGAACGGTATATTTTCTCGACGCGACGCGCTCAAGCTTGCGCTCAACATAAGTGTGGCGACCTTCGCGGGCGGCGCGCTCGTCCGCGCGCGTAGCGTCTTTGCGCAGCAGGTGACCGCCGTGCTCGGCCACTTCGGCTCGGCCAACCCGCAAACGCTGGGCAAAGCGAACGGCGCCTTCGCCAAAACCCTCGGCACCAACGTCAGGACAGAATACGTCACGGTGAGCGGCGGGCCGCAGGTGATAGCGGCGATCGCGGGCAACAGTATGGACATTTGCAACGTCGGCTCTTCGCCGATGGTGGTGGGCTTCGCGCAGGGGATCAAGATGTCGATGGTCTATGTCGAGAAGTACATCACCGACAGCGAGTGCCTGGCCGTACGCAAGGACGCGGGTATTAATACGCTGAAGGATCTGAAGGGCAAGAAGATCGGCCTGCCGTTCAATACGTCCGTGCATTTTGCGATGCTTGCTGGGCTCAAGACCGTTGGCCTTACCGCGTCCGATGTGAATCTGATCAACATCAAGGCCGACTCGATCCTCGCCACCTGGCAGCGCAAGGACATCGATGGCGCGTACATCTGGTACCCGATCCTCGGCGATTGCCTGGCCGATAACGGCAAGATCCTCCTCAAGACCGGCGACCTCGCGGCAAGTGGGACGCTGGTATTCGATGGCATCGTGGTGCGCGATGAGTTCAAGCGGCAGCATCCGGACCTCGTGCTCGCCTACCTCAAGGAGTACGACCGGCTCGCAACGATGTACGAGAAACAGCCGCAGGAGGTCGTGAAGGTGCTCTCGCCGTATCTCGCGATGACACCGGAAAAGACGATGGATTACATCAACACTTTCCATCCGGTGCCGGTGAAGGAACTCTCGAGCGACAAGTGGATGGGCCTGCCTGGTGCGAGGGACACAGGTGTACTGCGCACTCTCCAGGCGCAAGCCGAGTTTCTCAAGGCCGCGGACCAGCTCACTACCATTCCCCCAAGCTGGACGCCGTTCGTCGACTCGACGTTCCTCGCCAAGATGGTGTGACATTGTCGCGATGATGCTCCAGTCCGTCGCGCTGGCCGCACCCCCGCGGCGTGCGGCGGCGAAGCTCATCGTCGATGGAGTATCCAAGCGCTTCGGTGCCGGGAAGGACGCGGTACCGGCGCTGCAGCCCATCGACCTCGCCGTCGGTGCCGGCGAGTTTCTGTCGATCGTCGGCCCTTCGGGGTGCGGCAAGAGTACGCTGCTCAACATCGTCGCGGGCTTCGAGACCCCAAGTGCGGGCCTTGCGCTGCTCGACGGCAACCTCATCACGGCGCCCGGACCCGAGCGAGGCGTCGTGTTTCAGCAGGGGGCGCTCTTCACCTGGATGTCGGTCGAAGAAAACATCGCTTTCGGCCCGCGCGCGCTCGGCCGCAGCGCCGCCGAAGCTCGCGACATCGCAGGGCGCTACGTCGAGCTGGTCGGCTTGGGCGGATTCGGCAAGCGATACCCCTACGAGCTTTCCGGTGGGATGCAGCAGCGCGTCGGGATCGCTCGCGCGCTCGCCAATGAGCCGGAGGTGCTGTTGATGGACGAGCCCTTCGCTGCGCTCGATCAGCAGACGCGGGAGTTGCTGCAGGAGGAAATCCGCGCGATCTGGCGGCGCACCGCCAAGACCATCCTGTGGGTCACGCACAGCATCGAGGAGGCGCTCTTTCTCGCGACGCACGTCGTAGTCATGACGGCGCGCCCCGGCCGGATCAAGGCGGCGTTCGCGTGCGGCTTTTCGCGGGAATCCGATCCGCTGATCGGGACCACGCCCGCGTTCGCGGAAGCGAAGCGAACGATCGTCGGCCTGTTGCGCCAGGAGTCGCTTGAGGCGCAGCGGCAGGAAACGAGGGTCTGATCTTCTTCAGACATGGCCGACGTCGCGGACATGATTACCGAAGACCTGCCGCCTGCGCGGCGCACCGCGCGGCGTGATCGCTGGCTGGGGCTGGCATCGTTCGCGGCGATGCTGGGCGTGTGGTTCGCGCTCACTGGAAGCGGGCTGTGGCCGCCATTGGTGCAGCCGGCGTTCCTGCCTTCGCCTCTCACGGTCGCGAAAACGTTCGTGAAGCTCGCGAACACCGGGTACCAGGGACATACGCTGGCGCATCATTTCCTGGTGAGCCTCATGCGCTTCGGGATTGCCTTTGCCTTTTGCGTCGTCGTCGGTGTGCCGGTGGGCCTGCTCATGGGCATGCACAGCGGCGTACGCGCCGCCCTCGATCCGCCGATCGAGACCACGCGCCCGATCCCCAAGCTTGCACTCCTTCCACTGTTCATCATCTGGTTCGGCATCGGCGAGTTGTCGAAGACGATCGTCATCATCGCTGCGCTGTTCCCGCTGATCTCGATCTCCGCGATGCAGGCGGTGCGCTCGGTCTCGGTTCGCAAGATCCAGGCCGCGCAATCACTCGGTGCGAACCGCGCGACCATCTTCCGCCGCGTGCTTCTTCCGGCGAGCCTGCCGGGGATTTTCACCGGTTTGCGCGTGTCGGTGGGGATCGGCGTCACCATGCTGGTGGGCGCCGAGATGGTCGCGACCAGCGACGGCATCGCGTGGATGGCGCTCACCGCCGCGGACTTCGTGCAGACCGACGTGGTGCTCGTCGGCGTGCTGGTTATGGCCGCCCTTGGCTACAGTCTAGATCAGCTCTTCCGTGCCCTCGAGCGGCGCGTCGTGCATTGGGCAGGACGGGAATGAGACCAACTACAACTATCCGGGCAAGGATGCACACGACCTCAATCTAATGAAGCGGCAGAGATAAAG
This sequence comes from Casimicrobiaceae bacterium, assembly GCA_035623155.1. Lineage (GTDB taxonomy): Bacteria > Pseudomonadota > Gammaproteobacteria > Burkholderiales > Casimicrobiaceae > PALSA-1003. The sequence goes on along the minus strand of DASPTZ010000018.1, from coordinate 48,515 downwards.
CTAAGCAGACGTCTTCGAAGCTACGTCAACTACCGGCACCGGGGGATCACATGCATGTGATATCGCGTGGCGTCCCTTTATCATGGGGACGTGGTAGGGGCCATAATAAAGGCTGCCTTCAATAAGGAAGAACACTTGCAACGCAAAGCGAAGACTGACTTGTCGCGTAGCCCAAGCAGAAATTCATGAAGCCGTTCGCCCCGCTCGGATAGTCGGAAGCTTGTTCTTGTCGGACCCACGAGACTCAAAATGACCATCGATCCAATTATGCGGCGCCTTGCGTCGATCGACGAAAAGGCAGCTATGGGGTCTGCGGACGTAACGAATGTTCTCAATGTTCGTCCTGAGACCGTCTCTCGTTGGAACGAAGGGAAGGCGCTGCCGCACACGAGTACTGAGAGCCAGCTGATTGAACTTGAGTTCGTAGTCGACAAGCTTGCTGACATTTATGAGCCGCACCATGCGCGATTCTGGCTCTTTTCGCGGCAGCGGCTACTTCAAGATCGAATCCCCGCCGATCGCCTGCAGCAGGGTCGCACCGACGAAGTGCTCGCTGCGGTCAATCAGCTTCTGGATGGCGTGCATCTTTGATCGAACGAGCGTCAACCTGGCCCGTGAGGGAGCACTTGCGGAATTGCTTTTCATTGGTCGCAGCTCAATCGCTGTTCCGATCCTAAGGTCTACCCGGAAGCATGTCCCGGCAAACCGAAAAGACTGTCAAGCCGCCCACGCGCGGTAACTTGCGTATCGGCGACCACTGGAACGCGATCACGATCATCGCGCTGTCACAGAGCAATCCGCTGAAGGCAGTTGCCGAGCTCGTCGAGAACAGCATAGACGCCCGTGCCAAGAACGTCGTCATCACCCGCGGCAAGGACAAAGGCCAGCATTATCTGCGCGTCAAGGACGACGGCGAGGGCGTACGCAGGAACGCCGACGGCGAGCCGGATTTCCACTATGTGGCCACCCACGTCTGCGACTCCATCAAGCGGCGCCTGAAGACCGAAGGCACGCGCGGCTTGCAGGGCGAGTTCGGCATCGGGCTGCTCTCCTTCTGGACGCTGGGCGAAGAGCTCCTGCTGACCTCGGCGGCAGCCGATGGTCGCACCTGGCAGATGCATCTTCGCAAGGGCGACCCGAGCTATCGCATCACGCATCGGCCGGTTCTGTTTCCGGAGCAGGGGGCGGAGGTTCTGATTCGCGGCATTCTCCCGGGCATCAAGAACTTCAGCGGCGAGAAGATCCAGTGGTACCTCGCCTCGGAGCTGCGCGACCGAATTCGTCATTCCGGAGTGTCGGTGCGCGTCGTCGACCGGACGGCGCGCGCCGAATTCAAAGTCGAGCCGCGGCAGTTCGAGGGGCGGCTGCTGCACGAGCTCGACGGCGCGCTGCCGGGGACAAGCGAGGTCTACGCCGAGCTGTATCTGACGGCGCATGCGCCGGCCAACGCGGTGTCGCTTTATCGTTCAGGCACGCGCGTGCTCGAAAACCTCGCCGAGCTCGACGCGTTCGCCCGCGCGCCGTGGACGAGCGGCTACGTGCAGGGGATCGTCGACGCACCCTATCTCAACTTGACGCCGGGCACGCGGCTCGGGGTGATCCAGGACGTGGCGCTCGCTCGCCTCGCCGACGAGCTCGCTCCACTCGAAGCGCGGCTCACCAAGATCGTCGAAGACCAGCAGCGCGCCGAGGAAGAGCGCGCGAGCCGCGACGTGTTGCGCTCCGTGCAGGGCGCGCTCAAGGAGGCGCTGCTGGCGTTGCCGGCCGAGGAATACGACTGGTTCGACCTGCATCGCGGCGAAGGCAAACGGCGGCCGCGGACGGCTGCGGAGGCGGGCCCCAGCGAGGCGGGACGAGCCGAAGAGCAGGCTGTGCCGATGGAGATCGCCGCCTCTCCCGAGATCTCCGAACCGCAACGGCAATTCTTCGAATACGCGGGGCCACTGTTTTCGGTCGTGATCTCACCAACGTCGAGCGTCGTCGAGGTCGGCGGCACGCGCGCGTTGCGCGCGGTCGCCCGCGACCGGGCCCGACGTCCGGTGGAGCAGGACCTGAACTTTGTCTGGACGGTGCTTGAGGGCGAAGGAACGCTGGAGCCCATTGATCGGGAGATCACGACCTTCCGCGCCTCCAATGAGCCCGGACTCGTGCGTGTCGAAGTGATCGTCAAGCAGGGCGAGGTCGTCTGCAGGGCCGAGGCGCAGATCACCGTAAGCGCGTCGCTCGTCGGCAAGACGGGCAGCGGGGATTCCGCCTACCAGGGCATTCCCGGCTATACCTATCACAAGGCGGCGGGCGAGCTATGGCGCTCGCGGTTCGACGCCGAGCGCAACCTCGTCGTCATCAACAACGGCCACCGCGATTTCGTCTACGCCGCGCGCAACAGGATGCTGAAGCTCCGCTACATCTGCCGACTCTTCGCCAAAGAGCTGGTGCTCAAGAACTTCGTCGGCATTCCGCAGGAACAGCTCCTCGAGCGACTGCTGGAGCTGACCCTGTACACGGAGGAGAACCTGCGTTAGCTGTGATCGTGCGACCGATTTTGCCTAGGGCGCGTTCGTCGACCAGGGATCGCGTTTTTCGCGTTGCATGGTCGCAACATCTCAACATCTGCCGGGCGATAGATCGACTTTTCTTCCGGGGCATCGGCGCTTCAGCTGCTAGGCATCACGGCACACTTCGCACCGGCTCGTCGCCCTTGAGACGGCTCATTCAGTTGAGCGCCGCCTTGCCGCGTCCTCGCGTTTCGATCATGCCGGTGCCTTCTGGGCGCACGATCGCGCGCGTCTTCATTCGCCGGCCGCGGACATAATCGGTATCCAGCTGCAGCTCGCCCTGACGAAACCTCAGCGCAGCCACGAAATCGGCGAGCCCGAAGTCGTCGTTTGGGTCGAACTCGACCTCGGAAGAGCCGTGAGGTCTCGCATCGGCAAACGACAGCACCCCCACCGCGAACAGGAAGCCAAGCGCACCCCATTCGACGACATCGGCGCGACCTTCCTCGGGACTGTCCTCGTCGGAGAAGGAGAGCTCCAGGCGGAGCGCAAACTCGCGATAGAAATCGATCGCCTCTTCGATGTCGCGATCGGCTCGGGTCCGCAGAACGGCGTGCTTGTGGCTCACCGGCTCGGCCGGCGGCGAGTTCGCTTACGCAACTTGTCGAAATACGCGCGATCGGCAGGACCAGCGGAAGCAGATGCAGCACCCTCGAGCAATAGTTCACGCAAATGAGTGCGCTCCTGGTCCTTACGGATGAGATCCCGAACGTACTCGCTGCTGGTGCCGTAGCCCCGCCGCTCAACTTGGTCGTCCACGAAGCTCTTGAGAGCGGCCGGCAAGGAGATGTTCATGGTACCCATGGAGAAATGCTACGATCTTTGGCAAAGTTTGGCAAGATCAGCGCGGTATCTGTGGCTGCTCGTTCGCGCCGACGGTTGAATGGCGAGAGTCAGTCTTAGCCATCCGCGGAGACTGGATCGTGCTCGTTTGCTCGGGCTGTCGACGTAGACACAACCGCCGTAGCTACGCTGCTCGACTTCCTCGTTCACGAAGCTCTTCAGCGCGGAGCCGGCAAAGAAGACGTTCGACTGCTTTCGGTGGCGACGGTCACTTTGCCGATCGGTCGCCAATCAGCGCTTCCGGCGACCCTTGCGTTTCCGTTTGCGCACCGGCGCCGCATCGAACGCTTGCACCGCCAGGGCCGTGAACGCATCGAGCTCGCGATCCCGTTCGATGCGATCGATCATCGCGTTTCTTCGCTCCGGATCACGAAATGCCTCCATGTCCGCGCGAAGCTGCTCGAGCCCTTCACGCATGCTTTTCATCTCTCGGCTGAACACGACGTCAAGCGCCTCGGGGCGCAAGCCGGCAGCGTTGCGACCAGGGTCGAGGTCGAGCGCGGCGCGAAACGGCGCTTGCAGCTCGAACATCTCGCGTTCGAGCGCGATCTCCTGTTCACGCAGGACCGCGCAGTAGTGACCGAGGCGCTCGTCGGAGGCTTTGGCGAGGTGATCGGGGTCGATTTGCTCGATCTCGAGCTGCACGGTGAGCAGCTCGAGCAGATCGTTGCTCTCGTAGGCGCGATTGACGCGTTGCATAAGCGCGGTCTTTCGCTCGCGTTCGACAGGGTTGGCTTCGCGATCGGGATGGAGTGCTCCGGCAAGCCGCCGAAACACCTCGCGCATCGACTGGCTCGCCTCTTGTCGCACATCGCGCTGTTTCGATCGTGCAGCTCGCGACTGCGCTTGCGCTCGAGCCCCCTGCGCTTCGGCTCGGGCATCGAGGCGCTCGCCCGCCTGATTCAGCAATTCCTCCACATCGCTCGCCGTGTGGCCCCGCATGAGATCATCGCCGAACATCGCGCCCAGCATTACCTCGGTGAATTCGAGCTCCTCGCGGCAAACGTCGCTGTGGCGCATGCCGCTGTGCCTGTCGAAAATTGCCTGGATCTCTTCGTCCTTCCCGTCGTGCAACAACGTCAGGCAGAGCTGCCACACGAGGTCGGCCAGCTTTCGCCGGCGGCCGCGCGTAAGCCGATTGCCGGTCGCTTGGCCCGTGAGCAGCTTGTCGAGGAATAGCGCGGCATCGCGCTGTTCCGCGAACAATCGGCGCCGCAAAGGCTCTAGCTCGGTCAGCGCCCGCTGCCGGAACCGGTCCGCCGCGTCCCGCCACGACGATACTTCCGCACGCAGCTGCTGCAGTCGCGCCGTGAGTCGATTGAAGCGCCGCTGATTTCGGGTGAGCGGCACGGCTCCGGGACCGCCACTGATCGTCGGCGTCGGGGCTGGCGGATGCGTATCGCCGAACAAGTCGGCCTGTTTAGAGCGCATGTGAGGGCGCGCGCGGGCGAGAGGCGGGCGTGCAACCGACGAAGTGTACCGCAAGCGAGCACCTCGTCGACGCGACCCGCATCTTTGATCGAACGGGCGTCAATGATCCACGATTCCGATCTTCTTCTGCCCTGCCGAAAGAGTCCTTAGTGAGACGCGCCAAGGCGCGGCAGATCGCGCACGGTGGTCATCACTTTCGGAAGTTGACATCAGCTTCATTACCATGGTAATGTGCCTTGGCCATGCCAATCGCTCAGTCCAAGATCACCGCCCAGGGGCAGATCTCCGTTCCCGCCGAAGTGCGCAAAAAGCTCGGCGTCGGTCCCGGCTCCGTCCTCGAATGGGAGGAGAGCGACGGTCAGTTGATCGTCCGTCGGGTGGGTCGCCACACGTCGGCCGAAGTCCATGAAGCACTGTTCCCCGACGCAGAACCCAAGCCAAAACCGCCGGCCGCTGTGAAGGAAGGGATCCGAAAGTACGTGCACGACAAGCATGCGCGCCGTTGACACGAACGTGCTCGTGCGATTGCTCGTGCGAGACGACCCTGCCCAGACCAGTGCTGCAGAGGCGTTCGTCGAGAACGGAGCGTGGGTGTCGCAACTCGTACTAGCCGAAACGCTTTGGGTTCTGGACGCAATCTATGAGCGGACCTCCGCACAGATCGCGACGGCCGTCGATCTGCTACTCGACCACAAGCAACTGACGCTGCAGGACGCGGACGTTGTCGCTTCCGCGCTCGGACATTTTCGCAGACGTCCTTCGCTGACTTTCTCCGACTGCTTGGTGTTGGAGATCGCGCGCAAGGCGGGCCACCTACCCCTCGGCACGTTCGACAAGCGTCTTGGCAAAATGGCCGGTGCGGTGAGCGTGTAAGAAAACGCCGGGAATTCACGTCCTCGCCGCATCGCGTTCGCAACGTAATCTGTACGGCGTCTCGTCGAATGCTTGCCGCATGCCGCCTGCTTCCACGTCGAATGCCGCCCGGCGGCCGCGATGCGAATCGCCCATAAACGAAATCTATTAACCTTCGATCCCTGCCTTGGCAATTGTGGCAAATCTTGTGGCAAATAATCGGATTTGAGCGGTCTCCAGAGCAAATTTAGCCCCGCGTTTCAGAGGGAGCCCGTTTCGCTCACGGGTTCGAATCCCGCCCTCCCGCCACGCTCACGCGACGGTTGATGCTCAGCCGTGGAGCCGCGTCAGAACGTCTCCACCCAGGGCCGCAGCTCTACCTCCCAGGTCCAGGCGCTGCGCGGTTGCCGGAGGATGTTGAGGTACGTGCTCGCGACCGCGTCGGGATCGAGCATTGAATCCGGCCGGGCCGCGTCTTCAGTGTGTCCCGACGGGCGAATGGCGCCATCGATCACGAAATGTGCGACATGGATGCCCTGCGGCGCCAGCTCACGAGCCATGCTCTGGGCCAGCCCGCGGAGCGCGAACTTGCCCATCGCGAATGGCGCCGACCGTGCGTATCCCTTGACGCTCGCCGAAGCCCCGGTGAACAGGATGGCGCCGTACGCCTTCGGCAGCATGCGCCGCACCGCCTGCTGGGCGACCAGGAAGGCACCGTATGCGGTGATCTGCAATGACCGCTGGACATCGGCTGGGGAAACGTCGACCAGCAACCCACGCGCTCGCGAGCTCGCGTTGTAGATAACCACGTCTGGCGAGCATCCCAGGCGGTCGGTCTCGTCGAAGAGTTGGGCCACTTGGATTTCGTCCTGGGCGTCGCAGCGGATGGCCCGCGCGCCGGTCTCCTTGCAGAGTGACTCCAGCTTGGCAATATCGCGTGCAACGAGAATGACTCCAAGTCCCTCCCGCGTCAGCAGTCGAGTGAGGGATGCGCTCAATCCGCGACCAGCACCGACGATCAGAGCGTTCTTGTAATCCGGCAGAGCCATGCTGAACTCCTTCTGCGGGCGCCTATGCGCAGGCGTCAGTCGACGCGGCGAGGCGTGCCGGGCCTCCCTGGTTCGCACTCAAGCGTGGCACGATCCCAGTGGCCTTTGTCCGCGGCAGCTTCATATGTCGACTGGAGAAACGCCAGTAGCTGAGCGTCCGGGTCCGCCGCCACGCGCACCGCGTCATAGGGAAGCAGGAACTCGCCCAGTGCCGCGTTGTAGAACGCTCCTTCCGGCTTGACCGGTGCTGCTCGAAAACCATCGGGCTCGGGGTACGCGTACGAGTAGAACGCGGCGTATTCGACGCCGCTGCCGCCGGGCCAGAAGCCGGCGCTGCTCACCTCATGCGAATACGCTTCGCGGAGCACCGGGCGCGGCAGGTGTGGCACGACGCCCGCATGCAGCGGCGCTCGCCTGCCCGAAAAGCGAGTCACGGCAAGATCGAAGCTGCCCCAGAAGAAATGCACCGGGCTGCACTTGCCGAGGAAGGATGTGCGGAACTGCGAAAGTACCCGGCCGACCTGCGTCAGCGCTTGCTGGAAGCGTTGTACGGCTTTTCTGTCATAGGCACGATGCGCCGTGTCCTGGGTGAAGCCAATCGCGTCCGCGATCTCGTTGGGCATTTCGTTGATCCGCACAGGCAGTGAGAGCTCGTTGAGCGCGCCCATGACCGCCGAATAGAAGTCGGCGACGGTGCGCGGCTGCAACGTGACTTGCCCGCGAACGCCGTCGCTGTCGGCGATGATGAGCACATGCTCGATAAAGTCGAAATCGACCGAAAAGCTGCGATTGCCGTAAGGGATCGGAGACGTGGTGAGACCGCGCGCAGTGAGGTAGAGCGGCACGTGCCACGAATGGTTGAGCCATGGCGTGCAGGAGAGGCGAATCTTGCCCACGACCTGCGTCCAGAGGTGCAAGGTCGCTATGGTGTCCCGCCAAGCCGAGTACGGCAGTTCCGGCCAGGCTCCGAGCGTCGAGCGTCTCATGAGGTTCGCGGAAGGTTCGCTACGTCGACGGCGAGGATCGGGCGGACGAAGACGCCGACGAATTTACACCTTGGCGGGTCGCCGTGGTGCCCGCTGCAGTGATCTTCGATTCGCCAGCTATCGATATTGCGGCGCATGCGGGCGGCTGGCAGTATCATTTGAGCATACGGGGTCTCGATATGAGGGCGTGGTGTCTCGCGTCGTGTGTTGCGGTGGCCATCGCCGCTCATGGGGCGGTGTGCGCTCAGCAAGCGGCAGGCGCGGGGACACCCCCAGCGGCGGGCTCCGTCGCCTTGTTCGATTCCTCGGGCAAGGCGGTTGCAAGACCACTCACCGATACCGTCGTGTTGATCGCGCTCGGCGGCGGTCTGGTTGCGCCCGCATCGATTCGGCCTGTCTTCGACCCCGACGGTCGAACGACATCGGGAACGGCGACCTGGCAATCGGGGGGCACCGTGCTGTTCAGTTCGTCCGACTGCACGACCGGCGCAAACGTCTACAGCCTGCCGGTCGTGGGAGTGCGTGCGGCGGCGCAGGTAAGCACACCGGCAGGAATCGTGCTCTACGTCGGAGCGATCGGGAGCACGACCACCGTGGAGATTCACTCGATTCTCTACGATACCGGCTGTGCGCCGGTGGCGGTTCGGCAGAACGGACTGCTTCCTGTCCTGGCGACAGTGAACTTGAGCACGGCCTATCCGCCACCTCTTTCCTTCCAATAAGGGCGGCCGCCGCATGCGGCCGCGCCAGGCCAGTCGGCCGGTCGGAGAGTCGCTGATCCGATGGGCACCAAGCGAAGCCCGCGGCGGCACGTGATCGTCCACGTTGTCGATGGCACCTACGAGCTGTACCGGCATTTCTACGGCCTGCGCCGCTTCACCAAGGGAAAGGATCGCCCGTTCGGTGGCGTGATCGGCGTGCTGCAGACCGTGCTGCAGATGCTCGAGCAGGGAGCCACCCACATCGGCGTTGCCACCGATCACGTCATCGAATCGTTCCGCAACGACCTGTGGCCCGGGTACAAGACGGGAGAGGGCATCGAGCCGGCGCTGTTCGCCCAATTCCATCCGCTGGAAAAGGCGCTCGCCGCGATGGGCATTGCCGTGTGGCCGATGATCGAGTTCGAGGCCGACGACGCGCTCGCTTCCGCCGCACGGATCGCGGCCGAAGACCGGCGCGTCGAAAAAGTCTGCATCTGGTCCGTCGACAAGGATCTGGCGCAGTGCGTGAGCGGCAATCGGGTGGTGCAGATGGACCGCAGGGCGAACAAGATGATCGATGCGGCGGGTGTGCGACTGAAATTCGGTGTCGAGCCGGCGCTGATTCCCGACTTCCTTGCCTTGGTCGGCGATGCCGCAGACGGCTATCCAGGCATTTCGGGGATTGGACGGGTCACTGCGGCGCAGCTATTGAACCGCCACGGCGCAATCGAGAACTTTCCGGCCGCGTTGCTCGGCGAGCGGCGCGACCTCGCGCTGCTGTTCAAGAAGCTCGCGACGCTCAGGACGGACGCTCGGCTGTTCCGCAAGGTCGACGAGCTGCGCTGGCGCGGTCCTACCCGAAGCTTCGCCGCGTGGACGAAGCGCATGGACGTGCCCAGGATGCTTGAGCGCTGCCGAAAGCCGCAGACCGCACAGGCTGGGTAGCAGCATTCCCTGCGCCTACGCCGTTGGCGATAGAATCAGGTCAGGAGGCCCGTCGGGCAACAGCCAAGACGGCACACGTCGATAAAGGGAGGAACGATGAGCGGGAACATGGGCTGGACGCGGCGTAACGCGATTGGCGCAGCGCTTGCAACGACCGTCGTGGCAGCGCTTCCGCGGCATGCACGTGCGGCCACGACGCTGCGCTGGGCGACGGTTCTTGCCACCACGCATCCTTCGGTGGCGATGATGGAGCGGGTGGCCAGGCAGGTGAAGGACGATACCGGTGGCGCGCTCGAAATCCAGATCTTCCCCGCAGGACAGCTCGGGTCGTCGCGCGACCTGATCGAGGCAACCTCGTCGGGAGCCATCCAGATCGTGGACGAGGGAGCGGCCCAGTTCGGCCAGTTCGTCCCTCAGTTCTCGATCCTCGAGGCGCCGTACATCTGGCGCGACCCCCAGCACGTGCGCCGCGTGCTCGCTTCGCCGATCATGGACGAGATGAACGCCCAGCTCGTCGCCAAGCGGCAGATGCGCGTCATCGGCTCGGAGTACTACGGCAAGCGGCACGTCACCTCCGGCAGCAAGGCGATCAACACCGTCGACGACATGAAGGGGTTCAAGCTGCGCATCCCGGAGGTCGACACCTTTCGCGCCATGGCGGAAGCCTGGGGGGCGCGGCCCACACCGCTCAACATCAGCGAGCTGTATCTCGCCCTGAGCCAGGGCGCCGTAGACGGGCAGGAGAATCCGCTGCCGACGATCCAGAGCAACAAGTTCTTCGAGGTGCAGAAGTACCTGGTGCTCACCGGGCACATCATCACGCCGCGGCTGATCGTCATCAACGAGGCGACCTGGCAGGCGCTCGGCGCCAAGGAGCGGCAGGCGCTCAAGGCGGCCATCGATGCCAACACGGTGGTCCAGGACAACGAGATCCTTGCGCAGGAAGGCAAGCTGGTCGATACCTTCAAGGCCGGCGGCATGACCGTGATCCAGCCCGACGTCGAGAGCTTCCGCAAGCCGGTTCTGGCCAGCCTTCCCGCGAAGTTCGAGGCAAAGTGGGGCAAGGGACTCTGGGAGCGCATCGCCGCGTATTGAGCGTGCGAGCGGCTGTTACGATCGCGCAGTCGCTCCCCTAGGTCGCGCCGATGCTTCGTCGTCTGGCCGGCGCCTTCGACAAGGTCGCCGCCTTCGTCGCCTGCGCATTGGTGGCGGCCTTGCTCGGCTGCGTGTCGCTCGGCGTCGTGACCCGCTCGCTCGGCGAGCCGCTGATCTGGACCGACGAGCTATCGCGGTTCCTCATGGTGTGGCTGGCGGTGTTCGGCTGGATCGCGGCGAGCCGCAAGCGCATTCACGTGCGCATCCGCTTCATTCAGGATCACCTGCCGTCAAGCGCGCACAAGGCGACGGAGCTGGCGATCCAGGGCGCGCTCACGCTGCTCGGAGTGCTGATCTGCGCCTACAGCGTGGGGCTGGTCGCCAAGAACCACGACCTCGAAGCGACCACGCTGCCGATTTCCATGGCGTGGATGTATGTGCCGATGCTGCTGGCGGGCATCGTCACTGCCGTGCAGGGCGCGCGCGAAGCGGTGGGCCTCCTGTATCGCGCCGGGCGAGCGGTGACGCCAGTAGGCGAGGCGAACGCCGAATGAACCAGCTCATGCTCGAGATCGTCGCCGTCTGGCTGGTGGCGATCCTGCTCGGCCTGCCGCTGTTCGCTTCGATGGGACTCGCAGCGTTCGCCTTCGTGAGTTTCGGCGGCCTCTCGGGTTCGATCGTGCCGCAGAAGATGGCGCAGGCGATGAATTCGTTTCCGCTGGTCGCGGCGCCGCTGTTCATCCTCATGGGCAATCTGCTCGGTGCCGCCAAGCTGACCGACCGCATCGTCCGCTTCGCGACCTCGCTGGTGGGAGCGCTGCGCGGCGGCTATGCCCACGCGAGCATCCTCTCCAGCATGATCTTCGCCGGCATGGTGGGCTCCGCCGTCGCCGACGCGGCTGGGACCGGCGCTGTCGAGGTGCGTGCGATGAAAAAGGCCGGCTATCGCCCGGAAACCGCCGCCGCCATCAGCGCCGCGGCTGCAACCATCGGGCCGATCATTCCTCCCAGCCTGCCGATGGTCATCTACGGCGTGAGCGCCGATGCGTCGATCGGCCGCCTGTTTCTCGCCGGCGTCATTCCCGGCGTGCTGATGGGCCTCTCGCTGATGATCATGGTGGCGATCATCGCGCCGCGCCAGGGTCTACCCCGCCACGCCTTCGGGGGCCTATGCGACGTGTGGGTCGCATTCAAGGAGAGCGTCTGGGCCTTGCTCGCTCCGGTGATTCTTCTCGGCGGCATGTTCAGCGGCCTGTTCACGCCTACCGAGGCCGCTGCCGTCGCCGACCTCTACGCGCTCTTCCTCGGATTCGTCGTCTATCGAACGCTCGAAGTGAAATCGCTGCCGGCGATCCTGATCAACACCGCCGAGACCACCGGCATCGTCATGGTGCTGGTCATGGCCGCAGGCGCGCTCGGCTGGTGCATGTCGATCTCGCGCATTCCGCAAACGCTCGCGCCCGCCCTGGTCGCGGCGATCCACCAGCCGCTGGTGTTCCTGTTCGCTTCCAATTTGATTCTGCTCGTCGTCGGCTGCTTCATGGAGGCGCTGGCGGCGATGTTGATCCTGATTCCGATCCTCGTGCCTGCGGCGATCGGCTTCGGCGTCGACCCCGTGCAATTCGGGCTGATCATGATCTTCAACCTGATCCTGGGTACTATCCACCCGCCCATCGGCGTGGTGCTGTTCGTGATGGCGCGCATCGCGGAGGTCAGCTTCGAGCAGATCTCGCGAGCGATCCTGCCGTGGCTGGTGCCTCTGTTGATCGTGCTCGTGGCGATCACGGTCTGGCCGGCGCTCACGCTGTGGCTGCCCGGCTTGCTCATGAGCGCGAGCCGGCTGTAGTGGCGCTGTACGGCCTGCTTGATGGCGGCGGAACGCTCCGAGTGCGCCGTGTCCTCGAGCCCCTTTAGGCCGGAGAACAGAAAGGTATTCCGTCAGAAGCCCAGCCCCGGTTGAGCATGGTGCGTCGGACCGTGAGATCGATGCTGTGACGCCAATTCGCGTCGTTGCGGCCGTCGAAGAAACGGTACACGGGCACCGAGCCGGTCGGGCACGCCCCGCTGGGGCCGGGCATGAGCACGTAGAACGCGGCGAGCGTCTCGAGGTTCCACACCCCGGGCCAGTTGGCGATCACGTATTGGCATTCACTGGGCACCGCGCTGTAGAAATGCGAATTGACCAACGGCAGCGGACTATAGAACCGGCACACCGGCTGAAGGAAAGTGCCCGGCGGGGCGTTCGACGGATCGAGCCACGCGAAAAACACTTCGCCGGTGCGCTGGAACACTGGGTAGAGCATGCTGTCGACGAAAGCGATCTCGCTTGGATCGGCTGTCATAAAATAGTGGTCCAGATCGGCGCGATAGTACTCAATGACGGCGACGGTTCCAGGCGGGGCGGCGTTTGCTGCGGGGATCGTGCTCTGCAACGCGAGGCCAGCATCCAGGAGTCCGGCGCCGCACGCGCCGCTGTCGCCGCAGAAACTGCCAAAGGGGAAGGTACGCGCGGTCGACGTCAGGATGCTCAAAACCTGGCCTGGAGTCAGGTTGGCGTTGCGTGCGAACATCAGAGAAGCGGTTCCCGCGACATGGGGCGCAGCGAAACTGGTGCCGATCTCGGACGTGTAGATCGGATTGCGAGGCGATTTCACTCCATCGTTGGAGGTCGACAATATCCAGTCGCTGACGTTGCCGTCGCCCCCGGGCGCCGAGACATCGACTCGATTTCCGAAATTTGAATAACTCGCACGGTCGCCCTGCCGCGTCGACGCCCCGACGGTGATCACCCCGCTGCAATTGGCAGGTGCCGAGCCGGTCGCGTCATAGCTCTCGTTGCCGGCGGCAACCGTGATCACCGCCCCCTGAGCGAGGGCCTCGTCGATCGCTTCCTGCAGCGCTTGCGGACACGCCGTGGGACCCCCGAGGCTCATGTTGATCACGCGTGCAGGATTGGGATTCGCCGGCACGCCAAAGACCTGCAGGCCCGCCGCCCACATGACCCCGGCGGTGATGTCGTCGAAGGTGCCGCCGCATCTGCCGAGCACTCGCACCGGGAGGATTTTGGCGTTCCAGTTCAACCCGGCGATGCCGATGCCGTTGTTCGCGTTGGCGGCGATCAGGCCACTGACAAAGGTGCCGTGCCAACTGCTGGGCCGTCCAGGGACGTTCGGCCCGCAGTCGCTGTCGTTGCTCCAGTCGCCCGGATCGGAGCCACCGGCAGTATAGGTGACGAAGTCGTATCCCGGCAGGATGCGTCCGGAAAGCTCGGGGTGAAGCGTATAGCCGGTATCGACCACCGCGACCGGTGTGGAAACACTGCCAACCGTCAAATCCCACGCCGTCGGCGCATTCACGCCTCCAACAGGGTCCGAAAGCGCCCACTGCAACGGGTAGTACGGATCTGTGGGCACGCGCTTGATCGTCACGCGTTGCACGGCGTCGGCGTACTTGACTGCAGGATCGCTCTCGAGCTGAGCCGCGATGTCGGCCAAAGTCGGCGCGGGCACTGCGTCAGGAAGCGTGAGCACCCAGACGTTGCCAATCCGGTGATCCACGGCAAGCGGTGTACCGGTCATGGCCTGCCAGCGCTGGAGCAACGAGTCCCACTCGGGCTCGGGATCGCCGGCGAGTCTGATCATGAGCTTGCGGGCAGGCAGCCCGCTGCTCGCGACTTCCTTGGCTTTGGCGCGGCCCGCCTCTGGCGCAGCGACCGGTTCGACCCAGAGCACGCTGCGATCCTCGCGCAGCCTCGCCGTCAGGAGAGCGAGTTGCGTGGCATCGAGCGGCTGCGCCAGCGTGAATTCCTGCGCTCCGGTTCGCGTCGATCCGCTTGGCGTCAGCGGCATCCCGGCCAGGGTTTGCAGCCTCTCCAGAGTGGCGGAGTCACCGGCGTCGGCGACTGCGTAGGCATTGAGCATCACCCGGATGCGCGACGTCGACTGGGCTTGCGCGAGCGGCGCCAGCGCGCCAGCCAGCATGAGCACGGCCAATGCACGGAGCAATCGTTGCAGCATAAATGCCTCCCTCTGGCAGACCCCGGCACGACGCCTCGCTACGCTGGCAGGGGTAAACGGGCTCATCCTACACAATGACAATGGGATTGTCATGTGCGGCGAAACCAGCAAACCAGCTCTCCGTGCCCATCCGGTCTGGAACCCGGTTCGATGCAAGGGCATCGGGACGCCGTTTCCAGCGCCAAGCTTTAGGTTTTGTGGAGGCTGGAAGGCTTTAGGTTCCGTCGGTAAGGGGCCAAGATTTTGACCATTTGGGCAAAAATCCGGGGATTGGCCGCGATCACCTCCCCACCATACAAATAGTCGGCCTCTCCGCTCAAATCGCCGACCAGGCCGCCCGCTTCCACGATCAGCAGGCTTCCCGCAGCGACATCCCAAGGGTTGAGCCCGACCTCCCAGAATCCATCGTAGTAGCCCGCCGCGACGTACGCGAGATCGAGCGCGGCAGCTCCCGGCCGCCGCAGTCCTGCGGTCTCGGCCATCATCGCCTGCATCATGTTGGCGTAGGTGCCCAGATCGGAGCCGTCGCGAAACGGGAATCCGGTGCCTATGAGGCAATCCTTCAGATGCTGTCGACGCGAAACTCGCATCCGGTGATCGTTCAGAAACGCGCCGCGTCCTCGGGTCGCGGTGAACAGATCATTGCGCACCGGATCGTAGATCACCGCCTGGACGACGTGCTGCTTGTGTTGCAACGCGATCGAAACGCAGTACTGCGGAAAGCCGTGCAGGAAATTGGTCGTGCCGTCGAGCGGATCGATGATCCACAAGTGTTCGGCTGCGGCGTTGGCGCCTTTGGCGGTGCCTTCCTCTGCTAGAATCGCATGGTCCGGATACGCGGCATGCAGTGTCTGGACAATCGCGGCTTCCGCCGCACGGTCGACCTCGCTGACGAAATCCTTAGGTCCTTTGGTGCTCACCGTCAACCGATCGAGGTCGCGAGCGCCGCGGTTGATGATGTTGCCGGCGCGCCGCGCGGCCTTGACCGCGGTAGTGAGCATCGGATGCATGGTGAACCGTTAGGGTGCGCGCGCCGCGGAATCGATCAACCGCAGGCTGGTATTTTACCTGCACCCGAGCGAGCTAAAATGTCGGCACTCGAGCGTATCCGCATCGTCCTGTGCGCGCCGAGTCATCCGGGCAACATCGGCGCTTCGGCCCGCGCAATGCAGGCGATGGGGCTCGCGCGCCTCACTCTCGTCAATCCATCGCGGTTCCCCGACCCGAAGGCCGCGGCGCTGGCGGCGGGCGCAGCGGAAATTCTCGATTCCGCGCAGATCGTCGCCTCGCTCGAGGCCGCGCTCGCCGGCACCGTGCTTGCGATCGGCCTCTCAGCGAGGCCGAGGCAGTTTGCCGGGGCGGTGCTGCCGATGCGAGCGGCGGCGCACGAGGCGCTGCGATTCGCTCAAGCCGGCGATGTCGCGCTCGTGTTCGGCACCGAAATGTCGGGGCTCTCGAATGCAGAGCTCGCGCGGTGCCAGATCGTGGCGACGATTCCCACGAGCCCTGCGCACACATCGCTCAACCTCGCTGCGGCCGTGCAGGTCGCCGCCTACGAGATCCACGTTGCGGCGAGTGGCGGCGCAGTGTGGACCGCGCCCGCGTTCGAACCCGCCACTTACGAGGAGATCGAACAACTCTTCGAGCACGGTGAGCGCACCCTCATCGCGCTCAACTTCCTGCATCCGAAGCAGCCGAAGCGGCTCTTGCCCCGCCTGCGGCGCCTTTTCGCTCGCGCCCGGGTAGAGAAAGAGGAGGTGAACATCCTGCGCGGCATCCTGGCGCGCATCGACGAGCGCCTGCGCCACGTCGCTCGGATCAGCGGTCGCGATGATCGCGACTCTTGCCCGGCTGACTCGGCTTGGCAGCGCCGGTTGAGGGACGGCAATAGTTGAGTATTTTTATCGGATAAGGCAGAATAGCACCATGTTCAGTCGACTGCGCGAAGACATAGCGGTCGTGTTCGACCGCGATCCGGCTGCCCGCAGCAAGTGGGAGGTGCTGACCTGCTATCCGGGGTTGCACGCACTGGTCTGGCATCGCTGGGTGAGCCATCCCCTGTGGCGGGCGGGAGCGCGCTGGCTCGCGCGTTGGTCCTCGCACTGGAGCCGCTGGCTCACTGGCATCGAGATTCATCCCGGCGCGGCCATCGGGCGTCGGGTGTTCATCGATCACGGCATGGGCATCGTCGTAGGCGAGACCGCTGAAATCGGCGACGATTGCACGCTCTATCACGGCGTAACGCTCGGCGGGACCTCGTGGAACAAGGGCAAGCGCCATCCAACGCTCGGCCGTGCCGTGGTGATCGGCGCAGGTGCGAAGGTGTTGGGGCCGATCCTGGTGGGAGACGGTGCCAAGATTGGCTGCAACGCCGTCGTGGTTCGCGACATCCCCGCAGGCGCTACCGCCGTGGGCATTCCTGCAAGGATCATCACCAGCGATGACGCCCGCCGCCGCGAGGCGCAGGCGACCAAGATCGGGTTTTCGGCCTACGCCATCAGCGCCGACACCAACGACCCCATGGTTCAGGCGATCCACTCGCTGCTCGACCATGCCGCGGCTACCGACGCGAGGCTCCAGAAGTTGGTGGAGAGACTGCAACGGGATGGAGTGGACCTTGGCGACGCGAAAGCCACCGCAGAAGCCTTCGACCCCACCCAGATCAATAAAATGCTTGAATGAACTCCTAAGGTTTTTAGTTGACTAATCTAGTCAGGAATAATAAGATAAGCAACTTGCTGGTGGGAGCGGCTGGCGTGAGCGAGGACGTGCACACATGAGACTGACGACGAAAGGGCGTTTTGCGGTGACCGCCATGATCGACGTGGCGATGCACAATGGTGGCGGACCCGTGACTCTGGCGGGCGTATCGGAACGGCAGAAGATTTCGCTCTCATATCTGGAGCAGCTTTTCGGCAAGCTTCGCAGGCACGGCCTCGTCGAGAGCGTGCGTGGCCCCGGTGGCGGCTACAACCTGGCTCGGCCCGCAACCGGAGTCTCCGTCGCCGACATCATTGTCGCGGTCGACGAACCAATCGACGCCACGAAGTGCGGCGGCAAGGAGAACTGCCAGGACGACAAGCGCTGCATGACCCATGAGCTGTGGGCCAATCTCAACGCGCACATCTTCAGCTTCCTGCGGTCGGTGTCGCTCGACCAGCTCGTCCGAGCGCAAGACAAGGGCGAACTCAATGTGCTGCAGGACCGTCGCCCGTCACCGGAGAAAAAGCCCGAGCCGGCGGCGGTGCACTGAGTCGTTGTCGACAGCCATGAACAAACCAATCTATCTCGACTACTCGGCGACCACGCCGGTGGATCCGCGCGTTGCCGCCAAGATGATCCCGTACCTCACGGAGCAGTTCGGCAACCCGGCGTCGCGCTCTCACGCTTTCGGTTGGGAAGCCGAGAAAGCGGTCGAGGATGCACGCGCCGAGGTCGCGAAGCTCGTCAATTGCGATCCCAAAGAACTGGTGTGGACATCCGGCGCGACAGAGTCGATCAATCTTGCGCTCAAGGGCGCAGCGCACTTCTACAAGGACAAGGGCAAGCACCTGGTCACCGTCAAGACCGAGCACAAGGCCACGCTGGACACCATGCGCGAGCTCGAGAGGCAAGGCTTCGAGGTCACTTATCTCGACGTCAAGCCGGACGGTCTGCTCGATCTGGAGGCGTTCAAGGCGGTGCTGCGTTCGGACACCATCCTCGTCTCGGTGATGTACGTGAACAACGAGATCGGAGTGATCCAGGATATCCCGGCCATCGGCGAGATCTGCCGCGGCCGAGGGATCGTATTTCACGTCGACGCGGCGCAGGCCACCGGCAAGCTGCCGATCGACCTCGCGGCGCTGAAGGTCGACCTAATGTCGTTCTCGGGGCACAAGACCTACGGCCCAAAGGGCGTTGGCGCGCTGTTCGTCAGACGCAAGCCACGCGTTCGCATCGAGGCGCAGATGCATGGAGGCGGCCACGAGCGGGGGATGCGTTCCGGAACGCTGCCGACGCACCAGATCGTGGGCATGGGCGAAGCGTTCCGGCTGGCCCGTCTTGAGATGGCGACCGATAACGAGCGCATCCGGATGCTGCGCGACAAGCTGTGGCAGGGCATTTCGAAGATCGAGGAGGTGCACTTGAACGGCGACCTCGAGCGACGCGTGCCGCACAATCTCAATGTCAGCTTCAATTACGTGGAGGGCGAAAGCCTGATCATGGCGATCAAGGAGGTTGCGGTGTCGTCAGGCTCGGCGTGCACGTCGGCATCGCTCGAGCCGTCATACGTGCTCCGGGCGTTGGGCCGCAGCGACGAGCTCGCGCACAGCTCGATACGATTCACCGTGGGACGCTTCACGACGGAGCAGGAGATCGACACCACGGTCGATCTGATCGCGCGCAAGATCGCCAAGCTGAGAGAGCTGTCGCCGCTGTGGGAAATGTACAAAGAGGGTGTCGACCTGGATACGGTGGAGTGGGCTGCTCACTAGGGTCGGCAGATCAACGGGCGCAAGAGTTGGAGGTTTGTTATGGCATATAGCGACAAGGTTCTGGACCATTACGAGAACCCGCGCAACGTCGGCTCGTTCGCGAAGGACGACGCTGGCATAGGCACCGGCATGGTCGGAGCGCCGGCGTGCGGCGACGTGATGAAGCTGCAGATCAAAGTCGGCCCCGACGGCAGGATCGAGGACGCCCGGTTCAAGACCTACGGGTGCGGCTCCGCCATCGCCTCGTCTTCGCTGGTCACCGAGTGGGTCAAGGGCAAGACGCTCGATCAGGCGATGTCGATCAAGAACACGCAGATCGCAGAGGAGCTCGCGCTTCCGCCCGTCAAGATCCACTGCTCGATTCTTGCCGAGGACGCGATCAAGGCCGCGGTGGCCGACTACCGGAAGAAGCACAGCGAGACGGCGTCCGAGACAGCCCAAGACGCGCCGAGCGCTGTTCCTCAGGCTGCGGACTGAAGCGAGGCCATGGGCATCACACTGACCGAGAACGCGGCGAAGCACGTCGCGGCCCACTTGAGCAAGCGCGGTCGCGGCATCGGGTTGCGACTGGCGGTGCGCACCAGCGGTTGCTCGGGTCTCGCCTACAAGCTCGAGTTCGCCGACGACGTCCGGCCGGAGGACCACCGCTTCGAATCCCACGGGATCACGGTGGTGGTCGATCCCAAGAGCATGCCCTATCTGGAAGGCACCGAGCTCGATTTTGCCCGCGACGGCGTCAACGAAGGGTTCAAGTTCAACAATCCCAACGTCAAGGACGAGTGCGGCTGCGGCGAATCGTTTAACGTCTGATCGCGTTCCTCCCCCTCACCCATGAGGCAGGGCGGGACGATCCCGGCGCGCTGTTCTGCGGTCTCGCGCCTCTCCCGCAATGGGCGAGGACCACAAGAATGATCGATTTTTCGCAAGACCATTTCGCGCTCTTCGGCCTCATGCCGCGCTACCGCCTGGATCACGGACGACTCGACGCCGCGTACCGGCGCCTGCAGAGCGAGGTTCATCCTGACCGTCACGCATCCGCGGCCGAGGCCGAGCGCCGCCTGGCCCTGCAATCGTCGGCGCGCGTCAACGAGGCTTACCGGGCGCTCAAGAACCCCGTCGATCGCGCCCAGTACCTGCTCTCGCTCAACGGCATCGACGCGCTGTCGGAAACCGACACTGCGCTGCCTGAGGAGTTTCTCGAGCACCAGCTCACACGGCGCGAAGCTGTGAGCGATGCGGTGGACAAGGGCGACTCGGAAGCGCTCGTCAGGCTGCACTCGGAGGCGCAGGCGGAGATGCGGGAACTCGACAGCGTGCTCGAGAGCGAGCTCGACAAGGCGCACGAGCTCCGTGCGGCGAGCACGACGGTGCGCAAGTTTAAGTTCCTGTCCAAGCTGGCGGCCGACATCGAATCCGCAATTGCGGACCTGGAGGGCTGATGGCGCTGCTGCAGATCGCCGAGCCGGGAGAAGCACCGCCGAGGAAGCCGCAGCGGTTGGCCGTCGGCATCGATCTGGGCACCACCAACTCGCTGGTTGCAACGATCCGCAACGGCATCCCGGTTGTGCTCCCCGACGAGGAAGGGCGCCCGCTGCTGCCGTCGATCGTGCGTTACGGCGCCGAGCGCGTCGACGTGGGCTATGCGGCCGAAGCAGCGCAATCGCACGATCCGCAGAACACGATCGTGTCAGTCAAGCGCCTGATGGGCCGCGGCCTGGCGGATCTGAGCGACGCGCGCCGCTTTCCCTACCGCTTCATCGATGCTCCGGGGATGGTGCAGATCCAGACGCGCGCAGGCGTGAAGACTCCGGTCGAGATATCGTCGGAAATACTGAAGGCACTGCGAGTCCGCGCCGAGCACACCCTTGACGGCGAGCTGGCCGGGGCTGTGGTCACGGTGCCGGCGTATTTCGACGACTCGCAACGTCAGGCGACCAAGGACGCGGCGCGGCTCGCGGGCTTGAACGTGCTGCGCCTGCTCAACGAGCCGACGGCGGCGGCGATCGCTTACGGGCTGGACAACGGCTCGGAGGGCCTGTACGCCGTCTACGATCTCGGTGGCGGCACCTTCGACCTGTCGATCCTGAAGCTGTCTCGCGGCGTGTTCGAGGTCCTGGCAACCGCCGGCGACACGGCGCTCGGCGGCGACGACTTCGATCATCGCATCTACTGCTGGGTCCTCGAGACTTCCGGCGTAGGACCGCTTTCGCCCGGCGATACGCGCCTGCTCATGATGAAGGCGCGGGAGGCGAAGGAGAACCTGACCATTCACGCTTCGGCTCCGGTCGTCGCGACGCTGTCTTCCGGCGACCAGATCGACGTCGCGCTGACGGCGAACACCTTCGCGTCGATTACCCAGACGCTGATCGGCAAGACTCTGGGGCCCGTGAAAAAGGCGTTGCGCGATGCGAAGCTTGCGCCCTCGGATATCAAAGGCGTGGTGATGGTCGGCGGCGCGACGCGGATGCCGCAGATCCAGAAGGCGGTCGCCGAGTTCTTCGGACAGCCGCCGCTGAACAACCTCAATCCGGATCAGGTGGTCGCGCTCGGCGCGGCGATACAGGCCAACGTGCTTGCGGGCAACCGGGCCAAAGGCGAGGACTGGCTGCTTCTCGACGTCATTCCCTTGTCGCTGGGCCTGGAGACCATGGGGGGCTTGACCGAGAAGATCATTCCGCGCAATGCGACCATTCCCATCGCCCGGGCCCAGGAGTTCACCACGTTCAAGGACGGCCAGACCGCTATGGCCATCCACGTCGTGCAGGGAGAGCGCGAGAGAGTAGCCGACTGCCGCTCGCTCGCACGCTTCGAGTTGCGCGGGATACCGCCGATGGTCGCAGGCGCGGCTCGCATCCAGGTAACTTTTCAGGTCGACGCCGACGGGCTGCTCTCAGTGTCGGCGCGCGAACAGACGACGGGCGTCGAGGCGGCGATCACGGTGAAGCCTTCGTACGGACTTTCCGATGCCGACGTCGCGCGGATGCTCGAGGAATCCTACGCCCATGCCGCGGACGACATGACCGCGCGGGCGCTGGCTGAAGCGCAGGTCGAGGCCGAGCGCGTCGCCGCGGCGACGGCGAGCGCGCTTGCGGTCGACGGGGAACTGCTCGCGCTGCAGGAGCGTGTGGCGATCGATCGTGCGCTGGCCGAGGTTCGCCGGCTCATCCCGGGTTCGGATCGTCGCGCGCTGCACGCTGCGGTCGAAGCGCTTAATCGCGCGACACAGGACTTCGCGGCACGGCGGATGAATCGCAGCGTGGCGCAGGCGCTGACCGGCCGCAGCGTCGACGCGTTGAACTAGGGCCTGTTAACGCCATGGACACAAACGCGTTGCGTAGCCGAAAACGCCTAGCGCAAGGCGCAAAGGCGAAGGCGGGCAGGGCGCCCGGCGAGACTTTGCAACACAGCGATCGGCGTTTTCGGCAGCAACCCGAAGGGAACGGGCGTCCTGGGGCGCCACTCGGTGTTGCCGTCCTCGCCAAGACCTCTCGTCTTGGCTTCGTCCTGCGCCTTGATTGGCGCCCCAGGGCACCCGTTCGCGTATGCGCCCATAGCGTTAACAGGCCCTAATCGCCAGCCGATGCCGGAGATCGTCGTTCTGCCGCACGCCGAGCTTTGTCCCGAGGGTAAGACCTTCGAGGCGACCACAGGGGAGTCAGTTTGCAACAACCTGCTCGACCAAGGCATCGAGATCGAGCACGCCTGCGAGAAGTCGTGTGCATGCACCACCTGCCATGTGATCGTGCGCGAGGGCTACGATTCCCTGTCGCCCTCGTCGGAGGATGAGGAAGACCTGCTCGACCGGGCGTGGGGCCTCACTCCCCTCTCGAGATTGTCGTGTCAGGCCAAGGTCGGCGACGCGAAACTCGTGATCGAAATTCCCAAGTACACGATCAATTACGCCAAAGAGGGCGGGCGATGAAATGGACCGATAGCCGCGACATCGCGATCGCGCTGGCACAAGCGCATCCCGATGTCGACCCCAAGCGAACGCTGTTCACCGATCTGCGCAGCTGGGTGCTCGAGCTGCCCGGCTTCGACGACGATCCCAAGCATTGCGGTGAAAAGATCCTCGAAGCGATCCAGATGGCGTGGATCGACGAGGGGGATTTCGAGGACGAGGATTAGCGGCGTAGCCCGGGTAGACCCCGGACTTGATCCGGGGGAAACCCAGGGAGCGCACATCGATCGGTTCACCCCGGGTTTCGCGCTTCGCGCTCAACCCGGGCTACGCAAACAGGTTCAACACAGCGTCGAGTCCACAGTGCTCGATCGCATACGTCGTCTTGTCGCGCACGACCGGCTTGGCGCGGTAGGCGATGCTCACGTCGGCGCGCGAGAGCATCGGCAGATCGTTCGCCCCGTCACCGATGGCGACAGTGAGACCATTTTCGCCGCGCAGCTCACGGACCAGGCGCGCGAATGCGTCGGCCTTCGCGGAACCGTCGACAACCGGTCCTGCAATGCGACCGGTGAGCTTGTTGTCGGCCGTTTCGAGTACGCTGGCGACCGTGTAATCGAAGCCTAACCGCGCCTTGAGCCGGTCGGTGAAGAAGGTGAACCCACCCGAGATAAGCAGCGTTTTCGCACCGGCTTGCCTGAAGCCGTTGAACATGCGCTCGGCACCCGGGGAGAGCGCCAAGCGCTCGTCGTAGACGCGCTGCAGCGCCGTCACGTCGAGCCCGCGCAGTATAGCCGCCCGCCGGGTCAGGCTCTCGGCGAAGTCGATATCGCCGCGCATCGCGCGCTCGGTGATCGCTGCCACCTCCGCTTTCGCGCCCAGCATGTCGGCGATTTCGTCGACACACTCGATGGTGATCAGCGTCGAGTCCATGTCCATTGCCACCAGGCGCACTCGGCTCAGGTGCTGGTTGCGCGGAACAAACGCGAAGTCGTAGCCCGCCTCGGTGCAGAATCCGGCGACGGCATCGGTCAAGGTGGGTTGCACCAGCCGGAACGCCTGAGTCTCGCCGCCGGGCAACGCTTCGATCGCGGTCGCTTCGGTGAGCCGCGCCAGCCGCTTTAGATCCGGCGTGCCGATCTCAGGCGCCTGGATCACGAGGTCGGTCTGCTCCTTCGACGACATGGTTCTCGGATTTGGCGTGCCGGGAAACAACGGCGATTGCGTCAGCGCTTCGCGTTTGGCCGCGCCTTCTTGAGCTTTGCCGGAGCGGCGCCGGACTCGTTATCGGCGAGCACGAAATCGATCCTCGCCGCATCGAGGTCGACGCGGGCGATCCTGACCGCGATGCGGTCGGCGAGCCGGAAACGTCGTCCGCTGCGCTCGCCGTTGAGCGCGTGATGAATGGCGTCGAATTGGAAGTAATCGTTGCCGAGCTCGGTAACGTGAACCAGCCCGTCGACGTTGAGGCCGTCCAGGGTCACGAACAGACCAAAATGCGTGACACCGCTGACCGTCCCCTGGAACTCCTCGCCGACGCGATCCTGCATGAAGTAGCACTTGAGCCAGTTCTCGACGTCGCGCGTCGCTTCGTCTGCGCGTCGCTCGGTGAGCGAGCAGTGCACGCCGAGCTGTGCCCATGTCGCACCGCTCGGCTTGTAGCGCGCCCCTGCGAGGCTCGCCTTGAGGCAACGATGGACGAGCAGGTCCGGGTAGCGGCGGATCGGCGACGTGAAATGAGCGTACGCATCGTAGCCCAGGCCGAAATGACCCTCGTTATCGGGGCTGTAGACGGCTTGCTGCAGCGAGCGCAGAAGGACCGTCTGCAGTAAATTGAAGTCCGGACGATCGGCGATCTTGGCGAGGAGCTTGGCGTAGTCGCGCGGCGCGGGGTCGTCGCCGCCGCCGAGCGACAGCGCGGAAGCGGCCAGGAACTCCTTGAGCGCGGCGAGCTTTTCCGGCGTCGGCCCAAGGTGCACTCGGAAGAGCGTCGGCTGGCGTTGCCGGAGCAGATGGTGCGCTGCGCAGACGTTGGCCGCCAGCATGCATTCCTCGATCAGCTTGTGCGCTTCGTTGCGCACCACCGGGACGATAGTCTCGATCTTGCCGCGATCGTCGAACTTGAGCTCCAGCTCGATCGTCTCGAAATCGAGCGCGCCACGCTTTGTCCGTGCTGCCGCGAGCACCTTGTACAGCGCGTGGAGGTTCCGAAGGTGCGGTGCGAGCGCCCGTGCACGGCTGCCTTTCGCGGATTCCGGTTGCGATAGCCATTCCCAGACCTGGGTGTAGGTTAGACGAGCCCGCGAATGCATCACCGCAGGGTAGAAGCTGTAGCTCCCGATCTCTCCCTGTGCGCTGATCACCATGTCGCAAACCATGCAAAGCCGGTCGACGCCGGGCTTGAGCGAGCAAAGCTCGTTGGACAGCTCCTCCGGGAGCATGGGGATCACTCGTCGGGGGAAATACACCGAAGTTCCACGCTCGCGCGCGTCGCGGTCGAGCGCGTCGCCGTCCCGCAAGTAGTGGCTGACGTCCGCGATCGCGACGATCAGACGATAGCCTTTGCCGGAGCGCTCGCAGTAGACCGCGTCATCGAAGTCCTTGGCGGTCTCGCCGTCGATGGTCACCAGCGGCAGCCGAGTGAGGTCTTTGCGATCTTTGCGATCGGCCGCGTGCACTTCGGCCGGGAGACGCGCCGCCTGGCGCTTGGCGGCCGGCGAAAAGTCGTGCGGCAAGTCATGCTTGCGCAGCGCGATCTCGATCTCCATCCCGGGATCGGCGTAGCTGCCCAGAATCTTGACGACCTTCGCCAGCGCTTCGCGATGCGCCGAGGGCTGCTCGATCAGTTCCGCGACGACGACTTGCGCGGGCTTGGCGCCTCCGCGCATGTCGGGAGGCACCAGGATGTCCTGGCTGATGCGCTTGTCTTCGGCGACGAGATAGCAGATGCCGCGGTCCTCGTAGAGACGCCCGACGACTTGACGGTTGGCGCGCGCCAGCACGTCTACGATCACCCCCTCGGGCCGGCCGCGTCTGTCGACACCGACCTGCCGCGCCGTGGCGCGGTCGCCGTGCAGCGCCTTATGCATTTCCTTCGGCGGCAGGAAGAGATCCGGGCCGCCGTCGTCGGGGACCAGGAATCCGTAGCCGTCTGGATGCCCCTGCACGGTTCCGCTGACGAGGTCGAGCTTGGCGACGACGCAGAGCTGGCCCTTGCGATTCGTCATCAACTGGCCGTCTCGCTGCATCGCTGCGAGGCGGCCGATGAGAGCTTTGCGAGCTGGCGCAGCGCGCACGCCGAGCGCATTCGCGAGATCGTCGGCGCGCATCGGCATGCCACGATCGCGTAAATAATCGAGAATCAGCTCACGCTCTGGAATGTCGACATCACGGCCGCGCCGTGACGCGCGGCGTGATGCGACGGACGTGCTGGAATGAGAGCTTTTTGAAGGGTGTTTTTTTGACAACTCAGTGGGTGTTTCGTAGAATCACGCGCTCGCTTATTGCCCAGGTGGCGGAATTGGTAGACGCACTAGGTTCAGGTCCTAGCGGTGGCAACACTGTGGAGGTTCGAGTCCTCTCCTGGGCACCAGGATAGCATCCAACGAAGTCCAACGCAATCCAATCTGTCTATCTAAGCCCGCGAGAATGCGGGCTTTTTCTCGTCTGTTCGTCCAAGAGCGTCCGAAACCGGCCTATTGCATCCGGGGGTATTACGGGGTAATTTCGGGGGTACGAAACTCACCGGTTGGGGTATTTTCATGGCTCTGACGGACACTGCGGTTCGCAACGCCAAGCCGAAAATTAGGCCGTACAAGCTCGCCGACGGTGACGGAATGTATCTTCTGGTGCAGCCATCGGGCGCGAAGTATTGGCGCTGGAAGTATCGCTACGCCGGTCGGGAAAAATTGCTCGCGCTCGGAGTCTACCCTATCACAAGACTTGCCGATGCGCGGACGGCTCGCGATGCTGCGCGGAGACAACTCAAGGACGACATCGATCCGGGTGCAGCTCGCAAAGCCAAGAAAGCCGAAGCGCGACTCCGTGGGAAGAATACGTTCGAGGCGATAGCGCGCGAGTGGCATGGCAAGATGGTCGACGTCTGGTCACCGAGCCACGCCGGCGCTGTAATGGCATCGCTGGAGGAGAACATCTTCCCCGACCTTGGACGACAACCTATCGCCGAGATAACGGCACCGGAGTTGCTCGTGACGCTACGGAAGATGGAGCGGCGCGAGGCATTGGAGCAGGCGCGCAAGGTCAAGCAACGGTGCGGCATGATCTTCCGCTACGCTGTTGCCAGTGGCCTGGCCGAGCGCGACCCGTCGCAAGACCTCCGAGGCGCACTAAAGACACGAAAAGCCTCCCACTATCCGGCGATACCGTTTGCAGAGCTGCCGGCTTTTATCGACGCCATAGACCAATCTGGCGCGACGCAGCAAACGCGGCTTGCAATCGACGCGCTGCTCTACTGCTTCGTTCGGACCAATGAATTGCGCGGTGCGCGTTGGGATGAACTCGATTTCAAGGACGCTGTGTGGCGCATTCCTGCGGCGCGCATGAAGATGGCCGAACAGCATCTTGTTCCTCTGTCGCGCCAAACTCTCGCCGTGTTCAAACAGTTACGTGAGTTGAATGGTAGGGGACCGTTGGTCTTTCCAAACCAAGCCGACCACAGCAAGCCAATGTCGGAAAACACTGTCCTGTACGCGATTCACGACGCTGGTTACAAGGGGCGCATGTGCGGACACGGCTTTCGCCATCTTGCCTCGACCACGCTCAACGAAGCTGGCTTCCGTTCGGACGTGATCGAACGCCAGCTCGCACATTCGGACGGCAACAAGGTCAGGGCTGCCTACAACCACGCGCAGCACTTGCCAGAGCGCAAGCGAATGATGCAGGCATGGGCTGACATGGTCGATGCTGCTCGCGACGGGGCAACGGTCATACCCGGACGTTTCGGCAAGGCGGCGTAGCTTTACAAGCAGCTAAGTCGGACGTTGCCGAAAACTGGCGCAGCCAGCGTGCCCTGCACTGCACCCCAGCATTCGACATGGGGATGACCTACAGCGCCGACGCAACGCTCGCAAGAGTGTGGATAGCCTTCCTTCAAGCAATCGCCGAAGCACAGGAGCTACAGGAAAAGGGCACCGAGGGCAGCATCTTAGCTGACCTGCTTCAGCACGCGCGCGAGCTTCTGGAAATCATCCGCGACGAAATATTCATCGCTAACGGCGCGATGCCCAAGACAGCCCAGGACGCACTGAACGAGCTGCAACATCGAGTAGCGTCCCTGGAGACGTTGCTCGTGCCGCGCCACTAGCACTCGCGACAAACATGAGTCGCGCGCTCGCTGCGTGGCAATCTGGACGAACTCATGTGTGGACAAGTTGACGAATACAATCGCACGAAATCTGCGTGCGCTAACGAACTGATCTGTGTGAACTTTTCTTCGACTACGGCGTGCGAAAAAAGCGCTTGCATCCGATTTGCGGACATGCAAAGGTGCACCTACATGGACGCAACGAGACAAGGAGGCTAATCACCAACAGTAACCCCTAACATTCTTGTCGAGCCGATTTAAACGGCTCGAAGTCCGTCGCGATTTAGCCCTACTTGCGGGCGACGCTAAACAAGACCGCTAAACAGGGCGCCGACAACGCAAGGAGTCGACGATGACCACGCAAGTCGCAACATCAGTTCAGGAAGTCCACGAGCATCCGCTCGCGATACTTCGTCTCCCGGAAGTCAAAGCTCGCACTGGCCGGTCTCGGAGCAGCATCTACGCCGACATCAAGGTGGGCCGCTTCGTTCCGCCGATCAACATTGGCCGGAGGTCGGTGGGTTGGTTAGCGCACGAAATCGACGAGTGGATTGCGGCGCGCATAGCCGAGAGCCGTGGGGACGCGAAATGACCGCCCCAGCGAGAGCGGTTGACGATACCGTGGTTGGAAGGGACGCTTGCGCCAACCCCAGTCACGGTCGCGCCCACGTCTTCCGCGATACCGAGGCCGCGCGCAGTAAGTTCCTAGCATCGGCTGCCCAAAGTGCCCGCCGGCTCATGGCCGATGCCTTCGCCGGCACGTTGAGTCCGCGTCAGGCGATCAAGGCGAAGTGCCTTGACTGCTGCGGGTATGACCGCGCGGAGGTTGCGGGCTGCACGGTTGTTCTGTGTCCCCTGCACAGCTACCGCCCGCTATTTCGCGAAACACGCCGGAACACAAGGAAAACCGGCCCAGGGAGCGAGATTTCTGATGGAACCGCCCCGGCGGGCGTCACGGTATCAACGGCGAGGCCGCGCGGCAAGACCTGCGTGAGTGAGCAGGTTTCGAGCGCAACGAGGCTCGAGGAGTCGGGGAGGGCGGGATGAGAAGCGACACCGAGGTGCGGTCTCCAGCTCCGGGTGCCCCCGCATCAACGGCAGGTGCAAAAGCCGGCAGCCGTACCCCCTACGCCGACGCCGCTCGCGACCTATACCAGCGGGGTCTGTTTCCTATCCCGTGCGAAGGTGATGACGGGAAAAAGCCGTGTGGCGTGCAGCGCTGGCAGCGGATGAAGCGTCCGCCGCCGGAGACTGTAATCGAGCGGCTCGTTAAGGAGCACGCGGCGGCAAACGTCGGTGTCGTCATGGGCGCGAGTTCCGCCTGTACGGTGGTAGACGTGGATGACCCAGCCCAAGTTGATGAGATACGCGAGCGGTGCGGCGAGACGCCTCTGGTAACGCGGACACCCTCGGGCGGCGTACACCTCTGGTACAGGCACGACGGCGAGCGATGTCCCAACATCCGCCGGTTCGGGTTGAATGCCGACGTGAAAGGCCAGGGCGGGATGATCGTTGTTCCGCCGAGCTTCAACCGGTTGAATGGGCGCTCGTATGACTTTGAGGTGGGGTCTTGGGACGATCTCTCGCGGCTTCCGAAAATCCGACCCGGAGCTTTAGACTTGGTGACGCCAAGAGGAAGTCGGTCGGACAGCGCGTCGATACTGGCGGCGGTCGCGCAGGGACAGCGCAATGCGTGGCTGTTTCGGGCGGTCATGCACTTCGCGGTCCAAGGGGCAGACCTCGACACCATCCTGAATCACGCGCGCACCTGCAACAGCACTTGCGATCCGCCGCTCCCAGAGGAGGAGGTGCGTCGCGTCGCGGAGAGCGCGTGGAAGATGACCGCGCGCGGCGACAACTGGATTGGCAGGGAGCAGCGGGTGATCCTTAACCCGGAGTGAGTGTGAGCTGTTGGCGGCCACTCCAGACGCCCTTGCACTGCTGACGAAGTTGAGGTTGGCGCACGAGGCCGCAGGCGAGCCGTTTGCCGTGGCGGTGAAGGCGATGAAGATGGCCGGCGTGATGCCCGGTTGGTCGGTGGAGCGAATCCGCAAAGCCCGCGACAAGCTGGTGTACTTGGGCTTTCTGCGCCGGGTACACAAAGGAGGTCGCTGTCCGGGCGATCCCCACCTCTACGTGTTCGTAGCCATTCCGGCTGCTACAAGGGTTGCCGGACACACCCCAATACAACAGAACACCGCCCCCCGCCGTTCTCCGGCTGCCCTGCTGCCCGTGGCTGGAGCGCCTGGTCGCCGCCGGAAGGCCTCGTGAGTGTCGCCGCCAACATCGATCCATCGCCATCAGGGTTTCGCTGACGCCGGTCCCGACGGCAGTCTACGTGCGCTACGCTCGCTCACCGACAGTTGCGCCGCAATCCTGGCCGGCGGTCATCGCCAAGCGCAACCGCGAACATTCATGCTGGGGCGCGGCGAGACGGATGAGCCTTGGCGCTTCGCGGAATCGCCTGGCGAGCTGAAGAGAAGGGAATCTGGGCGGATGGTTCGTTAATGGTCTGCTTTGGCGGGCGAAAGGTGCCATAGACTGGACAAATCGATCTTGTGTGTGCTATAATTAAAGTGGATAGGTAAGATTTTGGTACGGACCCCAAAGTCCGCGCCGTAATGAGGCGGCGAACTGCCGCAGCGCTCTTGATATTGGCGTAGGCCACGACGGGAGCGCGCAGTCGGGAGCCTCCCCGGCTGTACTCAGCCTGGCGCTGCTCTAAGCGCTTTCAGCCCGGTTTCGACCACCAGACGGTCGAGCCGCCCACCTCCATCCCGAATCTCGGACGCTTTTCTTATTGGCGCATGCTCGACTGCGTCGTGCTTATGGCCGATTAGCGCCTGCTGAAGCGTGTGGGACTCGCAAGTGCCGACAATGAGTCGGAAGTACGGCGCGGCACCGATTCGCCGCGATAAGGAACGGCGCTGGAGGGCGCCTGTGCAACATCAGACTGTGGAGCAACAGAATGAAGAACGACGACAACAACGCCAGTACGTCGGAGGGGCATCCCAGGAGAGCCAGAACTAAGCCAGGGGATCAGGCGCGCGTGGATGCCTGCCAGCCCATCTGGGAGGCTATGTGGGAGGGCCAGACGTGCTTCAGCGCCTGCCGAGAGCTTGGCGGACGCAACGGCGTGCCCGCTTGGTCAACGCTGAAGGAGTGGATCAGTACCGATCCCGCCATAGCAGCCAACTACGCACGCGCGCGCGAGGCTTGGGCGGACTACCACTTTGACGCCATGCTGGAGATTGCGGATACGCCGCAGATCGGCGAGACGGTTGTCACTAAGGCCAACGGCACCGTGGAGGTGAGGCGCGGCGACATGGTCGAGCGGGCGCGCCTCCAGATTGATGCCAGGAAATGGATCATCGCCCGCGCGGCACCCAAGAAGTACGGCAACAGGATCGAGCAGACGATCCAGGGCGGTGACCAGCCCATCAAGACAGTTAGCGAGATGATCGATTTCGCGACCATCCGCGAGAGGGTAGAGAAGCACTGTGGGGGCAATTCCAGCGGTATGTCCGACGGCACCAAGAGTGGCGTGCGCGAAAGTTAGACCCTCAGGGCAAACACCGCCTCGCTGGGACCACTGAACGGGTGATGAACGAACGCACGGGCCAGATTGCCAAGCCCCAAGGCTCTCCGACCACTCCGTCGCCTCTGAGGCCGTTCTATGACGTAATGGACGTTAATGGACGTCGCACGGTCGCGCCCAAATATCGTGGCTCGTTGTTCTTGCCGAAACACTCGATGTGAAATAGCCTTTGCCTGGCGAGGCATCGTCGGGTTCGGTGCAGAGGAGGCACGGTGAACACAAGATTGATTCGTTGCCGGGCAGCGCTGCTTGTCGCAGCCTGGTTTCTCCTGGCCGGTGCGTCATCGGCTGCCGAGGTCAGAGTCTTTATCTCGGTAGGTCTCTCAGCAGCCTACCAAACATTGGTCCCGGAGTTCGAGCGCGCCAGCAAAAATACCGTGGTGACGGCTACCGGGGCGTCGATGGGCACGACACCCGAGGCCATTCCGAATCGGCTCCAGCGGGGCGAGCCAGCCGATGTCGTGATCATGGTGGCCGAGGCGCTCGATGGACTGATCGCGCAAGGCAAGGTTGTTGCTGGCAGCCGCGTCGACATTGCGCTCTCGAAGATCGGCATGGCCGTCCGCGCAGGTACGCCCAAGCCCGACATCAGTTCTGTGGACGCGTTCAAGAAAACGCTCCTGGCGGCAAAATCCATCGCCTACTCCGATAGCGCAAGTGGGGTTTATCTTTCCACGGTCTTGTTTCAGCGCCTTGGGATCGCCGATCAGCTCCTGCCGAAGAGCCGCGCGATCCTCTCGGAGCCAGTGGGAGCCGCAGTTGCGCGCGGCGAAGCTGAGATAGGCTTCCAAGGGATAAGCGAGCTGCTTCCGGTCGCCGGCATCGAGCTGGTGGGACTGCTGCCGTCCGAGCTTCAGAAGGTGACCGTGTTCTCTGCTGGTGTCGTGGTGGGAGCCAAGGAGCCAGAGGCAGGCAGAGCGCTCATTCGGTTCTTGGCGTCTCCTACTGCTGCGCCGGTAATCGCGAAGAGCGGTCTGGAGCCAGTGGCGACCAAGTGACGCTCCAGTTGCGGGGGCGCGTGTCTTTCAGAGCACTACGCGCAGGCGCGCGCGCATTATGGGGTTTGGCGACCCACATGGGAACTGATGCACCACTACGCGCAGGCGCGTGCGCGCGACATGAAGGTTTGCGGAGAAGCGCGGTCTCGTCAACAGCATATACGTGCGCGCGTGTGCGCACGTCACGGACTTTAGTTCCCCCTGCTCGGCCTTAGACCGTGACTCGCATCAATGCGCGGGTGCTGCAGATAGCGTCTTCTGCCGATTCGCGGCCAGGCGCGCGTCGACTACGGCAACGATCTCATCGACCGCGTCGCACTGCATTCCTTTCTTGGTGGCGATGCTCTTCACCAGCTTGTCGACTCGTTCGATGTCGGTCGCGCCGCTGGCCAGGGCGCGCGCCGCAGAAGATGGTTTCAGGAGCCCCAGGGCCGCCTCGGCGTATTTCTCGAACGGCACTTGATCCTCCGCGCTCGCGCCCAGCTTCCTGCACAGTTCGCCGACCCAGTTGTAGACGTAGCGCGACTGCTCGGTGTCGCCGTGCACGGCGTCGCGAATGGAGCGCACGCCTTCCCTTTGGATGCACCGGTAGTTGCCCGTCAGCAACATGCACCACTTCGCCAGCGGCACAAAGACCGATTCGTGCACCTTGAGCTTGACCGGCAGTTCGACCACGCCCTTGCCGGTGTCGAAGCGGATCGCTTCGATCTGCGCCTGCATCCGGCGAAGCATTGCCGTGTGCGCCTCCGATTCGAAGCGCGCCGCCTTGAAGTTGGTCGGCAGGCCCACCTGCAGGACGTTGATCTTCTCCTGGGGCGGACGAAACGCCTGCGGGTCGGGGCTGCACAGTGTCATCAACGCGGGGTCGAAAGCGTCCCAGACTGTGGGATCGGTGTAGCAATGCCTGTAGGCGCTGGCGGAGAGCCCTGGAATGCGCGCCAGATAGGGCAGCGGCGGCATGTTCATGATCGACAGGGAGGGAACCCTCGCCAGCGCGACGGCTTTGAGCAGCTCGCGCACGCCCGAAGCGTGATACTGCGGTTCCTGCATGGCCAGCACAACGAGGTCGAAACCCGCCGGATCGATCGCCTTTGGCACAGCAGCCGTCAGGCGACCCGGTGCTTGCCGCGAGTCGATTTCCACGAGTTCTTTCCTGCCCTTAACCGGCAAACGAACCCACGCTCCCTCCTTGTTGATCAGCTCCGCCTCGGCCGGCAGGCACGCCAGCTTGACGCTGTGTCCGGCAAGCAAGAGCTTGGTCGCGAGGAGCGAGCCGTATGAAGCGCCCATGACCAGAACATCGTACGATGCGCGCATGACGTCCCTCCTCGTGCCGAACTCCAGCCGGCGATCGGGCGGGCTTCCGTTCAGCTCAGGAGAGCAATCGTAGTGAGGTAGCAGCCGCCAGCGCAATGGCTGCGAGGCACGTTTTCTTACTGCAGTGCAATAAGCCGGCCGGGCAGCGGCCCGCCGTCAGGCCAGCGGTACGACCTTGACGACCTCTTCGGCGGTGGTCATGCCGCTGTCGATCTTGGCGGCGCAGAGACGCGCAGCGGCTTCATTCCTTCGCGATACGCCTGCTCGCGAATCGCGGCGTCGTCGGAATCGGGGTGGATCAACCGGCGCAGCGCCGGCGTCAGCGTCATGATCTCGTAGAGCTAGCTGCCACCCGTAGAAACTGGTCATCCTACACTCAAGGCATCCGACCTGGGCATGCGGCTGACGCGGCAGGTCGCTCCCAAAACTCGCGGCAGGAGGCTCTCTATCGACGACACTCAACACAGGACTCCCTTGACACCGGTGACCGCCGGCGCACGTTACGGTGACGCGACGAAATGAGGCCACAGCGATGTGGCGACCCTGTGAAGCCCCGCGATTACCGTGGGGCTTTGCGTTGATAGTGGGCAAGGCGTCGCTAAACGCGGCGCGCCATTCGTGCCCTCAGACGCCATTCGTGCCCTGCAAGAGGCATGGCAGGAATAGGCGGAAATGGCAAGAATGAGGGGACCGGGGTGCCTGGCCGTCGCGACTTCACCAGGCGCCGCTCGACGGCTCACACGACGAACGTCAGCTTCGCGCCGGCTGCGTCAGGCAACTCGCGGGCCAGGAGCGGGCATTGCCCGCCACCCAATCGAAGTCGACTTCAGGCTGTTACCGGCCCTTCAACTCGCGGCCGGTGAAACCCAAAGCCGACGCCGTGCAGTCTTTTACGACTGCCGGAAGCAGCCGTTCACGCGAACTTACGCGTGGTCGACACCGACCATTACGCTACTCGCCTTGATCACCGCGTACGCCTTGGCTCCGGCCTTCAGCTTGAGATGATCGACTGAAGCAGCGCTTATGACCGATACGATGTCGATTCCGGGCGCGACGTTAATTGTGACCTCGGCGCTCACGGGTCCCAGTTTGACGTTGGTGACGGTGCCCGCGATGTTGTTGCGTGCGCTGATCTTCATGGAATCCTCGTTGGTGTTGGTGTTGGTGTTGGTCCTCGACACCAACATTTTACGCCTCGACGGGCGCACCAAGCGCATCGAGTCCGACGACTGACCCGGCGGCAGCCGTGTCGTAGCCGGCCAAGTGGCTCACGATCCTTGCGAGTGCGCGACTCCTCAGTACTTCGATCAACCGAGCGACCGCCGGCGATTCTAGCTGCTTCGCACGCACCGCGAAGAAATAGCGCTCGCGCACGAGCGGGACAAAGACCAGTTGATACTCCGCGGCCGCGGCGCGCAATCCGAGCCCAGCGTCCGCACCGCCCGATGCTACCGTCGCTGCGACGGCCGCGTGCGTGAACTCCTCGGTCCGGTACCCGTTGATAGACGTTGGGTCAATTCCGCCGTCGGTCATCATCTGATCGATAAGAAGGCGGGTGCCCGAGCCACGTTGGCGGTTCACGAAGCGCAGCTTCTTGGTGGCGATGTCGCGAAATTTCCTAACCTTCCTCGGATTCCCGCGCGGGAGAATGAGTCCTTGATCACGGTCGACGAAACGTATCAAACGATCCCGACGCGCTCGCAGCCATCTCAAATACGGCGTCAGCTTCAAGGTCTCGCACCCCGCAGTGGGCACATGGAACCCGGCGACATCTGCGCGAGCCGCTGCAAATTCCTGGATCGCCTGCAGGCTGCCGGTGAATGAGACTTCCAGCTTGAGCCCCGCCTCCGTCGGCAGCACATCCCTCAACGCCACAAGTGCCAGATCGTGACTGGCCGCGACGCGTAGATCCAACGAGGCAGCCTGGCTCCGGGCTCGCTCTGGTCCAATATCAGTGACGAGCCTCGGAAGAACTCGCGCCAGTCGCCGCGCTGCCGCGCGCTGCGCACCAACGAGCTTCTTCCCGGCTGCCGTGAGCGAGGCACCGCGACCGCGCTCCAGTAAGACCAGAGCTGCGCCGACGCTCCGTTCATAGTCGCGCAAGAGCCCCCAAGCAGCGCGATACGAAACCCCGCATTCAGCGACCGCTGCCGCGAGCGACGCTGAGGTGGCGATTGCTTCCAGAAGCGGCAGCAGCCGCCCATCGAGCGGTTCGGTGGAGTCGCCCTCGATGTTCCACGTAAGTCTCGGCGCGATCCTCATTATGCACACTTATGCATGTTTTGCAGATCCTACCTCCGAGCTATTATCTTCCCGCCACAGGGTCTAAAGTGCAACTGGTGGATTGGTGCATATTGCTTCAGGCCAACTGAAAGAACACTCCCTTGAACGGTTTTTCGCACGCTTTCCAGCAGGCCGTTGATCTGGTCGCTGCCGCGGACCCGAAACTGGTCGAGATTGTCTTCCTGAGCCTACGGATCAGCTTGGTCGCGGTGTTATTCGGTTGCGCGGTCGGGCTACCGCTTGGAGCGCTAATCGCCGTTAACCGGTTTGTCGGTAGGCGCACGGTCATCGTGCTCCTGAACGGCTTGTTGGGATTACCGTCGGTGGTCGTGGGGCTGGTCGTCTACCTCCTCTTGTCGCGCGCTGGCCCTCTCGGATCATGGGGCATCCTGTTCACACCAACGGCCATGGTGATCGCGCAGGCCATATTGATTACGCCAACGGTCGCAGCGCTTTCGCGTCAGGTCGTTGCCGATGCGTGGCAAGAGTATCGCGAGCAGCTTCGCTCGCTCGGCGAAACGGGATTCGGTGCCGCGGGGACACTGCTTTGGGATCTGCGGTTCTCTCTCGTCACCATCGTCCTCGCCGGATTCGGGCGTGCGGTTTCCGAAGTGGGCGCCGTGATGATCGTGGGCGGGAACATCGACGGCGTGACCCGCGTCATGACCACCACTATTGCACTCGAAACAAGCAAGGGTGACCTGCCGCTGGCGCTCGGACTGGGCTTCATTCTGCTGGCCATCGTGCTTGTGCTCAATGCAGGCGCATTCCTCGTCAAAGAGACAGCGCAGCGGCGGTATGGATGACCGCTACCCTCGACACGCGCGCCCCGCTCCGACTTCTTCCATTGCGGCTCGACAATGTCACCTTCGGGGTCGGCACACGGCAGATCATTTGCGGTATCTCGGCGACGCTGGAGGCCGGGCCGCGGACGATGATTCTCGGTCCGAACGGCGCCGGCAAGAGCGTCCTGCTGCGGCTGTGCCACGGCTTGCTCAAACCCACGGGCGGCTCGGTCGCTTGGAATTCTTCGGAACTTTCCGGCCCGCGCCGACAGGCGATGGTGTTTCAGCGCCCAGTCATGCTTCGGCGTACCGCACTCGGCAACGTCACCTACGCGCTGCGCCTTGCCGGCGTTCCCCGACGCGAGTTGGAGGAACAGGGGCTGCAAGCTCTGCGTACCGTTGGTCTGGAAGCCCATGCTCGTCATGCGGCACGGGTGCTTTCGGGTGGAGAGCAGCAGCGTTTGGCGCTCGCCCGAGTCTGGGCACTGCATCCGGAGGTGCTGTTCCTCGACGAGCCCACCGCGAACCTCGATCCCGGCTCGACGCACGAGATCGAGCGAATCATCTCCAATCTGCATGCGGCCGGCACCAAGATCGTGATGGTGACGCACAACCTCGGCCAAGCCCACCGTCTTGGCGATGAAATTCTGTTCTTGCATGAGGGCCGGCTGGTAGAGCGAGCGGCCGCCGACCGCTTTCTCAGACGTCCCGAATCGGCCGAGGCCGCCCGATTTCTTGAAGGAGAGTTGCCATGGTAATCACCCGTCGCTCGTTTCTCGCGTTGCTTGCGGCATGCGTTGCCACCGTGGCGCATGCGCAGGATCGATTCATCACTGTCGCCTCGACCACCTCGACGGAGCAATCCGGGCTCTTCGGATACCTGCTGCCGATCTTCGAGAGGAAGACCGGCATCCAGGTGCGTGTGGTCGCGTTGGGTA
The DNA here is from genome assembly GCA_035623155.1 of Casimicrobiaceae bacterium. GTDB lineage: Bacteria > Pseudomonadota > Gammaproteobacteria > Burkholderiales > Casimicrobiaceae > PALSA-1003. The sequence goes on along the minus strand of DASPTZ010000018.1, from coordinate 10,421 downwards.
CCGGGCAGGCGCTCGACCTTGCACGCCGCGGTGACGCCGATGTCGTGTTCGTCCACGCCAGAGCGGCGGAGGAGAAGTTCTTGGCTGAAGGCGAAGGCGTCAAGCGCTTCCCGGTTATGTACAACGACTTCGTGCTGATCGGGCCAACGAGCGATCCGGCCAAGGTCGCAGGCAGCAAGGACATCCTCGAAGCGCTAAGGAAGATCCAGCAGGCGCAGGCGCCGTTCGTGTCGCGTGGCGATAAGAGCGGCACGCACATGGCCGAATTGGACCTTTGGAAGGCGAGCGGGGTCGACATCGACAAGGCGAAGGGGCCCTGGTACCGCGACACAGGCCAGGGCATGGGGCCCGCCTTGAACACGGCGTCCTCGATGAATGCGTATCTGCTCGCGGACCGCGGCACCTGGCTCGCGTTCAAGAACCGTGACGACCTCACGATCCTCGTCGAGGGCGACAAGCGGCTCTTTAATCAGTACGGGGTGATGCTGGTCAACCCGGCCAAGCATCCCAGCGTGAAGAAGGACCTCGGGCAGACGTTCGTCGATTGGGTCATATCGCCGGAAGGACAGGCTGCCATTGCCGGCTACAAGATCGACGGCGAGCAACTCTTTTTCCCCAACGCTGGACAAGCGGGCGCATGAGCCTGCGCTCCGTCTTGTGCGCCATGGCGCTGATCGCCAGCGCTTCGGCAGCGCCGCAGCAAGCGGCCGTCCAGCTCTATGCAGCCAACAGCTTGCGTGCAGCCATGACGGACATTGCGCAAGCCTTCACCGCGGCCGGCGGCCCTGAAGTCCAAGCGACGTTCGGTGCGTCCGGCCTCTTACGCGAGCGGATCGAGAAAGGGGAACCGGCAGACGTTTTTGCGTCCGCCGATATGGGGAACGCCGAGGCGCTTGCGCGTGCAGGTCGTGCAGCTCCGCCGGTCGTGTTCGCGCGCAACACTCTTTGCGCCCTTGTCGGTCCCGGGGTCGATGCCACCACCGAGACGCTGTTGGACCGCATGCTCGATCCCAGCATCAAGCTGGGCACCTCGACACCCAAGGCAGACCCATCGGGGGACTACGCCTGGATTCTGTTCGGAAAGGCCGAGAAACAGCGGCTCGGCGCGTACAAGACGCTTGATGCGAAGGCACTGAAGCTCACCGGCGGATGGGATTCGCCGCAACCTCCGCCGAACGGGTCCCTTTACGGCGCCATCATCGCAGAACGCAAAGCCGACATCTTCCTCACCTACTGCACCAACGCCATGCAGGCAATAGGAGAGGTTGCCGGTGCGCGCATGGTCGCGGTGCCGGAAAGCCTCGCAGTGGGGGCCGAGTACGGGCTGATAACCATGAACGGAGCACCTGTGGGCGCAGCACGACTTGCGGCCTTTGTCATGTCCGCCGAGGGCCAAGCGATTCTGTCGCGATATGGCTTCGCGTCGGCGACCGCACGGTGATTGAAGATGCTCGCGCCGAGGGTTCGCGCCCCAGTCATCGGCTTCGCCGCCATCAGCGGCACGGGCAAGACGACATTGCTGTTGAGCCTCATCCCGCTTCTAACGGCCCGCGGACTGCGTGTCGGCCTGATCAAGCGGGCACACCACTCCTTTGATACCGACAAACCTGGGAAGGACAGCTACGAGCTGCGTAAGGCGGGGGCGTCGCAAGTCCTCGTCGGCTCGGACCGCCGCTGGGCGCTGGTCGTAGAGAACGAACAACCCAGCGAGCCCGATCCCTTCGATCTACTTGGCAAATTGCACACCGACGCCCTCGATCTGATCTTGATCGAAGGATTCAAAGCGTCGCCCTTGCCAAAGATAGAACTCCATCGTCCGGTCCTGGGCCATCCGCTATTGGCGGCAACCGACCCATACATCATTGCCGTGGCGACCGATGAGCCGCACCGAGTTCATGTTCACGTACCACTTCTGGATCTCAACGACCCAGCGGATATAGCCGAGTTCATCGTCCATTACCTCTCGCTCGGCGAGACTTTGCCTCAAGGCGAGATCGAATCGTGGAGGCAGCAAGTATGACTATTCGTTCAACCCCCCCGATGCGGCTGCCCCATGGCTCAGATCATGCAGCGCTTGGAAGGCTACGAATTCCGGCGATTCTTCGTCATTGCGTTGTCTGCCTAATTCTGCTGCTCGTAGCGCACCTTGCCTGGAGCCAGCAGCAGGCGACGCTCACGATAAGCGGCGACGTTTCCGCCAAAACCGTATTGACCGTCGATGACCTTCGGAAACTTTCGCCAAGAGCCGTCGAGGACACTCGGGCGGCAGGTGCGCACGCTACGAGCGACGGGCAGCCGCGGAAGTATGTCGGCGTTCTGCTTCGCGACATCCTCAACCAAGTGAAACTTAGTGAGCCGGAGCCGCACGGATTACGCAAGAGCATCATTGTTGCGACCGCGCGAGATGGTTACAAGGCGGTCTTCTCATGGGCGGAGCTGTACCTCACGCCGATTGGGGACAGCGTGTACGTCGTGTTCGAACGCGACGGAGCGCCGCTGCTGCCGGCCGAGGGCCCTCTCGCATTGGTCTCGTTGACGGATACGAGCCCGGGTCCACGACATGTCAAGTGGCTGCAGGCGATTGACGTGCGAATGATTCGGGACTGATGGCGTGGAACACATGGTGGCGGAGGTCGAAGAATGCACCGCCGCGTTGTCTTGGTCGTTCAGGATCTGCCTGTCGCCCACCAAAGGCGCAACAAATAGCTGGCCAATGTCGGCTTGCGGGAAGCGGGCCCTAATATTCGCTCCCGGCCGCGACTTGCCGGCCGCATGCTTTGGCTCAACGTCCGCTTCCGCTGTACTGCAGCCGTTGACAGCGTCTTGCCGTACGTCGGCAAGGGGTCGCGACTTGCCGGCTGAAGTCGAAGCTACGCAGTACGGTAGCGGTCGTAGCGGCTTAAGATCGACGCACGGTTCAGACCCCAGAGGGATAGTCTATGGAGGCAAGCACCATGCGCGGGACTCTGCGCACGCCTGCTGAACGTTTTGCCAACCTGCCGGGTTATCCGTTCGCGCCGCACTACATTAGCGAGCTTGCGGGCTACCCGGGTCTGCGTATCCACTACCTCGACGAGGGCCCTCGCGACGCCGCCAAGGTGTTCGTTTGCCTGCACGGGCAGCCTACCTGGAGCTATCTCTACAGGCGCATGATTCCGGTGTTCGCGGCGGCCGGCCACCGAGTGGTGGCACCAGATCTGCTTGGATTCGGCAAGAGCGACAAGCCGGCCGACGATTCGCGCTACACATTCATGTTCCACCGCGACATGCTGAAGAACCTAGTAGAGCACCTCGACCTTCGCAATGTGGTGCTCACGGTGCAGGACTGGGGCGGGCTGCTAGGGTTGACCCTGCCGATGGAAATGCCGGAACGATTTTCCGGCCTCTTCATCATGAACACTGCGTTCGCGACCGGGGACGTGCCGTTGCCGCAGGGCTTTCTCGACTGGCGCGCGTACAACAACAAGAACCCCGACTTAGCGGTGGGCAAGTTGCTCGCTCGCGCCTGTCCGCACCTGAGCCCCGCCGAGGCTGCGGCCTACGACGCACCCTATCCGGACGCATCGTTTAAGGGCGGGGTGCGGCGGTTCCCCAACCTAGTACCCGACAACCCCGATGCCGAGGGCGCGGCGCTGTCGCGCCGTGCGCGCGAGTGGTTCCGCACCGAGTGGGCTGGTAAGACCTTCATGGCCGTCGGCATGAAAGACCCGGTACTGGGTCCGCCGGTGATGCGCGCGGTGGCGAGAATAATCCGCAACTGCCCGCCTCCGCATGAGGTGGTGGAGGGTGGCCACTTCCTGCAGGAATGGGGCGAGGATGTCGCGCGAGCAGCCCTCAGGGTGCTGTAGTGCTGCTTTGGGTTGGGAGCGGCGTTGAAGGTCCGCTTTCCGCTCCGTAGTGTAGGCCCGTCTTCGGCCAACTCCGGACGTACAGCGTCGTTACCGATTGCGGTCGTTCAACCACGTTGTCAAGCCGCACAAACGGAAACCCCACCACGGAGGCGAGGTCGTTGCGTTCCGGCGCGGTGCTCAGTTCAACCTGCGACGCGCGCAAGCTGCCATCGCCAGCAAGCCCAGTGACGAAGACACGAACGACGTGGGAAGCTCCTATACCACACTAGCCCAATATGTGCCGGCCTTCCCTACAGCGGCTGGATCGAGGATTATTGCGCATATAGAATGGACGACCTGCAGCCGCCGGCACGCATTCGCCGGTGAGGCCGCGAGCAAGACCCACGTCGCATACTCGGGAGGCCCCTTCCGCTGTGGAGCAATCGTCCGTCACCGTCGGCATCGTCGCAAATCCGGCGTCCGGCCGCGACATACGGCGGCTCGTGAGTCACGCGTCGGTGTTCCCGACCGCGGAAAAGGCCAACATGGTCCAGCGGGTCCTCGCCGCGCTCGGCGCGTTGGGTGTGCCGCGCGCTGTGATGATGCCCGACCTCACCGGAATTTGCGCCAACGTGAGTCGTGCCGGGGACCGTTTGCGCGCGTCGCCGGGGCTGGCGTGGCCGGCGCTCGAGGTACTTCGGATGTGCAACGAGGAGAGCGTAAGCGATACGCTGGCAGCCGTGGCACGCATGGCCGAGCGTGGTGTTTCGGCGATCGTCGTGCTCGGCGGCGACGGGACGCATCGTGCCGTCGCGCAGAAGTGCGGAACGATTCCCCTGGCGACGCTTTCGACAGGAACGAACAATGTATTCCCCGATTTGCGTGAGGCCACCGTCACGGGACTGGCAGCCGGACTGGTGGCGCTTGGTCGCGTGCCGGCGCAGGTCGCCCTGCGGCGCAACAAGATGATCCGTGTGATTTCTTGCGACGGAGCATCTGAGGAAATCGCACTGGTCGACGTGTGCGTCTCGAACCTCACGCATGTCGGAGCGCGTGCGCTCTGGCGGCCCGATACGCTCTCCGAGCTCCTCGTCGCCTTCGCCGAGCCCGACGCGATCGGCCTTTCATCCGTTGCCGGCCTGATGCGGCCGGTGTCAAGGGAGGCACGGCTGGGTCTGTATCTCCGCCTTGCCCCTGTCCGCTCGCCGGGCTTGCTCGCTACTGTGGCGGCCCCGATCGGGCCCGGCCTGGTCGCAGAAGTGGGCGTCCGTAGGATCGAGGAGCTGCTCCCGGGACGCTCGATTCAGCTGCAGACGTCGATGGGCACCCTCGCTTTCGACGGAGAGCGTGAACGTGAGATCTCGGCGGGCCAGCGTATCGTCGCGACGCTGGTCATGGAAGGACCCTACACGATCGACGTGCCGCGCACACTGTCGTGGGCCGCCGCGAACGGCGTGCTCAGCACACCTGTCTCGGTTGCGTCCAACGGCTTTCCGCACCGGCAGTGCAAGGCAGTCTCTGGGACTGCCATTCCATCGCTCAAGGAGGAGTACAGATGACTCAGCTCTCCAAAGCGCAACTCCTGCAGGCCTACCGCACCATGCGCACCATCCGCGAATTCGAGGAGCGTGTGCATGCTGAATTCGCCACCGGAACGATTCCCGGCTTCGTGCACCTGTACGCCGGCGAGGAAGCCTCGGCGACCGGGTTCTGCATGCATCTTCGCGACGACGACTACATCGCCAGCACGCACCGCGGCCACGGCCACTGCATCGCCAAGGGCGTCGATCCGGTCGAGATGATGGCCGAGATCTACGGCAAGGCGACGGGATCGTGCCGGGGCAAGGGCGGCTCGATGCACATCGCCGATCTCTCGAAGGGCATGATGGGCGCGAACGGCATCGTCGGCGGCGGCGGCCCGCTCATCTGCGGTGCCGCGCTGGCCGCAAAGTACAAGAAGAGGGGCGGCGTGGGAATCTGCTTCTTTGGCGACGGGGCGTCGAACCAGGGTACGATCCTCGAGGCGATGAACCTCGCCTCGGTCTGGGACCTGCCGGCCATCTTCGTCGCCGAGAACAACGGCTACGCGGAGTCGACCTCTTCGACGTGGTCGGTCGCCTGCGACAACATCGCCGACCGCGCCTCCGCCTTCGGCATGCCGGGGGTCATCGTCGACGGCTTCGACTTCTTCGCCGTTCACGAAGCCGCGGGCGAGGCCGTGCGCCGCGCGCGCGAGGGCGGCGGTCCCACGCTGGTCGAGGTCAAGTTCATGCGCTACTACGGCCACTTCGAAGGCGACGCCGAGACTTACCGTGGCCCCAACGAGGTGGAAAAGCTTCGCCACGAGAAGGACTGCCTCCTGCGCTTCCGCAATCGCGTCACCTCGTCCGGCGAAGTCCAGGCGTCCGAGCTCGACGTGATCGACAAGGACGCCCTAGCGCTGATCGACCGCGCGGTCGCCAAAGCCAAGGCCGATCCCAAGCCCAAGGCCGCCGATCTGCTGACCGACGTCTACGTTTCGTATCCGTGATTTGCCCGGGAGAACCGACATGGCAAGAGAAATCAGCTACCAGCAAGCCATCAACGAAGCGCTGCGCCAGGAGATGGAGCGCGATCCCTCCGTGCTCGTCATGGGCGAGGACAACGCCGGCGGCGAGGGCTCGCCGGGCGAGCGCGACGCGTGGGGCGGCGTGCTCGGCGTCACCAAGGGGCTCTACCCGAAGTTTCCGGACCGCGTGCTCGACACGCCGATCTCGGAGTCGGGCTTCATCGGCGCCGCGATCGGGGCGGCCGCGGCGGGCATGCGCCCCGTTGCTGAGCTGATGTTTGTCGACTTCATGGGCGTGTGCTTCGACCAGATCTTCAACCAGGCGGCCAAGTTCAAGTACATGTTCGGCGGCAAGGCTCAGACGCCCGTCGTCATCCGCACCATGGTAGGCGCGGGCCTGCGCGCCGCGGGCCAGCACTCGCAGATGCTGGTGAACGTGTTCACGCACATTCCCGGCTTGAAGGTCGTGTGCCCGGCGACGCCTTACGACGCCAAGGGGCTCCTTATCCAGTCGATCCGCGACAACGACCCGGTCATCTTCTGCGAGCACAAGTTGCTCTACGGGTTGAAGGGCGATGTGCCCGAGGAGAGCTATGCGATTCCCTTCGGGGAGGCCAATGTCGTGCGCGAAGGCAAGGACGTCACGATCGTCACCTTCGGCCGCATGGTGCACCTGAGCAACGAGGCCACGGCGGAACTCGCCAAGGCGGGAATTCAGTGTGAGGTCATCGACCTGCGGACGACCTCGCCGCTCGACGAGGACACTGTGTTGGAATCCGTCGCCAAGACCGGGCGCGTGGTCGTCGTGGACGAGTCCAATCCGCGTTGCTCGATCGCGTCCGACATTTCCTCGCTCATTGCCATGAAGGCCTTCGGCGACCTCAAGGCGCCGATCGAGATGGTCACCGCGCCGCACACGCCCGTGCCTTTCGCCGACAGCCTGGAAGATCTCTACATCCCGGGCCCGGCGAAGATAAGGGGCGCGGTGGAGCGCGTGGCCCGCTACCACTGACGAGCGACGGCAGCGCTATGGCCAGCATTCACGCGGTGACGGTGCCCAAGTGGGGGCTCTCGATGGACAAGGGCGCTGTCATGGCTTGGCACAAGCAGCCGGGAGATCGCGTGCGTAAAGGCGAGGACTTGGTCGATGTTGAGTCGGACAAGATTGCTAACGTCGTGGAATGCCCGGCGGATGGGATCTTGCGGCGGCAAGTGGCGGCGGTAGGCGACGTGCTGGCGGTTGGGGCTCTACTGGGCGTTGTCGCGGACGAGGAAGCGTCGGACGCGGAGGTCGAAGTGCTGGTGACGCAATTCCAGGCGACCTTCGTGCCCATGGAGGCGGCCGTGGCCGGCGGGCCCCAGCCGCAGGTCGTGCACGCGGCGGGACGGCGAGTGCGCTACCTCGTCATGGGCGAGGGTGCCGAGGCGCTGCTGCTCATCCATGGCTTCGGCAGCGACCTTAACAATTGGCTGTTCAACCAGGAACCACTGGCGGCGGGGCGCCGCGTCTATGCCATCGACCTCCCGGGACACGGTGAATCCGACAAGCACCTCGACACGGGAAGCGTCGACGAATACGCGGCGTGCGTGATCGCCTTTATGGATGAGGTCGCCCTCTCCGCGGCCCACTTCGTCGGACATTCGATGGGCGCGGCGGTCGCGCTGTGCGTCGCCGACTCAACGCCTGCGCGCGTGCGTTCGCTGACGCTCGTCTGTCCGGCCGGGCTGGGCCCAGAGATCAACATCGATTACCTGACCGGATTCGCAGAGGCCAACAGCCGTAACGCGCTCAAACCCATGCTCTCTCAACTATTCGCCGACGAAGCGCTGGTCAACCGCAAACTCGTCGACGACGTCCTGAGATACAAGCGCCTGGAGGGTGTGCGCGAGGCGCTTGAGAAGACGATCGCCGCACAGTTCGCACAGGGGCATCAGCGCAGGCTGCTACGGGATGTGGTCGGCCGGCTTCCGACGCAGGTGCTTTGGGGTGCGGAGGACCGGATCATCCCGCCGCAACATGCCGAGGGTCTGCGTGCTGATGTAGCGGTACATCGCCTCGCGGGCGCCGGCCATATGGCGCACATGGAGGCCCCTGCCGAAGTGAACCGGTTCATCGCGTCGTTCATCGCGCGCGGGCTTTAGCATGAAAGCCGCCGGGCATCCCGTCCACGAGATCGTCGAGTTTCGCACTGAACCGCTCAGGAAGGCGGCAATCTCCGCGATTGAACGATCGCGTTTTTGAGCGACGGCTTTGGGCGAGGCCAAAGGTCGGAAACGGGTCGACTCTCGTCGGCTAAGTGCGAAGTCAGGCTGCCCAGGAGCGGACCCTCGGGAACCGCTGACAGGTCGCCTCGTCGGCGCGCATCAGCCATGATTGCAGTGCGACAGCCTAGGGACCCTGGCCGTCTTCGTCTCTTGAGCGCAAGGTACACTAGGCGCCTTCGAAACAACCTTGGTCGAGCGCGTGCCCATTGCTCGGGCTGCGCAACCGTCTCCTCATCACACGGGACGCTAAACGCATTGGTGGCGCTGCTTCTAGCAGGTACCGCAAGTGCGGCTAGCGGAACTCCGATGAACAGCTTTGACATAGTTCAAGATTCGAACGGTTATGTAGCCGACGTTCTAATGTCTGCACCGGTTCCCGCGAGCGTCAACTTGGGTGGGCGGTGGCGGTGAACCGGGTGTTGTTTCTCACGGGGACGTGCGGCAGCGGGAAAAGCACCATCGCAGGTCTCCTCGCCCTTCGAACAGGCTGGCAACGAATCTCAGAGGACGAGCTATGGCATGCCCGCTTCGGCAAGAATCGTGGCGTCTTCGGTAGCAGCGAGCACCGTCGCAAACGGCACGAGATTCAAGCCGCGGTAATGGCCAAGACGCTGGTGGGCCTGTCCCTAGGTAATTCGGTCGTCATCGATGTCACAATCCACGAGTTGCCGCCCGAGGCGTTTGGTGAATATCGTGTTCTTCTCGACGGTTACCGGATTCCTTGGTCTGTTCGCGTTCTTCACCCTCGACTCGACGTGGCGGTGGCTCGTGACGCCTGTCGAGATGGGTGGCACGCAGGTGCCGAGCGAGTCGCCGCTTTGCGCGCCAAGTTCACGGGGGTACATTTCCCCGTAGCGTGGTTTCTGGATACTTCGAGCGACAGTCCTGTGGAAACGGTGGAACGAGTTCTTACGAGTGGCGTCTGACACGTGCGTGCAGCGCCGTCCGTTCGGACTTCAGTCGGCGGATAGCGGTCGGCTGGCGGCCCAAGCATTCGGACGACGCCGCAGACAAACGATCGATACGAGGGTGGCGACGCCTCTGGGTCGATCAAAGGAGAAAAACCATGCATAGCAAAATTCTCGCAATACCGCTCGCGATCGCCGTTTCGGCATGCGCCCAGGCGCCGAGCTTGACTCCAACGGTGCAAGTGCCCGACAAGATCAAGGCCGCCGCGAACGAATCGCTCGTCATGATCGTTGCTGCGAAGGGCGTACAGATCTACGAGTGCCGTGCGGGCAAGGACGCCGGAACCGCGGAGTGGGTATTCGTCGCTCCCGAGGCGGATCTCTTCGACACGAGCGGAAAGAAGATCGGCAGACACTATGCCGGCCCGCGTTGGGAATCCTTCGATGGCAGCATGATCGCGGGCACTATGAAGGAGCGGATCGACGCGCCGCAATCCGATGCTATTCCCTGGCTGTTGCTCACAGCCAAGTCGGTCGGCCCTGAGGGCTCGTTCAGCAAGGTAACGAGCGTCCAGCGCGTGAGCACAGTCGGCGGTGCCGCACCCAAGAGCGGTTGCTCGTCCGCTTCCGTAGGACAGGTCGCGCGCATGCCCTACACCGCAGACTACTATTTCCTCGCTGCGACGGCTCGCTCAGCGTCACCGTATGCAGCGCCGGTACGTGGGCCCGGCTACTGAGGCGCGCGTACTCGCGGAAAGACCATCGCTGTGGCGAACGACCGAGGTGACGCCGCCGAACGGCGACGAGCGGTCCAACGTTAAGAAGGAAGGACGGGTGGAGCCGGACTTGTGGGCGCGGCTGTATCGCCTC
>DASPTZ010000017.1:0-81002 GCA_035623155.1 Casimicrobiaceae bacterium | reverse complement strand
TAGCAGAATCGCGGCGTCGAGCTCGAGCAATGCGAGCCCATCGGCGTCCGCCAGCGCGGGTAGCACGCGCAGCAGGCCGTGTCCGTACGCGTTGGCCTTGACGACGGCTAGCAGCTGCGCCTGGCGCGCGCGCTGACGCGCGATCCCGAGGTTCGCCCGCAAGGCAGCAAGATTGATCTGGGCCAGGATCGGACGGGTCATGAACCGCGGGAAGCGCGCGAGCCCGGGAGCATTGGCTTGGTCCGATGCGGAAAAACGTGGTATAAGGCGCGAGCCGCTTGCGCCGGTCGAACAATTATACATAAGCGCAGCGCTCGCTTCCCGCGTACCGCAGCGCCGGGCAGCGGATCCGTCGAGCGAGCGCGTTCATCGAGGACAATGAAGGCCGGCTTCTACACCATCATGGCGGCGCAGTTTTTTTCGTCGCTTGCCGACAATGCGCTGCTCATCGCCGCCATACAGCTGTTACGCGATCTTCAGTCGCCGTCGTGGATGACTCCGGCGCTCAAGCAGTGCTTCGTGATTTCGTACGTCGCGCTTGCGCCGCTGGTCGGCGCGTTTGCCGACTCGATGCCCAAGGGCCGCGTGATGCTGATCACCAACGGCATCAAGATTCTCGGTTGCGGCCTGATGCTGTTCACGCTGCACCCGCTCGTCGCCTATGCGCTCGTCGGCTTCGGCGCCGCCGCCTACTCGCCGGCCAAGTACGGAATCCTCACCGAGCTGCTCCCTGCGCGCCAACTCGTCATCGCCAACGGCTGGATTGAAGGAACAACGGTGGCTTCGATCATTCTCGGCGTCGTGCTCGGCGGCGCGCTGATCAGCGGCCCGGTGTCGAGCCTCCTGCTGGCGATCGACGTTCCGTTCATAGACACGGGCATCAACACCCCGCCGGAGGCGGCGATCTCGGTCATCATGGGGCTCTACGCGATCGCCGCACTGTTCAACTGGTACATCCCCGACACGGGCGTTGCACACCGGGCGCCGAGCAAGAATCCCGTGTTCCTGATCCGTGAATTCGGCCATTGCTGCGCGCTTCTCTGGCGCGACAAGCTCGGCCAGATCTCGCTGGCGACGACGACGCTGTTCTGGGGCGCCGGAGCAACCCTGCAGTTCATCGTCATCGACTGGTCGGCGTCGCACCTGGGCTACACTTTGTCCGGCGCTGCTATGCTCCAGGGCGTCGTCGCGATGGGCATCGGCCTGGGCGCGGCGGCCGCGGCATGGTTCGTATCGCTGCGGAACGCGGTCAAGGTGCTCTTCCTGGGTATCGTGATGGGCCTCGCCGTGATGCTGATGATCGGTGTGAACACGCTGGTCCCGGCGCTGGCCATCATGGCTGGAATCGGCTTCCTTGCCGGGTTCTTCGTCGTGCCGATGAATGCCCTGCTGCAGCACCGCGGCCACGTGCTGATGGGAGCCGGACATTCTATCGCCGTTCAGAACTTCAACGAGAACATCGGCGTGCTGGTGATGCTCTCGCTGTACTCGCTGCTCGCTTTTCTGGGCCTCTCGACCAACTCCGTCATCGTCCTCTTCGGGCTGTTCGTCTCCGGAACGATGCTGCTCGTAATGTGGCGGCACCGTGTCAACGTCGCCGCGGGCGACGTCATGCATTTGGTCGCGGTCGAGCGCGCCGGGCCCGGCGGACCCTAGCGACCCGCTTCAATCAAAGAACGACGGGCTGATCTGGCAACTCGTTCGGGCCGGGCTTGGTGCGCGGAAAGTGCTGGGCGAGCAGGTCGTTGACGGCCTCGATGCCGCCGATTGCGCCGTCCGCGAAGCGCCTTTCGCGGAACGCGGTCTCCATCGATCGGCATATTGCCTGCCAGCTTTCGTCGCCGACTCTTCGGTGTATTCCGCGATCGGCAACGATCTCGACACCGCGATCGGCGAGCAGCACATAGATCAGCACGCCGCAGTTCTCCTCGGTGTCCCAGATGCGAAGGCGGGAGAAGACCTCGATCGCGCGCTCGCGCGGAGTTTCCCCCCGCACCAGCAGCCCCATCGGCAAGGCGCTTTCGACGACGAAGCGCAGCTGACCGGCGTGCATGCGTTCGCCTTCGGCGATCGCGTCCTCGATGCGCTTGAGCGCAGCAGGTGGAAACGCCCGCCGTGCCGACCAGTGATCGGTGACCAGATGCCGGCCGAAGCGGAAGGACTTGCGTTCGCTGGTCGTCACAGACTCTAGTCCCATCCGCCCGAAGCGCCGCCACCGCCGAAGCCGCCTCCGCCGCCGGAAAAGCCGCCCCCGCCAAACCCGCCACCACGCCAGCCTCCACCGCCCATCGGAATCCAACCCCCGCGCCCGCCGAGGCTCGAGAAGAGGATCAGCACAAAGGCGATGACCGCCGCGAAACCCGCAATGAGAGCCGACGCGGCAATGAACCACGCCGCCGCGCCTACGATCCCGGCCCCGACCACCGACCCGCCCAACGTTCCGAAGATGGAGCGCAGCAGCGCACCGACCACGGGCACGGCAACGAGCAGGATCACCAGCAGCGTGCCGAAATCGAAGCCGCCGCCGCGCTGCGCTCGACCGTCCGTTTTCCCTACGGGCGCCAAAGGCTCGCCCTTGTCTACTATCGCCATGATTCGATCGACGCCGGCGTCGATGCCTGCCGCGAACTGCCCTTGCTTGAAATACGGGGCCACCGTCTCGCCGATGATGCGGCGCGAAGTGACGTCGGTCAGCACGCCCTCGAAACCGTAGCCGACTTCGATCCGCATGCGCTTGTCATCCTTGGCGATGAGGAATATCGCGCCGTTGTCCTTGCCTTTCTGGCCAATCTTCCACGCGTCCGCAACGCGGATCGAGTAATCCTCGATAGACTCGGGCACGGTCGTCGGAACCATCAGCACGACGAGCTGATTCGTGGTGCGCGCCTCCCAATTGCGCAGCTTGGAATCGAGAGCCTGGCGCTCCGCCGCCGACAGCGTCCCGGTGAGGTCGGTCACTGGGCTGGTGAGCGGAGGAATCGGCCGCAGGCCGTCTTTCTGCACTTCCCACGTCGCCGCAACGGCAGACGTGGCGGACACCAACGCCAGAAGGACGCCAGCGATACGTGTTGCCATGAATCTTGCCACGTGTGTCGCCATAGGCACCGCGATCAATGACTGCGCCGGGCCGTCGATAGCCGCGGCGCGGCGGCAGCCTCGGTTACTTGGCGGACGGCGGCGGTGCCGGCTGTTTGGAGAAGTCCACCGTCGGCGGCGTGCTGATCGCCTTTTCGTTCTCGACGATGAAATTCGGCTTCACGTCGAACTTGAAGAGCATTGCCGTCAGATTGGTCGGGAACGATCGCACCGTCACGTTGTACTCCTGCACCGCCTTGATGTAACGGTTGCGAGCCACCGTGATGCGGTTCTCGGTGCCTTCGAGTTGCGACTGCAGGTCGCGGAAATTCTGATCGGATTTGAGTTGCGGGTAGTTCTCCGCAACGACCAGCAGTCGCGACAATGCCGATTGCAGCTCGCCCTGCGCCGCCTGGAACTTGGCGAATGCCGCAGGATCGTTGATCAGCTCGGGAGTGGCCTTGATGCTGCCCACGCTGGCGCGCGCATTGGTCACCTCGGTCAGCACCCTTTCCTCCTGAGCGGCATAGCCCTTGACCGTGTTGACCAGATTGGGCACCAGGTCGGCACGGCGCTGGTACTGGTTCAGGACCTCGGACCACGAGGACTTGATCTGCTCGTCCTGGCGCTGCAGGTCGTTGTAACCGCAGCCTGAAAGCGACAGCGCGACGGCCACCGCTAAGAGCAGGCCGATCGACGAACCGTAGATCTTGCGCATGGTGAACTTCCCCCTTTTTGCGGGAAGCGGGCAGGCGCCCGCGGCACGTTACTTGGGGGCCACAGCGCTGCTTTGCAAGTCGCCGCCCGACCGCAGAGCGCGCATTGTGGCCCGAGCCAGGCAGAGATCTTCCCACGCCTTCGCCTTGTCCGGCAAATTGCGCAGGAGGTACGCGGGGTGATAGGTCACGATCAGCGGCACGCCTCCATAGCGGTGCAACCGCCCGCGAAGGCTGGCGATGCTGGCATCCACGTTGAGCAGCGTGGTCGCCGCACTCTTGCCCAGCGCCACGATGAGCTTGGGCTCAATCAGCGCAATCTGGCGATCGAGATACGGGCGACAGGATTCGCTTTCCAGCGGAGTCGGCGTGCGGTTGCCCGGAGGCCGGCACTTGAGCACGTTGGCGATGTAGACATTCTCGCCGCGCCTCATGCCCAGCGCCGCGAGCATGTTGTCGAGGAGCCGCCCCGCCTGTCCGACGAAAGGCTCGCCCTTCGCGTCCTCTTCCGCGCCGGGAGCCTCGCCGATGAAAAGCCATTCAGCGTGAGGGTCGCCGACCCCGGGCACCGCCTTTTGGCGCGTCTTGCACAGGGCGCAAGCCGCGCATGCGGACACGTCCTTGGCGAAGTCCTCCCAGCGGAGCCTGGCGATGCGCGCCGCCCTGTCCGACAGCGCCGGCGCGACCGTCGCCACGGCGACTTCCGCCTCCAACTCGACCCGATCGGAACCGACGTTCGCAGGGCGCCCGCGCAATCGCCAGACCGGCGTCAGGCCGAGCTCCTGCAGGATCGCGTAGCGGTCGGGCACCGGGCTAGCGACCCCGCAGCGGCCGGCGCAACACCAGCGCGTCCTCGCGTCGCTCGCTGCCGGTGATGGGGTAGTAGCCGACGCGCCGCGCGACCGGAGCGAAGCCCTCCGCCGAATAGAGCGCTATCGCCGCTTCGTTCGACACGCGGACCTCGAGAAAGCACTGCTCGGCTCCGAAGCGGAAAGCGTCGGCGAGAAAGCGGCGCAGGAGCGCCCGTCCGATGCCGCGCCGGCGCAAGGCGCTGGCGACGGTGAGGTTGAGCAGTTGAGCTTCGCCCGGAGCAAGCATCATCACGCCGTAAGCGACGATCGCGTCCTCGAGCTCTCCGACGGTCGCGCTGTAGCCAGCGGCGAGCGCGTCGTGGAAGTTGCCGAGCATCCACGGCGTCGGATGCGCGTCGGCTTCCATGGCAGCCACGGCGGCGAGGTCCGCCTCCCGCATCGGACGCCATGCTGGCATCCACATCGATGCGGGCGTGCGTGCGAGCGTCGCGTTCAAAGCACCGCTCCGGCGGCACGCTCCGCCACGGTTACCGCAACGCGGCGCCGTACATAGACCGGCGCAGCATCGCGCGCCGGCATGCTCTCGCCTGCGGCGAACCGGGGCAACGCCAGCGCGCCAATGGCGGCTGCGCTTGGCACGATGTCCGCATCGACTCCGGAAATCGCTGCCGCGAAACGGGAGCGCAATGCGGGATAAGCGGAGAAGCCGCGACCCGCGGCGAGCCAGCCCGCACCGGGTGGCAACGGCGCCGTCTCCGACCGCACGACCATCGGTGCGATACGCTCGCGCCAGCGCTCGTCCTGGTACTCGTAGGCGGCAACATAGACTTCGCGCATGCGCGCGTCGATTGCAGCGATCACGCGGTTTGCCCCATGGCGCCGGCGGGCAGCCTCGGCCATGGCGGCGAGCGTGCCGATGCCGACGAGGCGCAGCCGGGCGCCGAGTGCGAGCCCTTGCGCGACCCCGCAGGCGACTCGCAGCCCGGTGAACGATCCGGGTCCGGCGCCGAAGGCAATGCCGTCAAGAAGGGGAAGCGAAGTCCGCGCGTTCGAAAGCAGCGACTCGATCATCGGCAGCAAGAGCTCCGAATGGCGCTGGCCGGCCTCTTCCGTGCGCTCTTCGAACCCCCGCTCGTCGCCCAGCGCGACACTGCACCACTCGGTCGAGGCGTCGAGCGCGAGAATCCGCATCCTGCGATTCTACCTCGGCGGGTATGGTCTAAGGCAGGCGTGATTACTCCCGCCGGTACAATCTGTGCCTCGCATGTGCACACGCTTTCCCGCCGCATGAATTCCGTTGTCATCACCGCGCTCGACCAGGAGGGTCGCGGTGTCGCGCGCATCGAGGGCAAAGCCGTGTTCGTCGAGGGGGCCCTGGTCGGCGAGCGGGTCGCGATCGAGATTTATCGCGACAAGCCGAGCTATTCGCTGGCGCGCCTGGTCGAAATCGAAACTCCGAGCCCGGCGAGGGTCGAGCCCCGGTGCCCGCACTTCGGCGTCTGCGGCGGCTGCAGCCTGCAGCACTTGGAGCCGGCCGCGCAGGTCGCGGTCAAGCAGCGCGTGCTGGAAGATACGCTGTGGCATATCGGGCGCGTTCGTCCCGGGCAGCTCATGGCGCCGATTCAGGGTCCGATCTGGGCCTACCGGGAGCGGGCACGCCTGTCGGTGCGCGATGTCCCGAAAAAAGGCGGCGTGCTGGTTGGTTTTCACGAGCGCAAGTCGAGCTTCGTCGCCGAGCTTCGGTCCTGCGCCGTGCTCCCGGAGCGCATTTCGGCCGCGTTGCCCGAGTTGCGCGCGCTCATCACGCGGCTTTCGGTGCGCACACGGCTCCCGCAGATCGAGCTGGCGGTCGGAGAGGCGAGCGACGGTCCGGTGGACGCCCTGGTCCTGCGCATCCTGGCGCCGCTCAACTCCGAGGACGAGCGCGAGCTCGCCGCCTTCGCCGACCGCCATCGTTTCCACTTCCTGCTGCAGCCGGATGGTCCCGCGAGCGTCCGGCCGTTACACCCGCCGGAATGCGAGCTTTCCTACACGCTGCCCGATTTCGACGTGGTTCTTGAGTTCGGGCCGACCGACTTCACCCAGGTCAATGCCGCGGTGAACCGTGTTCTCGTGCGCCGGGCGATCGCTATGCTCGGCCCCGTGCCCGGCGAGCGTGTCGCCGATTTCTATTGCGGCGTAGGCAACTTCACGCTGCCGATCGCGCGATGCGGAGCCGAAGTGATCGGGATAGAAGGCAACTCGGCGCTGGTGCGGCGGGCGCAGACCAACGCGGTCGCAAACGGCCTCGAGGGCAGCGCCCGCTTCGCAGTCGCCGACCTGGCGACGGTGACGGCGGCGAGCCTGGCCGCTACCGCAGGATCGTTCGACAAGGCGCTGCTCGATCCGCCGCGCGAAGGCGCGATCGCGCTCGCAAAGGCGCTGCCTTCGCAGGGTGCGCAGCGGCTGGTCTACGTGTCGTGCAACCCGGCGACGCTCGCCCGCGACGCTGCCGTGCTCGTGCACCAGCACGGCTACGCGCTGCGCGCCGCGGGCGTGGCCAACATGTTTCCCCACACCGCGCACGTCGAGTCGATCGCGCTGTTCGAGCGCTAGACGCGACTGGGCCAGCAACAAAAAGGGCGGCCGCAGCCGCCCTTCGCGTGAAGCCGTGCCGGCGTCAGTCGCGCTGGCCGGACAGCATCATCAGCAGGTTGAGCAGGTTGACGAACAGGTTCAGGATGTCCAGGAACAGCCTGATTGTGGCCATGATGTAGTTGGTCTCGCCGCCACGGACGATGTCGCTCACGTCGTAGAGCAAGTACAGCGAGAAGATCAGCACCGCAACCGCGGACAGCGCCACGGCGAGCGCGGGCACCTGGAAGAACATGTTAGCCAGCATCGCGATGACCAGCAGGATCAAGCCGACGAACAGGAATTTGCCCAGGAAGCTGAAATCCCGCTTCGAGACGGTGGCGATGGTCGCCATGACAAAAAACACCGCTGCCGTCATTCCGCCGGCGAGCGCGACCAGCTGGCCGCCGTTCTTCAAGCCCGCCGCGAGCTGCAGCATCGGCGCCAGCATCACACCCGAGATGAACGTGAAGCCGAATACCGCGACAACACCCCACGCCGTATTGCGAAGCGCGGCCACGATGAACAGCGAGCCGATCATCGCCCCGAACATGAGCAGCGGCGCCATGATCGGCGAGGTCTTGTAGAAAGCCGCGAAGTTGATCGCCATGCCGCCGTAGGCGCCGGCGATCGTGGGCAGCATCGACAGTGCGAGCAGCCAATAGGTATTGCGCAGGACCTTGCTCTGGTCGAGCGCGACGGCCCCCCCGGCCGGACGTTGCGACCACTCGTTTTGTTGCGACCCGATGGGAACGGGTTTGAGTTGCTGTTCCATTCGAATCCCTTTTGCCTTGAGCGGGCAGTTCGCGGCGGACATCCCGCCGCAGTCCTTAGACTAGCAGAAACGGCTCAAGTTTCAACCGCGCGGCCTGCCTGGTTGGCTCCAGGAAGGCAGGCCGACCGTCCTCCGCCCAGGGGTTCGGTCGCAATGCTATGATTTTAGGTGACGCTTGGAAGGTTGGCAGAGCGGTTGAATGCACCGGACTTGAAATCCGGCGTGTCGGCAACGGCACCGTGAGTTCGAATCTCACACCTTCCGCCAGTCTCAAGAACCAAGAAGACCCGCAGCGTCCCGCCCCAGGGCTTCCTTCCCTCCGTATACTGCGGACTGTTCGTGCCAGAACGTCCCAGTACGCTTCTTTTACAGCCGACGGTAACCGGCGGTAGTTTTGACGGTACTACCGCCAAATCTCTGAGAGTTACCGCCATGCCTCTGACGACGACCGCGATCCGCAATTCCAAGCCTGGGAAGAAACCGTACCGCAAGTACGACAGGGGCGGCCTGTATCTCGAAATCACACCAGCGGGCAGCTATTGGTGGCGATTTGCATATCGCTTCGGCGGCAAGCGCAAGCTGCTGTCCCTCGGGGTTCTGCAAGACGTGTCGCTCGCAGAGGCGCGCCAGCGGCGCGACGAAGCGCGGAGGCTCCTTGCCCGCAGCGTGGACCCAAGCGCGGCTCGGCAGGCAGCGAAGCGCGAAGCAGCGGGCAAGGCGGCGAACAGCTTCGAGGCTGTCGCCAGGGAGTGGTACGGCAAACATTCACGCACTTGGGTTGCGTCACATGCGTCAGACGTAATGCGCCGGCTGGAGGGCAACCTATTTCCCGACATCGGTGCGACCTCAATCATGGACCTGGCCGCCCCCGAGCTTCTAGCGGCCATACGCAAGATTGAGCATCGCGGCGCCTACGATCTCGCGCACAGGGTTCTCCAGGTTGCGGGGCAAGTACTCCGTTATGGCGTCGCCTCTGGCCGCTGCCTGCACGACCTATCAAAGGACCTGCGTCGTGCTCTGACACCCCGTAAGAAGAAGAGCCAAGCTGCAGTAAAACCAGAGGAGCTGCCCGATCTGCTGCGCGCGATCGATGGCTACGACACGGTCGGCGACCTGCAGACCAAACTCGCCCTCAAGCTGTTGGCTCTTACTTTCGTGCGCACCAGCGAGCTAACCGGCGCGCAGTGGTCGGAGTTCGATCTCGACCGCAAGGAGCCGACCTGGACGGTGCCGGGGGAGCGTATGAAGATGAAGGTGCCCCACGTCGTTCCACTATCGCGTCAGGTGATCAAGATTCTGAATGAGGCTCGGGCGCTGGCGGGCGACAGCCCGTATGTGTTTCCTGGTCGAAACCGTGACGCACCTATGAGCAACAACACCATGCTGTTCGCGCTCTACCGCCTGGGCTATAAGGGCAAGATGACGGGCCACGGATTCCGCGCGGTCGCATCTACGATCCTGAACGAAGCGGGGTTCCGGCCCGACGTGATCGAGCGCCAGCTTGCGCACGCTGAACGCAACGCCGTGCGAGCCGCCTACCATCGCGCCGAGTACTTACCGGAACGGCACAGGATGATGCAGCAATGGGCGGACATGGTGGAGTCGTACCTACCAGAGGACAAGATCATTCCCATCAAGCGCGCCGCGTCCCGGCGCGATTGAACCCAGGCGGCGCACATTGTCGCCACTTCGAAGCATGTCGCGGCGCTCAGGA
Organism: Casimicrobiaceae bacterium; assembly: GCA_035623155.1. GTDB lineage: Bacteria > Pseudomonadota > Gammaproteobacteria > Burkholderiales > Casimicrobiaceae > PALSA-1003. The sequence goes on along the minus strand of DASPTZ010000017.1, from coordinate 71,297 downwards.
GCGACGGCGTCACGACGTTCATAGACCACAGTCAGCTTCAGACTTTTCATCTGTTCGGCGACCGGAGCTTCATGTTCGTCCATCCCAACTTCGTAGGTGGCTGGTACATGGAGGAGGGAGAATGCCAGAAGATGTGAAGCACCGTCCGATCGGCGGCGCAATCGAGCCGCGCGATGCCGGCTTCTACTGCCGCTATGTCGATCTGTGCCGGCAAGCCGGCGTCGAGCCGAACTCGCCGCAGCGCGTGCGCGAGCTGGTCGAGAACTGGAACCCGATCCTGCGCGGTGAGCAACTGAAGCTGACTCGGGACCAGCGAATCGTCGACGGGGCGGGTAACGGACCGACTGTTCCGGTCGCACTGTCAGTTGCAAGCGAGCGTCATCCCGTTCGGGAGCCTATCGGCCTTGTGGTCACTGATTCCGAGGTTACTGGAGCCGGAATACGTGTGACCACGCCAAACGTGTGTTCAATCGAGTGAGCCATCCTTTCTCATTCAGAACGGGCCAATAGGAGCGACCATCTCGATCAGCCGGCTCTTCTGTGCATCGGGTATGTTCCCGAACCACTTGGCGATAAGGTATTTTCGCCCTGTGGGAACAAACCCGGCGCGCGCGCAAACCACATTGGATTTCTTGTCCCCGACGTAGCCAAACCAAGCATGGCAATCATTAAGCTCTCGCGATGCCGAATCCATCATGATCTGCGCGATGCCGCCGCGCCCCGCACAGTCCGCAAACTGCGTACTCGGGAGTCGTCGGTAGAAACCCGGACGAACGCAGAGACCGCCTTCGAGGTAGACGTCGTTGAACCGTATCCAATTGCAGAACCCCACCGTCTCCACACGATCATCCGGCCAGTGATAGAGGGCGACGTACTGCCTCCACGCGGTCGGCGGCGTGGGAATGGGAAGTCCGCAATTGTCACGAGGAATGGGGAAGGGCTGCGCAAAGCTGTCGAAGAACAATTTCGTCGCGAAGAAACCGGCATTAGGAACACGCATGACTGCAAGCCGTTCTTCCAGGCGGGCGTTGTCTGCGTCGGTGCGCGGGGCGCTCATCATCCGCCTCAACCGGCGAGAATCCGCGCAAGTTCGCCCGGCGACCTCCAATCGAGGCCGCAGGTGAACCGTGGGATGCACCAGATATTCGTCGTGGAATCGACCGCCCGACCGTCGATCGAAAACGCAGCGCGCATTCCGTGATGCTGATGCTTCGGCAGAAACTCGTTCACGAGGAAATCGTTGTAGTGGCCGAACGGATACGCAAAATACGGCGTCGCTCTGCCGGCGGTTCGCGACAAGATATACCGAAACGCGTCCGTGATTTGTGCGTCGGCGTCGCCTTCCGTATCAACTTCGCGAAAATCTCCCTTAGCCTGCCGGGAATGTGCGACGGTTGGTAATCCAGGGTGCAAATGATCCCAACTGTGATTGGCAATTGAAAGCATCCCCGAATCAATAGCTGGAGTCCACCAATCGTCACTCAACGACCCCTCGGTCAGGTACGTCTCGCGCGGATCGAACTCCGTTTCCATGATCTTCCGGGCCGACGGCGAAGCGATGACAAAGCTTGTGGCGCAGACGCTGCGTTGGGCATGGCCCTCTCGGGTCGCGCGAAAATCTTGCATCGCACCCAGGAAACTTCGCTGATGCCCAAAGATCGGATGATCGAAATCGACGGCATCGTACTCCGGCCCGTCATCGAACGTCAGGGCAACGTAGCGATGCCTGCTACGGAGTATTCGTCCTAAGAGTGGCTTTGGCCCTATCAGGTTGACGAGAGCAGACAGAGAAACAATCCGGCATCCCGTCTCAGCGATGGTACAAAGGTCTCGGGCGAACGCGACGTGATCGTTGGATTGATAGTCCGGTCCGAGAATCCGATGCGAGTGATAGAGAAGCACGAACGCGATCATGTTCCACCACGGCCCAGCGCTTAACAGCGATTGTACGGCGAAAGTCCTGCCAGCCAAGCGAAGGGCAAAGCCGCCCATCGCCCTGATCACGGCGGCCCACGACAAGTACATAATCGGGGAGTTAGTTCTCATGCTCGACGAACAATCCATTTTCTCACGGTGCCTGTGGCTGGCGCCGAATTGGCGGCTGTTGGCCTGTCAGAGTACGACTGGCGGTACGTATGACGGTAAGTTCAGGACCAAGCGGCAGCTACGCCCCGCAATGTGGGTGTCACACTTCCGCCAGATCCACTGCTTCTGACGGCCACTCGGTCGCGTGATCCTGGCGATGCGCGACAGGATGCTGCGGGTGCAGACCGCGCTCGGCCCGCTACAGGGCAAGGCGGTGACTGGCGTGCTGACTTTCCAGCTCAAGCCGGAAGAGAAAGCGACCGTCCTGACGCTTTCCTACCGAGTCAGTGGCGCCGCGGCCAGTGCGCTCGACAAAGACGTACAAGCCGTCGACAAGGTGCTCGGCGAGCAGTTCACCCGGCTGGTACGCTTCGTCGAAACGGGAAAGGCCGCAGCGCAGTAAACGGCGCTGTCAGGTTGCCAGCGGGACGACCTTGACGACCTCTTCGGCGGTGGTGAGGCCGCTGTCGATCTTGGCGGCCCCAGAAACGCGCAGCGGCTTCATTCCCTCGCGATACGCCTGCTCGCGAATCACGGCGTCGTCGGAATCGGCGTGGATCAACCGGCGCAGCGCTGGCGTGAGCGTCATGATCTCGTAGAGTCCGATGCGGCCGTAGAAACCGGTCATCCTGCACTCGAGGCATCCGACCTGGGCGTGTGGCTGGCGCGGCAGGTCGGCCACGAACGGCGCGGTCAGCATGCGCCACGTATCTTCGTCGAGAGGCTCGGCCGGCTGCTTGCAGTGCGGACACAGCGTACGCACCAGCCGCTGCGCCATGACGCCGAGCACGGTCGAGCTGATCAAATAAGGCGGGACGCCGAGATCGAGCAGTCGCGTGATGGCGGTCGGCGCATCGTTGGTGTGCAGCGTCGAGAGCACCAGATGTCCCGTCAGCGCCGCCTGCACCGCCATGTCTGCGGTGTCCCGATCGCGGATCTCGCCCACCATGATGATGTCCGGATCCTGCCGCATCAGCGTTCGCACGCCGCTGGCGAAGTCGACTCCTATGATCGGCTGCACCTGCATCTGATTGAACTCGGGGGCGATCATCTCGATCGGATCCTCGATCGAGCAGACGTTGACCTCCGGCGTCGCCAGAAGCTTCATCGTCGAGTACAGCGTGGTCGTCTTGCCGGAGCCCGTGGGCCCGGTGACCAGAACGATGCCGTTGGGCTCGTGAATCATCTTCTCCCAGCGTTCGCGATCCTCGTTCGTGAACCCAAGCTCGGTGAAGTCGCGGACAAGCACTTCGGGAGTGAAGATTCGCATCACGACCTTCTCGCCGAATGCGGTGGGCATGGTCGAGATGCGCAGCTCGATCTCACCTCCTCCGGGCTGAACGGTCTTGACGCGCCCGTCTTGCGGGCGGCGGCGCTCGACGATTTCCATTCGCGCGAGCAACTTGATGCGGCTGGTCACCGCCAGCAGCACCGGAATGGGAATCGCGTAGACCTGATGCAGCACGCCGTCGATGCGGAAGCGCACGACGCCCAGGTCGCGACGAGGCTCGATGTGGATGTCGGAGGCGCGCTGCTCGAAGGCGTATTGCCAGAGCCAATCGACAATGTGGACGACGTGCTGATCGTTGGCATCCAGGTTGCCGCGGTTACCGAGCTCGACCAGTTGCTCGAAGTTCCGCGCCAGCGAGACGTCGCCATGCGAGGTCTCCTGCGCCTTTTTCATCGAGCGGGCGAGCGTGAAGAACTCGCCGATGAAGCGGCGGATGTCCTTCGGGTTGGCGAAGACCAGATCGATCCTCATGTGGACCATCTGCTCGAGCTCGTCCGCCCAGGCGCGCACGAAAGGCTCGCTGGTGGCCACGGTGAGCACGCCCGACTTGACCGCGACCGGCAGAATCCGGTAGCGCTCGGCGTAGGCGATCGACATCGTCTGGGTGACCGCCACCAGGTCGATCTTCAGCGGATCGATGTGCTGGTAGGGCACCTTGAGCTTGCCGGCGAGCCACTCGACCAGGAACTCGAGCGTGAGCGGCTTCTTGGGATCGCTCAAATTGCGCCACTTCTGATCGGCGATGAGCTCGAGCGGAGTCTCGAAGCGCTGCGTGCGCGAGCGAGCGGTCTTCTCCGCGTCAGCGGCGGAGACCAGCCCGTCGGCGGCCATCAGCTTGAGGATGTCTTCAAGGCGCAGCCGCCGGTCCGCCGGACGCGCTGGGCGAGCCGGGGCAGCCCGCGCTTCGCTGGGAACAGCCCTGGGTGGAACAGCCGGCTTGATCGATGCCATTGGCATACTATAACCCGAAGCGGCCCCGGACGACAGCGGCGCTATACTGGATCGCCCTGGGGCGCTCATGACTGCACGGCTTCTCGTCGTTCGAGCCGACATCACCACGCTCGCTATCGACGCGATCGTCAATGCCGCCAACACGACGCTGCTCGGCGGCGGCGGTGTCGACGGTGCGATCCACCGTGCCGCGGGGCCGGAGCTACTCGCGGAATGCCGAACGCTGGGCGGCTGCGCCGTCGGGGACGCCAAGCTCACCCTCGGCTATCGACTACCGGCGCGGCACGTCATCCATACCGTAGGCCCGGTGTGGCACGGTGGTCGCGCCGGCGAGCCCGAGCTGCTCGCGTCGTGCTACCGGCGCTCGCTGGAGCTCGCTGCCGAGCACGCGCTCAAATCGGTCGCCTTCCCCGCGATCAGCTGCGGCGCATACGGATTCCCGTTGCGGTTGGCGGCTCCGATTGCGGTGGCTGCCGTTCGCGGCTTCCCGCGGCTCGAGTTGTTCGAGCAGCTGTTGTTCGCCTGCGCTGGCTCAGACGTGCAGGAAGCGTACGAAGCGGCGTTGGCGCAGAGCTAGGACGAGGCGGTCAATCCGCGCCGTCGTCGGCGCTCGCTGCAACCGCCTCCTCGGGAACCTGGAAGACCTTGCGCAGGTAGGAGACGTACGAGGGATCGTAGTCCATCGCCTTGGATGGCTCGTCGCTGATCTTGGCAACCGGCTGGCCGTTGCAACGCGTCATCTTGATCACGATCTGCAGCGGGTCGTAACCCAAGTCGTTGGTGAGGTTGGTTCCGATGCCGAAGGCGGTCTGGATCCGCCCCTTGAAGTACTCGAACAGCTCGATGGCCAGCGGAACGTTGAGCGAGTCCGAATACACCATGACCTTGCTGCGCGGGTCGATGCGCATCCTGCGATAGTGCGCGATCAGCTTTTCTCCCCACTCGAAGGGGTCACCCGAGTCGTGGCGCACGCCGTCGAAGAGCTTGCAGAAGAACAGGTCGAAGTCGCGGAGGAACGCGTCCATGCCGCAGACGTCGGAGAGCGCGATCCCAAGATCGCCCCGGTATTCGCGCGCCCAGGTGTTGAAGGCGAATACCTGCGAATCGCGAAGCCGCGGCCCCACCGCCTGGCAGGCCTGCAGATACTCGTGCGCCATCGTGCCCAGCGGGGTGAGCTCGTGCTCGAGCGCGAAGCGCACGTTACTCGTGCCGACGAACTTGGCGCCGATGCCGTCGCGCAGCGTGCGCACGACCTCGTCCTGCCAGGCGCGCGAGAAACGCCGGCGCGTGCCGTAGTCGGCGATGCGAAACTCGGCGTCCGGGACAGCGTTGATCAGCGCGATCTTGGTTTGCAGCCGCTTTCGACCTTCCGCGAAGTCCGGGCGTGGCTGCGCTCTGCGGAAGTAGACCTCGCTCACGATCGCGAGCAGCGGGACCTCGAAGAGGATGGTGTGCAGCCATGGCCCGTCGATCACGATCTCGATCTCGCCCGGCTCCGCGGACGAGCGCCGCACGCTCACGAAGCGCTCGTCGAGCTGGAAGAGCTTCAAGAGGTCGACGAAATCGCTCTTGAAAAAACGCCACCGCCGGAGATAGTCGAGCTCACGCTGCGAAAAGCGCAGCTTGCACAGCCCGCCGATCTCGCGCTCGATCTCGTGGATGCAGGGCGTCAGGTCGACGCCTCGAGTGCGGCACTTGAAGCGATACTCGACATGGGCGCCGGGGAAATGATGCAGCACCACCTGCATCATCGTGAACTTGTACAGATCGGTATCGAGCAGGGACTCGATGATCATGCGCTGGTGGGGGCTTGGGCGACGCCGTCATGTTACCCGCTGCCGAGGGGCGCGGCCACCCGGGGCAGTGCCTGAGTCCGCGGTGGCAATCGGACCATCGGACCGTTATCATCGGGCAACCGCAGCCCGGAGCCACCGATGCTGGTCAACTGCGTCGCCTACCAGGAAGGCCGGAAGCTCGCCGATATCCCCAAGGAACACATCAGCGAGTGCGTCGAGCGTCGAATACCCGCTCGCGATCTTCTCGATGGCTGCGATCGAAGTGGGACTGTACCTCTGGTTCAAGAAGATACGCTGGCTGTAGTCACTCGATGAGCGCCGCCCGTTTCATGATGATTCCCGGCGCACCTGTACCGGTCGGGCCTTTCTCGCACGCGGTCGAAGTCGACGGATGGGTGTTCCTGACTGGACAGATGCCCACCGATCCCAACGACGACAAAGCGCCGCTGCCAGCGGGCATCGACGCTCAGACCCGGCGCGTGATGGACAACCTCGTCCTGGTGCTGAAGGGCGCGGGCCTGGGGCTCGAGCATGTCGTGGCGGCGCGTGCCTTCCTCACTCACTTCGAGCGTGACTACGGTCCGATGAACGCGGTCTATCGTTCCTATTTTCCCGGGAATCGCTTGCCCGCACGAACTTGTGTAGGAGTGACGGCGCTGGCGCGCGATGCGCTGGTCGAGATCGACTTCATCGCAAGCAGGTAACCCTCGCCTGGAGGCGGGGTACTGATGGCCGATGAAGCCGGGGCTTCGTTCAGCCGCCGAGCGGCCTTCCGGGACGTCCGCTCCGGCACGCGCTATCATGATCGCGTGCGGCAGTGGGGTTCAGGCTGGCACACGGCAAACAATGCACCAATGAAAGGTCAAGGCTATGGACAGCTCGATGCTCAAGGGTATCGTGATCGGCGGTATCGCGATGGTGGTAGTGGCCGCAGGTGCAGTCCCGACCTACAAGGCGCTGACCAAGCCGAAGTTCGCCGACGTTGTTTCGGTGAAGGAGGTCACGGAGACGATCGTGACCCCGCGTGAGGAATGTCACGACGTGCAGGTGCAGAAGCAGGCGCCGGTGAAGGATAGCAATCGCATTGCTGGGACGGCGATTGGTGGAGTTGCAGGTGGCTTGCTGGGCAGCACCATTGGCGGCGGCACGGGTCGGACTGTCGCCACGATTGCCGGAGCTGCGGGCGGGGCCTACGTTGGGAACCAGGTGCAGAAGAACATGCAGCAGAAGGACGTCGTCACGACCACGGAACATCGCTGCAAGACCGTGAACGACACGACGCAGAAGCTGGTCGGTTACGACGTCACCTATCGACTCGAAGGCAAGGAGGGCGTCCTGCGCACTTCCGTCAAGCCCGGCGCAACGCTGCCGGTCAAGGACGGGCAAGTGGTCGCGCCGCCGGCGGCTGGGTGAGCGGCATGCTTCGAACGCGTCCGCCCGCCGCTGCTGCACGACGATAGCGAGGCGTTGATGTAACTTGGAAATAACCGTCCATGGGGAGAAACGCCGTGTCGGAACACGATGATGAAACGACCGAGCACGCGCATCACGGTCACGAATGTTGCAACCTTTTTGGATGCGGCGACGAGAAGGGTACCGGCGTGCTGCGCGAGGACATCAGGGACGCCGTGTTTCAAAAGCGCTCGGCAGATCGTCTGCTGCACATGGACGAGGTGGACCAGGAGAGACTGGACGGCTACCTGACCGCACGCGGCCGCTCACGCCGCGATCTCATGCGCGCCAGCAGCTTTATGGGTTTGCTAGCTGCAGTGGAGCCATGGTTTGGCAAACTCGCCCAAGCTGCCGATGCTCCCGCGACAACGAGCGCCACAACCACTCAACCAGGCGCTCAAGGCCGCCTGCATGTCGTGGAATCGAACAAGGAAACAGTGCGCCTCGGCGTTTTCGATGCCAATCTACCTCCCATCGTTACCATCGAGTCGGGCGATACGATCAGCTTTCCCAATACGTGGTCGCATTTTCTGAACGAGATGCAGCCCGGCGTGCCCGTGGACAAGCTCGCCGAGCTTCGCGTCGCCAACCCGGGCAAGGGGCCGCACTCGATCATCGGCCCTATTGCCGTCAAGGGCGCCGAGCCGGGGGATGTGCTCGAAATCCGCTACAAGAAGCTCGAGCCCTTTAGCTGGGGCGCGGTGTTCAACAATCCGGGCCCGCTGGGCACCGGGCTGCTCCCGCAGGATTACGCACAGGGGCAGATCAAGTACCTGGACCTCGACCTACGCGCCATGAGCGCAAAGTTCGCACCCGACATCAGCGTGCCCCTCAAGCCGTTTCAGGGGACACTGGGTCTGGCGCCGCCGGACGGCTACTTTCCTCCGCTGAGCCCGGGAGTGACGAGCTCCGTTCCTCCCGGCCCTCATGCAGGCAATCTCGATTTGAGCGAGCTGTCCGAGGGGTCGACGCTGTTCGTTCCGGTGTGGAAGCCGGGCGCACTCATTTTCACTGGCGATTCCCATGCGGTTCAGGGTGATGGCGAGATCAGTCTGACTGCGCTGGAGACGCGCATGAAGGAGATGCGTATCCAGGTTTTTCTCCACAAGCAGAAGAATTTGGCCTGGCCGGCGGCGGAAACCGACACGCATTGGATCATCGTCGGGCTCGACAGGGACCTCAACGCTGCCATGACGTTGGCCGCGCGCAATGCCATCAAGTTCCTAGCGTCGCGGGCGAAGGTCAGCGAGCTCGACGCGTACGCCCTTTGCAGCATCGCGGTGAGCTTCCGGGTGACGCAGGTAGTGGACATCGTACGCGGCGTCCATGCGATGATTCCCAAAAACCTGTTCACAGGCGAACTGCGACGGCAGATCGCCATCGTCTGACTCGCTGGGGGACATCCGGAGCACAGCCCGCATGCCCCGTGTCAGCCGGCAATGCCCCGATAAGCAACAACCTCCCAATCCCCGTTCGCCTCGTCGTGTCGAAGAACGTATAGATTCCCGTCGTCGGCATCGACTCTGAACCAGCGCTGCGCGGGGGCGAACCAGCGATCGACTACGGCTCGGACTTCGAGCCGACGCTCACCCAGCCAGAACGCGCGCGGCTCCTGCTCGCCGCGATAGCCGGTGTAACACTCGACGCGAGTCGCCATGCTGTAATGGTACGGCTCGTGCTCGCGAAGCCGTAGAGTAGTCGGTGTAAGCGACAATACTCCTGACCGCCGAGCGCAACTCAATGCAGCCGCGGCTCGCCGTCGACGGCAACCGGCGTAACCGGGATCACGCGTTTCCCTGAAGGCGGCTGGTGCCACGTCGGCTGCAACGTCACGTGGTCGATGTGAAAGCGCTCGGCGAGTAGCCGCTGCGCTGCGGCGAGCGTCTCCGGCCACTTGGCGGGCTCGCGGATGAGCAGATGCGCCGACAGCGCAGCGCGCTCGCTGCTCATGTGCCACACGTGCAGGTCATGGATCTCCACGATGCCTGGGACCTTCGCGAGCGCGCGTCCGATCTCTTCGTAGTCGAGGTTCGATGGAACGCCTTCCATCAGCACGCCCGTCGATTGCGCGAGCAGCCGCCAGCTCGAGCGGAGAATCAATAGCGAAACCACCAGGGAGAGAATGGGGTCGATCGGCGTCCAGCCGGTGAACAGGATCACCGCACCGGCGACGATCGCCGCCACCGATCCAAGCATGTCGGAGAGCACGTGCAGCAGCGCGCCGCGAACGTTGAGCGAGCTGCCTGCGCGCGAGAGCATCCATGCCGTGACGACGTTCACCAGCAGTCCCACGAAGGCGACCCCCAGCACCACGCCGCCCGCGACGGGCTGGGGCACGAGCAGCCGGCGAACCGCTTCGATGGTGATGAACACGACGAGCACGAGCAGCGCCAGCGCGTTGACGAAGGCGGCCAGGACCTCGGCGCGCGCGTATCCGTAGGACGCGCGGCGCGACGGCGGGCGTCGCGAGATCCAGTAGGCGAGCAGCGCGAGTCCCAGCGAGGCCGCATCGGCGACCATGTGCCCGGCATCGGAGAGCAGGGCCAGCGATCCGGCGAACCAGCCGGCGATCGCCTCGACAACAGCGAAGACGATCGTCGCCGCGAGCGACAACGTTAGCGCGCGCAACGTCGCTTCGCCGGCGGGCGGATTTGCGTGCGAGTGGCCGTGCGCCGCTGTCGCGGCGCGCCGCTCGGCTGACGCGGACGGGTGGCGATGAGGGTGCATGCGCTCGGTCAGGTCATTGTCGGCCAACGCCTCGCCGCTCGCAACGCCGGTCAGCCGAGCGGACGCCTAACCGTAGGCTGGGAAGGCAACGGTAGAATGGGCGCATGAGCACGGCCCTCGCACCCGTGTACGCCTCGCTCGGCAGCTTCGCCGTCGCCCGCATCGACGAAGCGGCGTGCATCGGATGCACGCTGTGCGTCACCGCCTGTCCTGTCGATGCGATCATAGGCGCTGCCAAGCAGATGCACACGGTGTTGGCCGCCCACTGCACGGGCTGCGCACTGTGCGTTCCACCCTGCCCGGTCGACTGCATCGCCATGGTCGACGCCGGCCGCGCATGGACCAGCGAGGACGACGAACACGCCCGCGCGCGCCATGCGGCGCGCAATGCGCGTTTCGCAGCGCGAAGTGCATCGAGCGAGAGCTACGCCGGAGACGCTCGTGGTCGTGCAGCGCGCCAAGCCGCTGTCGCGGCGGCTCTCGCCCGCGCCCGTGCCCGGCGCGCCCAAGCGCGCCGACCCGGCAAATGAGAGCGCTGCGGAACCTCGCTCTGCCGCTCGGGTCGTGCGCCAGGATTTCACCCGCGCTGGACCGCTGGTGGTATTTTGACCGTCCCGTCGCGGGCACCTGCGAGCTGCTGAGTGCAGACGCTGGATTCACCGCCGACAAGGCCAAGCGCTTGGCGCGGTTGCGAGAGTTGTCGGAGGCAAAGTGAATCCCGCCAGGCGCCTGGAGATCTTTAAGCGCCTGCGCGCCGAGAACCCGCATCCGCGCAGCGAGCTCGAGTACCGCACTTCCTTCGAATTGCTGGTCGCCGTCGTGCTCTCGGCGCAGGCGACTGACAAGAGCGTGAACGCGGCGACCGCGACGCTGTTCAAGAAAGCCAGCACGCCCCAGGCGTTCGTCGCGCTGGGTGAGACCGGGCTCATTCCCTACATCAAGACCATCGGGCTGTTTCGCACCAAGGCCAAGAACGTCATCGCGCTTTCCCGAATGCTGGTGAAGGAGCACGGCGGCGAGGTTCCCGCGGACCGCGAAGCGCTGATGAAGCTGCCGGGCGTGGGCCGCAAGACTGCCAACGTGGTGCTCAACGTCGCCTTCGGCCAGCCCACGATCGCCGTCGATACGCACATCTTCCGGGTGGCGAACCGGACCGGGCTCGCGCCAGGGAAGAATCCCGACGAGGTGGAGGAGAAGCTCATGAAGTTCACGCCGGAGGCGTTCCGCCACGATGCCCATCACTGGCTGATCCTGCACGGACGCTACGTCTGCCAGGCACGCAAGCCGAACTGCCCCGAATGCGCGATCGCCGATCTGTGCGAATTTCGCGGCAAGACCAAGACCGTGCCGGCTGTGCGCGCCAAATGAGCGCGCACTCGGGCTAGTGCTTGGTAGCTACGACTGCAGGCTGCGACGCGTAGTACGCCGCCACGTTCTCGATGTCCTGCTTCGAGAGCATCCCGGCGAAGCCGGCCATGGTCGGATTCTTGCGCGCGCCGGACTTGTAGTCGCGCAGCGCCTTGGCGAGATAGTCCGGGTACTGGCCGCCGATCTTGGGGTAATCGGGGGTCGGGCTGTTGCCGTCCATGCCATGGCAGGTCTGGCAGACTTCCTTGGCCTTGGCTTGTCCGGCCTGCAGATCGGCTGCGGCCGCCGCGCCGGCAAAGCCGAGCGCCGCTGCGAGCAGGATGAGGCTTCGGCTTCTCATCGCCATCGGCTCACTTGCTCGCCACCGAAGCCGTCGCGGCCGAGTAGTACGCCGCGAGGTCCGCCATGTCCTGATCGGACAGCGACGCCGCAATGGCGCGCATCGACGGATGGTTTCGCTCGCCGCTCTTGTACTCCTGCAGCGCCCTGACCAGATAGGCCGCGTGCTGGCCTCCGATCTTGGGCACCTTGTAGACCTCCGGGAAAGCGGTGCGCCAGCCGTCGATGCCGTGGCAGCCGGCGCACATCTGGTTCTTTTGCGCTCCGGCGGCGGGATTGCCAACCGGCGCAGGGGCCTGCGCCCAAGCGGCCAGGGGCAGCATCAACGCAGCCGCCGCCGTGGCGCGCAACGGGAGGATTCTGGGCATAACGGGTACTCCTCAGCGCTCAAGCAAGTGCTTCTTGACCTTCACGGCCTTCCACTGATCGGCGTCAGGCGGGGCAGGCTTGCGCTCGATGATCGGCTTCCACAGCTTGGAGAGCTCGGCGTTGAGCGCCTTGTACTCCTTCTGGTCTTCGGGAACGTCGTCCTCGGCGTAGATCGCCTCGACCGGGCACTCCGCCACGCAGAGCGTGCAGTCGATGCATTCGTCGGGATCGATCACCAGGAAGTTGGGGCCCTCGCGGAAACAGTCCACCGGACACACGTCCACGCAGTCGGTGTACTTGCACTTGATGCAACTTTCGGTAACGACGTAGGTCATCCCAGGATATCGGTGCTTCTTGGCCCCGGGGTTGATTCTACCAAATCGACCCCCACATCCGGGCGTGGAGGCCGCGGCCCGGGCGGCGGCTTGCGGGGCCAGTTGGTTTCCGATAACGTAGAACGCACGGTCGGTCAAGCCCTTCGACGCCTCCGCCTTAAGCGAGGAAAGCATGAGCGAACACATCAAGCACGTCAGCGACGCCACCTTCGACAAGGATGTCCTGCAGGCAGGCACCCCGGTGCTGGTCGATTACTGGGCCGAGTGGTGCGGCCCGTGCAAGATGATCGCGCCCATTCTCGACGATGTAGCCAAGGACTACGCCGGGCGTCTCACCGTCGCCAAGATCGACGTCGACGCCAATCCCGGCACGCCTGCGAAGTACGGCATCCGCGGCATCCCCACACTGATCCTGTTCAAGGGCGGTGAAGTCGCCGCACAGAAGGTCGGGGCGCTCTCCAAGTCGCAGCTGACCGCATTCATTGACAGCCACTTGTGAAACAGCTAGGCTCCTGACGCATTGAACTGCTCTCCACGGGGCATCGCCTCCGTGGAGCGCCACCACCGGCGCCGTGGTCCGTTCTCAGGCGCCAAACTCCCTGAACGATCATTGCGGCTGCGCCTAGACGCCGAGGCCGCTCCGGTTTCCCAGACCACATCCATCTATGCACCTTTCAGACCTCAAGTCCAAACCAGTCACCGAGCTTGTCGACATCGCCAACACCAACGAGATCGACGGCGCGAACCGGATGCGCAAGCACGATCTCATCTTCGCCCTTCTCAAGAACCAGGCGAAGAAGGGCGAGAGCATCTACGGCGACGGCACGCTCGAGGTCCTGCCCGACGGCTTCGGCTTCCTGCGCTCGCCGGACACGTCGTATCTGGCCGGAACAGACGACATCTACATCTCGCCTTCGCAGATCCGGCGCTTCAACCTGCACACTGGCGACACGATCGAGGGCGAGATCCGGACGCCGAAAGACGGCGAGCGCTACTTCGCGCTGGTCAAGGTAGACAAGGTCAACGGCGAGCCGCCGGAAAACGCCAAGAGCAAGATCCTCTTCGAGAACCTGACTCCGCTTTTTCCGGATGAGCCGCTGATCCTCGAGCGCGACATCAAGGCCGAGGAGAACATGACCGGGCGCATCATCGACATCATCGCGCCGATCGGCAAGGGCCAGCGCGGCCTGCTGGTATCCTCGCCCAAGTCGGGCAAGACCGTCATGCTGCAGCACGTGGCGCACTCCATTGCCGCGAATTATCCGGACGTGGTGCTGATCGTGCTCCTGATCGACGAGCGCCCGGAGGAAGTCACCGAGATGCAGCGCTCGGTGCGGGGCGAGGTGGTCTCATCGACCTTCGACGAGCCGGCGACGCGCCATGTGCAGGTCGCCGAAATGGTGATCGAAAAGGCAAAGCGCCTGGTCGAGCACAAGAAGGACGTGGTGATCCTGCTCGATTCGATCACGCGGCTCGCCCGCGCCTACAACACGGTCGTGCCGGCGTCGGGCAAGGTGCTGACCGGGGGCGTCGACGCCAATGCCCTGCAGCGTCCGAAGCGCTTTTTCGGCGCGGCACGAAACATCGAGGAAGGCGGCTCGCTCACCATCATCGCCACCGCGCTGATCGACACCGGATCGCGCATGGACGACGTGATCTACGAGGAATTCAAGGGCACCGGCAACATGGAAATCCACCTCGACCGCCGAATGGCCGAGAAGCGTACCTACCCTGCGATCAACGTGAACCGCTCGGGAACGCGAAAGGAAGAACTGCTGCTCAAGCAGGACGTGCTACAGAAGGTCTGGATACTGCGCAAGCTTCTGTACCCCATGGACGACCTCGAGGCCACCGAGTTCCTGGTCGACAAGGTGAAGCAGACCAAGAACAATGCGGAATTCTTTGACAGCATGCGCAGAGGTTAACGTTTGCGAATCAGCGCTCCGCTCCAGCGCGTCGCTTGAATTCCGGCATCCCCCTCCGGGGTCGCATCCCCAAGACAATACCGCTTGGGGCCCCTGCTCCGCCCTCCGGCGTCGCAGTTCTTCGACTCCATGCGCAGGGGATGAGGGTTCTAACAACTGACAACGCAAGTTATTGAATCCATTACGATTATCGGCCCACGCCACTTTGCAGACGGCCATTGCGCTGCACCGCAAAAAGTCGCATAATTCGCCGCTTTAATGGGTGACGGCCGGCTACCGGCCGCCGAACCGAACAGGGCTTGCGATGAAAACCGGTATCCACCCTCAGTACAGCGAAATCCAGGTCACGTGTAGCTGTGGCAACACGTTCACGACTCGCTCGACCGTGAACAAGCCGTTACATGTGGAAGTCTGCTCGGCCTGCCATCCGTTCTATACTGGCAAGCAGAAGATCGTCGACACCGCCGGGCGCGTCGAGAAATTCCGGCAACGCTACGCCACGAAAACCGCTCCCAAGGCGGCGTGATGGCATAACCGGAAGTGATCGAGCGAAAGGCAGCTTCGGCTGCCTTTTTATTTCCCGCTGTCGTGCCATCGATGCCTCTCGTCGACCCACTTCGCAATCCCGAGGACTCGGCAGGACTCTCGCCCTCGGGGCCGTACCGCGCGTTCAAGCACGCGGGACTCGTGCTGCTCTGCGTCGTGTGGATCGCGCTCGGACTCTTCGGCCACGATCCGTGGAAATCCGACGACGCGACCAATTTCGGCCTCGCCTTCGGCGCGCTCAAGCATCACGACTTCGTGGTGGCGCACCTCGCGGGCGCGCCGCTTCCGGAACGCGGACCGCTGGTCACGACCCTCGCCGCCGCCACGGCGAGCGCGCTTGGCGGATTCCTGTCGCTGCACGATGCGGCTCGTGTCGCCGTTGCGCTCTGCCTCGCGGCAACGCTGTGGCTGCTTTCCCTTGCCGGACGCGAGCTCTACGGCAAGTCCTTTCGCTGGCTGCCCGTGCTGGTGTTCATCGGCTGTGCCGGCCTGTGGGACCGCGCGCACCAGCTCTCGCCGGAGGTTGGCCTGCTCGCCTTCTACGCCATGGCGCTCTACGCGCTGGCCGTCACACCTCGTCGCTGCGCGTTGGGAGGCGTGCTGCTCGGCGTGGCCATCGGCGGCGCGTTCTTGTGCAGGGGCACGCCGCACGCTGCGCTGATCGCGCTGACCGCGCTGCTGCTGCCGTTGTTCCGCGCGTGGCGCACCGGTTCGTACGCGCTCACCCTGGTCGTCTCACTCGTCATTGCCGCGCCCTTGATCGCAGTGTGGCCATGGTTTCTCTATGCACGCGATCCTGCGTTGTTCGCGCAGTGGCTCGACGCTCAGAGTCTCGCCCGCTTCTTCGGCCGCAGAGCGGATTCGCCCCCCATCGATCCGACGTATTACCTGAAGAATCTGCTGTGGTTTGCATGGCCGGCGCTCCCGCTGGTTCTCTGGACGCTGTGGATCCGCGCCCGCGGCTATCACGAAGGCCTCGGAACGCCTGGCATCGAGTTGCCGGCGACGATGACGCTCATCGTGCTCGTCGTGCTTTCGGCAGCAGCCGAGCCGAAGGCGATCTACATCCTTCCGCTGCTCGTGCCGCTGTCGGTGCTTGCTGCCGCCGAGGTCGACGCGCTCAAGCGCGGCCTTTCCGGCGCGCTCGACTGGTTCGGCATCCTCACTTTCGGTCTTGCTGCCACCCTCGTATGGTTGCTCTGGATCGAATCGCTCTGGCACGGTCTGCCCGAGGCGATCGCGCACCTGTTTCGCGATACTCAGCCCGGCTATCAGCCGCCGATTCAGATCGTGCCGCTGGTTGTTTCGGTTCTTCTGACCGCGCTCTGGATCGCTCTCGTGCGCCCGGCGCGCCGCTCCAACCGCCGCACCATCTTGAACTGGGCGGCGGGCATGACCCTCGCCTGGGGGCTCTATTCGACCATCTGGCTGCCGTACCTCGACTCCAGACGCAGCTATCGTTTTGTCGCCGAGTCCCTCGCGACGCACCTGCCGCCGGACACCTGTGTCGCCGGCCGCAACCTGGGCGAGCCACAGCGCGCACTGCTCGAGTACTTCATCGGCCTTGTCACGGTGCGCGACGACCTTGACGCCAGCCATGCGTGCGCGGCGTTGCTCGTCCAACTGGCCCGCGACGAAGCTGAGACGCCTCCGGACTCGGCGTGGGAAAAGGTGTGGGAAGGCCGTCGTCGCGGGGACGACACCGAGCGCTTCGTGCTCTTTCGCCGCGCGACCGCGCGCAGCGCCCTATGAAGTTTGTCGACGAAGCCGTGATCGAAGTCATCGCCGGCGATGGAGGGAACGGTGCGGTCTCCTTCCGGCGAGAGAAGTACGTGCCGCGTGGCGGCCCCGACGGCGGCGACGGAGGCCGCGGGGGCAGCGTCATCATTCGCGCGGATCGCAACCTCAACACGCTCATCGACTATCGCTACGCCCGCATTCACCGCGCCGGGAATGGCGAGAAGGGCCGCGGCGCCGATCAATACGGCCGCGGCGCGGAGGACATTGTGCTGCGCGTCCCCGTCGGCACAGTGATCACCGACGCCGACGGCGGCGAGCCGATCGCCGATCTCGCCGCCGACGGCGAGACCGCTCTGGTCGCCCGAGGCGGCCGCGGTGGCCTGGGCAACCTGCATTTCAAGTCGAGCACCAACCGTGCTCCCCGGCAGTCGACACCCGGCGAGAAGGGTGAGCAGCGGCGCCTGCGCCTCGAACTGAAGGTGCTAGCCGATGTCGGCTTGCTAGGCATGCCCAACGCTGGCAAATCGACGCTCATTCGCGCGATTTCCGCGGCGCGGCCCAAGGTCGCTGAGTACCCGTTCACGACGCTCGCTCCGCATCTGGGCGTCGTCCGCCTGGACCATAACCGGGGTTTTGTCGTCGCCGACATTCCAGGACTGATCGAAGGTGCCGCCGAGGGCGCCGGGCTCGGCCATCGCTTCCTTCGGCATCTGCAGCGAACGCGCCTGTTGCTCCACGTGATCGATCTTGCTCCGCCCGAGGGCACGACCGATCCCGTCGCCGATGCGCGCGCGATCGTCAAGGAGCTCAAGCGCTACGACGCTTCGCTCGCCGACAAGCCTCGCTGGCTGGTGCTCAACAAGATCGATTTGATCGCGCCGGACGAGCGCAAGGCACGCATCGGCGCGTTCATGAAGTCGTATCGCTGGAAAGGACCGGTGTTCGCGATCGCCGCCATCAATGGCGAGGGCTGCCGCGAGCTCGCCTATGCCGTTGGAGACTGGATGGCGGAGCATCCAGCCGAACGCCTTACGGCGGAGACGCAATGAGCGCGCCCGCCGCAACGTCGCCCGTTGCCTCGGCGCGCCGGCTCGTCGTCAAGGTCGGCTCGAGCTTGGTCACCAACGAGGGCCGGGGCATCGATCATGTTGCGGTGAGTCGCTGGGCGGAGCAGATCGCTGCGCTCCGGCGCGCAGGCAAGGAGATCGTGCTCGTCTCGTCGGGTGCGATCGCCGAGGGCATGCAGCGGCTTGGCTGGAGCGAGCGGCCCGCGGCGATTCACGAGCTTCAGGCTGCGGCGGCTGTCGGCCAGATGGGGCTCGTGCAGGCGTACGAGACGGCGTTCTCCCGCTTCGACGTGCACACCGCGCAGGTGCTGCTTACTCACGAAGACCTCGCCGACCGCCGCCGCTACCTCAATGCCCGCTCGACGCTGTACACGCTGATCGCGCTCGGCGTGATCCCGATCATCAACGAAAACGACACGGTCACGACTGACGAGATCCGGCTGGGCGACAACGACACGCTCGGCGCGCTGGTGACGAATCTGGTCGAAGCCGACGTGCTGGTGCTGCTCACCGACCAGCCGGGCCTGTACACGAGCGACCCGCGAAAGGATTCGACCGCGACCCTGCTCGCGAGCGCTCGAGCCGGCGACCCCGCGCTCGAGGAGATCGCGGGCGGCACCGGTTCCGCGCTGGCGCGAGGCGGAATGCTCACCAAGGTCCTCGCCGCCAAGCGCGCGGCGCGCAGCGGAGCGTCCACCGTGATCGCCGACGGCCGCGAAGAAGAGATCCTGGTGCGGCTGGCCGCGGGCGAGGCTATCGGCACGCAGCTCGTTGCCGAGACGATCACGCTCGCCGCGCGCAAGCAGTGGCTTGCGGATCATCTGCGCACCGCAGGGCGCCTCACGCTGGATGCGGGCGCGACGCGGGCACTCACCCGCGACGGCAAGAGCCTGCTGCCCATCGGCGTTGTCGCGTGCGAGGGCGCGTTCGAGCGCGGCGAAGTCGTCGCCTGCTTCGATGCCGAGGGGCGGGAGATCGCCCGCGGATTGATCAACTACAGCGCCGCCGAGACCAGGCGCATCCTGCGCAAGCCTTCATCGGAAATCGCGTCGATCCTGGGCTACGTCGACGACGCGGAGCTCATACACCGCAACAATCTGGTGATACTTTAGACAGCGATTCACGCGTTGGACAGCTGCGCAGGCGTTCGCCTAAACTTCGTGTCGCTTGCCGCACCCGGCGGTCGGTCGCTTGCTTCGGCTCCACGACAACAAGGAGGGTCTAACGATGGACCTGGTCGATCGCGTCAAGAACATCCTGGCGGGCCCGAAGGAAGAGTGGCCGAAAATCGCGGCGGAGCCCGCAACTGCGCAGTCGCTCTACGTTGGGTACATCATGATCCTCGCCGCGATTGGCCCCATCGCGATGGTGATACGCGGGCTGGTCTTCGGGTCCGTTTTGAGCCTGCCGTTCGCGATCGGAACATACCTGCTCACGCTAGTCGCGGTCTCGATCATCGCGTTGATCGTCGACCTGCTGGCGCCGAGCTTCGGCGGTCAGAGAGACTTCGTAGCATCGCTCAAGCTGGTGGCGTACGCGTATACGGCAGTGTGGGTCGCGGGAGTCTTCCATCTGATCCCGGCCCTCGGCGGCATCGTCGGCCTGCTGGCCGGTCTGTACTCGATCTACACGTTCTACCTCGGCGCGCCGTCGGTGAAGAAGTGTCCTGCCGACAAGGCGGTCGGCTACACCATCATCGTCCTGATCTGCAATATCGTGCTGTTCTGGTTGCTTGGCCTTATGGTGCTGCCGATGGTTCTGGGCGGGGGTATTGGCGGCCTGGGAACGATGGGGATGATGCGGTAGCCCGGGTTGAGGCGAAACCGAAACCCGGGAATCAGCGTCCGGCGCAAGAGTTCCCCGGGGGTTCGCCGCTATGCGGCTCAACCCAGACGGCCTCCTTGGACCGCTGTTATTGACGCGCTCTCATCGCGTCGGCCGCCGCGGCGACTCGCGGGCGCTCGCATCCCCGCGCTACGCGCGGGGCCCCTGCTTTGCTGCTCGCGCCGCTACGCTTTACCCGGAGGGTTGCTGTAGGGCGGCGGCATGACGCTCCGCGCCCAGCCGTACAAGCGTTGGCGCCGCGTTTGCGGACGCTGGTGGAGATAGCGCTCGAGCTCGGTCAGTCCACGGCGATAGACGTCGCGCTTGAACTCGATCACGTTTTCCAGCGGAACCCAGTACTCGTGCCAGCGCCAGGCGTCGAACTCGGGATGATCAGTCGCGCGCAGCTTGACGTCGCTATCGCGCCCAATCAGCCGCAGCAGATACCAGATTTGCTTCTGCCCGCGGTAGCTGCCGCGCCACTCGCGCTTGATCCAGTGCTGCGGCACTTCATAGCGCAGCCAGTCTCGCGTGCGCCCGAGCACTTTCACGTGCTCGGGAGAGAGCCCCACCTCTTCCTTGAGCTCCCTGTACATCGCCAGCTCGGGCGTCTCCCCGGGGTTGATTCCCCCTTGTGGAAACTGCCACGCGTGCTCGCGAATCCGCTTCCCCCAGAAGACGAGATTCTTCGAGTTGGCGATGACGATGGCGACGTTCGGGCGATACCCGTCACGGTCCAGCATCGTGACCACCTTAGTTCTGCAAGTTGATGTAATTTTTGCACAGTTCTCGATGCTTGGAAAGCAGGACGAGCGGCCCCGACGGAGATAGCAGGAGACGCTGCCGCGCAAGATCAAACCGGGCCAACCCAACAGATGGGATTCGCTCGCTTCCCAAGATGAACATCGGGCGACGCCGCTATCGGTCAGCTCCGCCCGATTCCCTCGGAGTGACGCGCAACAAAATCCGCTGACTGCCGCGAAGCACGGCGATCTCCACGCCGTCGCCGATGAGTCCGCCGGTGAGCAGCCGATGCAGATCGTCGACGCAGTTCACAGCTGCGCCGCCGAAACCGATGATCAAATCCCCGACGCGAATTCCCGCCGACGATGCCGGCGAATCGCGCTCCACGCTGCTCACCCGAACTGCAGACTCCTGTTCAAGCCCGAAGTGCCGCACGACCCGCCGTGCGATGGGCGCGTCCTGACCGCCAACGCCCAGGTAAGCGCGGCGCACCCGTCCGTCGCGGATGAGCGCGACGACGACCCGCTCCGCGGTATTGGAGGCGATCGCGAAACAGATTCCCTGGGCGGACAGGACCATCGCGGTGTTGACGCCGATGACGCCGCCCGAGCTGTCCACCAGGGGACCGCCGGAATTGCCGGGGTTGAGCGCGGCGTCGGTCTGGATGATGTTGTCGAGCAGGCGCCCGGTGCGGCTGCGCATCGAGCGGCCGAGCGCGCTGACAATCCCCGCGGTGACGGTGTGCTCGAACCCGTAAGGGCTTCCGATGGCGATCGCGATCTGGCCGACTCTCACCCGCGTGGAATCGGCAAGTTGGGCGTAGGCGAGGCCTGAGGCTGCGACCTTGACCACGGCGAGATCGGAATCGGGGTCGTCACCCACGCTCTCGCCCGCAGCGACCCGGCCGTCCGGGAGCGTCACTTCGATCGCGTCGGCGCCGCCCGCAACATGGCTGTTGGTGACCATGTAACCGTCGGGCGTGACGACGAAGCCCGACCCCGCACCCTCTCGGGGACCACGGCGGCTCCGCCCACGGCCGACGCGGACATGGGCCACGGCCGGACTCGCGCGCTCGACCGCCCCGCTGACCGCGCTCGAATAGGCGTCAAGAAGGACACGGTCGCTGGAGCTCGTCGCGTGCGCTCCCTGACCGGCGGAGTGCCCCGTGCCGTCCTCGACGAGCCGCAAGACGGGGAAGGGATCGCGAGGTGCCATGAATCCCTAGTTGTGCGCGGCACCGTTCGATTTCAAGCTCGAGGAGACGCCGTGCGCGATCGGCCACGCACGTCGACCGCCACGACGCGCGGCGGACACCGCTTCCGCAGTCCGGCCTACGGGCTACATCAACGCGCGCGGCCGCTCGACGGAGGCATCGACCACGGTCAGCGCCGTCATGTTGACGATGCGGCGCACCGTGGCCGAAGGCGTCAGGACGTGAGCCGGCCGGGCGACGCCGAGCAGCATCGGGCCGATGGTCAATCCGCTCCCCGCCGCCACCTTGAGCAGGTTGAACGATATGTTCGCTGCGTCGAGCGTGGGCATGATCAGCAGATTGGCGTCGCCCTTGAGCCGCGCATCGGGCAACACCGCCTGCCGCACAGCGCCGGAGAGCGCTGCGTCGCCGTGCATCTCGCCGTCGACCTCGAAGTCCGGCGCCATCGAGTCGAGCAGGGCCAGCGCAGCTTGCATCTTGCGCGCCTGCGGATGCGTGCTCGAGCCGAAATTGGAGTGAGAGAGCAGCGCCGCCTTGGGAGTGATGCCGAAGCGACGCACCTCCTCGGCAGCGAGCAGCGTGATCTCGGCGATCTGCTCAGGCGTCGGGTCGGCGTTGACGTAGGTATCGGCGATGAAGACGGTGCGGTCGTGCATCAGCACAGCGTTCATCGCCGCGAGGGTGCGCACGCCCTTGCGCAGGCCGATCACCTGCTCGACATAGCGGCGGTGGGACTCGTGAGTGCCGTAGGTCCCGCAAAGCATCCCGTCGGCATCGCCCATATGGATCATCATCGTTGCGATCAGCGTGTGCGCGCGGCGCATCTCGCTCCTGGCGATCTGCTGGGTCACGCCCTTACGCTCCGTCAGGCGGTGATATTCGGTCCAGTACGCGCGGTAGCGCGGGTCCTCTTCGTTGTTCACGACCTCGACGTCGCGGCCACGCCGGATCCGCAGTCCGAAGCGCTCGATGCGCTTGGCGATCACGGAAGGGCGCCCGATCAGAATCGGCTTCGCCAACTCCTCATCGACGACGACCTGCACCGCGCGCAGCACGCGCTCGTCCTCGCCCTCGGCGAACACGATGCGCTTCGGGCTCTTCTTGGCCGCCTGGAAGATCGGCTTCATGAGGAAGCCGGAGTGGTAGACGACCTGCAGCAACCTCTGGTGGTACGCGTCGAAGTCGGTGATGGGGCGTGTCGCCACCCCCGATTCCATCGCGGCCTTCGCAACCGCCGGCGCGATGTTGACGATGAGCCGAGGATCGAAGGGCTTGGGGATCAGGTAGTCGGCCCCGAACCGGACGTCCTCGGTTCCGTAGGCTGCGGCGACGATGTCCGACTGCTCGGCCATGGCCAGATCGGCGATGGCGCGAACGCAAGCGAGCTTCATCGCCTCGTTGATCGTCGTCGCGCCTACGTCGAGCGCACCGCGAAAGATGAAGGGGAAGCACAGAACGTTATTGACCTGGTTCGGGAAGTCGGAGCGCCCTGTGGCGATGACCGCATCCGGACGCGCCTCCTTGGCGATGTCGGGCATGATCTCAGGCACTGGATTCGCCAGCGCCAGGATGAGCGGCCGGTCCGCCATCTGCTTGACCATCTCCGGCTTGAGCACCCCGCCGGCCGACAGTCCCAGGAAGATGTCGGCACCGCCGATGATGTCGCCCAACTTGCGCGCGTCGGTCTTCTGCGCGTAACGCACCTTGTTGTCGTCCATCTCCTCCTTGCGTCCGGCGTAGACGACGCCGGCGATGTCCGACACCCAGATGTTCTCGCGCTTGACGCCGAGGCTCACCAGCAGATCGAGGCAGGCGAGCGCCGCGGCCCCCGCGCCTGAGGTCACCAGCTTGACCTTGGCGATGTCCTTGCCGACGACGCGCAGCCCGTTGGTGACCGCGGCGCCGACGATGATCGCCGTGCCGTGCTGATCGTCGTGAAACACCGGGATCTTCATGCGCTCGCGGCACTTGCGCTCGACGTAGAAGCACTCCGGCGCCTTGATGTCCTCGAGGTTGATGCCGCCGAAGGTGGGCTCCAGTGCGCAGACGATGTCCACCAGCTTGTCCGGGTCCCGCTCGTCGACTTCGATATCGAAGCAGTCAATGCCGGCGAATTTCTTGAACAGCACGGCCTTGCCTTCCATCACCGGCTTGCCGGCCAGCGGGCCGATCGCTCCCAACCCGAGGATCGCCGTGCCGTTGGTGACTACGCCGATCAAATTGCCGCGCGAAGTGAGATTGCGCGCCTCCGCGGGGTCGCGCGCGATTTCGTTGCAGGCGGCCGCGACTCCCGGCGAGTAGGCCAAGGCGAGATCACGCTGGTTGGTGAGCTGCTTGGTCGGCAGCAGCGATATCTTGCCCGGCGGAGGCGTGCGGTGGTATTCGAGGGAGGCTTCGCGAATGTCCTGGTCCGGCATCGGGATCTCTTGGGATACTTCGGGAGGGGTGATGATGATAGCAGATGAGGCGATATGCCGGCTCCGCCTGCATGCACCGAGCGCGAGCGATCCGTGGCGAGCTTACGGCGGCGCAGTGGACACGCCCGCGCGTATAATCCATGTTCGCCCCGCGCGTCGGGTGGGGACGTGCCTTCGCAGTGATGGCTCTATTCTGGTCGATTGCCGCGCTCCTGGTTGCCGCAACGCTCGGCCTGCTGCTGTGGCCGCTCCTGCGGCGGAGCCCGCATGGTGATGCGCTCGACCCCGATGCCGCGGCCATCGCGGTGTTTCGCGATCAAAAGCGCGCGCTCGACGGCGAGTACGCCGCCGGCACGATCAGCGCCGAGGAGCGCGATGCGACCCTAGGCGAGATCACTCGGCGAGTGGCCGAGGAGGCGATCCACGCGCCTCGGACCGAAAAAGCGCGCCCCTCGCTGCGCGCATGGGTGGTGGCACTCGTGCTCATCGCCGCTGTTCCCGGCGCCGCGTTCCTGCTTTATCAACGCCTGGGCAATCCTGCGGCCACGACGGTCGCCGCCATCGGGGCCGGCCACGAGGTCTCGAACGAGCAGATCGTCGCCATGGTCGACGCCCTGGCGCAGAAGCTCAAGCAGCGGCCGGACGACGCCGAAGGCTGGGTGCTGCTGGCGCGCTCGTATCGCGCACTCGAGCGCTTCGCGGAATCCGCGGAAGCCTATGAGCACGCGGAAACGCTGGTGCGCGACGATCCCGATCTGCTCGCCGACTACGCCGACGTGCTGGCCATGGCGCAAGGCAAGCGGCTCGCCGGCAAGCCTGCCGCCCTGATCGAGCGCGCGCTGGCGATCGACCCGGGGCACAAGAAGGCGCTTGCGCTCGCCGGCACCGTCGCTCTCGAGGCTCACGATTTCGCGGCGTCGCTCGGCTACTGGCGGCGCCTTGCCGCACAGCTGACTCCGGGCTCCGACGAAGCGCGGCAGATCGCCGACGTCATCGCCGAAGTCGAATCCGCGCAGCGCGGAGAGAAGGGCTCGGCGCCTGGCGCCAAGCGCACGCAGCAGGCGCAAGCGCCCGCGCCGGCGACCGCGCGGTCTGGCACGATCAGCGGCCGCGTCGATCTCGCGCCGGCGCTCGCCTCCAAGGTCGCGCTCAACGACACGGTGTTCATCTATGCGCGCGCCTCGGAAGGAACGCGCATGCCCCTCGCGCTGCTGCGCATTCCCGCCACGGAGTTGCCGAAGACCTTTTCGCTCGACGACAGCATGGGAATGGCGCCCGGTGTGAAGCTGTCGGCCGCGCCTGCGGTGATCGTCGAGGCGCGCATTTCCAAGACTGGCAGCGCCGCGCCGCAGCCCGGTGACTTGTTCGGAAGAAGCACGACAACCAAGCCCGGGACCACCGGAATCAATATCACCATCGATCAGGTGGTTCAGTAGCGGGATCCGAACGCCACGGATCGGCGCCTACGCCGTCCATGATCCCGGTCAAAGCGCGGCGACGGACCGGGCCTATAATTCGCCATTTCCATCTCGGGGCAGGAATGCTGGAGGCACAGCAGCTGGCCGCGCAGCGCGGTGGCGTTCCCCTGTTCACGGTCGCCTTCGCGCTGCAGCGCGGCGAGGCCCTGGTGGTCACTGGAGCAAACGGCAGCGGCAAGACTACGTTGCTGCGCATCGTCGCGGGCCTGACCCTGCCAGCGGCAGGCACCCTCGCGTGGAACGGCGCCGCCGTTACGCCTTTCGACCCGACACTACGAGCGATGACGCTGTATATCGGGCACGCCACCGCATTGAAAGACGAATTGAGCGCCGAGGAGAACCTCGTTTCCCTGGCGACCCTCCATGGCGCAAACGTTGACGCCGTGCAGGCGCGAGCCGCCCTCGCGGACTGGGCGCTCGAGCGCCACCGCTCGCTTCCAGCACGCGTGCTCTCGCAGGGTCAGAGGCGGCGCGTGGGCCTGGCACGCTTGCGTCTCGTGCGGCGGCCGCTGTGGGTGCTGGACGAGCCGACAACGGCGCTCGACACCGCCGGCGTGGCCATCCTGCAGGAACTCGTTGCAGCTCATCTCGCGCAGGGCGGCGTCGCCGTCATTGCGACGCATCACGACCTCGAATTGCCTCTGGGCACCATGAAGGCGCTGACGCTCTCATGACGCCCTTCGACGCAGCAATCGCCGAAGCTCCGTCGCCGGGCGCGTGGGCTGGCGTGACTTGGTCGGCCACGCGCGATCTCAGGCTCGCGTTGCGCTCCAAGGCCGAACTCGGCGTGCTCCTGTTGTTCTATGTAATCGTGGTCACGCTCTTCCCGCTGGGCGTGGGCCCAGAGCCCGCGCTGCTTCGCGCGCTCGGACCCGGGGTGCTGTGGGTCGCCGCGCTGCTCGCTTCGCTGCTGTCGCTTCCGCGCCTGTTCGCCGGCGATTTCGCCGACGGCACGCTGGAGCAGATCGCGCTCTCCCCGTTTCCGCTGCCGGCGCTCATCTCCGGTAAAATAGCCGCCCATTGGGCTTCAACCGGCCTGCCGCTGGTCGCCGTGTCCCCGCTCCTGGGGCTGCAATTCGGCCTGCGCGGCGAGGAGCTGGCCGTGCTCGCGCTGGGATTGGCGCTCGGCACGCCGACGCTGTCGCTTCTGGGCGCGATCGGTGCAGCGCTGACGCTCGGAGTGCGCGCTGGCGGCGGCCTGCTGGCCCTGCTGATCCTGCCCCTCTACGTGCCCATCCTCATCTTCGGCGCCGGCGCAGTCGAGGCCGTGTGTGTCGGCCTCGCTGCGGGGCCGCAGTTATCGCTGCTCGGGGCCGGCCTCCTTGCCGCGGCTGTCGGTGCGCCGCTCGCCGCGGCGGCCGCGGTGCGGATCGCTCTCGATTAGGTTGAGAGATGACTAGCGCCTCCATCAACTGGTTTCGGTTCGCGTCGCCGGCGTCGTTCTTCCCGCTGGCTGGGCGCCTGATCCCGTGGTTCGCGATCGCCGCTGCGCTCTGTGCCGCGGTCGCGCTGTGGCTCGGCTTCGCCGTGGCACCCACCGACGCGCAACAGGGGGAGGCGTATCGAATCATTTTCATCCATGTGCCCGCGGCGTGGATGTCGATGTTCATCTACGTGGTGATGGCGTTCTGGTGCGCGGTTTCGCTCACCATGAACACTCGACTCGCGGCGATGATGGCGCAGGCGCTGGCTCCGACTGGAGCGGTGTTCACCTTCATCGCGCTGTGGACCGGGTCGCTGTGGGGCAGGCCCACCTGGGGAACCTACTGGGCTTGGGACGCGCGCATGACCTCGGAGCTGATCCTGCTGTTCCTGTACTTCGGCTACATGGCGCTGCGGCATGCGATCGACGATGCGCGCCGCGCCGATCGCGCAAGCGCCGTGCTGGCCCTCGTCGGGGTGGTCAATGTCCCGATCATCTATTTTTCGGTGAAGTGGTGGAACACGCTGCATCAGGGCGCCAGCGTCAGCCTGACCGCGGCGCCGAAGATGGCAGCCGTGATGCTCGCGGCGATGCTGGTGATGGCATTCGCCGCCTGGTTCTATTCGATCGCCATGGCGCTCACCCGGGTCAGAGCGATCATCCTGGAGCGCGAAAGGCACACCGCATGGGTGGCGGGTGCGGTGACGGCGGGGCGCTAGCGATGAGTCTCGGAGATTTTCTGGCCATGGGCGGCTACGGCTTCTACGTCTGGGGCTCGTATCTGGTGACGGCGCTCGTGCTGGTGGTCGAGATCCTCGCGGTGCGTTCCCGATACAAGGCGGCGCAGGCGCTCTCGAAGGAGCTCGAGCAGTGAAGCCGCGCACGCGTCGCTTTGCCTGGATCGCAGCCGGTCTCGTGGCCCTCGGCGTCGCCGCGGCACTGGTGCTCAACGCGTTCCAATCGAACCTTGTGTTCTTTTTCACCCCGTCGCAGGTGGCGGCCAAAGAAGCGCCCCAGGGGCGCGCATTCCGCATCGGTGGATTGGTGGAAGCGGGGAGCCTCGTGCGCGAGCCCAACTCGCTGACGGTGCGCTTTCGCGTCACCGACACCGCGCAGACGATTCCGGTGAGCTACACGGGGCTCCTGCCCGACCTGTTCAAGGAAGGCAAGGGCGTCGTCGCGCAGGGAACGCTGGGGCCGGACGGCGTGTTTCGCGCAACCGAAGTTCTCGCCAAGCACGACGAGAACTACATGCCGCCGGAAGCGAAGGCCGCCGTCGAGTCGGCGCACAAGGGCATGACCATGAAGAGCCTGCACGAGCCGGCGACGAACCGATGATTCCCGAGCTCGGACACTTCGCGCTCATTCTCGCGCTGCTGGTGGCGCTGGTGCAGGGCATCGTGCCGCTCGCCGGCGCCGCGATCGACGCACCGCGGTGGATGGCGCTCGCGCGTCCCGCCGCACGGGCGCAGGCGCTGCTGGTCGCGCTCGCCTTCGGCTGTCTCGCATGGTCATTCGCAAGCAACGACTTCTCCGTGCTGAACGTCGCCTCCAACTCCAACTCGGAGTTGCCGCTGCACTACCGTCTGGCCGCGACCTGGGGCTCGCACGAAGGCTCGCTCCTGCTGTGGACCCTGATGCTCGGCGGCTGGAGCTTCGCGGTGTCGCTGTTCTCGCGCAACCTGCCTCCCGCACTGCTCGCGCGGGTGATCTCGGTGATGGGTCTCGTCAGCGTGGGGTTTCTGCTGTTCCTGCTGTTCACTTCGAATCCGTTCGAACGCCTGGTTCCTCCCGCAGCCGAAGGCCGTGATTTGAATCCGCTGCTGCAGGACCCTGGCATGGTCTTCCATCCGCCGCTGCTGTACATGGGCTACGTCGGATTTTCGGTCGCATTCTCCTTCGCCATCGCCGCGCTGCTCGGTGGACGCCTGGACGCGACGTGGGCACGCTGGTCGCGGCCATGGACCACGGTGGCGTGGAGCTTCCTCACCATTGGCATCGCGCTCGGCAGCGGGTGGGCCTACTACACCCTCGGCTGGGGCGGCTGGTGGTTCTGGGATCCAGTCGAGAACGCCTCGTTCATGCCCTGGCTGACCGGCACCGCGCTGATCCATTCGCTGGCGGTCACCGAAAAACGCGGCACATTCAAGAGCTGGACGGTGCTGCTCGCGATCGTCGCCTTTTCGCTATCGCTGGTGGGAACCTTCCTGGTGCGCTCCGGCGTGCTCACCTCGGTTCACGCCTTCGCGACCGATCCGGCGCGCGGGGTGTTTATCCTCGTGTTCCTGGCGATCGTCGTCGGCGGATCGCTGGCGCTGTTCGCGTGGCGCGCGGTCAACGTCGGCCTGGGCGGAACCTTCGACCTGGTCTCGCGCGAGTCGACGCTGCTCGCCAACAACATCCTGCTCGTGGTGGCGATGGCAAGCGTGTTGCTCGGCACGCTTTATCCGCTGTTCCTGGACGCGCTGGAGCTTGGCAAGATATCGGTGGGCCCGCCGTACTTCGACGCGGTTTTCTATCCGCTGATGGCGCCCGCGGCCTTTCTGATGGGTGTGGGCCCCATCGCGCGCTGGAACCGGGCGCCGCTGCCCGAGCTGTGGACGCGGCTCAAGTGGGCGCTCGCGGTTGGCGCCATCACCGCGCTCGTCCTGCCGTTCGTGCTCGGCCGCTGGTCGCCGCTGATCGCACTCGGGATTTTTCTCTCCGCATGGATCTTCGCCGCGACCGCGGTAAGCCTGATCGCCCGGGTCAAGGGATCGCACCATGGGAGCCTCTTCGCGGCGCTCGCCGCCAACTCGTCCTCGTACTACGGCATGCTGCTCGCGCACCTAGGGCTAGGCGTGTTCATCATCGGCGTGACGCTGGTCAAGGGCTACGAGATCGAGCGCGATGTGCGTCTCGATGTAGGCGAGAGCGTGGCGGTCGGCGGCTACGAGTTCAAGTTCCTTGGCGTCAAGACCGGACCGGGGCCAAACTACCGCGCGGTGACAGGAACCGTCGAAGTGCGCAAGGACGGACGTCTTGTCGAGACGCTCAGGCCGGAGAAGCGCATCTACAACGCCTCGGGCCAGCCGATGACCATCGCCGCGATCGACGTTGGATTCCTGGGAGACCGCTATGTTTCTCTGGGCGAGCCGGTTGGCGAGAACGAGGACAGCATCGCCGGTGCCTGGGGCGTACGCATCTATCTCAAGCCGTTCATCGACTGGATCTGGGCCGGCTGCTTGCTGATGGCGCTGGGTGGGTTCCTGGCGGTGTCGGACCGGCGCTACCGGCTCGCGGTCACGCGCAAGGCTACGGCACCGAGCGCGCCCGCTTCGGCCCCCGCCGCGGCGGATTGAAATAGAGGCGAAGCGAATGAAGGCCGTGCGCTGGTCGATTCCCCTCGCGATCTTCTTGATCCTGTTGGCGTTCCTGTGGGTAGGCCTGGGGCGCGATCCGCGCGAAGTGCCCTCGCCGCTGATCGGCAAGCCGGCTCCCGCGTTTTCGCTGTCTCAGCTACATGAGCCCTCGCAGGCGCTGTCGAACTCGGACCTCAGGGGCAAGGTGTGGCTGCTCAACGTCTGGGCGTCGTGGTGCGTGTCCTGCCGCGAGGAGCATCCGCTGCTCATGCAGCTCGCCGCGGGCAAGACCGTGCCGATCTACGGTCTCGATTACAAGGACGATCCCGGCTCAGGCAAAGCCTGGCTCGCGCAGAACGGCGATCCTTACACGGCGTCGATCGTCGATCGCGACGGCCGCGTCGGCATCGACTACGGGGTTTACGGCGTTCCGGAAACCTTCGTCGTCGACAAGGAAGGCGTGATCCGTTACAAGCAGATCGGCCCGCTGTCGGTCGAAGCGCTGCAGCGGAAGATCCTGCCGCTGGTGCGAGAGCTGCAGAAGTGAGCTGCCGCCTGCTGCTCGTTGTGCTGAGCGCGTTCTCGTTCGCGGCGGGTGCGACTGCGATGGAACCTCCCTCGCCCGATGCGGCGCTCGAGGCGCGACTCAAGAAGCTGGAAACCGAGCTGCGCTGTCTCGTGTGTCAAAACCAGACGCTCGCCGACTCCAGTGCAGGGCTCGCCGACGACTTGCGCCGCGAGGTGCGCGCGCTCGCCGTCGCCGGAAAGAGCGATGCCGAGATCAAGGCCTATCTCGTCGCCCGCTACGGGGATTTCGTCCTCTACAACCCGCCGCTCAAGAGCACGACGTGGCTGCTTTGGGCAGGACCCTTCGCGCTGCTCGCAGGCGGCGCAGTCCTGTGGTGGATCGTCCTGCGCCGGCGCGCGCTCCGTGCGCCGACGGCTGCTTCGCTTCCCGACGCGGATGCGCAAGCGCGTGCCCGGGAGATGCTGGACGCTGCCGAACCGCCGGGCGCGAGCTAGAACCCGATCGCCAGCAACGCCCACGCCGCGACGATCGTCGCCAGCAGCGCCACCCCGAAGATCACGATCTTGCTGCCCGTCCCGGTGTGGAAGCCGAGATGATGCAAGCTGTGGTACATGCGTAGGCCACCGTGGAACATGAACAGCGACACGACGGCGAGCAGCGCGATCTTGCCGAAGACATTGCCAGCCAGCGCGAACATGCGCTCGTAGCTCATGGTGTCGGCGGGAAGAATGAAGCCGGTGGGCGCGGCGATTCCCGTGATGAACACCAGCGCCGGCGCGATCAGCGCGGCGAGCATGCCGCCCGCGCCGAACAACGACCAGAATACCGGGGCGTTGGAACGCTTCATCGCGTGACCCCCCAGGCGAAGGCGAGCAGCGCGACGCACGCCACGACCGCGGCCACGATGCCACCGGTGATGAGCGCGCCGGGCGCGACGTCGAGTTCCGGCGTCGTCTTGGGCAGCACGCTGAACCAGGTCCAGGTGTGATACACCGCGAACACCAGCACCACGAGGTTGGCGAGGATCATCAGCGGGTGCTTCGCCACCGCCCACCATGCGGCGTACGCCGACGGGCCCGTCGCCAGCGCGACGATCCCGGCGAGCAGCCACAGCGCGTACAGATAGAACAGCGGCGCGCTTGCCTCGCGGATCATGTAGCGCACGAAGAACGGATTCTTGCGCCACCATCCCGCCATCGGCCGCATGTAGGTCTTGACCGTCGTCATCGCTTGCCTCCATACGGTCTCAGGAATCGCAGGAAGTAGTCCACCGCGCTCGCCATCTTGTTCTGATTGACGGCGTGCGCCGGGTCGACGCCCTTGGGACAGACCTCCGAGCAGTAGCCGACCAGCGTGCAGCCCCACACGCCTTCGTCGGAATTCGCGAGCTCCGCGCGCTCGGCGCGGCCCCCGTCGCGCGAATCGGCGTTGTAGCGGTGCATCAGCGCGATCGCCGCCGGTCCGGTGAACTTCGGATCCAGGCCGTATTGCGGACAGGCGGCGTAGCAGAGCAGGCAGTTGATGCACTCCGAGTAGTGATAATACTTGTGCATCTCGGCCGGCGTCTGCAGGTATTCACCCTGCTCGAGCGTCTTCTGCTGCTTCGGGATCAGATAGGGCTTGATCGAGGGCAGCTTGTTCCTGACGAAGTCGGTCTGATCGATCGCCAGATCGCGCAGGATGGGGAAGTGATTTAGCGGCTCGACCCGCAGCTTCCCCGGATAATAGTCGCGCAGGAAGGTTTCGCACGAGAGGTGCGGCACCTGGTTGATCATGCTCCCGCAGCTCCCGCAGATCGCCATCCGGCACGACCAGCGGAAGGTGAGGCTGCCATCGAGCTCGTCCTTGATGTATTGCAAGCCTTGCAGCACCGACATGTCGTCGGTGAAGGGCACCTTGTAGGTCTGGTAGCGCGGAGCGCTGTCCGTCTCCGGATTGAAGCGCAGGCACTCGATCTCGATCGTCTTGGTGGATTCAGCCATCGCTCTATTCTCAGGTCAGCTCAGCCTGCTTGCCTTCGCCGCCGTACACGCGCTTGCGCGGCTGCGACTTGGTGATCACTACCGGCTGATAGTCGATGCGAGGAGCGCCGTCGGCGGAGAAGCGGGCCAGCGAGTGGCTCAGGAAATTGACGTCGTCGCGCTCGCGGTAGTCGTCGAGCCTCTGGTGCGCGCCGCGCGATTCCTTCCGATTGAGGGCGGAATGGGCAATGGCCTCGGCGACGTCGAGCGTGAAGCCCAACTCGATCGCCGACATCCACTCGGTGTTGAACGCACGGCTGCCGTCGTCGAGCTTCACCCCGCGCCGGAAGCGCTGCTTGATCTCGCCCAGCTTGTCGCACGCGACTTTCATGGCGTCCCCGGTGCGATAAATCCCCACGCCGGTTTCCATCGCCTCCGACATCGCCTTGCGCAGCACCGCCACGCGCTCGCCGTCGCCGCGCTTGAGGTAAGCGAGGAGCCGCGCGCCGGCTGCCTCCGCCTGCTTGCGCACCGAATCGCCACTGACGGCTGGGGCCGCCTTGGCGTACGCTGCGGCGCGCTCGCCGGCCACTTTGCCGAACACGACCAGCTCGGCGAGCGAGTTCGAGCCAAGCCGGTTGGCGCCGTGGATGCCGACGCTGGAACACTCGCCCGCGGCGTACAGGCCGGAGAGCGGCGTCGCGGTCGCCTTGTCGCACTGAATCCCGCCCATGGTGTAGTGCATCGCCGGCCGCACCGGGATCGGCGCGGTCACCGCGTCGATCCCCATGAAGGTATGCGCGACCTCGGTGATCAGCGGCAGCCGCTCAAGGATCTTCTTGGCGCCGAGGTGGCGCAGATCGAGGTTGACGGCCGCTCCCTGCGGCGTAGCAATGGTCCGGCCCTTCTGCTCCTCGTACCAGAAGGCCTGGGAGAGCCGGTCGCGGGGCCCCAGTTCCATCGCCTTCGCCCGCGGAAACGGTTCAGGTGGTCCGAGACCGTAGTCCTGCAGATATCGATAGCCGTCCTTGTTGGTCAGGATGGCACCCTCGCCGCGACAGGCCTCGGTGATCAGGATGCCGGTGCCGGGCAGGCAGGTCGGATGCCACTGCATGAACTCCATGTCGCGCAGCGGCACGCCGTGGCGATACGCGATGCCCATGCCGTCGCCGGTGACGATGCCGGCATTGGTGTTCTGGCGGTAGACGCGGCCGGCGCCTCCCGTGCAGAAGATCGCGGCCTTGCACTCGAACAGGAACAGCTCGCCGGTGGCGATCTCGATGGCGAGCACGCCGCGCACGCGACCGTCTTCCACGATCAGGTCGGCGCAGAAGAACTCGTCGAAACGCGTGATGCCGGGATACTTGTGCGAGGTCTGGAAGAGCGTATGCAGGATGTGAAAGCCGCTCTTGTCGGCGGCGAACCAGGTCCGCTGCACCTTCATTCCGCCGAAAAAGCGCACGTTGATGTGGCCGTCCTCCTTGCGGCTCCACGGGCAGCCCCAATGCTCGAGCTGCACCATCTCCTCGGCGCAATGCGCGACGAAATATTCGACCGCGTCCTGATCGCAGAGCCAGTCGCCGCCGGAGACCGTGTCGTCGAAGTGGTTGTCGAGAGTATCGTCGGTGCGCACTACGCCCGCCGAGCCGCCTTCCGCGGCCACCGTGTGGCTGCGCATGGGGACGACCTTGGAAACCAGAGCTACGCTGAGCCGCGGATCGCTCGCGGTCGCCGCGATGGCCGCGCGCAAGCCTGCGCCTCCGCCCCCCACCACTACTACATCCGCGCGCACGACCTGCATCGCACCTCCAACTTACCGTACTGATATCGCGATCGAATTGCCATCAAGTTAAACCAGATGACGCACCGAACCCTTGACTTTAATCAATGGCGTTCTTTGCGAGAAGCGCAGGATAAACGTTAATCACAAAATTGGCGAGGAGGACGATGTTCCAGGTGCGCATTCACGGCCGCGGAGGCCAAGGGGTCGTCTCCGGCGCCGAGATGCTTTCGGTGGCAGCATTCCAGGAAGGGCGCTATGCACAGGCCTTTCCCAGCTTCGGATCCGAGCGAATGGGTGCCCCCGTGATGGCGTTCTGCCGCATCGACGACAAGGAAATCCGACTGCGCGAACCGGTGCTCGAGCCCGATGCTCTGATCATCCAGGACCCGACGCTGCTGCATCAAGTCGACCTATTCAAGGGCTTGCGTTCCAACGGCTACATGCTGATCAATTCGACCCGGGGGTTCGCCGAGTTGGGCCTCGCCGAGTTCGTGCGCGGGTTCGACGGTGGACGCCTGCGCACCGTTCCGGCAACCGAGCTCGCCTTGAAGCATGTCGGGCGGCCGGTGCCCAACGCCGCGCTGCTGGGCGGCTTCGCCGCGTTGAGCCGGCAGATCCGGCTGGAATCCCTGGCCGCGGCGATCCGCGAAAAATTTCCGCGCGTCGTGGCGGAGAAGAACATCGCCGCCGCGAACGAAGCGCATGCGCTGGTGAGCCGTTCGATGGAGGCCGTCCTTGCTTAAGCAGACCGAAGGCTCGCGCGCGATCGCCGAGGCGATCGCCGCCTGTCGCCCCGAAGTGATCTGCGCCTACCCGATCACGCCGCAGACTCATATCGTCGAGGCGCTGGGCGAGATGGCGAAGGTACAGCAGCTTGGCAACTGCGAATTCATCAACGTCGAGTCGGAGTTCGCCGCGCTGTCGGTGGCGATCGGTGCCTCTGCCGCCGGTGCCCGGACCTACACCGCGACCTCGAGCCAGGGACTCCTATTCATGGCGGAGGCCGTCTACAACGCCGCAGGCCTCGGCCTTCCCATCGTGATGACCATCGGCAACCGGGCGATAGGTGCGCCGATCAACATCTGGAACGACCATTCCGACAGCATGTCGATGCGCGACGCCGGATGGATCCAGCTCTACGCCGAGAACAACCAGGAGGCGCTCGACCTGCACATCCAGGCGTTCCGGCTGGCGGAAGAGCTGTCCTGCCCAGTGATGGTGTGCGTCGACGGCTTCATCCTCACTCACGCCTACGACCGCGTCGACGTGCCGGGTCAGTCCGAGGTCGATTCCTTTCTGCCGCCTTTCGAGCCGCGACAGATTCTCGATCCGTCGGAGCCGATATCGATCGGCGCGATGGTCGGCCCCGAAGCCTTTACCGAAGTGCGCTACCTCGCTCACCACAAACAGCTGCGCGCGCTCAAGCTCATACCGCAGCTCTCCTCGGCCTTCAAGGCCAAGTTCGGTCGCGCATCGGGAGGGCTCACCCGGAGCTACCGCACCGCAGACGCCGAAACCATCGTGGTCGCGTTGGGCTCGGTCAACGGCACCATCCAGGAAGTCATCGATGAAATGCGGGACGGCGGAGCAAAGATCGGCTCGCTGTCGATCTGCTCGTTCCGCCCGTTTCCGCTCACCGCAGTGCGCGACGCGCTGCACCGCGCCAAGCGCGTGGTCGTGATCGAGAAGTGCCTTGCCGTCGGCCTGGGCGGCATCGTGTCCGACGGCGTGCGCAAGGCTCTGTCGGGGATCGTGCTCAAGGGCTACACCGTCATCGCGGGCCTGGGCGGTCGCGCGATCACGCGCGCGTCGCTCAAGCAGCTTTTCGAAGACGCCGCCCGCGACGAGCTCGAGCAGGTGACTTTCCTCGACTTGAACGCCGACATCGTCCAGCACGAGCTCGAGCGCGAGGCGAAGAGCAGGCGGCCGGGACCTACCGCCGAGGCGATCCTGCGCCGCATGGGCACCGTCGCATCGCAGATCGGTTGAAGATCATGGAGCGCGAGACCGCAATCGAAATGCAACCGGTCAAGTTCTACCAGACCGGCACGTTCACCGTGGGAAACCGTCTGCTCGCGGAGGACGAGCGCTCGGTGCAGGCCAACATGGACCGCACCAACTCGCTTAACTCGGGGCACCGCGCCTGCCAGGGTTGCGGCGAGGCGCTGGGCGCGCGCTACGCCATCGACGCGGCGATGCGTGCGGCGCACAACCAGCTGATCGCCGTCAATGCCACTGGCTGCCTCGAAGTGTTCTCGACGCCGTATCCCGAAACGTCGTGGCAGATTCCATGGATCCACTCGCTGTTCGGCAACACGGCCGCCGTTGCCGCGGGCATCGCGGCCGCGCTGCGCGTCAAGGGCCGCCGCCACGTCCGCGTGATCGCTCAGGGCGGAGACGGCGGCACCACCGACATCGGCTTCGGATGCCTGTCCGGGATGTTCGAGCGCAACGACGACGTGCTCTACATCTGCTACGACAACGAGGCATACATGAACACGGGCGTGCAGCGCTCGAGCGCGACGCCCGCAGCGGCTCGCACCGCCACGACTCCGGCGGTGGGACACGAGCCCGGCAATGTTTTCGGCCAGGGCAAGAACGTGCCTCTGATCGCGATGGCGCACGGCATTCCGTACGTCGCGACGGCGAGCGTGGCCAACCTGCGTGACCTGGAGCGCAAGGTCACCTTCGCGATGGGAATCGACGGGGCGCGCTACATCCACATCCACGTGCCCTGCCCGCTCGGCTGGGGTTCGCTGCCCGCGGACACCATCAGGATCGCGCGTCTGGCGGTCGAATCGGGGCTGTTTCCCCTGTTCGAGGCCGAACACGGCGAAATCACGGGGCGGACCAAGGTCCGCCGCAAGGTGCCGGTCGACGACTACCTGCAGCTGCAGAAGCGATTCGCGCATCTGCTCGGCGATCCACCCGAGCGCGCACGCCTGGCGCTGATCCAGGCGATCGCCGATCGCAACATCGAGCGCTTCGGTTTACTTTGAGCGCCCATGGACAAGCCATTCGCCATTACCCTCGACGTGGGCTCGAGCCTCGCCAACAAGACGGGCTCGTGGCGTACTTCGCGGCCGGTCTACCTCGACCGCCTTCCTCCCTGCAACAACGCCTGCCCCGCGGGCGAGAACATCCAGGGCTGGCTCTACCACGCCGAAGGCGGCGACTACGAAGCGGCATGGCGCGTGCTCGTCACCGACAACCCGCTGCCCGCCATCATGGGCCGCGTCTGCTACCACCCGTGCGAGGGAGCCTGCAACCGCGGCAAACTCGACGAAGCGGTCGGCATCAACTCGGTGGAGCGTTTCCTGGGCGACGAGGCGCTCAAGCGAGGCTGGAAATTCGAGCGCCCAGCACAGGAATCGGGCAAGCGCGTGCTCGTCGTCGGCGCAGGCCCCTCGGGACTCTCGGCCGCCTACCATCTGCGCCGGTCCGGCCACCAGGTAACCATATACGAAGCCGGGCCGCTGGCCGGCGGCATGATGCGCTTCGGCATCCCCAAGTACCGGCTTCCGCGCGAGGTGCTCGACGCCGAAGTCAAGCGCATCCTCGACCTGGGCGTGGAGCTTAAGCTCAACCAGAAGGTCGCGAAAATCCTGGATGCGATGAAGGAAGGCCGGTTCGACGCCGCCTTCCTGGCGGTGGGCGCGCACATCGCCAAGCGCGCCTACATTCCCGCGGGCAGCGCGGCGCGCATGGTGGACGCCGTGTCGGTGCTGCGCGGGATGGAAGGCGAGGAGAAGCCGCTGCTCGGCCGCCGCGTCGTCGTCTACGGCGGCGGGAACACCGCGCTCGACGTCGCCCGCACCGCCAAGCGGCTCGGGGCGACCGAGTCGATCATCGTCTACCGGCGCACCCGCGAGAAGATGCCGGCGCACGATTTCGAGGTCGAGGAGGCGCTGCAGGAGGGCGTGCTCATCAAGTGGCTCTCCACGATCAAGAACATGGCCGACGAGGGCACGCTGACGGTCGAGAAGATGAAGCTCGACGAAAAGGGCTTTCCGCAGCCCACCGGCGAATTCGAGACGCTCGAGGCCGATTCGCTGGTGCTCGCGCTCGGGCAGGACGTCGATCTTTCGCTGCTCGACGACGTGCCGGGGCTCGCGATCGAGAACGGCGTGGTCAAGGTCGGCGCCAACATGATGACCGGTCACCCCGGCATCTTTGCGGGCGGCGACATGGTGCCTTCCGAGCGTACCGTCACCGTCGCTGTCGGGCACGGCAAGAAGGCGGCGCGCTGCATCGACGCGTGGCTGCGCGGGGCGGTGTACTCGCCGCCGCCCAAGCACGAGCTGGCAGCGTTCGAGAAGCTCAACCCGTGGTACTACAGCGACGCGTCGAAGACCGTGCGTCCGGTCCTCGACCTCGTGCGCCGCACCTCCACGTTCGAGGAAGTCGTGACCGGCCTCGACGAAACCAATGCGCTGTTCGAGGCGCGACGCTGCCTGTCCTGCGGTAACTGCTTCGAGTGCGATAATTGCTACGGAGTCTGCCCCGACAACGCCGTGATCAAGCTCGGCCCCGGCAACCGGTTCCGCTTCAACTACGATTACTGCAAAGGCTGCGGGATCTGCGTTTCGGAGTGCCCGTGCGGAGCGATCATGATGGCGCCTGAGACGATCTAGCGGCGACAACAAGCCCTTCGTATGCGCTATCGGCAGTCCGGTAGGACGCCATTCTCCATCGGCGTCTCCCTCCGCTAAGCCCTGAAGGAGGATTGCATGCACACCAGACATACGGCCGGAACATCCTCGGCGAAGATGCCGACAGGGGTTGCTCTGCTGCGTGACCCGACCCTCAACAAAGGCACGGCCTTCAGCGAGGTGGAGCGCGACGCGCTGCGCCTTCGCGGACTGCTGCCGCCGCACGTGAGCAAGCAGGAGGAGCAGGTCGCCCGCGTGCTCGAGAACCTGCGCAGCAAGCGAACCCCGCTGGAGAAATATGTCGAGCTCAACGCGCTACACGATCGCAACGAGGCCTTGTTCTTCCGGGCGGTGATGGACAACCCCGACGAGATCATGCCGATCATCTACACGCCGACGGTGGGTCTCGCCTGCGAGAAGTTCGGCCACATCTACCAGCGCCCCCGCGGGATCTTCGTGTGCGCCCGCGACTCGGGCCGGATCGAGAGCGTGCTTTCCAACTGGCCCTATCGCGATGTAGCGATCATCGTGGTGACCGACGGCGAGCGCATCCTCGGCTTGGGCGACCAGGGCGCCAACGGCATGGGGATCCCGGTGGGCAAGTTGAGCCTGTACACGGCGTGTTCGGGGGTGCATCCCAACAAGTGTCTGCCCGTGATGCTCGATGCCGGGACCAACAACCAGGCGCTGCTCGAAGATCCGCTGTACCTGGGCCTGCATCGGCCACGGCTGCGGGGAGAGGCCTACGACGCGCTGGTCGACGAGTTCATCAGCGCCGCGTGCAAGGTCTTCCCCGGAGTGGTCGTTCAGTTCGAGGACTTCGCCAATCAGAATGCATTCCGGCTGCTGCGCAAGTACCGCGGTCGCATCTGCACCTTCAACGACGACATTCAGGGCACGGCGGCCGTGGTCGTTGCGGGCATTCTTTCGGCGCTGCGCGTGAGCGGCGGGAAGCTCCCCGAGCAGAGGATCCTCTTTTTCGGCGCCGGCGAAGCCGCCACGGGCACTGCGGACCTGCTGGTGACCGCGATGGTCGCCCAAGGCGCCACCGAGGACCACGCACGCAAGCGTTGCTGGCTCTTCGATTCCAAAGGCCTGGTGGTGCGCAGTCGCAGCGGGCTCGCCGAACAGAAACTCCCCTACGCCCACGAGCACGAGCCGGCCGGCGACTTTGTCTCTGCGATCAAGAGTTTGCGCCCGACGGCCATCGTTGGAGTCGCCGCCGTCGGCGGGACTTTCACGCGCGAAGTCGTCGAGGAGATGACGAGGATCAACAGGCGTCCGATCGTGTTCGCGCTATCGAACCCGACGTCGAAGTCCGAATGCACTGCCGAGCAGGCGTACACCTGGTCGGGGGGCAAGGCACTGTTCGCCTGCGGCAGCCCGTTCGATCCGGTCCGGCTCGGTTCTCATACCTTGGTTCCGCGGCAGGGCAACAACTCATACATCTTCCCCGGGGTCGGCCTGGCCGCCATCGCAGTCAAGGCCACTCGTGTAAGCGACGAGATGTTCCTGGCGGCGGCCACATCGCTCGCCGAGCAGGTGACGCAACCCGACTTGGCGCAGGGGAGCCTGTATCCGCCACTTGCGCACATCCGGGAAGTATCGGCTAGAATCGCGGCGGCGGTCGCGGAGGTGGCCTACGCCCAGGGTTTCGCCGCTACGCCCCGACCCGCGGATCTGCTTGCCTTCATGAAGGAACAAATGTACGAACCGCGTTACGCCGACTACACCGCAAGATCGGCATCGTGATCGGTGGGCGAGACACGTCGGCGTGGTCGGCATGAAGCGGTCGCACCGGCCATACAAAGGGAGTCAACGAGGCTTGCTCGTAAACCCCAGGTCCTCCGTGCCGTCCAATGACGCCGTGACTCCGGCCGGCTCGCCTATCGGCCCGGCGGCCAGCTCGCTCCCGGTGCCGTCGTATCTGCAGGAAATCTATTGGTGGGCGTACGTGCACCCATGGGCGGTGCGCGTGTTCGAGCGCGAGTGGCTGGTCAACCTCATCTTGCTCGGCAATTACGCCAGGCTGCGCGACGCCGCGCTGGCCGAGATCGGCTGCCAGGCAGGCGGCAGGACGCTGCAAGTCGCGTGTGTCTACGGAGACCTGACGGTTCGCCTGCACGAGCAGCTCGCGGCCGGCGATGCGACGCTCGACGTCGTCGACGTCATGCCCATACAGCTACGCAATTTGCAGGCCAAGCTGCCGCAGGGCGCGAACGCATGCCTGTTACACCGCGATTCGACCGCACTCGGCGTCGCCGACGGGACCTACGATCGCGTGCTGGTCTTTTTCCTGCTCCATGAGCAGCCGCTTGCAGTCCGCCGACGCACCGTCGCCGAGGCGGTCAGGGTCGCCAAGCCCGGTGCCAAGATCGTGCTGGTCGACTACCACCGACCGCACCGCTGGCATCCCCTGCGGCCGGCAATGCGGGCGATGCTGAGGCGTCTCGAGCCCTTCGCGCTCGACCTCTGGCACACCGAACTGGCCGAGTACGTACCCCCGGAGGTACCCCTAGCTTCGACCGCCAAGAGAACCTACTTCGGTGGTCTCTATCAGAAAGTCGTGTTGACCCGTCAAGCAGCGTCTGGCGGGTCATAGCGCCGTAGTTCTGACAGCGGCGTCGCCGCTGGATTCATTCCCCGGGTACCCCTGCCCGGCATCGGGTTTTCCCCTTGTGTGTCACTTTCGCCACACCATTCTTACTGCACCGGCCACTGTTTGACGTAGATCAGATCGGCAAAGCGCTCTCGGCCGCAAACTCAGTGCACCGCCGGCTGTTGTCCGCTGTACCGATGATGATGCTCCGGCGAACTCGGCCCGGAAAGTTCGGGCCGGCGCGCACACCGCAGCAAGGGGAAACGGAGGAAAGTCATGCGATTGACCGTCTCCATCGTCGCGAGCGCACTGGGCTTCATTCTCGCGGCCGTCGTTCCATCCATCGCGCAGGCCCAGTCCCAGATACCGGCCACCCAGGGGCAGACCAAGCCGATATGCGCCAACTGCCACGAGGACAAGTGGCGCTCGATCGATCTCACCGGTCACGGCGCGAGGAATGATTCGCAGGGGAGCATGTGCCAGAACTGCCATGGTGACGCCAGCGAGCACCTCAAGGATCC
This sequence comes from Casimicrobiaceae bacterium, assembly GCA_035623155.1. Taxonomy (GTDB): domain Bacteria; phylum Pseudomonadota; class Gammaproteobacteria; order Burkholderiales; family Casimicrobiaceae; genus PALSA-1003. Next base: position 28,821 of record DASPTZ010000017.1, on the reverse strand, counting down.
GATGAAGGCCAAGCCGGCCAACCCGTTCGGCCAGGGCAAGCCCGCCAGCGCACAGGCTGCCGTCTGTCTGAACTGCCACAGCGGCAATCGCAATCTGGCCTTCTGGACCGCGGGCAAGCACGCGATCAACGAGGTCGCGTGCAGCAATTGCCACAGCATGCACGGGGAAAAGGTCCTGCCCACTTACAACGGCGTGAACCTGAAGACGCAGGCGGTGACGATCAACAAGTTCACCACCACGTTCCTGCCGAATCAGTCGGAAGTCTGCGGCACTTGCCACCAGCACATCCGCGCGGAGACGTTCAAGCCCTCGCATCACCCGATCATCGAGGGCAAGATCAAGTGCAGCGACTGCCACAATCCGCACGGCGCGCTCTCGCCGGTGATGCTGAAGAACCCGACGATCAACGACCAGTGCTACTCGTGCCACGCCGACAAGCGCGGACCGTTCGTGTTCAACCACCCGCCGGTCCAAGAGAACTGCGCCACATGCCACAACCCTCACGGCTCGGTTCATTACAAGCTTCTTAGGGAGCACACGCCGAACCTGTGTCAGGACTGCCACGAGGGCTCGCGGCATCCGGGCACGATCTACGGTGCAGGCGGCGGCTTCACGTGTCAGGCGGGGATGACCAACGACCCGATCAACTACCCGGGCTGCCTGGGCAAGCCTGTTGGATCGTTAAGTGCACAGGTCAACACACGGCTGGTCGATCGCGCCTGCGTCAACTGCCATACCATGCTTCACGGCTCGAACGCGCCGGCCGCCAAGGGCCAGTTCTTCCTGCGATAAGGCGAGGAGAGAACCATGAGAAAGACACTGCTTTCCACCCTGATCGCCAGCCTCTTCGTCGCCACGCCCGCATTCGCGCAGAGCGACGAGGACCCCATGCGGGTCGAGGGCGGCGGCACCCTCGGCGGTTTCTACAACCACCAGAACGCTCAAGACGCCGCCAAGTTGCAGGAATACCAGGACCTTGGCAACGGCGTGCTGTCGAACGTGTTTGCCCGCGGACGCAACTCCACCAACTGGTTCGAGGGCTACGGCGAGAATTTCGGCCGCAGCGACCAGTACATGTTCATCCGTGGCGGCGTCTACGGCGTTTTCAAGGCCGGGGCGTATCTGAACGATATGCCCCACGACTTCCAGACCAACTCCATCACGCCCTACACCGGTGTCGGCAGCGGCCTTCTTAAGGCCACCTTCCCGGCGCTCGACACGACCCAGTGGAACACGTTCAACCTGGGCTACGAGCGCAGGGACGCGGGCGGGTACTTCGAGTGGCAGAGGGAGTCGCCGTGGTACCTCCGCGTCGACGGCAACCAGGTGAAGTTCGACGGCACCAAGGTCGGATCGGGGGCGCTCGGGACCAGCCCGGGCAACGGCTACATCGCGTTGCCGATCCCGGTGCAGTACAGCACGACGAACGCGGGCGTCGAGGGCGGCTACCAGACCAGCAAGGCGACGTATGCGCTGCGCTGGGACTACAGCCATTTCGACAATGCGATCACGACGCTCAACTGGTCCAATCCGTTCTTCGGAAGCCTCCTCGATTCGACGCAGCTTCCGGCCGACAACACCTTCAACAAATTCACGGGGACCGCGAACTGGCGCGACCTGCCGTGGAACTCGGTGATCGCGGCCCGCTACACCTGGTCTAAGACCACGGACAACGTCGGCATTCCGATGTCGCAGCTCAACAGCTTCCCGACGGTGGCGGCGAGCAACCTCACGCTACCCGATACCACCACGTTCAATGGCGAGAACGTCAACCAGTCGTTCGCGCTTGGCTGGACGGCGCACCCGATCAACACGGTGGACACGCGCGTCTTCTATTACTGGACCAAGCTGCAGAACAATTCGTCCGACATCGTTTTCGGGAATACGCCAACCGTGCCGCTGCCGAGCGGCCTCAGCTGCGACAATGTTGCGCCGCCGGCGGGATCGCCTCCGGGCACCGCGTGGCCCAACGGCAACTGCGAGCCCGACCAGTTCAACTACACCAAGAACGACGTCGGTTTCGACGTGTACTGGCGCTTCGCGCGGGGTCAGCGGCTGGGCTTCGGTTACGACTACTGGAACCTGAACCAGACCCGGGTCGACTACGATAAGGCGCACGCCAATACGGTCTTCGTCGAGTACAAGAACACCATGCTCGACACGCTGAGCGGCCGGATCAAGTACCGGTACATCAAGCGCGACTCGACGCATAACTACAGCGATGTGGGTGTCAGCCCCAACGATCCGAATTACCTGCTGCCTTTCACGTCAGCGTTCGACATGCAGGACTTGACGACCAACGAGGTCAGGCTCTACCTTGACTGGACGCCGATGCCGCTGTTCACGACCAGCTTCGAGGGCAACTGGGCCAGGAACAATTACAACGATAACACTTATGGCTTGCAGAACAACGACACGCAGGGCTATTACCTGAGCGCGAGCTGGGGTGCGCCGGACAAGATCATGATCCGCGGCTTCGGCGACTGGCAGCAGGTGAAGTATCCGTCGAACAGCCGCTACATCGGCACGGTGTCCAACGGACCGCCACCCGCGGGTACCACTCCGCCGGGATGGTGCCCGCTGACCGGCACATCCGCCAATCCGAACTGCTACGACCCGAATCAACAGGCCTGGTTCATCCCGACGGGGAGCACGAGCTACACCGGGTCCTACAACTGGAGCCAGCAGACCAAGGACCAGACGTGGATGATCGGGGTGGGTGCCGACTGGCCGATCGCCGCGCAGTGGCTGCTGAATCTCTCTTACATCTACGTGAACAACAACGGAAGTGCGACCTTCTCCGCGCCGTGCTGCGACAAGAACGGCTATTCGTTCAACAATCCGCTCAACATCGGCAACTACGACGACACGAGGCAGCAGTATTTCAACGTCAAAGCGAGCTACCAGTACACCAAGAACTGGTCGTTTGCCGCCGGCTACGCGTACGAGAAATACAGCCGCAACGACATCGGGTCGCAGGGCTTCACGTACCTGACGCCGTCGCCCACGATCTCCACGCCGACGACGAGCCTGAGTTATCTCAACGGCTACAACCTCAACCCGAACGGCAACCAGAACATCTTCTGGATGACGGTGAGCTACAAGTTCGACGCGCCACCGCTGCCACCCGCGCCGGCTCCTAAGATGGTCGAAGCCCCGAAGCCGGTCGTCGCGGCGCCGCCGCCTCCGCCGCCACCGCCGCCGAAGGCGCCGCAGGTCACCAAGATCACGCTGGACTCGAAGGTGCTCTTCGCCTTCGACAAGGCGGAGCTCACGCCTGAGGGCAAGGTCGCGATCGACAGCCAGGTCATCAGCAAGCTCAACCAGATCCAGAAGCTCGAGGTTGTCCTGGTAGCAGGTTACACCGACCGGCTCGGCTCGCTGGAGCACAACATGAAGCTGTCGACGGATCGTGCGGATGCGGTGCGTGACTACATCGTCAGCAAGGGCGTGCCGAGGAACAAGATCGAGGCGATCGGCATGGGCCCGAAGGACCCTGTCGTGCAGTGCGATCAGAAGAACATGAAAGAGCTGATCGCGTGCCTGCAGCCGAACCGTCGCGTGGAAGTTCAGGCAAAGGGCGAGTCGGCGATGTGACGCCTGTGCGATCCAGCATTCCGGAGCCCCGCCTCAAGCGGGGCTTTTTGTTTGGTTCCGCTTCAAGGGTGCGTCGCGTGCTAGGGCAATCGGCAACGGGAACGATTTTCGTTCAGCGCGAAGTGCTTGATTCCCTCTGTTCCATGCCCGAGTTGCTCCCTGTCTGGCTGGCGCGCATGGCGATCGAATTGCAACAAATCTCGCTAACACGCAGCGGAATCAGGTCACTTTGACTTGTATCAACGTCTCGCTGATGCGCGCGGGGGATAGTCTCGGCGATTGGGCCGCCCGACAGCGCAGCGACGCCGGCGAGCGCCAGACGGTCCCATTACGAACAACCTACGCTGGGTGGGAGAAGACGATGAAGCCATTGCACCAGTTGGCGGCTTTGTACGCGTTTGCAGGCCTTCTCCTGACCTCTGTAGTCGCATCCGCGGCTGACAATCCTTCAACTTCGCCGCAACCGAACTCGCGCGAGAGAGACAAGGTCTGCACCGCCTGCCACGACCAGAACTACAACAAGCCGATCCTGTCGATCTACCAGACGCGCCACGGCGTCTCCGGCGATCCTCGCACGCCATCCTGCCAGACCTGTCACGGCAAGTCCGAAGAGCACATCAAGAATGCCGGCAGGGTTCCGCCCGATGTCGTCTTCGGCGTCAGTCAGGCGCCCTCCACGCACAGTTCGGATCCGGAGACGCAGACCGGCGCGTGCCTGACCTGTCACAAGTCGGGGAATCGCACTTACTGGTCCGGCAGCCAGCACCAGCAGCGCGAGTTGGTCTGCAGCAACTGCCACACCGTGCACGCGCCCGCCGATGCCGTCCTGACCAAGGTCACGCAGTCGGACGTGTGCTTCAACTGCCACAAGACGCAGCGCGCGCAGATCAATTACTTTTCCACGCATCCTATCCTCGTCGGCAAGACCGCATGCTCGGATTGCCACAATCCGCACGGCTCGACGGCGCCGAAGTTGCTTGTCAAGAACACCGTCAACGAGACCTGCTACACCTGCCACGCGGAGAAGCGCGGTCCCTTCCTGTGGGAGCACAGCTCGGTCGTCGACGACTGCACGAATTGCCATACGCCGCACGGATCGACCAAGCCGCCGCTGCTCAAGGCACGCGTGCCGTGGCTCTGCCAGGAGTGTCACAGCGGCGACCATGGCGCGGCGGTGAACAGCGGCGCGAACCTGCCGACCGGAGCGGCGACCACATTGAACGGCCAGCAGGCACTGGCCAACCAGAGCCCGCGAGCCCAGACCAACGCACGTGCCTGTCTGAATTGCCACGTATTGATCCATGGGTCGAACCATCCCGCCGGCGCGAAGTTCCAGCGGTAATCGACGATTACTTCGGGGATAGCGATGAAGAACGCTCACGCTCGTTTTGCGGTCAGGACGCTGGTAATCGCCGTGCAGGGTGCGCTGCTTGCCATCGCGGGATCGACAGCAGTGGCGGCAGAGGGCGACGACGCGGTCAAGGCGTTGACGCAGCCGACCAATACGTTTGAAGCCGGCGTCGGGGGTGTCAGTCAGAGCTCGTTCAAGTTCGGTCAATACAACGGCCTCTTCAACAACGGCGCCTACGGGATCACCAACTTCGACTGGCGCGGCGGAGCGGGCTACGACCTGGACAGCGACAGCACGACGCGCTGGCGCGTGTACGGCAACGACCTGTGGCTCGACACGCGCACGATCTATGGCGAGTACGGCGACCAAGGAACGTTCCGCATCTTCGGCGGCTTCGACGAGCTGCGCGCCAATTACGGGTCGGGAGATACCTACCAGACTCCGTACCTCGGAGTCGGCTCAAATTTTTTGACCCTGCCCAAGAATTGGATCAAGCCCGTCGTTCCGCAAGTCAGCACCTCGGCGGGCAATTTTCGCGCTCTCTCCCCGACGACGGGGCTCGCACCCTCGATCGTCAATGGAGTGGTAACCCCGCCAACGCCAGCCCAGCAGGCTACGGTCAACAGCATCATCGCCAATGACGTTCCTGATTTTCAGAACGTCAATCTGGATACGGTCCGCAAGACCATCGCCGGCGGCTTCAGCTACGACTTCGGGCCAAGGTGGCGATTGCTGGTCACGGCCAGCAAGACCGATCAGACCGGGCTCAAGCCGCTCGGGATGCTCAACCTCGCCTCCGGGACCTCCTCGGCGATCAACCCGTTGCAAATCGATCAGACCACCGACCAGTACAACGCCAGCCTGACCTACACCGGCGAGCAGTTCTTCGTGACCGCAGCTTATTACGGCTCCTATTTCACGAACAACGTCTCTTCGATGACTTGGGAGAACGCGTTCGCACCTGGAACGTTCGCGACGATGAGCACCGCTCCGAGCAACGATTTCAATCAGTTCATGCTTAAAGGCGGCTACAACTTCTCGTCGACGACCAAGCTCGTCGTGGGAGGATCGTACGCGCGCAACACCCAGAACGATCAATACGTCGCTGGCTACACCGGTGCGCCGCTGGGGTACCCGGTATCGTCGCTCAACGGACTCGTCGTGTCCGAGCAGGTCACTGCGAAGCTGACTTCCAAGCCGGTGAAGGATCTCAATGTCAGCCTTGGCTATCAATTCGACAATCGGCACAACGAGACGCCTGTCAACACGTACATCTTCTACGACGCCAACGAGCCGCCGGCTTCGACCCTGTCGCCATTCAACGCAGCCCTAGGGCTACCGCCTGGCACGCTGGCAAGCAACATCAACATCTACGCCAACCGGCCGTACAGCAAGAAGTCGAACCAGTTCAACGCCGACGCCGACTACCGCGTGAGCCAGGGGCAGACGGTGAAGCTCGGGTACGACTGGCAGCAGATCGATCGCAACTGCCCGGGCTCGTGGATCAACTGCGCAGATGCGACCAAGGCGACGACCAACACCGTGCGGGCCGCATGGGACGCGAACTCGCTCGAAAATCTCAACGGAAGACTTTTCTACGCCTACTCGCAGCGACGTGTCGACTACGACCCCAACGCGTGGCTCGCGCTGGTGCCGATGGCCAACCAGGTGCCCACAGGAGCAACAGCCAGCGTCTTGAGCGTCCTGATGCAGACCGGCCTCGGCGGCTACGGGGTCATGGCTCCTTACGCGGCGACAGTGCCGGGCAACCTCGGCATCTTCTTTCCCAACAACAGCGCGCTGCAGCAAATGTGGTACGGCAGCCGCAACGACATCCACGAGCTTCCCGGGATGGAACGCTTCAACCAGGCCGATCGCAACGAGAACAAGGTGCGCGGAACGCTCAACTGGGACGCGACCGAAAAGGTGCAGCTCACAGGGAACATCGAGTACATCGACGACAACTACAACAGTTCGACCTTCGGCTTGCAAAAGGCACAGAATCTTGCCGTCAATCTCGAGGGCAACTTCGTCGTGACGCAGGATCTCACCGCCAATGCCTACTACACCTACGAGGAGCAGAAGGCGAACAGCGCGGGATGGTCCTACAGCGCGGGCGCGCTCACCAATGCTGCCAACGTCGGCGGTGTGGCCGGCAACACCGTCGTTTCCGGCGGCTGCTTCAATACAGTATTCGACAAGAACGTGAACGCCAAGATCGATCCGTGCCTGCAATGGGCCACGAACATGGTCGACCGGATCAACACCTTCGGCGCGAGCTTCAAGTACAGGGGGCTCCTGTCGGGCAAGCTGGACCTGCTCGGCAGCTTTCTGTACTCGCAGGCGCGCACCAGCGTCGGTGTGACCGGAGGAACGTACGCCAACAGCCCATTCGCAGTCTCGGGGCGTCCGGCCGTGGTGCCCGCAGCTTTCTTCATCCCGGCAGCGAACCTGCCCGACGTCAAGAGCAACCTCGCCGAATTTCAGATCACAGGCCAATACGCGCTCGACAAGATGTCCGCGCTGCGCGTGTTCTACTGGTTCCAGCGCCTGGGTTCCAGCGACTATGCCTACGACGGCATGCAGTACGGGACGATCACCAGCGTCATGCCGACCAACCAGCAGTCGCCAAGCTATAATGTTTCGGTGTTTGGCGTCTCCTACGTTTATCACTGGCAGTGAAGGTCAGCAACACCACGTTCGAGGGCGGGCGTACCGCCCTCGCCGCGTTCTCAGGCCGATGCAGCCACACTGAACCGCCGGTGCACCGACGTTTGCACTATTGCCGCGCTCCGCGGTCGCTGGCCGCCATGGCAGCCAGGAATGCTTGACCGATTCTCTAAGGTGTTGCAAGCCCTCCATCTGCCCACGGCGGCGTGCGCAGTCGTCATCGGTTTGGTGCTGGCGGCGTACCCTGCTGGGACGCTGGCGCAGGCAGGACAGTCAAAGGATGCCGCAGCCGATGATCTGCGGCCAGCCTACGCCAATGCCCAGGACATTGCGGAAGGAAAGCGCGTCGCCGAGACGTCCTGCGCGGCGTGCCACGGCGCAAATGGCATAAGCACGACCAAAGGCATTCCCAACCTTGCCGGCCAGCGAGCGCCGTACCTCTACCTCGAGCTCAAGGCCTATAAGTCGGGAGCACGCTCCGACGAGTCCATGACCAACGCCGTCAAGTTCCTCAGCAATGACGCGCTGGTCAAAGCAGCCGCCTATTTTGGAAGCCTGGATCCGGCGCAACCCGCTACCGTTAGCTCCAAGGCGGCGCCCGCGAAATCCGATCCCGTCCAGGCAGGCAAAGCGGCGGCGGCCGGCTGCGCGGGCTGTCACGGCGACGCAGGGGTGACCAAGACCCCAGGCATGCCGAGCTTGGTCGGATTGGATCAAAAATATCTGGTTGCCGCCATGAAGGCGTACAAGAGCGGGCAACGCAAGCACGACATGATGAAGAACTTCGTCTCGGCGCTCAGCGATTCCGACATGAACAACATCGCGCTCCACTACGCGCTGCAGAAGCCGGCGCGGGCGCAGACACCCGCGGCGGGTGACAAGGCGGCCGGCAAGTCCGCGGCTGGCGCGTGCGCTGGATGTCACGGTGAGCAGGGCGTGAGCACCAATCCCGCAAATCCGAGCCTCGCTGGCCAGGACGCGCAGTATCTGGCTGCCGCCCTGCAAGAATACAAGGACGGAGTGCGAAGCGACGAAACCATGAAGGCTCTGGCGGCTCCGCTTGATGAAAGCGCGATGAAGAACATCGCCGCTCACTACGCCAATCAGCAGCCGCAGCCTCCGAAGGTGCAGAAGCCGCTGACGGCTTCCGATTTGGCGCAGAGATGCGACCGCTGTCACGGTCCCGATGGCAACAGCACCGATCCGCGCATGCCTGCCCTTGCGGCACAGCGCGTCGACTACCTGGAGAACGTGCTGCGTGCGTATCAGAAGGGTGCGCGCAAGAGCTCGGCAATGGCTGCCATGTCCGAAGTGCTCAGCGACTCGGATGTCGAAAGCCTCGCGACTTATTACTCCGGAAAGAAGGGCCGCGCGGTCATGTACATTACGCTGCCAGCCAAGTGATCCGCGGGAAGCGGCTCATCCGATCGCGAACGGACGGTCATAGGAATCGATTATGAGTGATGATGTAGCACTGCACCGGCATTATCTGCATTACTCGGAGCTTCCCTACAGCATGCGGGTTCTGTACACCGCGGCGCTCCTGGTGCTCAGCCTGGGCTATTTATTCGCGCTGATCTATCTGTATCACACCTACGCAGGGCGGGCCGGAGGCGACCCGAAGGTCATGACCTACGACGACCTGGTTGTCGCGTATGCCGGCACTGGGAAGGGCTCGCGACTGGAATCGGCGCTGCGCGGTCCCATGTCGACGATGCTGCCTGCGGATGAGTCGCAACCGATCATCGCGTGGGTGCAAGCGGGCGCCGATCGCGCGAAGTACGACAAGGACATCAAACCGGTGATTGACAAGCGCTGCATGAGCTGCCACGACGGCAGCAACCCCCACATTCCCAACCTCGGCGAATGGGAGGTCATGAAGAAGCTCACCGAACAGGACACTGGTGCGGACATCTTCACGCTGGTCCGGGTCTCGCACATTCACCTGTTCGGGCTGACTTTCATCTTCTTCATCGTCGGTCTGATCTTCAGCCACGCCTACGTGCGGCCGGTCTGGTTCAAGTGTCTTGTGATCGGTCTGCCGTTCCTGTGCAACGTGTCGGACATCTTGTCGTGGTACATGGTCAAGGTCTACCACCCTTTCGCGTGGGTGACCATGGGCACTGGCGCGCTTTATGGTATGTGCTTCGCCTACATGTGGGTGGTGTCGATGTACCAGTTGTGGTTTTCAGCGACACCCAAGCCGGTGGTAGAGAGAGGCGAGGTCAGGACGCCGGTTGTCGGCTAGGGGGATTCGATCAATCAATGCATTCTTGTGATTCTTCTGGCGATCAGCCACCCGTCGGTCCGGCCGAGCCAACCTGCCTAAACGCAGTCGACGGCAAGACCGATGCGCTAAACTTCGGAATGTCGATGAAGACTCTATTGATAGGCGTTGTGTTGTCGGCGGCATTGATGGGCTGCACCGAACAGGATCGGCAGGCCGCCAAGCCGGCCGGTGAAAAGCAGGCTACAGAGAAACAGGTTGCAGCACGAGGCGACGCGACTGCGGGCAAGGCGATCGTCGAACGCGATTGCAAGGCGTGCCACGGCTTGGACGGCAAAGGAGTGGCTCCCGGCATTCCCAATCTGGCCGCGCAGCGCGAAGGCTATCTGCTCGCTTCGCTGAAGGAATACAAGGAAGGCAAGCGTCCGCACGCCGCGCTCAAAGACATGGCGGCAAACATGAGCGATGCGGACATGCGCAACGTCGCCGCGTATTTTGCAGGCCTGCCGCCGGTGGCGGCGGCATCGCAGGCAGCACCCGCGGGCTCCTCGCTCTACGACGAAGGCAAGGCCCTGGCCGCCGCGTGCACCAAGTGCCACGGCGAGGACGGCAACAGCAAGACGCCGGGCACGCCGACTCTCGCGGGCCAGCAACCGCACTATCTCGTCGCCGCGATCCAGGAGTACCACCAGGGAGAACGAGGGACGGCAGCGATGAAGTCGATGCTCACTGGGGCGGACAAGCTGCAGCTCGAGAAGCTCGGCCTTTATTTCTCGTCGCAGAACCCCCTCCCGCGCGCCGCGGCACCCGCGGTCGGCGATCCCGAGGCTGGGCAGCCAGCCACCGCGCTGTGCGGAGGTTGCCACGGCGCTGGCGGAGTAAGTCACGACGCCTCGACGCCCAGCCTCGCAGGCCAGGATCCACAGTATCTGGTCAAGTCGATCAAGGCCTATCGAACGTCGCGCCAGCATTGGGGGATGCAGCGGTTCGTGGCAGGCCTGAGCGACAAGGACATCGCCAACATCGCTGCTTTCTATGCAGTGCAGAAGCCGCAGGCGGCCGACAAGGTCCCGTCGTCGACGCAGGAGCTGGCAGAAAAATGCAACCGCTGCCACGACGCCGAGAACGCGGCGGTCGCGGCGCCGAAGATGAGAGGACAGGACAAGGACTACCTCGTGATCGCACTGAGACAGTACCGCGACGGAAAGCGCGAGAGCTCCACGATGCACAACATGAGCTCGATCTACAACAACGCGCTCATCGACAGCATCGCCACCTGGTACGCGAGCCAGCCCGCGAAGTAGGGAGTCAGTCGCAAGCGGCGGTTTCAAGACCGCGTTCGCTCAAGAGGCGCCTCGGGCGCCGTCGCAGCTCGCCTGGACCGAAGCCGACTCGCTCCGAGTCGGCATTTCTAGATTTGCGGTCCAAGCTCTCCCGCATCGGGCTACATCCCGTGCGTGCGCACGCCAGATTCTTGCTCTAGATCAAGTGATCGTCGGTTCAAATGACCCCGTGGCTCCCCGCAGACTATATGCTTCGCGGGAGGACGCTGAAGCGCGATCATGCCCAAGCACGTTGTCCGGCTGCTTCTTCTGCTGGCTGCATTCCTAGTGGTAGCGATCGTCGTGCAGCAACTGCTGACCGACAGCTCGTTCTACCGGTTCGGGCACTACCGCGGCGATTCCGTGGCCGAAATCGCTTCTCGCGAGCCTGCGTTCAAGACGGCGAATTACTGCAAGGACTGCCACGCAGAGCGCCACGCGCAGTGGTCGGCCAACAGCCACAAGTCGGTCGCATGCGAGACCTGCCATGGTCCTGCGCAGGGTCATCCTGAAAACCGCAAACTCCCCATCCCGGCCGACACGGTAAAGCTGTGCACGCTCTGCCACGAGGCGATGCCCGGCCGGCCGCGCACCCAGCCGCAAATCGCCGTCGCCCAGCATGGCGGCGGCCAGCAGTGCATAACCTGCCACAACCCGCACTCGCCGAAGATCGCCATCGTCCAGGCCAAAGCCGAGGGCGACGCCGCTGCCGGGCGCCGCAGCGCGTCTGCGTGCGCCGCCTGTCACGGCAGCGCGGGCATTAGTTCGAACGACACTTGGCCAACCTTGGCTGGCCAGCACGCCGCCTACCTGGTACGCATCCTCACCGCGTACAAGACCGGCGATCAGAAGGATGTAGCGATGACGCCGCTCGCGCAGACACTCGGCGTCCAAGACATTCAGAACCTCGCCGCTTTCTTCTCCGGGCTGAGCTGCCAGGCGCCGTCGGTCAAGGCTGCAACCGGTGATGCTGCCGCCGGGAAAGCCCTGGCAAAGAACTGCGCCGCCTGCCACGGCGACAGCGGCATCAGCAGCAATCCGGCGTGGCCGAATCTGGCTGGCCAGAAGCCAGGATACGTCGTGAACGCGCTGAAGGCGTTCCGCGCCGGGCTGCGCAAGGACCCGACAATGGCCGGCGTGGCGCGCGGCCTGAGCGATAACGACATGGCGAACCTGGCCGCGTACTACACCGAGCAGCCCTGCGGGCCCGCGAAGTAAAGGAGAGTGGATCATGAGCAGCGATCCCCCGAAACGTGACGAATGCCCTGCATCGAGCCCGCGCCGGCGCTTCCTGCGCTTGCTGGGCGACGCGGCCACCTGCGCGGGTGCGGCGGTCGCCTCGGCGGCGGCCTTGGGAGCGCTCAAGGACGATACCGCAGCGGACGCCGGCCGCGCCGCGGGCGGCGCTTCTTCTCCAATTAAGGACTACGACTGGACCCAGCACCAGTGGGCGTTCGGCGTCGACGCTACCAAGTGCATCGGCTGTCTTCGTTGCGTCGAAGCCTGCAAGCTGGAGAACGAAGTGATGCGCGACGCGCATCACTTCCGGACCTGGGTTGAGCGCTACGTGTACCTCGAAGGCGAAGCAAGACCGCGGATCGACAGCCAGCAGGATCCGGTGAACATCGAAGCTTCCGGCTCGGAAAAGGCATTCCGTTTCGCGAACCGCTACAAGGACGCGAAGGTCGAAAAGGCGTTCTTCGTGCCCAAGTTGTGCAACCAGTGCACGCACCCAGCCTGCGTGCAGGTCTGCCCGGTGGGTGCCACCTACCGCACCAAGGACGGCGTCGTCCTGGTCGACCACGAGTACTGCATCGGCTGTCGCTACTGCGTGCAGGCGTGCCCCTACGGAGCCCGCCTGTTCAACGAGGAGCGGGGAGTGTCGGACAAGTGCAACTGGTGCTATCACCGAATCACCAAGGGGATGCAGCCAGCTTGCGTGGAGGTCTGCCCGGTCAATGCGCGCATCTTCGGAGACCGCATGGACAAGGATAGCCCGATCAGCCTGTTCATCCGCAACAACCGCATACAGGTGCTCAAGGCGGAAACGGGCAATGCGCCGAATGTCTTCTACGTCGGCATCGATAAAGAGGTCGCCTGATGGGACACACTCTCGACATCGCACCCTACACGGGATGGGTGTACCCGAACGAAACGATCTTCACATGGTCGGTGCTGATCGCGGTCTACCCGTACCTCACCGGCTTGGTGGCGGGCGCATTCACGGTGTCCAGCCTGTACCAGGTGTTCGGATTCCAGCGTCTGAAGCCGGTTGCGCACCTCGCGCTGCTCACCTCGCTTTGCTTCATGATCTTCGTGCCAACCCCGCTGCTGCTGCACCTCGGGCACCCGGAGCGCGCCATGAATGCAACGCTCACCCCTCACTGGTCCTCGGCAATGGCGATGTTCGGCTATTTCGCGAGCTTCTATGTCGTGCTGCTCATCTTGGAGACGTGGTTCGCCTATCGGCCCTACATTGTCGAACAGGCGAGAAACAGGACTGGTCTGCTGGGCAAGTTCTACCAAGCGCTCACCCTCGGCTCGCACGATGTTTCCGAGCACGCGCTCAGGTATGACCAGAAGTGGATCCTGTGGCTCGCGATCATTGGCATCCCGGCAGCGCACGGATTGCATGGCTACGTCGGGTTCATGTATGGGTCGCTCAAGTCCCGCGAATGGTGGTCCTCGGACCTAATGCCGGTGATATTCCTGTTCTCGGCGATCATCTCGGGCGTTTCGCTGCTGGTCGTGCTCTACGTCGCGTCCTGCAAGCTGCGCAAGGTGGAGATCGATGCGGCGTGCGTGAAGGGGCTCGCCTACACGATCTGGGGCTTCATCATGCTCGCGATCGTCCTGGAGCTTCTCGCCTTCGCCAACATCGTCTACAAGGGACGGGAAGGTGTGGAGATGATCATGGAGTACGTCACCGGACCGCTGCTGATCCCCTATTTCCTGCTTCAGTTCGGCATCGGCCTGTTCGTTCCTTTCCTGTGGCTGTCCTACATGATCTGGCGGGGCACCGGCGGACGTGCCATGATCTTCGGCGTCACGGTAAGCGCCGTCCTGGTGCTGTTCTCCGTATTCATGATGCGCTGGAACGTCGTGATCGGCGGGCAGGAAATTTCCAAGACCGGCAAGGGACTGCTCTGGTACCAGCCCTCCCTGTGGGGCAAGGAAGGGCTGATCGTGGCGGCGCTGCTGTGCATCGCGCCCCTGGTCGCGCTGCTGGGGCTCTCGCGCTTGTTCCCCCCGTGGGTGCACGGGACCGTGTCTTCCCGCGTCACCAAGCTCGTGGAGCAGGAGGCGGTGAAGCAGCACTTGCTCGGGACGAGTCAAGCATGAGCGTTCGCCGGCTTATTCCTTTGTCGCGCTGACACTGTGAGGTTAGGTTCGCGCGTCCGTAAACCGCTCCTGTAACTCCGCCATTCGCCGCAGCCACTTTTCGGGGTGCGCGGCTTTCTTTGCGTAGTGGTCGGCCACCCTCGGGTGAGGCAGGATCAGGAAGCGCTCCTCGCGCAGCCCCTCGATGGTCGCCTCCGCGACCTGGTCTACGGAGAGGACGCCCTCGAGCCCTGCGCTCGCGCCAGTGGGGTCGAGCGCGTTGACCATCGGCGTGCGCACCGCCATCGGGCATAGCGCCGAGACGCGCACGCCGAACCGAGCATAGGTGAACGCGAGCGACTCGGCGAGGCCGAGCGCCGCGTGCTTGGTCGTCGTATAGACGACGGACTCCGGCGTCGCGAGCAGGCTGGCCGCGGAGAGCGTTTGCAGCAGATACCCTTCGCGCCGCTCGATCATTCCCGGCAGCACTGCCTTGGCGGCGTAGGCATGCGCCATGACGTTGACGTTCCAGTCGCGCTGCCAACGACTGAAGTCCGCCTCGCGCAAGTCCCAGCCTGGCGTCATCACCCCCGCGTTCGAGCAGAACAGGTCGATCTTGCCGTGCTCGCGCAGGACGCGCGCCACGAGCGCGGCGACTTCGCCCTCGCATGAAACGTCGCATCGTTGCGACACAGTCCCTTCAGGCGCCCCGTCCAGCCGGAGATCGGCGACCACGACGGCTCGTGCGTCCCCTTCCACGAAACGGCGCGCCAATCCGGCACCGATGCCGCTGCAGCCGCCAGTGACGACTGCAACCTTGCCCTTTACCTCCATGCAACCTCCTCGATTCGCTTCTTCGCGTCGCCCGGGGCTGCGAACTTGCCGCACAAATGAATAGTGCAGTTGCAGATGGGCCTACGCCATTGAAACCTAATGAAAAACCTCTTGCGAGCACCCGCCGGTGCATAAGGACAATGTACTTCGGCGAACGCGTAGCCGCAGTCGGGAATTGTCTAACATGTTGATATTACTATAGTTTATGCCGTCTTCGCCGATGGCACGCGCCTTGCTCATTAAAGGGCGAGCAAGACACTTTTAACGGAGAACGCCATGAACGCAACGCTCACACTCCACAGGGACTATCGGACTGAAGCTGAACTCGGCGCCAACGCCAAGGAATGGCTGGAAAGAGCAAAGACGGTTGGGCTCTTCGTCGCGGCGCCCTTGATCGGTCTCGTGTACGCGGTCGCATTCCCATTCGTCGGGCTCGGCATGCTCGCATGGGCGGGTTTCCGTGCATTGCCGAAGCGCGTGAAGAACATCGTCCTGTTCTTCGCCGCGCCTTTCATTGGGCTCGCCTACGCGGTTGCCTTCCCCTTCGTCGGATTGGGGATGGTCGTCTGGATGGGTGCCCGCGCGGTGAAATGAATCGACTCGCGGTCGTAAGCGGGATCTTCGGACGTCGAATGATGCACAGGAGCAAGCGATGAACGCCTTTAGCGGAAATGTGCTGGTCGTCGACGACGACGAGACGGTGCGCCGCTGCTATCTCAGAAGTCTCGCCGCAACCGATTGCAATGTGGCAACGGTCGCGGACGGACAGGAGGCGCTGCGGGAGATGGAACGCAAGCCCTTCGATGTAGTGATGCTCGATCTTCGCCTGCCTGGAATGGACGGGTTGTCGGTCCTGAAAGCACTCAAGCAACGGTGGCCCGAGAGCGAAGTCGTCGTCATCACGGGATATCCTTCCCTCGAGACAGCCAAGGATGCGGTCCGCCTGGGAGCGTACGACTACCTCGCCAAGCCGGTGGGACCGACCGACGTGATCAAGGCCGCGAGCAGCGCCATGTTGCACAAGAAATGGTCGCTGCATTGCGATCGAACCGGACGAAGTGCGTGCGCCTGAACCGGTTGCCTTCAAGTACGGTTCGCGCACGCTTGAACGAAGCAAGGAGAGAATCATGAGAGCCACACGCAAAGTACTCGTTGTCGACGATGACCCTGTGGTCGGTAAGAGCTTCGACCGGGTCCTTTCGCCCAAGGGCTACGCGGTGATCACCGCGCGCGACGGGGCGGAAGCCCTGAGCAAGCTCAACGACGAGGCCTACGATCTGGTCTTCGCCGACATCCGGATGCCCGGCATGAGCGGGCTCGAGGTCGCCGAGAAGCTCAAGGCGAGTCAGCCGTGGCTGCCGGTGGTCATCGTCACCGGCTACGGCACGGAAGCCAACGAGACGCGGGCCCGCGCGGCGGGCGTGCGCGGGTTCCTGCGCAAGCCGCTTTCCCCTGAGATGATCGAGGGCAGCGCGGAGGGAGCGCTTCTCGACGTTGCCATAGCGCCGATGCCGGAGGCCGCGGCCGTGCCAGCTGCCCCCGAGGCCAAGCCTGCCAGCCGCTGGCGCAGTGCCGGGCTTGCTGCGAAGAACGTTGCGCTCTTCTTTGCCGCTCCATTCATCGGGCTCGCTTACATCGTGGTCTTCCCCTTCGTCGGAATCGCGATGCTGGCGTGGATCGGCGGGCGCGCTTTGTTGACTCACCGCAAAGAGGGATAGCCCGTCCTCCTTTAGAATGCGGGCTCGTAGCGGGTCCGCCTGACCGGAGGGGCCACCCAGGCCAGGGGCAGTTGGCTCCTGGCTGGGAATGGGGAGCGGCAGCGCAAGGGGAAAGAAGCGGTGACGAGGTCCTTCGAGTTGGCGTCCCATGCGGCGGAACATGTCCGCCGCTGAGCGCGTCGTTGCCGCGGTTGTCGGGCTGGCTGCGCTCCTCAGCCTCGGCTCGCCGGTGCGCGGCGACACTGCCTTATCCGAGGCCGACCAAACCTGCCTCGCCTGCCACTCGAGCGACGCGCTCAAGAAGGATCTGGGCGAAGGAAAGACCCTCTCGCTGCACATCCCGCCCGAGGGCTTTGCCAAGTCGGTCCATGGCGTGGTCGGTTGCGCCGGATGCCACACCGACGTCAAGCTTGGCGAGCATCCTGGAGCAGGGCGGAAAATCGAAAGCACGCGCGACTACTCCATCGCCATGGTCGAGGTCTGCCGCGGCTGCCACTCCGAAGTGTTCAAGCAGCAGGAAGGGAGCAATCACGCCAACCTTCTGCGCAACGGCAACCGCTGGGCTCCGGTCTGCACCGATTGCCATGGCTCTCACACGGTGACGCCCAAGACGGCTTACAACACGTGCGTCGGATGCCACGAGGGCGCGATAAGTGGCGCGCACCAGAAATGGCTCCCGAACGCCGGCCTGCACCTCGAGGTCGTCTCCTGTGCCGCATGCCACGCGCCAGGCACTCCGCGGATGGTCGATCTGAGGTTCTACGACGCGGCGGCAAAGACATGGGTATCGGAACCCGCCGATGCGCCCTACTTCGAGAAGCTTGCCCGGTCGGTCGACGTCGACGGAAACGGCATCGATGCCACGGAGCTTGGCAACCTCGTGCGGCAGGTGAACAGCGACCCTGCGGCGCCTCCGAAGAGCCTGCGCGGTCGCATCGAGCTGCGCAACGGAATCGAGGCGCACCGGCTCTCCGACAAGACCAAGGCGCTCAAGGATTGCGCCGGCTGCCATAGACAGGGCTCGGAGCCGTTCCAGAAAGTGACTCTCTCGGTGCTTGGCGCGGACGGCAGGCCGGTCCGCTACGATGCCCATCAAGACGTCCTGAGTTCGCCGCTTTCAGTGAAATCGCTGCCGGAGTTCTACGCGGTCGGAGGAACACGGAACCGCCTGCTCGATGCTCTGCTCGTTCTCGCCGTGATCGGCGGCGTCGCGGTGCCGATCGGGCACCAGACGCTCAAATGGATTGTCCGGAGGCGCATGCGACAGACCGAAGGCGAAACGAAGTCCGGCGCACGCGATGGCAATGGGCCTCCGCCGTCCGCTGGCGGGACCGACGGCGGGCACTAGGGAGACACGGATGCAACGGCTCTACATACACCCCGTGCCTGTAAGGATCTGGCACTGGATCAACGCCATCGGCTTCGTGACGATGATCCTCACCGGGGTGCAGATCAGGTACATGGATCTGATCAACGTGTTGGCGTTCAAGACAGCCGTCACGGTGCACAACTGGACGGGGCTGGTGCTCATCGCGAACTACTTCGTCTGGCTCCTGTTCTACCTCTTCTCGGACAAGATACGCGTCTACCACCCGGAGTTGAGCCCCGCCAAGCACTTTCGCAACACCTTCCGCCAGCTCCAGTATTACGGCTACGGCATATTCAAGGGCAGCCCCAACCCGCACCACGTGAGTGCGTACGACAAGTTCAACCCGATGCAGAGCATGATGTACCAGGTGGTCATGCTCCTGCTCGTTCCACTGGTGTTCGTGACCGGTGTCGCGCTATGGGACATCAAGGGCTTCGCCGGTGCAGTGGACTTCTTCGGCGGAGTGCGCGTCGTCGACACCGTGCACGTGATCATCTTCATCTTCTTCGTCTTCTTCGTCATCTTCCACGTCTACATGGGCAGCCTCGGCCATACGGTGTCGGCACATTACAAGGCGATGTTCGTCACCGGCTACGAGGATACGGAGGAAGAAGCCGGCGCCGCGGAGATGGCGAACCGGGGACCGCAGTAATTCCCAGGGCGAGCGGCCGCCGGTAGGCGGGCACCGCTTCGCGGTCAGACCTTCAGCTCGCGCCTGACTCGCCCGCGTCCGATTCCGTTCCCCGAAGGCGGATCCGGTGCTTTTTCATGAGCGCCTGGAAGTTCGCGCGCTGCATCCCGGTTTCCTCGGCACTCCGGGTCACGTTCCAGCCGTTCCTCTTGAGCGCCTCGAGAACGAAGAGCTTTTCGATGTCTTCCACGGAGCGCTCACGGGCAGCCTTCTTCACGCGCTTCAGCTCTTCGCTGGTTCGAGGAACCTCCACGTCGAACGTTGCGTCACCGACGATGTCCACGAGGTGCGCCTTGCGAATGACCTCGTCGGTGGCGAGAATTGTGGCGCGGTGCACACAGTTCTCGAGCTCCCGCACGTTGCCGGGCCAGTCGAAGTTCACCAGAACGTTCATCGCCCCGTCCGAGAACCCCGTGAGCTTCTTGCCCAGCTCCTTGGCGAAACCATTCAGGAAGTGATAGGCCAGGGCGGGTATGTCCTCGCGGCGCTCGCGCAGCGGCGGCACGCGAATCGGAAAGATGTTGATGCGATAAAAGAGGTCGTCGCGGAAGCTTCCCTCGGCGACCATCGCCTTCAGGTCCTTGTTGGTTGCGGCGATCATCCGGATGTCGGTGCTCTGCGTGCGCGTGTCCCCGACCGCCTTGAATTCGCGCTCCTGGATGACGCGCAAGAGCTTGGCCTGGGTGGCAAGCGAGATGTTCCCGATTTCGTCGAGGAAAAGCGTTCCGCCGTTGGCAACATCGAAGAGCCCGCGCTTGTTGGCAACCGCGCCGGTGAATGAACCCTTGACGTGCCCGAACAGCTCGCTCTCGAGCAGGCTCTCGGTAAGCGAGTTGCAGTCGACCGGGACGAAAGGTTTTTCCTTGCGCAGGCTGTTGTAGTGGATGGCGCGCGCCACGAGTTCCTTGCCGGTGCCGCTTTCCCCGATCAGCAGCACCGTGCTGTTGGTGGGAGCGCACTTGGCGACGAGCCGATAGACTTCCTGCATCGCGGGGCTCGACCCGATCATGTTCTCCAGGCGGTATTTGGCGCCGACCTCGCCCCTCAGGCTCGAGTTTTCCTGCAGCAGCCGCCGCCGCTCCAGCGCGCGCTCCACTACAACTCTGAGCTCGTCCGGGTCGAAAGGCTTGGGCAGGTAATCGAATGCCCCGAGCTTCATGGACCGAACCGCGGTCTCGATTTCCGAGAGGCCGGTCACCATGATGACGTCGATATCGGGGTGTGACTCCTTCACTCTCTTGAGCACCTCAAGGCCGTCCAACTTCGGCATCACGATGTCGAGGAGGACCACGTCGTAGGAGCCCTGGTCGATCTTTTCCAGAGCCTCCTTCCCGTCGTGCGCGGAATCGACTTCGTAGTCGCCGCCGCCGAGGATGCGCAGGCAGCTCTTGACGACAATTTCCTCGTCGTCAACGATCAAAATCCTGGCGCTCATGCGTTCTTTCGGGCGCTTGCGTCGCGGGGCTTTCGGGCGATGGTTCCATCGGGAGATAGATGCGGAAGGTGGTTCCTTCCCCTTCCTTGCTCTCCACCTCGATGGTGCCCCCGTGGGCTGTGACGATGCCGTGGCTCACCGACAGGCCCAACCCGGTTCCCTTGCCTGGTCCCTTGGTCGTGAAGAACGGGTCAAATATTCTGCGAATGTCCTTCTCCGGAATTCCGCAGCCGGTGTCGATGATCGATATCTCCACCATCGGCACAGCTTGCGCGCCAGGCTCGACGCGCCTTGACTCCTGGCAGCGGCGGGTGCGGACGGTGATGCTGCCCTTCTCCTCGATCGCCTGCTGAGCGTTGACGAGCATGTTCATAACGACCTGCCGCATCAGATCCTGATCGACCCACACTGGCGGCAGGCTCGGATCGAGATCCATCGTGATCTCGATGTCTCGCAGGTGCGCGGGGCGCTCGATGATGCGCGCCGTGTCCTCGATGAGGCGGTTCAGGTCGGAGAACTTCTTCTCCGGCGCCTTCTCGCGGGCGAAGTCGAGTAGCCGCCTGATGATAGTTGCGCAACGCTTGGTCTCGCGGATCACCAGGTCCAGGTCTTCCGCCTCCTGGCTGCCTTCGGGCATCTTTTCACGGATCAGGTGCGAGAAGGTGAGGATTCCGGTCAGAGGGTTGTTCAGTTCGTGCGCGATCCCTGCGGCGAGCAATCCTACCGAAGCGAGCTTCTCGCCGTGCGCGGCCTCCGCTTCGGCGAGGCGAAGCTCCTTGGTCCTCTGCTCGACTTTCTGCTCCAAGGTGTGCCCCCACTCGCGCAGCTCCTGTT
Source organism: Casimicrobiaceae bacterium (assembly GCA_035623155.1). Taxonomy (GTDB): domain Bacteria; phylum Pseudomonadota; class Gammaproteobacteria; order Burkholderiales; family Casimicrobiaceae; genus PALSA-1003. The sequence continues at coordinate 7,451 of DASPTZ010000017.1, read as the reverse complement.
GGGAATTCCTCAGCGCCTTGGTCATCGCGTTGAACGAGTCCGCTACTTCACCGAACTCGTCGCGGCTGCGAACAGGAATCGACTCCTGCAGGTTCCCCGCGGCGAGCCTCTTTGCCCCGGCCTCCAGGTCGCGTAGTGGCAAGTAGACCAAACGGTGCACGAGGAAGCTCACGCAGACGGCTGCGAATAGAGCAAATCCCAGGGAAAACGCTGCGATGTCGAGCGCCTCGCTCCGCTCCCTGCGGTCGATCTGCTCGAGGGAGTAGACGATATCCAGAACCCCGAGTACCGACTGGTCTTGGCTGTGAACGTGACACGACGCCGACGAGCAGGTCGGCTCATTGCGAATCGCCGCCATGCTGCCCAGCATCCGCGCTCCGTCGGGCGACGTGAAGATCCGCCACCGGTCCTTGGTGGGAACATGCTCCAGCGGCTTCTCGCTGCGATGGCAGAGGAAGCAGGCCTCCGCGTCGCGATCGACCTTCTGGCCGATCTCCGGGCGATAGGTCGAGTGGATCGTCCTCCCGTCAGCGCTGAATATCCGGACCTTGGCGATGCCTTCCTGGCTTGCGACGTCCCGTAGGATCTCGTCGACGTAGGCGGGCTGATTCTGAAGCATCGCGAATCGGGTGCTGCGGATGATCACCTCGGAGAGCTGGATGACGTGGTTTGCAGCCTCGTTGAGCAGTTCCTCGCGCTGATGCCGCACGACGGCAAGGGTGAACGCGGCCATCGCCGCCGTCAGGGCGATCGTCAGGTAGAGACCGACTTTGAACTGGAGGGACTGTCGGCGCATTGATCATCCGACGCCGAACGCTACCTGCCCTCCACCGCGGAAAATCCCGATCAGCACCAGCGTCAGCAGAATCAAGCCGAACGCGATCAAGGTGAAGCCAAGTATCTTGGAGCCGCGGGTCATCGCCGGCGACGGTGGATCCACCAGGTATTTCGAGAGCTGTCCCGTCTCGACCAGCCGGTTGTACTCCAGCGTGTGCTCGTGCTTGAAATCCTCCACCGGCACCGCGCCGGTGAACATCACGATGTCCAGCGGGAACTTGTCCGGCCTGAAGTGATTGTTGAAGAAGTGCACGGTGAACAGGAACAGAATGGCGAGCAGCGCCTCTTCGCCGTGAAAGATGGTCGCTACGTTGAACACCCAGCCCGGCAGGAAGGAAGCGGTCACGGTTGGGAACCACAGCATGACGCCGCTCACACCGATGATGGTCACGCCCCAGAACGGCGCCCAGTAGTCGAATTTCTCCCAGTATGTCCAGCGGTCGAAGACCGGACGCGGCCCCTTGCCGAAGAACCAGTTGAACATCGCGACGATGTCCTTCAGGTCCTGTATCCACGGCACCAGCGAGTTGGGGCCGAACCAATCGAACGTTCTCCACTTGTTGCCGATTAGGATTGCGAAGTACATCAGTTGCACGAAGAAAACCGTTGCGAAGATGACTGCAGCCGTTCGGTGTACCAAGCCCGCGTTTCTCGGCCCCCCGAGCGTTTGCATGATGACCGGCGCCCACGCCGTGTCGGCGTAGAAGACGGAAATGCCGGTCAGCGCGAGGATCATCAGGCTCACGGCGAAGAGAAGGTGTGCGATCCGCCAGACGAGCGGAAAGCGCTGGTAGTACTTGGTGCGTCCCTGCAGCGCCTCCTGCACCCGAATGTATTGCCCGCCTCCGCGCTCGTTGCGTTCCTTGTACTCGCGGTAGAACCACAGCGCCGTGTGCGTCCAGAAGAAGGCGAACGTGCCGGCCAACAGCCCCAACATGAACTTGTACGCGATCCAGATCTGGGGAAAGCGGTTCAAATCGGTGGTGGTGGCGTGAGGTTCGAAGGTCGCGAATCCCTTGGTTACGCCGATGTGACATTGCCCGCAGGTCTTAAGGCGATTGTCCGGACTCACCATCGACTTGGGATCGTTCACCCGCTGGATCCCGTGGTTACCGTGGCAATCGAAGCACTTGGCCGTGTGGGCATAGCCGAGCAGGTTGACCTGGCCGTGGTAGGTCGAGGTGTAACTCTTGAGCTGCGCTGCATGGCAGTTGCCGCAGTTCTTGGTAATGGCGAGCCGCGTCGAATCGACACCCGGATCCTCGATGTCGTGGGTCGTGTGGCAATCCGAGCAGATGGCCGCTTTCGGGTTGCGCTTCTCGATCACCTCCCGGCCGTGGACCGACGTCACATACTCGTCGCGTTCCTTGACATGGCACTTGCCGCAGACGTTGGGGATGCCGAGGCGCCACTCCGTGCGTTCGGGACTGCCCGGCGGATAGACGTAATGCGCGTCGTGGCAGTTGTAGCAGGTCGCGTTGGTGCGCGACTGGTCCTCCTTGCTCGGCCGGGCATGAATGGACTTCATGTAGCGGTCGATCTGTTTGACGACCACTCCCAGCCGCGTATTCTCCTGCGTCTTGCCCTCGCTTTGAGCCGTCTCCCAAAGGGCCTCGTGGCACTGAACACAGCTGACTCTGACCTCCAATCCTTTCTGATGCGGGATTTCGGTGATGTTCTTGTGGCATTCGACGCAGAGCCGCTTTCCGTGGACGCTCTTCTCGAACTTGTCCTTGGCCACGTGCAGGGGGCGCATCTGGCCGGCGGCATTCTCGGCCTGGAACCCCTGGATCCCGTGGCAGGCAAGGCAGGTGGCGGTATCGAACTGTTCGGGCGCCTGGCCGGGGCCGCCCCCTGGAGCATCCGCGGCGCGCACCCCCGGCTGCCAGACGCCCCCGCCCAGCCAGAGCGCTCCCACCACCGCTACGGCCGCAAGCCTGGAAAGACGCATCGGTTGGGTTCCCCTGGGGCTGATGCCCGGCGAAAGAAAGGCCGTACAGCACGGTTTTAGCCGCGCAAACGGCACTTTTGCGATTATTACCGAAGCGTGCCGTCTCGATTTGACATATGTCAAGCCCCTACAAGCTACCAGTTCACGCCGGGCGAATTCGGGAGTAGATTGCGGTCTGTTTCATGGCGTCGTCCGGATTTGGTTCCTTTTCGGTCTATTTCACCAAGGAGCGAATATGAAAGCGCTGATTGTCGCAACTCTGGTCGCGTGCGGGCTTGCCCTGTCCGGGCAGGCGGTTGCACAGGCGGATCTCGCAAAGAGTTCCGGCTGCACGAACTGCCATGATGTCGCTACCAAGAAAGTGGGACCGGCATTCAAGGACGTCGCAGCGAAGTACAAGGGCAACGCAGGTGCCGAGGCGACGCTCGTCGCGAAGCTGACCGGAGGCAAGGACCATCCTCAGGTCAAGGCGAGCCCGGAGGACGTCACCAAGCTGGTCAAGTGGATCCTGGGAATGTAGGGCCCCCGACGGTAGAGCCCGCGAAGGCGTCCAGGGGAGTTCCTGGGCGCCGCGACGGCCGGCATCACTTCTGTCCCAGCCGTGCGGCAAAAGCGTCCGTGAATTGGTCTACCGCCTCCCAGTCGGTATATTCGTAATCACGCGTTGTGTCGGTATCGCCACCGGCGAGGCCGACGAAGATGACCATCAGTAAACGCTTGAACGCTCCGTACTTGCTAAATTGAAGCGCTCCGGCGAACTTCGCAGTCTGCTGCGGGCGCCAGTTGACCTGCTTGAGGAATTTGTCGAGATATCGCTCAGCCGCTTCAGGCTTCGCGCCAGGTCCTCCGGCGCTAAGGCTCACCGAGAAAAATGCGTTTGGCCGCCTGTCCAGCATGATCCGATTATTGCGAACCAGCGAGTACAGTCTGCGCGGGTGTCGACCATAATGGATCGAGGCGCCGATGATCACCGCATCGTATTTCGCCGCCGCGATGTGCTGCTCGGCGGTCTCGACAGGGCACGTCTTCGCGTCTTGCCCCCGGGCGCGAAGTATCTGAGCCATCCTTTCCGAGATGCGAGCAGTCTGCCCCTCGGTCGTCGCGTAGAGAATCAGGATCGTCGCCATATGGGTGGCAATGCTTGCTGCGTCGCGAGCACCATGCTCGGCGCCGTTGCGAAGGGTGCGTCGGCTGTAGCGGCGCAAGTTTTCAACATCACAGGAGAATACTTGACATGAAACTGGCGATGACAGTGATCACTGCCTCGGCCGCATTGCTTCTAGCCTCGCAGGTTGCAGCCGCAGCGGATGGCAAGGAAGTCTACGAAAAGTCGTGTGCAGCCTGCCACGAGAAAGGCATCGGCGGAGCACTCAAGCTCGCCGACAAGGCCAAATGGGCGCCCCTGGTCAAGCAGGGTTCCGACGCCTTGACAGCTACCGTCATCAAGGGCAAAGGCGTGATGCCCCCCAAAGGCGGCGCAGCGTCGGACGCCGATGTCAAGGCTGCGGTCGACTACATCGTCCAGCAGGTGAAGTAGCAAAATTAGAGGTCTGGCGCCTGCGTCACGGCACGGCGCCCGGCCTTACTGCGTGTTGTACTGGAAATCGGCTTGAACCACCTTGGGCAAGCCGGGGCGGTGCACGTGTACCGTTATCTTGTATGCACCGGCGGGCATCGGGAAGAAATTCCCATAGGTTAGGGCGCCGGCGACGGTGACTGCTTTCAGTGTCTTCTCCGGGCTTGCCTGTGCCGTCCCTGCGATGCGCGCCGTTACGACGGCGTCGGTGATGCGTTGGCCGTTGTTGGCGTCGAATACTGCGATGGTGAGGTAACGCTGTTCGGAACCCGACGGCACCGCATCGGCCACATCCGCCGGATAGTCCTTGGCATGATCGCGGATCACGCTGGCCGCCACCACACCGACATAGAGCGTCATGCCTTCGACGACCCTGTAGTCCTCACCGCCGGTTGTCGCCGCCGCACTTTTCTGCTCGACCGTCCCCGAGTTGAACATGTAAACCACGGCGCTGCGCATCTCGGCGTCGGTTAAGTCGGCCATCCCGCCGCGTGCCGGCATGCCGCCATGTCCGTTGATAGCGGAGCGCACGACGACATCGAGCCCCTGTTTCATGCGAGGTATCCATGCCGCGCGATCGCCGATCTTGGGCGCACCATCGACGCCTGTCTGGTGGCACTTGGCGCATTGCGCGCGGACGATCTGCTCACCGCTGCGCTCTTTGGCGGCGGCCGCCTTGTTGATGGGCTCCGCCCAATGGCCGCCCGACTGGTTGACCATGTAGGTGATAGCGCGCTCGATCTCGAAATCGCTGAGCCCCGGATTACCGCCGTGCGCCGGCATTTGCCGGATGCCCCTGAGTGCGTTCTCGGTGAGGCTGCTCAACCCCAGCGACGCGCGCTTGCCCCACGCCTTGCTGTCCCCGATCTTGGGCGCGCCATTGACCCCGGTCCCGTGGCAGGCAATGCATGCAGAGTCGACGACCTCCTTGCCCGTTTTCTCTGCAGCCGCAGCCGCCGCTGCTGGCTGCCCCAACAGCGCGAGCGACGCAAGTGCGGCGAATGTCCACGTCCGCACTGGCCAAGCCTTCGGCCACAAAACCCTGAGGTATCGTCCGATGAGCATTGCCAACCCCCTTGGCGAGCAGCCTTTCTGGGAGATCGATGCCGATTATGCGGCAACAGCCAAGTTTCGTTCCAATCGAAGCCGTTGACGCAAGTCAAACTTCACGCGAATACCGCGCGATGGCCGCCGCCCGCTCGTCAGAGCGGCACGCTGCCGAGGCCGCGCCTCGGTCCTAGAGGCTTGCACCGCAGCTCCAGCAAAGCTCGAAGTTGGCCGGGTTCTCTTCGCTGCACTTCCGGCAGCGCACGCTGCCGGTGCTCGCTCGCTCGGCGGCGAGGGCGGCCAGAACGGCCTCGGCCCGGGCACGGTCGCGCGCATCATCCAACCACACCTGCGGCTGCGCAACGTCCGGCGGAACGTCACCGACGATGCTCGACATGTGCTCGTTGAACACGTGCGCGGCAACGCCCGCCTGCTGTAGCCGGTGCAGCAGCAGGTAGGCGTCGAAGCGGTTCAGAGCGGTGTAGAAGCGTTCCACGAAGCGTTCGAGGGGCTCGTTGCCCAGCGCCAGGCATCGGCGCAGATAGTATCCAGATCGCGCCGCGAGCGCCAGCCGAGGACCGAGTTGGCGCGCGCCGGGTCGGCGAAGCAGATCGCGACGTCTCCAGCGCGCCGCGGCGCAACGCGGCGCGCGATGGGGTGTCCACACGCGTGCTCGAAGGCGGCGATCATCTCGAGCACGGAGTGGCCGCTGCCGCTGCCGAGATTGAACGTGCCGACTCCCGTGAAGCGCCCGAGATGTGCGAGCGCGGCGATGTGTCCCTCCGCGAGGTCCATCACATGGATGTAATCGCGCACGCCGGTGCCGTCGGGGGTCGGCCAATCATCGCCGTAGACTTCGATCGCCCCGCGCCTGCCCGACGCGACTTGAGCCAGAATCGGCACCAGGTTGTTCGGTGTTCCCGTCGGCGATTCGCCAATTTCCGCCGATGGGTGTGCACCCGCCGGATTGAAATAGCGCAGCAGCGCCACGCTCCAGGCGTCGTCCGCCGACGCCGCCTGCTCGAAGATGTGCTCGACATCGCGCTTGGTGCGGCCGTAGACGCTCGTTGCCCTTAGCGGTGCGTCCTCGGCGACGGGATTCCTGTCAGGCTGCCCGTACACCGACGCCGACGAGCTGAACACGAGCTTCTTCACGCGCGTCTGCTTCATTGCGGCGATAAGCGCGAGCGCTCCGCCGACGTTGTTGTCGTAGTAGCGCAGTGGCTGCGCCTCGCCCTCGCGCACCGCTTTGAGCCCGGCGCAATGCACGACCGCGCTCACGCCATGCTCGGCGAGCACGCGCTCGAGCGCGGCGAGGTCCCGCACGTCGGCAGCCACGCACGGGATATCCTGATTCGAGATTCGCCGCAGCCGCGGCAGGACTGCCGGCGAGCTGTTGACGAAATTGTCGAGTACGATCGGCGCGTATCCGCATCGCGCGAGCTCGGCCACGACGTGCGATCCGACATAGCCCGCACCGCCGGTCACCAGAACCGTTTCCGCCATGCTGCCCATGTTACGCGCCTGCAGCCCCACAACAAAAAGCCGGACGCCAGCGTCCGGCTTCTCGTTCGACGCGCGAAGGCTCAGGCGCCGGTCTTTGTCTCCGTCGACGCTTCGGTCACCGGAGCCGGCCGATCGATCAGTTCGACCAGGGCCATAGGCGCATTGTCCCCGTCGCGGAATCCGAACTTGAGGATGCGCAGGTATCCGCCCGGCCGCTTGGCGTATCGCGGCCCCAGCTCGTTGAAGAGCTTGTAGACGACGTCCTTGTCGCGCAGCCGGTTGAGCGCGAGCCGGCGGTTGGCGAGCGTAGGCGTCTTACCCAGGGTGATCAGCGGCTCCGCCATGCGGCGCAACTCCTTCGCCTTCGGCAGCGTGGTCCTGATCGCTTCGTGCTTCAGCAGCGAGTTGGTCATGTTGCGCAGCATCGCCACACGGTGGCTGCTGGTGCGGTTGAGCTTGCGAAGTCCGTGACGGTGCCGCATTTTGGATTCCCTGACGCGCTGCGTTATGGCCGGTCGAGGTTGGCGGGCGGCC
>DASPTZ010000016.1:0-79993 GCA_035623155.1 Casimicrobiaceae bacterium | reverse complement strand
ATGCCCTTGACGCCCTCGGGCGCGGTCGGCGTGCGCGCCAGCACCAGGTGAATGATGTTCTCGGTGTAATCCTGCTCGCCGTAGGTGATGAAGATCTTCTGGCCGTAGAGCTTGTAGCTGCCGTCGGGCTGGGCCACGGCGCGGGTGCGCACGGCGGCGAGATCCGAGCCTGCCTGCGGCTCGGTCAGATTCATGGTGCCGGTCCACACGCCCTCGATCATCTTGGGCAGGAACTTCGCCTTCTGCGCGTCGGAGCCCACCAGGTCGATAGCCTCGATCGCTCCCTGCGTCAGCAGGGGGCAAAGCGCAAAGGCCAGGTTCGCGCTGTGCCACATCTCCTCGACGGCGGTGGCGACGAGCTGAGGCAGGCCCTGCCCGCCATAGGTGGGGTTTTTGGTGAGGCCGTTCCAGCCGTTCTCGATGAACTGCTTGTAGGCGTCCTTGAAGCCGGTGGGCGTCTTCACGGTGCCGTCGTCGAGCCGGCGCGAGCCCTCGCGATCGCCGACGACGTTGAGTGGCTCGAGCACCTCGGTGGCGAACTTCGCCGCCTGCTCGATGATCGCCCCGACGGTGTCGGGCGTGGCTTCTTCGTAACCCGGGAGCCTGCCCACCTGCTCGAGGCCGGCAAGCTCGCTCATCACGAAGCGGATGTCGTTAAGCGGAGCGTGATAAGTGCTCATGGCAGAGAACCGTGATCAGGAAAAGACCGCGCGCCGCGGCTCTAGCCGAGCTCGGCGGTGAGCGCGGGAACGATCTCGAACAGGTCGCCGACCAGCCCGTAGTCGGCGATCTGGAAGATGGGCGCTTCGGGATCCTTGTTGATCGCGACGATGACCTTGCTGTCCTTCATGCCGGCGAGATGCTGGATTGCACCGGAGATGCCCACGGCGATGTACAGATCGGGCGCGACGATCTTGCCTGTCTGTCCGACCTGATAGTCGTTGGGAACGAAGCCCGCGTCGACCGCCGCCCGCGAGGCGCCGATGGCGGCGTTCAACTTGTCCGCCAGCGTTTCGAGCATCTTGAAGTTCTCGCCCTTCTGCAGGCCGCGTCCCCCGGAGACGACGACGCGGGCGCTGGTGAGCTCCGGACGGTCCGACTTGGTCAGCTCCTGCCCGAGCACCTGGGTGCGACCGAAGTCGGCCGGCGCGGAAATGCTTTCCACGCTCGCCACGCCTCCCGTCGCGGGTGCCGAATCGAATGCGGTGGTGCGCACGGTGACGACTTTCTTAGCGTCCTTGGACTGTACGGTGGCGAAGGCGTTGCCGGCATAGATTGGCCGCACGAAAGTGTCGGGCGACTCAACGGCGATGATGTCGGACACCTGCGCGACGTCCAGCAACGCCGCGACGCGCGGCGCGACGTTCTTGCCAAACCCGGTCGCGGGCAGCACGACGTGCGAATACGGGGCGGCGATGCCGACCACCAGCGCCGAGACATTCTCCGCAGTCTGGCCCGCAAGCGGCGCCGCGTCTGCGTGCAGAACTTTGGCGACGCCGGCGATCTTGGCCGCGGCATCGGCGGCGCCTCGCGCGTTGTGTCCCGCCACGAGCACATGAACGTCGCCTCCAAGCTTGGTGGCGGCGGTAACGGCGTGCGCCGTGGCGCTTCTGAGCGCAGTGTGATCGTGTTCGGCGACTACGAGGGTGGTCATGTCTTTACTCAACCCAATTCGAATCAGTTCGATCTACGACACTGGATCCCCGCTGGAGCCTGCCCCCGAATGCCTTGAATCGGGGGCGGGGATGATTTCGTTCCGCTGCTTCGCCATCGTCACGAAATCACCTTGGCTTCGCCGCGGAGCTTGGCCACCAGCTCCTTGACGTCGGCGACCTTGCCGCCACCCTTGCGCTTCGGCGGCTCGGCGACCTTTAGCGTCGCCAGCCGAGGTGCGACGTCGACGCCCAGCGCATCGGGCTTGACGACCTCGAGCGGCTTCTTCTTCGCCTTCATGATGTTGGGCAGCGTGGCGTAACGCGGCTCGTTCAGGCGCAGGTCGGTGGTGATCACCGCCGGCAAAGTCACAGCGACGGTCTCGAGCCCCCCGTCGATCTCGCGCTTGACGGTCGCCTTGCCATCCGCGATTTCGACCTTGGAGGCGAACGTCGCCTGCGGCCAGCCAAGCAACGCCGCCAGCATCTGGCCGGTTTGGTTGGAGTCGTCGTCGATCGCCTGTTTGCCCAGTATTACGAGCTGCGGGGCCTCCTTGTCGACGAGGGCCTTGAGCAGCTTGGCCACCGCCAGCGGCTGCAGCTCGGCGTCGGTCTCGACCAGGATCGCCCGGTCAACGCCGATCGCCAGCGCCGTGCGCAGCGTCTCCTGGCAGGCGGCGACACCGCAGGAGACCGCGACGAGCTCGGTGGCAACGCCCTTCTCCTTGAGCCGCACCGCCTCTTCGACGGCGATCTCGTCGAAGGGGTTCATGGACATCTTGACGTTCGCCGTGTCCACACCCGTACCGTCGGGCTTGACGCGAACCTTGACGTTGAAGTCGACGACGCGCTTGACGGATACGAGCAGCTTCATGACGGGGCTCGAGATTTTCGGGGCCACGAATTATAGCTCGGAGCGCGATTTGCGGGCCGAGCTTGAGCGCGCCGGGTAGGGGCATCGCCCTGGCGCCATGCAGGCGCCAAGGCTATGCGCCCGCGAGCGTCAGCTATGCGCCGGGGAGCTCAGGAGCGAACGACGTCGCAACTCGGATTGTCGCCGCTCATCGTGCCCTGCCAGACGAGCACGTTGTTCAGCCGCACCGGGTCGGGAACGATGCGGTCCGGATCTGCAACGACCACGATGCGACGCACGTCGTTGAACAGGTATCGTGTCCGGGAAAGCTTCTGGTCGACGCTCGCGGTGACCCACAGGGTGACCGGCACCCAAGCGTCGACTTCCTGCTGGGTGCCGTCGGCCCACGTCACCACGGCTGCAATGCGGAAGGACGCCTTGTCGCCGTTGAGGTTCGGGACGCTGGGAACGATGTCGGAGCCCATGTTCTGAACGCGCGCGGAGACGACAAGGGCGCCGTCCGACGTGCGAGAACAGCTGATCGCCCGCACAATGAGGTCTGCCCGCGGGTGGTAGGGCCAAATGCGGTAAAAGAACATCGTCTCGTCCGGATAGGTCAGGACGTATGGCGGCGGCCATCGATTCTCTTCGCTCGCCACGTCGGAGTAGTTCGTGAACAGAGGCGATGTAAATACGTTTTCCTGATAAGCCGGCGTGGCGGTGCAGCCCGCGAGAAGGGCCACGGCTGCCAGCATTACCGTCGCAACGAGCGCGCGCATGTCATTCTCCCTTGGACCGCGGCCATCCCGGCTCACGGCCATGATCCGCTGTCCTCGGCTGCTATGATGGCGGCATAAAGCTTGCGGGTCAACTAGCGGCCCGAGCAGCTAAGGAGGGCCTCCGGAATGGTCGCGCGAGAGTCAGGCTCGGCTGATCGCCCCTTGCGCCCGGCTCGGGTCGCCTCCACTCGCTTCGCTCGCTGACCCCTACCCCACCTCGCTAGGCGCCCCACGCCCCGGCGCGGCCCCCCCGCGGGCGGAGCGAAGTGGGTATCGCCGGGAACCCGGGGAAGCTAGACCGCGTAACTTCGCGCCAGGAGCTAGGCTTCGAAATGGTTGGGTCAACGTGCCGAGTCGAGCCGAGCACGAAGCCATTGCTGGTGAAGCGCTCCCACGGGTACATGAAGATCCTTTGCGTCCTGGTTACAAATTGTGTCGTTACTCGTCTCCTGAAACATTTCTGTACATCTTGATCCGCAACCCCCAAGGCACGACTCCTGTCGAAGCTCATGTTCCAGGACGGAACGGACCACCTATGGAGATCACATGACTTCGAAACTTCTTTGCCTCTCGCTCGCCGCCGCGGCGGCGTCCGCTTTCGCAATACAGGCCTTTGCCCAGATCACACTGCCCGGGAATGTACAGGCGGACCGGGCTTTGATTCAGCAGGATCAGATCGCCGTTCAAAACGCCTTGCAACAACTCAAGGCCGACGAAGCTGCAGGCAATGCCGCGGCCGCGGCTGCGGACCGCACGGCACTTCGCCTCGCCCGCATGAAGACGGCACAGGACTTCGCTCAGCTTCGCCAGGATGCCCAACCGATCCTGCAACCGAGCCAAGCGACGCTAACGGCGGCACTTACGCAGCTGTACGCCGACCAGCGAGCCAACAATGTGGGCGCTGTGCAGGCAGATCAGGCTGCGGTCGCCGCTTCGGAAGCGCAGCTCAAGACTGATCGTGACGCGATTTTCGGGGGTCTTGGCAAAGGTTTCGGTGGTCCCTTTGGACACCACCACGGCAAATAGCACACGCCAGGGGCATACAGGAACCGGCGAAATCGCCGTGGGTGATGCCCACGGAACTCCGCATTCGGACACGCCGCAATACGTTGTGCTTCCTTAGGTAGGAGGCCTCTTCCGACGCTGGCCCGGAAATCGCTCGCGACCTGACTAGGAGGTAGCGGACTGACTAGAAGGCCGTGCCGTTATCGCAGCGCGGGAGATTGCCTTGTATGGTCGCCTCGAGCTCGGACAGGAATCGCTCTTCGGCGGCTGCGTCCTGTGCGGCCTGACGTCGCGCCTCGGCTTCTGGCAGCGGGGTGCCGCGGCGGTCCCACGCCTGGGTGGCCACGAGCGCCCCGTGCTCGTAGCGCGATTCGGTGCGCGGGACGCCGTTGGCGTGCCATGAGCGCTCGACGCCGTGGAGAACGTTGTCGTTGAAAGGCGCCTCGAGCCTGCGCCCCGATTCCCTGCCCGAGGCAGTTGTATACCACCGCGCGACGGTGCCGGACTTGCGGTCGTCGTCGTAGGGCACCACCACGCTTCGCGCCCCACTCGCAGTCCAGAAGATGAAGGTTCCCGTCTTCCTTCCCAGGGCGAAAGCCCCGGCGACGCGCAGCCGTCCGTCGGGCATCCGCAGCTCGTAGGCGCCGTTGGGAACGCCGTCTCTACACGCGCCGACGACCGAAAGCCGCTCCGCCGCTGTGGCCAGTCCAATGGTTGCGGCGAAAACCGCAGCGCCGGCCAGCGTGCGCCGGGCTAATGTCCGCGCCGCGCCCACCATGCCGCGATCTCGCCGACGACGCCGCGACGAAAGGCGAGCACGCACACCACGAAGATAGCGCCGGTGATGACCGTCACCCATTGTCCGAATCCCGCGAGATAGTTTTCAAGGCCGGTGATCACGAGCGCGCCGATCACCGGGCCGAAGATCGTCCCCATGCCTCCCAGGAGCGTCATGAGCACAACCTCCCCGGACATCGTCCAGTGCACATCGGTAAGCGACGCCAGCTGAAATACGATTGCCTTGGTCGCCCCCGCGAGTCCTGCCAGCGACGCGGAGAGCACGAACGCGAGCAGCTTGTAGCGGTCGACGTCGTAGCCGAGCGAGACGGCGCGAGGCTGATTCTCCCGGATCGCCTTGAGCACCTGCCCGAACGGCGAATGAACGATCCGGTAAATCAGCAGAAAACCCGCCAGGAAGACCGCCAGCACCACGTAGTACATCACCAGCGTCTTCGACAAATCCAGGACTCCGAACAGCGTCCCGCGCGGCACGGCCTGAATGCCGTCCTCGCCTCCGGTAAACGGTGCCTGGAGGCAGAAGAAGTAGACCATCTGCGCCAGTGCCAAGGTGATCATCGCGAAGTAGATCCCCGCGCGACGGATGGCCAGCAGTCCGGTGACGACGCCGAGCAGCGCCGCGACAGCGGTTCCGAAGGCGATCGCCGCCTCCGGAGGCCAGTGCCAGATCTTCGCCGCGTGTGCGCAGGAGTAGCCGGCCATGCCCAGGAACATGGCGTGTCCGAAGGAAAGCAGTCCCCCGTAGCCGATGAGCAGATTGAACGCACAGGCGAAGAGCCCGAAGCACAGCACCTTCATGAGGAACACCGGGTACGCGACCAGCGGCGCCAGGATGAATATGGCGGTCATCGCCAGGAAACCGATCCGGAACGTCCGGTCGGACGTGGCAAGCGGCGTCGCGATCGCTCCCTCGGCCTGGTTCGCCATCTCAGCGCTCCCTGCCGAAAAGGCCTGCGGGCTTGATCAGAAGCACGATCGCCATGATGATGAAGATCACCGTGTTGGAAGCCTCGGGATAGAACACCTTGGTCAGACCCTCGATGACGCCCAAGCCGAAGCCCGTGACGATCGATCCCATGATCGAGCCCATTCCGCCGATCACCACCACGGCGAACACGACGATGATGAGGTTGGCTCCCATCAGCGGATTCACCTGGTAGATCGGCGCGCCCATTACTCCGGCGAATGCCGCCAGGGCGACCCCGAAGCCGTAGGTGAGCGTGACCATGCGCGGCACGTTGATGCCGAAGGCCTGGACCAGCGGCGCATTCTCGGTGCCGGCGCGCAGGTACGACCCCAGCTTGGTGCGCTCGATGACAAACCAAGTCCCGAAGCAGAGAACAAGTGACGCGACGATAACCCACGCCCGGTACTTGGGCAGGAACATGAATCCGAGGTTGTATCCGCCGTTGAGCTCGCTCGGGATCTGATATGGCAGGCCCGAGGAGCCGTAGTAGTTGGTGAAGACACCCTGGATGATGAGCGCCAGCCCGAAGGTCAGTAGCAGGCCGTAGAGATGGTCGAGTTTGTACAGGCGTGAAAGCATTGTTCGCTCAATGGCGATGCCGACCAATCCGACTGCGATCGGAGCGAGCAGCAGGGACCACCAGTAACCCAGGCCCAAATACTGCAACAGAAAGTACGCGCCGAACGCGCCCATCATGTACTGCGCGCCGTGGGTGAAATTGATGATGTTGAGCAGCCCGAAGATGACCGCGAGCCCGAGCGACAGCATGGCGTAGAAGGCGCCGTTAATCAGCCCGATCAGAAGCTGGCCGAACAGCGCCTGGGTGGGGACGCCGAAAATGGTCATCGGAGGCGAGTCAAGTCAACACACTGGATCCCGGGTCTCGCGCTCCCGCGCCCGCCCGGGATGACGCAGCTGTTTCCAATCGCCGCGAGGCTTCGCCTCTGGCTATCGGACATCGGCGTCACTTCACCAGTGGGCAACCGCCATCCTGCAACGGCCGGAAAGCCTGGTCGGCCGGTATGGTCGCGCGCACTTTGTAGAGGTCCCACTCACCCTTGGACTCGACAGGCTTCTTCGCCTCGAACAGATATGCGGGATGGATCTTGCGGCCGTCGGCGCGCACCGTGCCCTTGCCGAACAGCGGATCGTCGGTCGGCATCTCCTTCATCTTGGCAACGACCTTCGTGCCGTCATCGCTCTTCAGCGCCTCGACGGCCTTGAAGTAATGCAGTAGCGAGGAATAGACCCCGGCGTGGACCATCGTGGGATACATGTTCTTATTTTGCGCGGCGAAGCGCTTGGCAAACGCGCGCGTCTGGTCGTTCATGTCCCAGTAGAACGTCTCGGTCAGGATTAGCCCCTGCGCGGTCTGCAGACCCAGCGAATGCACGTCGCTGACAAACACCAGCAGGCCCGCGAGATTCTGCCCTCCCTTGGTGATGCCGAACTCGGCCGCCTGCTTGATCGAGTTGATTGTGTCGCCGCCAGCGTTGGCGAGCCCGATGATCTTAGCCTTAGAGGCCTGCGCCTGCAGCAGGAACGAACTGAAGTCCTGAGTGCTGAGCGGATGCCGCACCTTACCCAGCACCTTGCCGCCGCTCTTGAGTACGACCGCTTCGGTGTCGCGCTCGAGCGCCAGGCCGAATGCGTAGTCCGCGGTAAGAAAGAACCAGGTGTCGCCTCCGGTCTTGACGATCGCGCCACCGGTGCCGTTGGCGAGCATCCAGGTATCGTAGGTCCAGTGGACGGTGTTCGGCGAGCACGCCTTGCCAGTCAGATCCGAAGCCGCCGCGCCCGAGACCAGAAACGCCTTGCCTTTTTCCCTCGTGATGTCGCTCACCGCGAGCGCAACGCTCGAGGTAGGCACGTCGACGATGACGTCGACCTTGTCCGCGTCGTACCACTGGCGCGCGATCTGCGAGCCCACGTCCGGCTTGTTCTGATGGTCGGCTGAAACGATCTCGACCTTGTAGCCCCGCTTCTCGATGCCCGAATCCTCGACGGCCATGCGCGCGGCCAGAACAGAACCCGGTCCGCCGATGTCCTTGTACAGGCCGGACATGTCGGACAACACGCCGATCTTGACGATGCCGTCCGATATTTGCGCCATCGCAACTCCGGCAACGCATGCCAAGCCAAGGCCAAGCAAACTGCATCTCATCGCTCTCATGGGTCTCTCCATCCGTGGGTCAGTCATGATAGGCGCCGATCAGACGCCCAAATATTCGTGCAGCTTTTTCATGTTCGCGTCGAGCTGGGCATTCGGGATCATGTCCACGACGCGCCCGCGCTCCATCACGTAGTGGCGGTCGGCGACAGTCGACGCGAAACGAAAATTCTGTTCGACCAGCAGTATGGTGAAGCCCTTCTCCTTGAGCTTGCCGATGGTGCTGCCGATGTGCTGGACGATCACCGGCGCGAGCCCTTCGGTCGGCTCGTCTAGCATCAGCAGGCGCGCGCCGGTTCGCAGTATGCGCCCGATCGCCAGCATCTGCTGCTCGCCACCGGAGAGCTTCGTTCCCTGGCTCTTGAGCCGCTCCTTCAGGTTAGGGAACAGCTCGAAGATCTGCCCCACCGTCAATCCACCCTCCTTTACTTCCGGCGGCAGCAGCAGATTTTCCTCGACGTCGAGGCTGGAGAAGATCCCTCGCTCTTCGGGACAGAACGCGATGCCCAGCCGGGCGATGCGGTTCGACGCGAGCCGAATGGTCTCGGTGCCGTCGAAGACGATCGATCCCTTGCGCTGGCCGACGATGCCGATGATCGACTTGAGCGTAGTCGTCTTGCCGGCGCCGTTGCGGCCGAGCAGCGTGACGACTTCGCCGCGCGAGACTTCGAACGACGCGCCGTGCAGGATATGCGACTCGCCGTACCACGATTCGAGTTCGCGAACCTCGAGGAGCTTGCCGTTGGCCTTCGCTTCAGGCATGCCCCGCCCCCAGATACGCCTGCACCACGTCGGGGTTCCTCGACACCGCGGCGTAGTCGCCTTGCGCGAGGATCTGACCGCGCGCGAGCACCGTGATGTAGTCGGAAAGCGTGGAGACCACCGACAGATTGTGCTCGACCATGAGCACGGTGCGGTTCGCTGCCACCTTCTTGACCAGTGCCGTGATCCGCTCGACATCCTCGTGGGTCATGCCGGCGGTGGGCTCGTCGAGCAGCATCATCTCGGGGTCGAGCGCTAGCGTCGTCGCTATTTCCAGCGCGCGCTTGCGCCCGTAGGGCATCTCGACCGCCGGCGTCCTCGCATATTCGGAGAGTCCGACCGCATCCAGAAGCTCATGGGCGCGCGCGTCCAGCGTCGAGAGCACCCGCTCAGAGCGCCAGAAATCGAAGGAGCGGCCGCGGCCGCGCTGCAGCGCGATGCGCACGTTCTCGAGCACGGTGAGGTGCGGGAACGTCGCCGAGATCTGGAACGAGCGCACCATGCCCATGCGCGCGATCGCCGAAGGCGCCGAACCGGTGATGTCGCGGCCGTTGAATGCGATGCTGCCCGCGGTCGGGGTGAGGAAATGCGTCAGCAGGTTGAAGCAGGTCGTCTTGCCCGCGCCGTTGGGGCCGATCAGCGCATGGATCGAGCCGCGCTTGACCTTGAGGTCGACGCCGTTGACGGCGACGAAGCCCTTGAACTCCTTGGTCAGCCCGCGCGTCTCGAGAATGATGTCGTCGGCCATCGGTACCCCGCGCGGCGCACCGCCGCGATCCCTTGCTGGCGCGATTATCCGGACCGCGCTCGGCGTTGGCAATAATTCCGTCTCACCGACCCCACTTCGGAGGACGCTTCCCGAGGAACGCGTCGATGCCCTCGCTCGCATCGGGATCGAGCATGTTGCAGGTCATTACCTCGCTGGCGATGTCGTAAGCCTCGCTAAGACGGGATTCGATCTGCTTGTAGAAGGCCCTCTTTCCCAGGGCGATGACCGCAGGGCTCTTGGCGCAGATCGCCCGGGCGAATTCGCTCACGGCGTCGTCGAGCCCCTGCGCAGGAACCACGCGATTGACGAGGCCCCACGCCAGCGCGGTGTTGGCATCGATCATCTCTCCCGTGACCAACAGCTCCATCGAACGCTTGCGCCCGACGTTGCGGAACACACCCACCGCCGGTGTCGAGCAGAAGATTCCTGCCTTCACGCCCGAGAGTCCGAACATCGCGCTTTCTGCAGCCACCGCAAGGTCGCACATCGACACGAGCTGGCATCCGGCCGCAGCTGCCGAAGCATGTACGCGTGCGATCACCGGCTGGGGAATCTCGATGAGCTTGAGCATCATGCGCGTACAGGCTGCGAATAGGCCGCGCTGCCACCCCGCATCGATGTGGGCGCGCATCTCCTTTAGGTCGTGCCCTGCGCAGAACGCGCGGCCGGTCGCCGCGATCACGACCACGCGAACCGTGCTGTCCCGCTCGATGCGCTCGAGCTCGGCGTACAGCGCATCGATCATTGCCAGCGACAGCGGATTGAAGCGCTCGCCGCGGTTGAGGGTGAGCGTTGCGATGCCGTCCTTCGACTCGGTCAGGACATACGGCTGCAGAGCAGCGTCGAGCGGTGCGTTCATGGTGATCTCCTATTCGATTGCGCTCGTCGATTTGGCGCGCTCGCGCAGCACGTACTTCTGGATCTTGCCGGTCGACGTCTTGGGCAGCTCCCCGAAGACGACGCGCTTGGGCGCCTTGAACCGCGCGAGGTAGTTGCGGCAATGCTCGATCAACTCGGCTTCGGTGACCGTTGCCTGCGGCTTCACCTCGACGAAGGCACAGGGCGTCTCGCCCCACTTGGGGTCGGGCTGCGCCACCACCGCCGCGGCGAGCACCGCGGGGTGGCGGTAGAGCGTGTCCTCGACCTCGAGCGAGCTGATGTTCTCGCCGCCGGAGATGATCACGTCCTTGGAGCGGTCCTTGATCTTGACGTAGCCGTCGGGCTGCATCACCGCGAGATCGCCGGAGTGATACCAGCCTCCCTCGAAGGCTTCCTCGGTCGCCTTGGGGTTCTTGAGGTAGCCCTTCATGGTGATGTTGCCGCGAAACATGATCTCGCCAATGGTTTCGCCGTCCCATGGCACCTCGGTCATGGTCGCGGGATCCATCACCGTCATCCCTTCCTCGCAAGTGTAGCGCACGCCTTGGCGACCGTTGCGCTCGGTACGGCCGGCAATATCGAGGGCGTCCCATTCGCCGTGCTTGGCGCACACCGCGGCGGGACCGTAGGTCTCGGTGAGGCCGTAAACGTGAGTGATGTCGAAACCCATCCGCTGCATGCCCTCGATCACCGCCGCCGGCGGCGCCGCTGCGGCGACCAGACAGCTCACCTTGTGCGAGATGCCGCGCTTGAGCTCCTCCGGCGCATTGATCAGCATCGCGTGCACGATCGGCGCGCCGCAATAGTGGCTGACCTTGTGCGCGCGAATCGCGTCGAAGATGGGCTTGGCCTCGACCCGGCGCAGGCAGACGTTGGTTCCTGCGTTGGCCGCCATGGTCCACGCAAAGCACCACCCGTTGCAGTGGAACATCGGCAGCGTCCACAGGTACACGGCGTGACGCGGCATGCCCCAGTCGATGATGTTGGACAGCGCGTTGAGATACGCGCCTCGATGGTGATAGACCACGCCTTTGGGATTGCCGGTGGTGCCCGAGGTGTAATTGAGCGAGATCGACTGCCACTCGTCCGCCGGATGCTTCCATTCGAAATCAGGATCGCCGCCGGCGATGAATCGCTCGTAGTCGATATCGCCAAGCCGTTTGCCCCCCGGTCCCTGCGGATCGTCGATGTCGATCACCTTCGGTCGCACCCGCACCTTGGCCAGAGCTGCCTCGACCACAGGCGAGAATTCGGTGTCGGTGATCAGCACCTTGGCCTCGCCGTGCTGAAGCATGAAGGCGATGGCGTCCGCGTCGAGCCGGGTATTGAGCGTGTTGAGCACGCCGCCCGTCATCGGTACGCCGAAGTGCGCTTCGACCATTTCCGGCGTATTGGACGCCATCACCGCGACCGTGTCCCCGATGCCGATGCCTGCGGCGCTCAACGAGGAAGCCAGGCGGCGCGCTCGCGCGTAGGTCTCGGCCCAGGTGTAGCGCCGCTCGCCGTGGATCGCCGAGGTGTGGCGCGGATAGACGTACGCCGTGCGCGCGATCAGCGACAGCGGCGTGAGCGGTGTGTAGTTCGCCGCGTTCTTGTCGAGATGGGTCTCGAAGGGTTTCGACATCGGTATATCCCAGCGGTGTTGCGCTCAAGAATGCGATGGTACCTAATTCAACCGGAAAGACACAGTTCGGCCGGGCGATCTGATGGTACCGAATCTGCCCGCAAGGGCGCTTGTTCGCGATCAAACAACTCCTACGCTTGCCGCGCCTGCCCGTTTTCACTATGCTGGCCGCCTCCCCTTAGCACAGTTCTCCGACGATGGGCCACCGCTTGTCGAAGATCGTGACTCGCACCGGCGATGCCGGCACGACCGGATTGGGCGACGGCTCGCGAATAGCCAAGGATTCGCCACGCGTCGAGGCGATTGGCGCTGTGGACGAGCTCAACTCGGCGCTCGGCGTGCTGCTCGCGGAAGCTTTGCCGGAGAATGTGCGCGCGTGCCTGGTCGAGGTGCAGCACGACCTGTTCGACCTGGGAGGCGAGCTCTCGATTCCGGGCTACCAGGCGGTGCGCGAGGCGCACGCCATGCGCCTCGAGGAGGCCGTCGAGCATTTCAATGCCGACCTGCCGCCGCTCAAGGAATTCATCCTTCCTGGGGGTTCCCGAGCCGCAAGCCTTGCTCACGTCGCGCGCACTGCCTGCCGCCGCGCCGAGCGCGCGCTGGTGCATCTGGGCGCGACCGCCGAAGTGGGTGCGCCGCTACGCAAGTATCTCAATCGCCTGTCCGACCTGCTGTTCGTCCTCGCCCGCGTGCTGAACCGCGCCGCCGGAGGAAAGGACGTCATGTGGCGCAGGGACCGCGGGCGCGCGAAGAGCTGAAGCAGGTTCTCGCCAGCGGTTCTCCCAACGCGATGCCCGAAGCCGCGTCGAAGCAGCTCGAAAAAAGCGCGAGGTTGATGGAGCTGCTCGCGCGCACCGCACTTGCCGATCAGCGCGCCTTCGCGGAACTCTACCGGCTCACCGCGCCGCATCTGTACGCGGTCGCGCTGCGTATATTGCGAGAATCGGCGGCTGCCGAGGAGGTGCTGCAGGAGTCGTTCGTGAGCGTCTGGAATCATGCCGGCACGTACGTGTCCGCCAAGAGCCAGCCGCTGACGTGGCTTACCAGTATAGTGCGCAATCGATGCCTCGATCAGCTCCGGCGCCGCGAGCTTGACACGGTGACCCTCGACGACGAGGAGCGGGACATGAGCATCGCCAACGAAGAACCCTCGCCGCTGGAGATGCTTCTGTCCGGTTCGGATGCCCGCGCGGTGCGCAACTGTGTAGAGCTGCTGGACAGCAACCAGAAGCAGGCCGTGGCGCTGGCCTTCTACCGCGGCCTCACGCACTCCCAGCTTTCCCGCCATTTCAGGCAGCCGCTCGGAACGGTGAAGTCATGGGTGCGGCGTGCCCTGGAACGGCTCAAATCGTGCCTTGATACGGCGGGCGTGGCCCGATGAGGCTCGACGCTCCCGCAATCGTCGACGCTCTGGCCGCCGAGTACGTGCTGGGCACGCTTCCGGCCCGGACACGGAGGCGGCTGACAAACCTGATGCGTTTCAACCGCGGGCTGGCCGACGCCGTGCACGCCTGGGAGGAGCGCCTGCTCCCGCTCGCCGAGGGCGTTGCCCCCGTCGCCCCGCCGTCACGGGTGTGGGCGCAGATCCGCGAGCGCATCGGAGGCGCTGCCGCATCCGCGCAGCCGAGGTCGATCTGGGAGAGCCTTGGCCTGTGGCGCGGACTGGCCATCGTCGGCCTTGCGACTGCGCTCGCGCTTGCCGTGGTCGTCCTCTCTCCGCCCGTGGAGCGTCCGGAACAGCCGCTGGTGGTGGTGCTCACCGGGCAAGACGCCAAGCCGGCGCTGGTCGCGTCGGCCGACCGCGGAGGTCGCACGCTGCTTGTGACTGCGGTGGCACCAGTCGAGGTGGCCGTGGACCGGACGCTCGAGCTGTGGGCGCTTCCTGCAGTGGGCAGTCCGCGCTCGCTGGGACTCATCGCGCCTTCGGGGGTAGCTCGGATCGCATTGCCGGAACGTGTCGACTCGGCGCTGGCCGGCATCCCCGCTTTGGCGGTCAGCCTCGAGCCGCGAGGTGGCTCGCCGACGGGGCTTCCCACGGGGCCGGTGCTGTTCAGCGGCCAGATCCAGCGCCTGTACTAGCCGCTTGGCACCGGCGTTTCTGCCGCGTCGCCAACATCAAGGCCGCACCGCGCTGCCTCTGCAGCGCTTGCCCGTCTGCCGGTCGACCGGGACCAACGATGCGCCTGAGCATTATTGCGCTATTTAATAATTGGAATTGCCGACTTTGCATGGACAATATGCTGCCGTGAACCTACCGTATGGTGGTGCGCGCGCCTGAAGCCGCAACCGGACGGCTCGAGCGGGAAGAACACGGCAGGAGCAGAGAAGCGGGAATGAAGACGATACGCTGGGGCATGATCGGCTGTGGCGAGGTGGCCGAAACCAAGAGCGGCCCTGCCCTGTATCGCGCGACGAACTCGCAGCTTGTCGCTGTGGCCGACCGCAACTCGCCACGGGCCCAGGCTTTCGCGGAGCGTCACGGCGTCGCGCGCTGGCACGACGATGTGGGAGCGCTCTTGCACGCGCCGGACATCGACATCGTCTACATCGCGACGATGACCGAGTCGCACAAGGACCTGGTGCTCAGGTGCGCGGCCGCCGGCAAGGCGGTCCTGGTCGAAAAGCCGATGGCGATGACCCACGCCGACTGCCTCGCGATGGCCGCGGCCTGCCGCGAGGCGAAAGTTCCGCTCTGGGTCGCGTACTATCGCCGCGCGCTGCCGCGCTTTCTCAAGGTGCGCGAGCTGATCGAGAGCGGAGCCATCGGCGAGGTGCGCATGGTGATCATCCGACACTTCCAGCAGATTCCCACGCCGGAGCAGATGCGGGGACGGTTCTGGAGCTGGCGGCTCGACCCGGCGCGCTCGGGCGGAGGCATTTTCTTCGAGGCGGTCGGTCACACGCTGGACATTCTCGATTTCATCCTGGGGCCGATCGAGACGGTGCGCGCGTTCGCCGACAACCAGGCGGGAGCCTATCCACCGGAGGACATCGTGACCAGCGCTTTCCGCTTCGCCTCCGGCGCCTACGGCAGCGGAGCCTGGTGTTTCAGCGCGGATTGCGACGACGAGGGAAACGAGATCGTCGGCTCCAAAGGGCGCATCACCTTCTCGACCTTTCCTCCGCTTTCGCCTCCTGCGGGGCGCCCGCCGGTGCCGATCCGTCTTATCCGCGGCGGCGTCGTCGAGGAATTTCCGGTTGCGGATCCTCCCTACACGCACCAGCCGCTGATCCAGACCATCGTCGACGAAATGAACGGTAGTGGCTGCTGCCCGAGCACTCCCGAGAGCGCAGCACGCACGGCGCGCGTGATCGAAGACGCTCTTGCCGGGTTCAACGCCCGCCGCAGACGCGAAGGACCGAAGTCGTGAGCGAGACCTCTTTCGAATTCATCCGGTACGAGCGCGCAGGCGCTGTCCTGACCATCACGCTCAACCGTCCCGAAGTTCTGAACGCCTTGCATCAACCGGCGCATCGTGAGCTCGAGCGGGCTTTCGACCTCTACGCGGCGGATTCTTCGCTGCGGGTAGTGATCGTCACCGGTGCCGGGGACCGCGCTTTTTGCGTTGGCACCGACTTGAAGTCGCTCGCGAAGACCGGGCCCTACGAGTACCCACCGGGCGGATTCGCAGGCATCACGACGCGCCTCGATCTGTGGAAGCCGGTGATTGCAGCCGTCAACGGGCTTTGCCTCGGCGGCGGCGTGGAGATCCTCGCCGCCTGCGACCTCGCTATCGCGTCAGAGCACGCCGAGTTCGGCCTGCCTGAGCCCCTCGTGGGGCTCGCGGCGCTGGGCGGCGGGGCGCTGCAGCGCCTCGCCCGGCAGATGCCGATGAAGGACGCGATGTGGCTGGCGCTGACGGCGAAGCGCATCTCCGCGGCCGAGGCGAAACGGGTGAGCCTCGTCAACGAGGTCGTCCCGCGCGGCACGGCGCTGGAGCGGGCGCGGGCGCTAGCCGACGAGATTCTCGCCTGCGCGCCGCTGGCGCTCGAGGCGTCCAAGCAGGTGATGCACTTGAGCGCAGCGGAACCGAGCCTCGCCGCAGCGCTGCGCCGACACTATCCGGCGGCGGCGCGCATGCTAGCGAGCGAGGACGCCAAGGAGGGCCCGCGTGCCTTCGCCGAAAAGCGCAAGCCGCAGTGGCAAGGGCGCTAAAGGGAGCGGGTACCGGCTCCGCGCTCCGATGTCGCGTGCGTCAATCGTGAACCGCGCGCCGCAGGCGCTCCATGTTCGGGACCGGCAGCGATCGCCGCAGCACCGTCTCTCCGAGCCATTCGGCGGCGCGCCGCGCGCGGTCGGCCACCGCCTCGGGCGGCATCTGCAGGAAGTCGTCGTTGTAGACGTCGAAGCTGTAGTCGCCGTAGTAGCCGATTTCGTCGAGCTTGGTGATCAACTTTGCGATTTCCTCGCTGTGGGCGCCCTCACCGGGAAACACGCGGGAGTGCGTGGCCGTCGCCGCTTGCTCTTCCGCGGACCGGATCTCCGGCCAAAGGTAATCCGAGAGCTGCACCAGAAAGATCTCGTCCGGATCGATTCCCTCGAGGTCGTCCAGGGGAACGCCGGAGGCGATCACGTCGAAAGCATCGATGGCAACCCCGAGGTTGGGGCAGTCGGCGCGAAACACGACCTCTCCCGCAGCGCTGAAGTCCTTCACCGTGCGGCTCCACGAAAGCCCCTTGTACGCGATGCGTATGCCCATCGGGATCGCCAGCACCGCAAGCTTCCGCAGGTCGCGCGCGATCGCATCGAGGCTCGCGTTGGCATGGGTCGAGGTCGACGCCTCGACCAGAAGCAGGCTGCCGCCGAGTTGACTGCAAACCTCGAGCATGGACTTGGCGACGTCGAGCTTGTACGCGTGAAGCTGGCCGGTCAGCCCCTCGAAGTCGCGGAGCGCCTCCAAACCCGTCACGCGCAGGCCGGCTTCGCGGACCGCGCGCACCGCGCCGGCGGCGCCCGAGGGATGTCCGACAATGTCGGCCGCGGAAATCATGATTTGAGTGAACCCGGCCTGGCGCGCCGAGGCGAGCCTCGATTCAAGCGAGCCGGCAAGCGAGACCGTGTCGATTCCGAAGTCGTTGAAATTCATTTCTTCGACGCCCGGGGATCGGGATCATTGTGAACCAACTCGAACATCACGCTGCCCAGGTACGCCTTGGTGAGGGCGCCGCGTTCGCTGGTATGGACGTTCTCCGACGCGAGGAACTCCGCTCCCCGCTTCTCCAGGCTGGCGACGGCCGCCCTCACGTCCGGGGTTCCGAGACCGATGCGCTGCAGATGCTCTTCCCTGGGCGCGTAGCGGGCGGTATCGATGGGCTCGATCAATTGCAGAAAGAACTTGCGGCACGGACTTCGAAGAAGCACTCCCGTCGGGAGGATGCCGAAGCGCACGCTGTTCGGCAGCTGCGTGAAGCCGAAGATCTGCGAATAGAACTCGACCCAATCGGCGGTGCGATCGGCGCCGATGTACTGCACGATTCCGAAAAAGTGCAGCCCGCTGATCGTCTCGGGGCGGGCCTCGACCGTGGGAATGGCGCGAAAGTCGATGTCGTAGATCGAGAACTCGTCGTACCGGTCCACGAAGTAGATGAGGCTTTCGCCGACGCCGTGTATCGCGGGGATGTTGAGCTCCATGGCGCCTGCGCGCACCGGAATCTCCCACGCGCCGAGCTCGAGCGCACGCTTGAATGCAAAATCGGCGTCGCGGACCCGAACGGCGAAGGCGCTGATCACCGGCCGCTCGACCGGCTGCACGGTCCGCGGCACGTCCGCGGGCTGGGCGTTGACGACGATGTTCATCGCGCCTTGGCGGTACAGCTCGACCTCCCGCGAGCGGTGACGGGCGACCGGCCGGAAGCCCATCATCTCGAGCACTCCGCCCAGCGCCTGCGGTTTGGAAGTCGCGAATTCGATGAACTCGATGCCGTCGAAGCCGATGGCATTCAGCTCTTCGGTGACTTTTTCGCGGTCCATCGTATCGTTCATCGCGGTTCCTCGTTGTCGGCCAAAACCATGGCTTAGCATAGTGCAGGAAGACCGCATCGGCAATCATCTTCACTTCCAGGAAACGCCATGCAATTCGAATTGACCGCTGAACAGAAACTCATCGTTGAAACCGTGCGCCGCTTCGTCGAAACGGAACTCATTCCGCTCGAAGAGGAAATCGAGACGACGGGCGAGCTTTCGCCGGCCCGGGCGCGAGAGATCTTCGAGAAGTCCCGCGCGCTCGGCTTCTACGCCATGAACATTCCCGAGCAGTACGGCGGCGGCGGCCTCTCCGCCGTCGACACCATGCTGGTCGAGGAGCAGTTCGGCCACGCCAAGGACATCCTGATCCGCCGCGCCTTCGGCAACGTCTACGAGTCGCTGCTCGAAGGCACAGACGCGCAGAAGCAACGCTGGCTCCTGCCCGCGGTGCGCGGCGAGCGCACCTGCTCGATCGCGATCACCGAGCCCGACGCGGGCTCCGACGCAGGGTCGATCAAGACGCGCGCCGAAAAGACCGGCGAAGGCTACACCCTCCACGGCAAGAAGCACTTCATCAGCGACGGCCTCTATTCCGACTTCTTCATCGTGTCCGCGGTGACTGATCCTGCGGCGCGACCCCGCCACGTGTCGCTGTTCCTGGTCGACAAGAACCTTCCCGGCGTGGTCGTCGGCCGCAACCAGAAGATGATGGGGCTGACCGGCACCAGCCACATCGAGCTCTTTTTCGAGGACGTGAAGCTGTCGCGCGAGCACCTGCTGGGCAAGGAGGGACAAGGTCTCGCCATCGCCTATTCGACGCTGGGGCGCGTGCGCCTGGCTCAGGTCGGCGCGCGCGCGGTCGGCAAGGCCTGCCGCCTCGCCAACCTCATGACCGCGTACGCGAACGATCGCAAGCAGTTCGGTAAGAGGATCGGCGACTTCCAGATGATCCAGGAGATGATTGCTGACAGCGCCATCGAGATCAACGCCGCGCGGCTCCTGCTGCTGCGCGCCGCGTGGGAGATCGACCAGGGCCGAGACGCCCGCGACTGGATCTCGATGGTGAAGGTGGAAGCCGCCGAAACGCTCGGCCGCGTCGCCGACCGCGCCGTGCAGATCTTCGGCGGCATGGGCTACTGCAGCGAGCTGCCGGTGGAGCGCCTCTATCGGGACGCCCGCATCTACCGCATCTTCGACGGCACCTCCGAGATCCACCGCACCGTCGTCGCCAGGAGCGCGCTCAAGATCGGGGCGGCGCTGTGGGACATCGGCGCCTGACACGATGACGCGCGGGAAATTCGTCACCGCCGACCAAGCCGCCGCGCTGATCGGCGACGGAGTCACGGTCGGGCTCGTCGGCGGGGGCGGCGGCCTGATGGAGGCGAGCCACGTGTTCGCGGCGATCGAGCGCCGCTTTCTCGAATCGCGCCACCCGGCGGAGCTTACGCTCGTGCACGCGCTCGGCATCGGCGACCGCAAGGAAATGGGGCTCAACCGCTTCGCGCACGAGGGGATGGTCAGACGCGTGATCGGCGGCCACTGGGTGTGGTCGCCGCGGATGCAGGAGCTCGCGCGCGCCGACAAGATCGAGGCGTACGTCCTGCCGGCGGGAGTCATCATGCAGCTCTACCGCGAGATCGGCGCGGGTCGCCCAGGGCTGGTCAGCCACGTCGGCCTCGGCACGTTCGTCGATCCGCGCCTCGAGGGCGGGCGGATGAACGCCGCGGCGAAAGCGAGCCTCGTCGACGTTGTCGCCATCGACGGCGAGGAGTGGCTGCGCTACAAATCGTTCCCCGTCGATGTCGCGATCATTCGCGGCACCTACGCCGATCCGCAGGGCAACGTGAGCCTGATCGGCGAGGCGGCGAATCTCGACATCCACGCCATCGCGCTCGCAGCGCACAACAGCGGCGGCAAGGTCATCGCGCAGGTGCGGCAGGCAGTCGAAGCGCATTCGCTGCCGGCCCGCCAGGTGAACGTTCCGGGCGTGCTCGTCGACGCGGTGGTCATCGATCCCGAGCAGCGAACCGGCTACGATGTGGTCGTCGATCCGGCGCTCTCCGGTGAGCGCCGCGGCGTCGAGCCGGACGAAGTGCCACAGCCGTTCACCGAGCGGCAGGTCATCGCGCGGCGGGCCGCGATGGAATTGCGCGAGGGAACGGTCGTCAACTACGGTTTCGGTGTTCCCGACGGGGTGGCGAAGCTCATCGCGCGCCGTGGCCATGGGGACCGCTACTACCAATCGATCGAGCACGGCGCCTACGGTGGCACGCTGCTCGAAGGAATGCTCTTCGGTTACGCCCGTAACCCGAGCGCGATCATCGATGCTCCCTCGCAGTTCGATTTCTATTCCGGCGGCGGTCTGGACATCGCGTTCCTCGGCTTCGGCCAGATCGACGCTACCGGCAACGTGAACGTCTCCAAGCTCGGCGGGCTGCCCGTCGGACCCGGCGGGTTCATCGACATCGCGCAGAACGCACGCAAGGTCGTTTTCTGCGGCACCTTCGAGGCAAAGGGCACGAGGTTCGCGACCGGCGACGGCTTCCTGCGCATCGAGCGCCACGGCGAGCTCAAGAAGCTCGTGCGAACGGTGGATCAGATCACGTTTTCAGGGGCTCAGGCGCTCAAGCAACGCCAGGAAATCGTCTACGTCACGGAGCGAGCGGTGTTCCGCCTCACGCCGGACGGCGTAGCACTGACCGAGATCGCACCCGGCGTCGACGTCGGCGGCGACGTCCTCGAACGGATGGAATTCAGGCCGTTGATGCCGCAGGCGCCTTCGACCATGACCGCGGCGCACTTCGCCAGGGACGACGCGCCGGCCGGTTGACCGCTGCGCCGCGGCAGCGATCCGGGTCGGAGCTGCGCGATCGCGTCCTTTCCAGTGAGTGGTGGTCGGGGCTCAATACGTGGCGCGGCCACCCGTCAGGTCAAACACGAATCCGGTGGTGAAGCTGCATTCCGGGCTCGCGATCCAAGCGACCATCGCCGCAGCCTCGGATATCTTCAGCGTGCGCCCCATGGGAATCCTGCTCTTGGCGAGCGCGATGTGCTCCGGAGTCATTTCTTTCATGAGCTCAGTTTCCGTAAACGCGGGAGCGATCGCGTTCACCAGGACACCGCTGCCCACGAGCTCTCTCGCGAGCGACTTGGTGAATCCGATGACACCGGCCTTGGCCGCGGCGTACGCGGCGATGCCCTGGTTGCCCTCCTTGCCGGCGATCGATGCGACATTGATGATGCGCCCGTACGAGCGCGCCCGCATGTGCGGAACCGCGGCCCGGCTACAGTAGAAGACGCCAGTCAGATCCACGGCCAACACGCGATCCCACGCGTCCGGCGGGTATTCCCACACCGGCGCGACCGGACCATTGATGCCAGCGTTGTTGATCAGGATGTCGATCTCGCCTAACGACCGTGCAGTGTCGGCGAACGCCTTCTCGACCTCCGCGTAGTCGGCCACGTTCACCAGCTGCTTCGACGCGGGAGAAAAACCGGCGGCTGCCGCATCGAAGGCGTCGAAGCTCTGGTCCCACAGCGCAACCCTGCAGCCTTCGCTCGCCAGGCGCGCGGCGATCCCGCACCCGATGCCGCGCGCGCCGCCGGTCACGATCGCACCCTGGCCAGCCAGCGTGGTTTTCATGGTGTTCGCTTGCTCGAAGATCGATCGAGCATCAACCCCGCAGATCGCGGAACGCGGAGTCGATTGCCCGGCGCAGTTCGCCGTAGCTCCGCGTCACTGAGAACTGCGGGAACTCGCGGATGACGTTTTCGGGTGGGCAGAAGAAAATCCCGCGATCGGCCTCGCGCAGCATTGCCGTGTCGTTGTAGCTGTCGCCGGCGGCGACCACCTGGAAGTTGAGCTCCTTCAGCCGCTTCACCGCCTCGCGCTTCTGGTCGGGCATGCGCAGCCTGTAATCGACGAGCATGCCTTCCGCGTCGGACTCGAGCGAATGGCAGAACAGCGTCGGCAAGCCGAGCTGCCGCGTCAGTGGCCTGGCGAATTCGTAGAACGTGTCCGAGAGGATGATCACCTCGTAGACTTCGCGCAATCCATCGAGAAAGTCGCGGGCGCCGGGGAGCGGCGCCATGGCCGCGACCACCTTCTCGATGTCCGGCAGTCCGAGCCCGTGCTGGCGCAGTATGCGCAGGCGTCCGGTCATGAGCTTGTCGTAGTCGGGTTCGTCGCGGGTCGTCCGGGAGAGCTCGGCAATCCCGGTGCGGCGGGCGAACTCGACCCAGATTTCCGGGACCAGCACACCTTCCAGGTCGAGACAGACGAGTTGCATTGGCGACTCAACGTTTCACTTCACCCGCCAGACGTCGGCGATCGCGACCGGCTTGCCCCTCGCGAGCGACTCGACGGCGGCCTCGGCAACCGCCTGCGCGCGCATGCCATCGACCAGATCCGGCTCGATCGGCTTGCCGGTGCGGATCGCGATCACCATCGCTTCGAGTTCCGCGACATAGGTTGGCGCGAAGCGGTCGTACCAAGTCGGATGGATGCTCTCCCCGAGGGCGCGAGCTCCGCGGGCGCGCGACGCGCTGGGCGCCGGCTGGCGCTCCGATTGCAGCATGCCCTTCGATCCGAAGAGCTCGATCATTTCGTCGTAGCCGAAAGTGGTCCGGCGGCTGAAGCTGAACGTGGCAAGAGCGCCCGACGCGAAGCGCAGCGTCAGCGCCGCCGTGTCGACATCGCCATAGGCGGCGTAGCCCCGATCGAACACGCAGCCGCCCGCTGCATAGACTTCCACCGGCTCCGATGCGGTCATCCAATGGGCGAGATCATAGAAATGCGTACCTTTCTCGCGCAGCATTCCGCCCGCACGATGTGCGGCCGCCGGCGGAATTGCCGCGCCGCTCCGAGACACGATGTGCACCGATTCTACCGCGCCGATCTCCCCCGCACGCACGCGGTCGTATACCGCCCGGTGATGTGCATCGAAGCGGCGGTTGAAGCCGATGGCGGCCACCACGTTGGCGGCGCGCGCTGCTGCCAGGCAGTTCTTGGCGCGCTCGAGGCTGTCCGCGATCGGCTTTTCGCAGAGCACAGCCTTGCCCGCGCGCACGCTGGCGAGCAGGTGCGCCTCGTGGACGTCCGTGGACGATCCGATCACGATCGCCTGCACCTGAGGATCCTCGAGCATCTGGTCGACGGACGTCGAGAACTTCGCGCCGTGCGCGGCAGCCAGCGCCTTGCCCGCCTTCGCATCGATGTCGACGACCCAGTGCAGGCGCGTATCGGGATGTTCCGCGATGTTGCGCGCATGGACGCGGCCGATCGTCCCGGCTCCTATGAGTGCGAACCCGATCTTGTTCATGCTCGCAACGCGTCGCACCCTATACCGCGGTCTGCGCGCGGTCTTTGACCACGCCGATCACCTCAAAGGGATCGCGTTGCCACCAGTTGCGCTGCGAGAAGATCTCGACTTCGACGTATCCGCCGTAGCCCGCGGCTTCGACCATCCGGCGAAACCGCGGGATGTCGATCACACCGTCGCCCATCATTCCGCGATCGAAGCGCAGGTCCTGGGTGTCGGGAAGCCAATCGCTCACGTGAAAGCAGCAGATCCGCTTGCCGGCGCGGGCGATCTCCGCCTCGATCTCGGGATCCCACCATACGGCATAGGTGTCGACCGCGATGCCGACGATATCCTCCGCTGCGAGGCTGTCGCACCAGGCGTTGGCGAGTTTCATCGTGCTGAGCACCGAGCGCGTGGCGCAGATCATCGGATGCAGCGGCTCCAGCGCGATCTTGACGCCGACGCTTCGGGCGTGCGCCACCAGTTCGGCCACGCCATCGAGCACGCGGGCGCGGATGCGCGCGATATCCTTGTCGCGCGGATCGACTCCGCCGGCCACGAAGACGAGGCACGGCGCTTTGAGAGCGGCGGCCTCGTCGAGCGCGCGTCGGACATCGTCGCGGGCGCGCGCGGCGTCGCCCGAGTCCGGCGACGCGATCAGGCCGCCGAAGCAGTAACCGGATAGCGCGATGCCGTTGTCGGCGAGGAGCCGCGCTGTCTTCTCGATACCGTACTCGCGGGTCTTTTCGCGCCACAGCGCGGTGCAGCGGACGTCGCTGCGCCCCATGACCTCGATGAACTGCGGCGTCGAGCACTGCCGCAGCAAGGTTACCTGATGGATGCACAAGCGCCGTGGATCGAGCATGGCTGTGGTCTTGCTTGCGGCGATCAACCCGTGGGAGACGAAGGCGTGGTCATCATGGATTGCGCAGCGCCTGCTCGACCCGCGCGCGCAGTTCAGGCGTTACCACGGGCGTCAGGCCGAACCATCTGTAGAAGCACTCGCAGCCCTGGTGCAGGAGCATCGCGAGCCCGTCCGACACCCGCAGTCCGCGCGCGCGGGCCTTCTTGAGCAACCCGGTTTCGAGCGGAACGTAGACGACGTCGGCGACGAGCGCGTCGTCGCGCACCGTCGAGAGGTCGATGTCGAGCTCGGGATAGCCGGCCATGCCGAAAGATGCTGCGTTGACGACGAGCGCCGCACCCTTCAGGGCCGCGGGCACTTCTCCGGCAGGGGTCGGGACGACTCGGTCGCCGAAGCGCTCGCGAAACGCCTCGGCCTTGGCCATGGTCCGGTTGTGCAGGTGAACCCGCGACACGCCGCGCCCGAGCAGGCCGTAAACCACTGCACGCGCCGCGCCTCCCGCACCGAACACCATGGCCTTGTCGGCGCGCTTCTGCCACTCAGGCGCGGCTTCGTCCAGCGCAGCGATGAAGCCCAGGACGTCGGAGTTGGTCGACTTGAGCTTGCCGTACTCGAGCCAGACCACGTTGGCGGCGCCGATGGCGCTGGCACGCGCGTCGGCCTCGGTGAGCTTCAAGGCCATCTCCTTGTGCGGCATGGTCACCGAGCCGCCGACATAGCCGCGCGCGCCAAGACGAGCGAGAAAATCCGGAAAGTCTTCCGGTCGCACCGCCTCGAGGCGGAACTCGGCGTCGAGCCCGTGCTTCTCGATCCAGTAGCCGTGGATGATCGGCGCGCGCGACTGCTTCACGGGCCATCCCATGGTGCAAGCCGCTCGCTTGGTTGATGACATGCTTGCCGGCGAAATCAGAAGGAATGCAGCGGAGGCAGCGTCGCGGTCACGACTTGCTTGCCGCCCTTGATCTCTACGATATAGCTGACGCGATCGGGGTCGCCGGCCTTGTCGAACTTGGTGTCGATCAAGATTCCCGGGTAGTCCTTCACGTACAGGGGCATGTCCCGAAGCGCGGCGTTGAAGGCCTTGTTGTCGACCTTGCCGATCTTCTCGCTCACCGCCTTGATGATGTACGGCACCATGTAGCCCTGGATGCCGTTGTGGTCGGACTTGCGGTTGTATTCCTTCAGGAACTTCTCGTCGAAAGCCTTCATCTGAGGCGTCGGCGCATCGACGGTCAGCGCGACATGGCCCTGCATCCCGTTGGCTGCGTCGCCGGCGAGCTCGATCGTTTTCTGGCTGATGAGCGTCGCCTCGCCGACGATCGGCTTGGCGTAACCCTGCTTGCGCAGCTCGCGCGCGACCCGCGCGCACTCTTCCTCGTTGGTATAGACGAACAGTACGTCGCCGTTGGACTGCTTCGCCTTGAGAACCGGCGCCGAAAAATCGATCTGCCCCTGGTCGGTCGGGATGTCCGCGCCGATCTTGAGGCCAGTTGCAGCCGCGGCTTTCACGAATTCATCGCGGCCACCCTTGCCGAAGTCAGAGTTGATGTAGACGATGTCGACCGAGTTCGCTTTGAGCCCTTCCTTGATATAGCGCGCGAGCTTGGGCATCGACGCAGCCTGCGTCGTGTTGGTGCGGATCACGTAGGGATTGCCCTGCTGCGTGATCGATGCCGCCGCTGCGCCTGTGAAATTCGGGATCTCGGCGCGCCGGGTCTCCGCCGCGCTGACGACCATCGCGCCCGAGAAGGTCGGACCGATGACGGCGAAGGCGCCCATGTCGACCGCCTTCTGAGCCAGCGCCTTGGACACCCCCGGGTTGCTCTGCGTGTCGAGCGTGGTGACCTCGAACTTGCGTCCGAGCACGCCGCCGGAGGCATTGATCTCCTTGACCGCGAGCGCAACGCCATCGCGATAGTTGATGCCGGCCGAGGCGATCGGCCCCGATTCCTCGAGCAGGTTCACGAGCTTGATGGGCTCGCCCTGCGCGAGTGCCATCGCTGGAGAGACGGCCACCGCGAGTGCCGCAAGTACGTTGGTGATGCGAATCATCGTGGTCCTCCTGTCAGATTTTCCCAATTGCGAAACAATTGCCTTCGACGCGCACCCGGAGTCTCAGGGTAGCGTGGTGGATTTACGCCGTTCGTGGAGGCCCCTATAGTACCTTCCACGCACACTGAACAGCGAGGATCGTCATGGCAGATGCACGAATAGCGCTTGTCACGGGGGCGGCGAGCGGGATCGGCCGCGCGACGGCCCAGCGGCTGGCGGCAGATGGTGATCTTGTCGTGGTTGCCGACCTCAACGAAGCGGCCGGCCACGCGGTCGTCGCGGAGATCCGCCGCGCCGGTGGGACGGCGGAATTTCGCGCGATCGACGTGGCGCTCGAGGAATCCGTCAGCGAATGTGCCCAACGCGTCGAAAACGAACTGGGGCCGGTCGCCGTCCTGGTGAACTCGGCCGGGGTGCTGCAGAACGTCGCCGACATCGCGAGCTTCAGTCTCGAGGAGCACGACAAGCTGTGGGCGATCAACTATCGTGGCACCTACCTGTGCTGCCGCGCCTTCGCACCGCGCATGGCCGCTCGGCGCTCGGGAAGCATCGTCAACATCTCGTCGACCTCGGCGCTCGGCGCCATGCCTCTCCTCGCCTACGGCCCGGGAAAGGCCGCAGTGCAGAACCTGACAGCCATTCTTGCCGTGGAGCTCGGCCCGGACAACGTCAGGGTCAACGCGGTGGTTCCCGGATACGTGCTGACCGAGCAGATGCAGGCGCGGATCGACGCCGGCAAGCGCGATCCACGCTCGATGCGGCTGCATAGCGCGCTCGGCAGAATGGTCGCGCCGGAAGACATCGCCAACGGCATTCACTTCCTGTGTTCCGACGCGGCATCGTGCATCACGGGCATCGCGCTTCCGATCGACGCCGGCTACCTCGCCGCCGTAACCTATCTCCACCATCCAGGTCTCGCTGGTATTCACCCGCGACGCGAAGACAAGGCACCGGTCGCCTAGAGGCAGCTCGAGGGCCCGGCGTTCAGTACAGTCCGGGCGTTGAGCCGCCGTCAACCGCGATGGCGGTTCCCTGGATGTGCCGTGCTCGCTCGGAACACAGGAACAGCGCCAGCTCCGCGACATCCTCGGGTTTGCCTAGCCGAGCGAGCCCGTCCTTTTCGATGAGCTTGGCGCGGACGTCCTCGACCGAGCTGCCGCTCGCCTCGGCGCGCTGCTTGAACAGCTGCTCGACGCGCTCGGTCTCGGTCATGCCGGGCAGGATCGCGTTGACGTTCACTCCGTCGCGCTTGCCCAGGCCCGAGAGCCCCTTGGTGAAGTTGTGCATGGCGGCGTTGACCGAGCCGCCGATCAGGAATTCGGGGTCGGGCGTGCGCGCGGCTCCGCCGATGACGTTGACGACGTGCCCATGCGCGCTCTTGAGCAGCGGCCAGAACAGTCGGCAAAGGCGAACGCAGCCGAAGAACTTGAGCGCAAAGCCGTCCTGCCACGCCTCCTCGGAGAGATTGAGGAACGCGCCTGCACGCGTGGCGCCCGCAGAGTTGACCAGGATGTCGCAGCGGCCGTGCCGTTGCTGGACGAAGCGGAACACCTGCACGCAGCCTTCCTCGCGCCGGAGGTCGGCCGGGCAGATGTCGGGCCGTGCCTTGGCCTTGGACGCGATCGCGTCGGCCGCCGCTTCGAGGTTCGACGGCGACGAAGCAGCGAGCACGACCTGCGCGCCTTCCATCGCGAATGCCGTCGCTATGCCGCGGCCGATGCCGCGGCTGCCGCCGGAGACCACGACCACCTTGCCCGCAAATTCGTTTCCCATGCGCGACTCCTTGTGCGCCGTCACGCCTTGGCGGTTGCGGCTGCCACGGCGGCCCGCAACCCCAGCAGATAGCTGTCGAGCCCGAAGCCGCAGATCTGGCCTCTGACGATTGCCGCGAACACGGAATGATGGCGGAATTCCTCGCGGGCATGGATGTTCGACATGTGGACCTCGACGATCGGAACCGTAAGGATCGCCAGCGCGTCGCGGATGCCGTAGCTGTAGTGCGTCCACGCGCCAGCATTGATGATCACGCCGTCGACGCGATCGATGAAGGCCTTGTGAATACGCTCGGCCATCGCGCCTTCGTGATTGGTCTGGAAGCTCTCGATCTCGACGCCGAGATCCTTGGCGAGCTCGCGAAGTTTCGCGTCGATTTCGCCCAGCGTGATGGTCCCGTACTGAACCGGGTCCCGCTTGCCGAACATGTTGTGGTTGATACCGTGCAGCATCAGAAAGCGTTTCATCGCCTTGCTCCAGGAAACCTCAGTACGTGCCGCGGCCGCCGGACAGGTCGAAGGTCGCGCCGGTGCAGAAGCTGCACTCGGGGCTCGCAACCCAGGCGACCATTGCCGCGATCTCGTCGATCTTGAGGAAGCGACCCATCGGAATCTTCGCCTTGGCGGAGGCGATGTGCTCGGGCGTCATCTCCTTGAACAGATCGGTTTCGGTGATGACCGGCGCAATGCAATTGACCAACACGCCGGAGCCGATCAGCTCGCGGGCGAGCGATTTGGTGAAGCCGATGACGCCGGCCTTGGCGGACGCGTAGGCCGCGATGCCGGGCGCGCCTTCCTTTCCGGTGATCGACGACACGTTGACGATGCGGCCGTAGCCAGCGCTGCGCATGGTTGGCACGACGACGCGGCAGCAGTAGAAGACGCCGGTGAGATCCACGGCGAGCACGCGGTTCCATTCGTCGAGCGGATACTGCCAGACCGGCAGCACCGGGCCGCTCACGCCGGCGTTGTTGACCAGGATGTCGAGGCGGTCCACACGCGTCATGGACTCGGCGAATCCGCTTTCGACCGACGTCAGATCGGCAACATCGACCGTCACGATCGCTGCAGGCTCGAAGCCGGCCTGAGCCGCGTCGAACCCCGCCGGGTCGCGATCCCAGACGACGATGCTACAACCCTCCTGCGCCAGCCGGGCAGCGATGCCGCGGCCGATCCCGCGCGCGGCGCCGGTGACAATAGCCACCTGCCCGTGCAACGTTCCTCTCGCGTCAGTCATGGCGGTTATCGTTGCTAACGACACGATCGATCATCGACACGCTCCTCCCGCACCCCTGCCCCTCTCCCCGAGGGAGAGGGGTTCGCTCTTATCGCCTCTCCCTCTGGGAGAGAGCCTGCCCCCGACCCCGGATCAAGTCCGGGGCAGGCTCTGATCGGGGGCCGCCGCGCGGCAGCGCGGCGGGTGAGGGAGTGCGTATCGTTCATGTTCGCCACTCGCTAGGCGCCCGCAGTGCGGTATTCGCGGAGGATCTCATCGACCACCCGCGTCGTGCGAGCACCCGTTTCGCCGGTGCTGAGAGAGGCCCCTTTCCCGTTCAACTCGTCGACGATGGTCTGGATCAGCGGCTGATGGACGTGTGGTGGATCCTTTATCGGTATCTCCTCGACCGTGTCGCCGCGCATGACGCGTATGGGAACCGCTCTGGTCGTCGAAAACCGGATACGTCCCCGCGCGCCGACGATCTCGTTCCACTCCTCTTCACGGTCGGCTGCGTAGCAGAACGCGCCGCTGCCGTAGACGCCCGACGCGAAGCGGTAGATCGCGGTAACCACGTCCTCCGGGCCGTAGGCACGTGCCTGGTTGGCCGCAAACGCGCGCACCTCCACGATGGGCCCGAAGAGGAAGTCGAGGAAATCTAGCGTGTGGGTCATCATGTCGACGAAAAACCCGCCTCCCGAAGCGGCTGCGTCGATGCGCCAGGGCGGCGATCCGGGATTCATCTCGCGCGGATTCTTGAGCTGCTGGAACTGGCGGCTCAGCACCATCCGCACCGGGCCGATGGCGCCGCTTTGAACGAGGTCGCGCACGGCCAGGAAGCGGGGCAGCGCACGCCGATAATACGCGACCCACAATGGCACTCGAGCCGACCGGCACGCGGCGATCATGGCCTCGCACTCTCCGTGGTCCATCGCCATCGGCTTTTCCACCATCACCGGTTTGCCCGCGGCAGCGCAGCGAACGACGTAATCACGATGCGAACCCGGCGAAGTCGCGACGTAGACGGCATCGATGTCCTCCGCGCGAATGATCGCGTCGGCGTCGTCGTGCCAGCGCGGCACGCCGTGCCGCCGGGCGTAATCGGCGGCGAGCGTGCCGTTGCGTCGCATCACCGCGAGGAGCTGCGAGTTCTCCGCCTTGGAAAAGCCGGGACCACTCTTGACTTCGGTGACGTCGCCGCAGCCGATGATGCCCCAGCGGATCGTTCTCATCGCTGCCTACGTGACGTGTGATGACGCCGGAGATCCCCTAGGCTGCCTGGGCGAGGCGATCGACCGCGTCCTCGGCGTAGAGCACTTCGTCCTTCACCATCGCGTCGATCTCCGCGGGCGGGAACCCCAGCTCGCGCGCGATCTCGCGATTGTGCTGGCCGAGCAGCGGTGCCGCGGTCCGCGGCGTCGCGTCGCAGTCGGAGAACTTGAACGGAACGTTGGCGAGGCGGACCTTGCCGAGGACCGGATGTTCCTGCTCGACAATCATGTTGCGCGCCTGCACCTGCGGGTCGGCGAGTACCTGGTCGATGCGCAGCACGGCTGCACTCGGCACCTCGGCGGCCTCGAGCGCGGCGAGGCACGCCGCGGCAGACGGTTGCGCTGCGACCCATTTGCGAACGT
The DNA here is from genome assembly GCA_035623155.1 of Casimicrobiaceae bacterium. Lineage (GTDB taxonomy): Bacteria > Pseudomonadota > Gammaproteobacteria > Burkholderiales > Casimicrobiaceae > PALSA-1003. The sequence goes on along the minus strand of DASPTZ010000016.1, from coordinate 48,928 downwards.
AACCGAGAACCTCGGGGTTGTTCGCATTGCGCCCCGCCGCAGTGTGGAAGCGAGTGTCTGCCGCGAGCGCTTCGCCTCCGACCAGCCGCGCAAGGCGCTTCCACGCGTCATCGACCTGTGCTGCGATGACGATGTCGCCGTCGCGCGCGGAAAAGACGCCGTACACCGTGGACTGCGGCAGATCGCTACCGCTTCGCTTGGGAATGTCCTTGCCGCCGCTCAGCGTGTAGCACTGCACCGCGTAGTCGTGCATCGACACCATGCAGTCGAGAAGCGCGACGTCGACGTGGCGGCCCTTCCCCGTCGCTTGCCGCCCCACCAGCGCCGCGCAGATCCCAGCTACGCCGTGGATGCCTGCGTACATGTCGGCGATCGGCATGCGGAACAGCGGCGAAGGCTCGCCCGGGCTGCCGAGCAGGTCCATCGCCCCGCATTCTGCCTCGGCGATCGCCCCGAAGCCCGGACGCGACGCTTTCGGCCCGCTATGGCCATAGGCAGAGACCGAGCAGTAGACCAGACCCGGGTTGTGCTTCGAGAGCTGCTCGTAGCTTAAGCCAAGCTTTGCCAGCGCGCCGGGCCGGTAGTTCTCGACGAACACGTCGGCGGTGCGCACGAGCGCGTGGATGAGCTTCAGTCCACGCGGGTCCCTCAAGTTCACGCACAGCCCTTTCTTGCCCATGTTCTGCTGCAGGAAGTAGCCGCTCTGGCCATTCAAGAAATACGCGTGGCGTCGTCCCGCGTCGCCATCCTTCGGGCGCTCGACCTTGATCACTTCGGCGCCGAGGCCGGCGAGGCAGCGGGAAAGATAGGGCCCCGCCAGAAAGTGGGTGTAGTCGACCACCCGGATGCCCGAAAGCGGTAGGGGTTGCGCAGCCATGAAATGAATTCGCTCCGTGATTGGGTTGCTTCGTTTCTCAAAAACCGTTTGCGTCCGACGGACCGTGTCAGGCCCGCGCGGCTTCGGGCCGCCGCCGGATCATGAGCTTGTGCTCGCCGCGCTGCACGACTTCGCCGTGCTGATTGAAGAGCTCGCAGGGGATCACCAGGATGCCCCAGTCGGGCTTGCTCTTCGACGGCCGCATGTTGCCGATGCGGAACTTCACGTGCAATGTGTCGCCGATCTTGATGGGCAGCAGAAAGTCCCAGTTCCAGCCCAGCGACATCCCCGGCAGGAAGCGGTAATCGGCCTGGCATTTGAGGCCGTCGGCGACGGCAAGGCCGAACAGGCCGTGCGCAACGCGCTGTCCGAAATGCGACTTGCGCGCGTACTCCTCGTCGATGTGCAGCGGCGTGTGGTCGCCGGAGATGTCGGCGTACGCGTCGATCATCGCCCCGGTGACCGTGATCGAAGGGGTCACCGCTTCGTCGCCGACCTTGGCGTCGTCCCAGTAGCGTTCGGCCGCCATGTCGCCGCTCCTTCTTGGTTGCTCGTTCACGCCCTGGCTTCCGCACTCGCCGACACCGCCACACGCACGCCAGCGAGATAGCTGTCGATGCCGAACCCGGCGATGTAGCCCCTCGCGATCTCCGAAATGACCGAGTGCTGGCGGAATTCCTCGCGCCTGTGGTTGTTCGACATGTGGATCTCGACGATCGGCACCGTCAGGATCGCGAGCGCGTCGCGCAGCCCATAGCTGTAGTGCGTCCATGCGCCGGCGTTGATGATTACGCCATCGACCTTGTCGAAGAACGCCTTGTGGATGCGTTCGCACATCGCGCCTTCGTCGTTGGTCTGGAAGCCTTCCACTTCGACGCCGAGCTCCTTGCCCAGGTCGCGCAGCCTGCCGTCGATCTCGTCGAGCGTGATGGTGCCGTAGTACTTCGGTTCGCGCCTGCCGAACATGTTGTGGTTGATGCCGTGGAGCATGAGGAATTTTTTCACGAACTCTCCGAAGGGTCTGCGGCAGCCGCGATAGGAGGTCAGGCCGTGTCCACGACGCGGCCGGTCCGTGCGGCCTCGACAATGGCGTCGACGATGCGCAAGTTCTGCAAGCCGTCCCTGGCACTGACCAGCGGCTTCGCCTTGCCGCGGATCACATCGGCGAAATGGGCCATCTGTCGCTCCAGCGGATCCACGACCTCGAGCGGGATCACGCTCTTTTGCAGCGCCTTGTGCCACGACTGATCCGCTGCGGTCGGATAGCGCTCGAGGCGCATGGTGGGAATCGCGAGCGAGCCGAAAGTGCCGGCGACGAGGTAGCAGTCGTCCTCGTCGGTGTGCGCCTTGGCGTATCGGGGATCCTCGCCTGAGGCGTGCTCCCAGCTCCGGTCCGAAGCCGCGGTGTCGGAGAGGATGAACGTACCGAGGGCACCATTGGCGAAACGAAGCGCGATGGCAGCCGTGTCCTCGACCGGAAAGTTGCGCGTCGCGTTCGAGGTGAACGCCTGCACGGTGACGATCTCGCCGCACAGCGAGCGCAGATTGCCGATCTCATGGATCATGTTGAGCAGTATCGGACCGCCGCCGGGCTGGCGGCGCCATGCGAAGGCGCCGTCGAAATAGCCTTCGTTCTCGGCCTTATAGAAGAGAACGCTGCCCATGACGGCGACGATCTTTCCGAGCATGCCGCTGGCGATCACCTCGACCGCTTTGGCCATGATCGAGCTATGGCGCCGGTGGTGCCCGACCAGCACCGGAACACCAGCGGCTTCTGCCGTTTCGCAGAGCCTGATCCCGGCTTCGAGCGTATGCGCCACCGGCTTCTCGACCAACGAGGGCACTCTGGCGGCGACGCACTCGAGCGTCTGGTCGACGTGCATCTGGTTCGGTGTGGCGAGGACCACGCCGTCCGGACGGTCCTTTGCGAACAACTCGGCGAGCGACGCGTGGAGCGGAACGCCCAGAGAGCGCGCGTAGCCGGCCGCTGCGGGCGCCGGGTCGACGATCGCCGACAACGCGCATCCATCGTTCTTCAGGATCATCTCGACGTGGCGCCTGCCGATCTGGCCGGCGCCGGCCACGGCGATGCGAACTTTGGATGTCGTCATGAATCGATATAGATCTTCGACTGCGGCGCAAGAGATTCCGACTTTGGACGCCGTGGGAGCCGTCTGATACTTACGATAGGACTCTGGACCTCATTCGTCCATGCAATACCCTCAATACCACGCATTACGAATGGCAATAATCAATCGTTGCAGCGCATCGGGCCGGAGCGTCACGTCACGACCGTGAGATTGGTCCACGCTCCGCCATTCTTGTGCGACGCGACCGCGGCCTCGATGAAGCTCATCCCCAGCACGCCGTCGCGCGCGGTCGCGAATGAACTCGCATTCGGATTCGCCAGCCGGCCCTCGCGACGCGCAGCGATCGCCTCCGCCGCATCGGCATAGATGTTTGCGAAGGCGCCGAAGTAGCCCTCCGGATTTCCCGCCTTGGTTCGCGACCCGTAGCGAGCGGCCTCGCAAAGGTAGGGCTCACCCCGACGCAGCGTGCGATACGGAGCGAAATCGGCCTGCAGCTCGAGCTCGTCGGGGCGCTCCTGAGCCCAGTGCAGGCTCGCCTTCTCGCCGAACACGCGGATCGACAGCCCGTGGCCGTTGCCGGCGGCGACCATGCTCGCCCACAACTGGCCGCGCGCTCCGCCGCGAAAGCGCAAGTTGACCAGCGCGTTGTCGTCGGCGACTCGCCCGGGAACGAGCGTGGTGAGCTCCGCCGACAATGCCTCGATCTCGAGGCCGGTGATCCTGCGCATGAGATGGTGCGCATGCGTGCCGATGTCGCCCAGCACCGTCGACGGACCGGCGAGGGCCGCGTTGACGCGCCACGCCATCTTGGCATCGCCTTCCGCTTCGATGAGGCGGTTGCGCGTGCCGTGCGCGTATTCGACGGTGACCACGCGAATCGCGCCGAGCTCTCCCGAGGCCACCAGGTGCCGCGCCTCGGCCACCATGGGATAGGCGCTGTAGTTGTGGGTCAGCGCGAACAGCACACCGTGCTCGGCGGCAGCCTTCTCGACCGCGAGCGCCTCGGCGAGCGACATGGCCATCGGCTTGTCGCAGATGACGTCGATGCCGCGTCGGATGAATGCCAGGCTCGCCGGCGCATGGGTGTCGTTCTGGGTGACGATCGCGACGCACTCGATGCCATCGGCGCGGTTCGCCTCCGCCGCGGCCATCGCCTCGAAGTCGGGATAGACGCGATCGCGCGCGATGGCGAGCTCCGCGCCCATGGCGCGGTTGGCGTCCGGTCTGCGAGAAAAGGCTCCTGCGACCAGCTCGAAGCGACCGTCCAGCCTCGCCGCGCGGCGGTGCGCCGGCGCGATTCCCGCGCCCGGCCCGCCTCCCACCATCCCCAGCTTGAGCGACCTCATCGCGACTCCATGCTCGCGCTGAGCGTCGCCAGATCGCCGAAGCGCGCGACGTAGGTCTGCCCCGTACGCAACGGCGTCGGCAGCGTGAGCGACCCTGTCGACAGCAGGTCCCCGGCGGCGAGGCCGATGCCGCGATCGGAGAGCCCGTTCACGGTTTCCACGGCGATGTCGACGGGGTCGCGCCGATATTCGCCGGAGTAGGTAAGGATCGGCTCGCCGCCGTCGATGCGCGCATCGATAGCCAGCGTCGCGAGGTCGAGGCGCCGCCAGTCGGTGATGCCTTCGCCGACAACATACGCGCCCCCCGAGCCGTTGTCGGCGATCGCGTCGTGGGTGGTGAACTTGCGGCTGCCCTCGGCGATCGCGTAGCGCGAGCCGGCGACCTCGAGTCCGGGATGGAGGACGAGCCGCGGTTCAAGCTCGGCGCGCGTGTAGCCTCGCCTGCGCGGCGGCACGTCCTTCCCGAAGCGGAACGCGAATTCGCACTCGATCTTGTAGCCCGCGAATGCGGCGGGGATTCGCGCCGGGCTCGCGTACATCCGCGGGGCGAACAGGCGACCCACGATCGGGCCGTCGTGGCCTTCGAGGACCTGCACCGCGCGAACCGCCGCGCCGACCTTCCAGCCGACGCAGCGCTCGCCGATCACCTCGGCCATCCGGTCCTGGATGGCGAAGGCATCCGCCCGCGAGCGCGGGGCGGCGTCGGCAGGAGGAAGCGGCATGGTCGTGCACCCCCGCCACGCGTCCGCGAGCGATCGAGCGAGTTGTTCGAGACCCTGCGGCGTCATCGTCAGGCCTTCACCTTCGCGATCACGCCGAACATTCCGGCCGGCCGCACCATCAGGACGGCGATCAGCAGGAAGAACGCGTAGATGTCCTTGTAGCTTCCCGACAGGTAGCCCGCGCCCAGGCTTTCGGTGACGCCGACCATCAGCCCGCCCAGAACGGCTCCGGGGAGGCTGCCGAAGCCGCCGATGACCGCGGCCGCGAACGCCTTGATGAGCACGCCGATGCCCATCTGAACCTGCACGTAGTTGATCGGGCCGACCAGCACGCCTGCCGCCGCGCCAAGCGCGCAGGCGATGCCGAAAATCACCGAGATCGTCAGCGGAACGTTGATGCCCATCAGCGAGGCGATCTCCTTGTTGCCGGCCACCGCGCGCACCGCGAGTCCGAGCCGCGTCTTCTTGAGAAACAGGTGCAGCCCCGCCATGAGCACCAGCGCGGCGATCACGATCCACACGTACGAGGCCGGCAGCGTGATGCTGCCGAGCTCCACCGGCATCCCGTAGCTGACCGGGAAAGGCAGCGCCCTCGGTCCCCAGATCAGGAACGCGACGTTCTGCAGCACGATCGACATGCCGAAGCCGCAGATCACCATCGCCATGCCCGCCACCGTGTACCCGCCTCCTCCCTTCAACACCCGCCGATAGAACACGCGCTCGATGAACACGCCGACCAGTCCGGTGAGGACCATCGAGCCGACGAGCACGAGCGGCAGCGGCAGATGGAACTTGTTGAAGATGACGAGCCCGATGAAGGCGCCAAGCATGTAGATCTCGCCGTGCGCGAAATGCACGACGTCGAGCCCGGCGTAGATGAGCGAAATCCCGATCGCCACCAGGGCGTATACCATCCCCAGCGACAGGCCGACGACGACGAGGTCGAAGAAATACGACATGGGTGCGCTCCACTACCTACTCATGTTGACGGTTCACTTTGGTTCGCCTGGTCAAAGCGACAGCTTCCGTTCGCGATCGGCGACCGTTCCTCCGAGATACGAAAGCCGGACCGCATCGTCGTTGATCATCTGCTCGGATGGCCCTTCGATGTGGATGACGCCATCCTTGATGACGTAGCCGTATTGCGCCAGCAGCAGAGCCATCCGCACGTTTTGCTCGACCAGCAGCAGCGTCATTCCGTCGCGGCAGATCCGCGCGATCGCGCGAAAGATGTCGAAAACGACCTGCGGGGCGAGCGCCGCGCTCGGCTCGTCGAGCAGCATCATCTTCGGCTCGGACATCAGCCCGCGCCCGACGCACAGCATCTGCAGCTGGCCCCCCGACAAGATTCCGCTCAGTTGCCGGCGCCGCTCTTTCAGGATCGGGAAGTACGCGTACACGCGCTCCAGGCCGCGCGCGCGGACGGCTCGCTCGGTGCGCACATGCGCGCCGAGGAGCAGGTTCTCCTCGACGGTCATTCCCGGGTACGCTTCCTTGCCCTGCGTGACCTGAACCAGGCCTCTGCGGACGATGCGATCCGGACGCATGCCGTCGATCCGTTCGCCCTCGAACTCGATCGAGCCGTTCCATGGCTTGATCAGCCCCGATATCGCCTTCAGCATCGTCGACTTGCCGGTACCGTTGCCGCCGAGCAACGCGACGATCTGCCCGCGCGCCACCTCGAGGGTGACTCCGTTCAGGATCTGCACCTTGCCGTAGCCGCCGACGACGTCGATGGTCTTGAGCATCGGTTCAGCGGTCGTCATGTCGATTGTTTTCCCTCGCCGCCGGTCACCGGCCCTGCTCCTGCTTCCCCGCGGGCCGCATGTACTTGGACTCCAGCCCCTTGATGATCGCGATCATCGCGTCGATCGTCGGCGTGGGAACGCCTTTTTCGCGTCCGAGCCGCGCTACCGCGCCGTGAATCGTGTCGATCTCGGTCCTGCGCCTGAGCGCCACATCGGCCGCCATCGACGACTTGCTCGCCCCCGTGCCTCCATCGCGCACGCTGGTGAGCTTGTCGAAGATCGCGCGCTTTTCTGCCTCGGCGAGCGCAACGCCGCAGGCACGCGCCACGGCCGCGGTCTCATCGAGCGCTCGCAGGATGACTTCGCGCAACTCGGGAACCGCGACCATTTCCGCGGACGTCATGTCGGTCGCCGCAGACAGCGCGCCGAGCGACGCGTTGCCCAGAAGCTTCTGCCATTTCTGCTTCTTGATGTCGGCGCTGGCGGAGGTCGGCAGCCGGTGCGTGGTGAATGCGTCGGCAATCGCCACAGCGCGCTCGGAAAGACCGCCGGAAATCTCGCCGATGTACGTCGGCAAGTCGCCGAAATTGCGGATGGCGCCCGCTTCGACAACCACCGCCCCTTGGGCGGTGAGCCCACCGAGAACATGCGCCTCGCCGAGGATGCCCTGCAGCGTCTCTTCGCTGCCCAGCCCGTTCTGGAACGAGATCGCAACGGTCTCTCCTCGAAAGAGATGGCGCACGCTGCGCGCGGCGGTCTCGTTGGCAAACGCCTTGCATTGGAAGAGAACCACGTCCGCCTCGGAAACGGATTGAGGATCGAGCGTCGCCTTGACGCGGATCAAGCGATCTCCGCCATGGCCCAGCATGCGCAGGCCACTGCGGTTGATCGCGTCGACGTGTTCCCTCCAGACGTCGATCAGAGTGACGTCGAGGCCGCCCTCCGTCAGCAGGCCGCCGAAGAGGCTGCCCATGGCGCCGCCGCCAACGATCACGACTTTCGGCATCTCGAATCCCATAGCGAGTCCCGGTCTCTCTATTCGCTTACGGTCCGCGCAGGAAGGCGCGCACTTCCGCGTCCTTCATCTCCTTGCCCAAATAGGCCTCGATCACGCGGTGGTCGTCCTTGATCGCGGCCGGCGGACCTTCGGCGATCTTCTCGCCGTGCTCGAGCACCGACACGACGTCGCAAGTGTCCATCACCACTTTCAGTATGTGCTCGATGATGATCAGCGTAAGAGCGTAGCGCTGCTTCAGCGCGATGACCGTTTCGAGCAGCTTGTCGACATTGACCGGCGACAGCCCCGCGGCCGGCTCGTCCAGCATCAGGAGCTTCGGCCGCATCGCCATCGCGCGGCCGAGCGCCAGCAGCCGGCGCTGTCCGCCGGAGAGCTCGCCTGCCGGCATGCGCGCATAATCGGCAAGCCCGATGAACGCGAGCAGATCCATCATTTCGCCCCTGACCCGGCGCTCTTCCTCCCACACCGTTCTCAGGCCGACGATCGCCGACGCTGTCCCGTAATGGGTGTGGCAGTGGTGGCCGACGAGCAGATTCTCGAGCACGGTCATTTGCGAAAAGATCCGCAGCATCTGGAACGTGCGACCGACGCCGCGGCGCGCGATCTCGTGCGGCTGCAGATTCGTGACCTCCTCGCCGTTGAAGAACATGCTGCCGCCAGGCTCCGGCTTGTAGATGCCGGAGATCAGGTTGAACAGCGTGCTTTTTCCCGAGCCGTTGGGGCCGATGATGCCGCGGACCTCGCCATCCTCGAGGTTGAGATCGACGTTCGACAGGGCGACCAGGCCGTCGAATCGCTTGGAAAAGCCGGCGATTTCAAGCAGCATTCTTCTTCGCCTTGCGGATCTTCACGAACCCGCGCGTGACCAGGTAGCGGTCGATCAACCCGCCGATGCCGGTCGGGATGAACATCACCGTGAGAACGACCACCAGACCGAAGATCAGCAGCTGGTACTGGTAGTAGTCGCGCGTCAGGTCGGCGATGATGGTCACGATGATCGCGCCCAGGATCCCGCCCCAGATGTGGCCGATTCCACCCAGCACTACCATCAGCAGCACCGTCACCATCTCGACGATCGTATAGTTGTTGGGGTGGAGGAATCCGGGCGTCATGTGCGCGGCCAGGCTACCCGCGCACCCCGCGTACAGGGCGCTGATGATGAAGGCGAGCGACTTGTACTTGCGCACGTTGATGCCGCTCGCGCCGGCGGCGACCGGGTCCTCGCGCAGCGCCTGGAATGCACGCCCGATGTTCGAGCGCAGCATGCAGAAGGAGAAATACACGCCGGCCACGGCCAGCGGCATCGCCACGTAGTAGTACCTCATAAAGGTGTTCAGCGGGTAGCCCAGGAAGTCTGGCGCGGGAATGTCGCTATAGCCGACCGATGCGCCCAGATAGTCGCTCGCCGAGATGAAAATTCGCACCGACTCCGCCAGCCCGAGCGTGGCCAGGGCGAGATAGGCGCCCTCGAGGCGAAACGACGGGATGCCGACGACGGCACCGGCGATTGCGGTGACGAGCATCGCGCCCGGAAGCGCGATCCAGAACGGCGCGCCGAACTTGGTCGCCAGCACCGCGGAGGTGTAGGCACCGATGGCCATCAGCGCGATGTGGCCGACGGTGACCTGGCCGGCGAAGCCCTTCACGATGTTCAGGCCCACCGCCAGGATGACGTTGATCAGAATGAGATCCAGGATAAAGCGCTGATAGTCGTTGGCGGCAAGCCACGGCAGCGGAATCATCACCGCCAAGCCAATCAGCCATGGCGTCAGGCGCCGTGCCGAGGTCGCGCGCATCATCGCGCCCTCGGTCACGGGCGTGCTCTCGATTGGCGCGTCGTCGGTCATGCCTCGTTCACGTACGGCGGGGAGCTGCAGTCGCAGGCTGGATGGCGCGTGGGCGGGGCGACCAACCCCGCCCCGTGCGCTAATCTGTAACTGCCGCTCTTAAGCCCGCGCTACTTGGCCAGACCAAAGTCCTTGTCGAAGGTCACGCGGGCGAGCACCTTGGTCTCGAAGTTTTCACCGCCCTTGGTGTATTGGACGAGCACCGCGGTGCGGTTGCCATCGCGACACTGCGGCGTGGGTGCAGCGCAGAACTCGATCGGACCGGAGGCGAGTCCCCCTTCATACTTGATCGTCGCCAGCGCATCACGAATCGCCTTCCGATCCTCGGCCAGCGACGCGTCGGTGAGCTTGAGGTTCGCCTTGGCGAGCGCTATCTTCGCGATCTGCGCAGCGTCCCACGCCTGCGAGAAGTCGTGGTCCGGGCAAGCGAATTTGTATTTCTGCTTCACCATCGCCACGAATTGCTTCGCGACCGGCCTGTCGTCGGCGCAATTGAACGCCTGCGTGAAGGTTGTCCCCACCGCCGCGTCACCCGCGAGCTTGGGATAGGTGACGTTGCCGGCGGACGACGCCGCGACGCGAAACACACTCTTGGGAATCCCCACCTCGAAGGACTGCTGCGCCTGGCGTGACTGTGCGTCGGCCTGCCCGCCGAGGGAGATGATCTCCGGGTTGAGCGCCTTCATCTTGAGCAGGTGCGAGCGGAAGTCCAGGTCGGTCTCCTGCATCTGTGCCTCGTAGACCGGCTCGACGTTGTAGTACTTCCTCATGTACTCCTGGAGCTGCTTGGTGTACGCGATGCCGGCGCCGTCGGTCGTGTACAGATACGCGATCTTCTTGCCGACGTTCTCTCCCAAGTACTTGCCGTAGACCCCCGCGTAGAAGCGCTCGGACACCGACACGCGGAATACCCACTCGCTGCCCTTCTGCGTGATCGACGAATTGGTCGACTGCGGTATGAGCTGCGGAACCTGCTCCTTGGTGGTGACGTCGACCATCGGCATCGATACCGAGCTGCAGGTCGAGCCGATAACCAGGTGCACCTTGTTCTGGCTTATGAACCGGTTGACGTTAGCAATGCCCTTGTCGGGCTTGCACTCGTCGTCGAGGAGCACCACCTCGACCTTGGCGCCGTTGATCCCGCCCTTGGCGTTGACCTCCTCGATCTGGCTCTTGAGGATGTCGCCATACGCGATCCCCGATTCGACCATCATGCGCAGCGTGACGCCGACGCGGATCGTCTTGTCCTGCGCCAGCGCCGGCTGGGCGGCGAAGCCGACTCCCAGCAACACCATCGCGCCCGCGCGACACAACGTCTTGATCAACGTGGTTCTCATCTTGGTAGCCTCCATTGCCTTAGGTCGTCCAATGAGCGAGCCGCTCCGGTTCGGGGCGCGTCGGCGCGCGACGCGCGACGAGCCGTCCCGCCGTGCCTGTCGTCCCTGAAACGCGGATCGATCCCGCGCCCCGGGGTTCTTGTTGTGGGGACAATCCGGCAGTCACCCGCGTCGTGGCTGCCGAAAGCCGGTACACGCGCACGATAAGCTTGCTGCGATATTTTGTCCATGCAATGATGCCAATACCTTTTATTGCGTCATTCAATTATGGAACCCGAGCTGGGATCGGTGCCTCGCGACGCGAGGATGCTCGTCCTTTTTGACGAGATCTACCGGACGCAGAGCATGACCCGTGCGGCCGAGCGGCTCGACCTGTCGCAGCCGACGGCCAGCATCTGGCTCGCGAAGCTGCGGCGAGAATGGCACGACCCGCTGTTCGTGCGCACGTCCTCCGGCATGCAGCCCACCCCTCGCGCTGATGCGCTGATCGGCCCGGCGCGCGAGGCCCTCGCGCTGTTGCGGGGCCTGTCGGGCGAGGAGCCGGTCTTCGACCCGGGGGCCGTGCATCGCAGCTTCCGCATCGCCATGACCGACGCGAGCCACATCACGCTGCTGCCCACGATCCTCGCCCATGTGCGAACGGTGGGCCCCGGCATCCGGCTCGACGTGGCGCCGATCTCCTCGGCGACGGGGCATATGCTGGAGACGGGCGAGGTCGACCTGGCGGTTGGCTACATCCCGGGTCTGGAGGCCGGATTCTACGAGCAGAGGCTGTACCGGCAGGATTTCGTGTGCCTGGTCAACGCCCGCCATCCGCGCATCGGCTCGGTGTTCACGGCACGCGCGTACAAGGACGAGGCGCACATCGGGATCCTGTCGTCGACGAGCTATCCCATGCTGCAAAGCGCGCTCAAGAGCCAGGGCATCGAGCGGCGCGTGCAGCTCGAATTGCCCGGCTTCCTCGGTCTTGCCGCGATCGTGTCGTCGACCGACCTGATCGCCACCGTGCCGCGCACCATAGGCGAGATGCTCGCGCAGACGGGGCAGATCAAGGTATTCCCCTGCCCGGCGAAGCTGCCCACGTTCATGGTTAAGCAATACTGGCACGCGCGCTACCACCATGACCCGGGCGTGCGCTGGCTGCGGGGCGTTTTCTCGCGGCTCCTGGCGCGGCCCGAGGCGCCGCGGCCGAAGGCTCCTGCCGGCGGCTGACGCAAGCGCGTGCGATGGCGCCGAGAGCGCCGGCAGCAGGCGAAGCGCCGGCGTCCGCTTCATTCCAAACCCGGGACGGCTTGCCACCGCCCGCTCTTGGCCGAGGCGAACAGCGCCTCGATGACCGTCAGCGTAAGCAGCGCATCCTCGATCGGCCAGCTCGCTACCGGTTCGCCGCGCAGGTAGCGCGAGAAGCGTTCCGCCTGCAGCGCGTACTGATTCACCGGATCGAAGCGGTAGGTCGTCGTCTCCACCGCGCCGTGGCTCAAGTGGTCTCCGACGAAGACGTGGCACGGTGTCGGCCGGCCATGCGCGTAGGGGAAATCGCAGCGCAGCCAGCCGTTGCTGCCCAGGATGGAGAACTGCTGGTGAGTCGCCCAGGCGTCTGGACCGCTTTGCGAGCCGACGGTGAAGCTCGCGTGGGCGTCACCGTAGTCGAGCAGCGCCGTGGAGAGCCTGTCGATCCTCCACGACGGATCGCGATCGATCGCGGCGACGACGCGCCGCGGCGCTCGCTGGAACACGGCGCTGCACGCGCTGATCGCGTACGAGCCCGTGTCGTAGAGCGCGCCGCCTCCGCGCTCGAGATTGTTGCGGATGTCGTTGGGGTCGAGGAACTGCTTGGCGAGCGTGCCCTGGACGGCGCGAGGGACGCCGATCGTGCCCGAGACGAGGACCTCGGCGATGCGCTTCCACTGAGGATGATTGCGGTAGGAAAACGCCTCCTCGATGTGCCGTCCGGTGCGATCGCGCGCCGCCTGCAGCTTGACGACGTCCGAGGCGGTTAGGCATAGCGGCTTTTCGCAGAGGACGTGCTTGCCGGCTTCGAGCGCACGCGTCGCCCATTGGACGTGCAGATGGTTGGGCAGTGGAATGTAGACCGCCTCGATCTCGGGGTCGCGCAGCAATTCCTCGTACGAGGCGAAATGCCGCGGCACTCCAAATTCCCGGGCCGCCCTTTGAGCCTTGGCGCCGTCGCGCGACGCGATGGCGGCGAGGCGCGCGCCATGCGCATCCTTCATTGCAGGCATGAAGCGCGACGTCGCGATCGCCGCAACGCCGAGCACGCCCCACCGGACCGGTTCCATGCAACGGAGCCGATCAGCGCGCGCCGCGGGCGCGGCGGATTACGTCATAGACGGCGTTCAAGTCGGCGATCGGAATCTGACCGGGCGCCGAGCTGCCTTCGCCGACGGCGAAGGAGAGCGACGAGCCGAACACCCCGCCCACCATCCGCGTCACCGATCCCAGCGGCCCCATCGACATGCTGATCAGCGGGATGTGCGCCTTGTCGTCGGCTTCGGCAGTGGCGGCCAGCAGCGCGAGCACGTCGGCGCGATTGCGCGGCATCACCGCGACCTTTGCGACGTCGGCGCCCAAGCGCTCCGCCTCGAGAAAGCGCTGAACCATGAGTTCCAGGCCAGGGGTATAGGCGAAGTTGTGGTACGACAGGATGAGCAGCGTCCCGTGCTTGCGAGTGCTCTCGCGCACGCGGCGCACCTGCTCGGGATCGTTGCTCATCTCGAAGTCGATCAAGTCGACCAAGCCGCTCGCGGCCACTGCGTCGTAGAGGCGCACCACCTCCTCGTCGCCGATGGCGATTCGCTCGCCGCCCTCCTTCGCCGAGCGGCGGGTGAAGATGAGCGGGGTATCCCCGATCGCTTTTCTCATCGCGGCGCCGGTATCGACGACGGACTTCGCGTCGGCAATGCCTTCGAAGTAGTCCACCCGCCACTCGATCACGTCGGGGGTTTTCGCCGCGACGTTCGCCGCTTCGGCGAGCAGGCGCTCGCGCGTGCGTCCGACCAGCGGCGAGCAGGTGAGCGGCGTTTCGCCGCCGAGTTTCCTGCCACGAATGTCGATGAGTTTGGCCTGATTCATGCGGTCCTGCTCCGTCGAAATGTCTGCTGCCTTCTCTGCCTCGGTCAGGAGGCCGGCGCGGAGGCCGCCGCTCCCCCACGCTGCCCGGCGCCGCCCAGGAACAGCCGATTCAGATTCGGATCGCCGAGGAGCTCCGATGCGGGACGGTCGAGCGCGAGCCGACCCATTTCCAGCACGAGCGCGCGGTTGGCGTACTTGAGCGCGGTGCGCACATTCTGCTCCACCATGAGGACCGTCGTGCCGCCGTCGGCGAGCGTGCGCAGAAGCGTCATCACTTCCTGCACGAGCTTGGGCGAGAGCCCGATCGACGGCTCGTCGATCAACAGGACTCGCGGGCGCAGCAGGAGCGCGCGCCCGACCTCGAGCTGCTTCTGCTCGCCGCCCGACATGGTCGAAGCCTGATTGTCGATGCGATCTCGAATGCGGGGAAATCGTTGCAGCACCTCGTCGATGCGCCCCGGCAGCTCGCCCCGCGGCAGCGTGATGCCGCCGAGCTCGAGGTTGTGCCGCACCGAGAGCGACCCGAAAAGGTTGCGCCCCTGCGGCACGAAGGCGATGCCTTCGGCGAGCAACTCGCGCGGCATCTTGCCGTTGATGCGCTTGCCTTCGAAGCGGATCTCGCCCGAGCGCGGGACGAGGATCCCGAACAGCGTCTTGAGCACCGTCGACTTGCCGGCGCCGTTCGGGCCGATCAACAGCGTGATGTCGCCCTTGCGCGCGTCGAGCGTCGTCTCGTTGAGGATCGTCAGGCTGGCCGAATAGCCGGCGACGACCTTGTCGAACTCGATGATCTTTTCGGACATGGCGGTCGCCTCAGTTGCCTTCAGTTGCCCAGATACGCCTCGAGCACCGCGCGGTTCGCCTGCACCTCCGAGGGCTTCCCCTCGGCCAGCACCTTGCCCTCGACCATGCAGATCACGTGCGGGCAGAGCTTCATGATGAAGTCCATGTTGTGCTCGATGACCACGAAGCTCCCGCCCTGCGACTTGTTGAGCTCGACGAGCAGCTCGCGCAGCTGGTCGACCAGGCTCGGGTTGACCCCCGCGCACGGCTCGTCGAGCAGCACCAGTCGCGGCGCAGGCATGAACGCCATCGCGATGTCGATCAGCTTCTGCTGGCCGTAGGAGAGCGTTCCGGCGTGCGAATGGGCGACGTGCTTGAGACGAAACAGGTCGATCATCTCGTCTGCACGCTGTCCGAGGCCCGCATCGGGCTTCGCAAACAGCCGTGCGGGCAGCGTCCCCTTGAACTCCTGCGCGGCGACGATCAGGTTGTCGCGCACCGAGAGCTTGCCGAACACTTGCAGCGTCTGGAACGTTCGGCCTACTCCGCGCCGCGAGAGCTCCAGCGGAGACATTCCGGTGATGTCCTCCCCGGAGAATTCGACCTGACCCGCGGTCGGATGGATCTGGCCGAGGATGCTGTTGAACAGCGTCGTCTTGCCCGAGCCGTTGGGACCGATGACGCCGACGATTTCCCCGGGCCCCACCGAAAAGCTCACGCCGTCGACGGCCTTGATCGCTCCGTAGTACTTGCGAACGTCCTTCACCTCCAGGAACGGCGCCAGGGCGCTCATCGCGCACCCTTACGGCGCTTGATGCGCTCGGACATCGACAGGATGCCTTCAGGCAGCCATATCATCAGCGCCACGATCGCGACGCCGAAGAAGACCAGATACCACTTCTGCATGAATTTGAGCGCCTCCAGGTTGCTCGCGCGCAGGAGCTCCGGCAGCAGGATGGTGATGAGCGTTCCGACGACCGGCCCCAAGAAGCGCCCCGAGCCTCCGATGATGACCGCTAGCAGCATCATCAGCGAGGTCGAGAAGTGGAAAGGTCCCGGCTCGATGAACTGAACCAGCGAAGCGAAGTAGACGCCGCCCACTCCGGCGCACGCTGCGCCGATCGCGAACGCGAGCAGCGTGTAAGCGGTGATGTTGACGCCCAGGCTTTCGGCGCGGATCGGGTTGTCGCGCAGCGCAGCGAATGCCCGGCCCCACGGCGAGCGCAACAGCCACCACAGCAGCAGCGCCAGCACGATGAGCGAGGCTAGCGTGAAGTAGAAGTAGGCCTGGGCACCGTCGAGCGAAAGCCCCAGCGGCGACGGTCGCGGAATGCCGGAGATCCCGAAGGTGCCGCCGGTGATCTGCTCCTCGTTGCGCATCGCCAGATAAACGAGCACGTTGAAGCCGAGGGTCGCGAACGCGAGGTAATGGTGCTGGACGCGCAGCGCCGGGAAGCCGAGCGCGAGTCCGATCACGAAGCACGCGACCGCGGCCATCGGCAGCACCAGAACGAAGGGAATCTCCGCCTTGAGCGCGAGCGCGGCGATGTAGGCGCCGATGCCGAAAAATGCGGCTTGGCCCAGCGACATCTGGCCGGCGTAGCCGACAGTCAGGTTGAGACCGAAGGTCGCCATCAGGTAGACGCAGTACAGGGTGAGCAGGTAGACGTCGCTGCGCTTCATGAACGCGGCGGCGACGCACACCACGGCGACGATCGCCGCCAGAATGCCAGTCTTGACGGTCGCGTTCATACTTTGCGCTCCTCCGCCTTGCCCAGCAGCCCCTCGGGCCGGAACAGGATCACGCCCAGGAACAGGATCAGCGCAACGCCCTCCTTGTACGCAGGCGAGACATAGAAGCCCACGACATTCTCCAGGATGCCGATGAGCACACCGCCCAAGAGAGCGCCCCGCGTCTGGTTGAAGCCCCCGATGATCGCTGCGAAGAACGCCTTCTGCCCGATCGAATCGCCCATGTCGAACTTGGCGAGATACGTCGGCGTCATCAGCAACGCCGCAACCGTCGCCAGCAACGCGTTGGTGAGGAACACGTAGAGCACCATGCGTGTGACGTTGATGCCGAGAACCTTCGCCGCCTCGGTATTCTGCGCCACCGCCTGCATCGCCCGGCCCGTCACGGTGCGGTTGAGGAAAGCCTGCAGACCGATGACGATCGCGCCGGCCACGATCAGCGTGCCGACGTCTGCGTACGAGACGCTCAAGCCTGCGAGACTCCACTGCCCCGCGGGGAACGCGCTCGGGAACGGGTGCGCTTCCGCGCTGTAGCCGGCACGCACGATCGACTTGACCGCGATCGACAGACCCAGCGTGGCGATGACCAGCGGGATCACGCCGTAGCGAATCAGCGGATCGACGATGCCGCGCTTGAACCCGTAACCCAGGACCAGCATCGCCGCTACACAGGTCAGCAAGAACGCCAGCCACAGCGGTGCACCGAAGGCCAAGCAGAACAGCATCGCGAACGCGGGAAGCATCACGAATTCGCCCTGCGCGAAATTGATGACCCCCGCCGCCTGCCAGAGCAGCGTGAAGCCGAGCGCGGCGAGCGCGTAGATCGCTCCCGTCGCGCATCCGGAGACGACGAGTTGCAGCAGGTCACCCATGGCGCGGCCCCCTTGGTTGCTGTGCGCCTCCGCGCGGAGCCCGCGGTGGTAGCGCGGTGCCCCGGCGGATTGCGCCTACGTCGTCACTTCGCCGAGATCGGCGGCAACGTCTCCGTCACCACCCCTTTGCCGTTGACCACCGTCACCAGGAAGCTCTCGCGATCGAGGTCGCCCTTGTCGTCGAAGCTGACGTCGAGGAGGATTCCCGGATTGTCCTTGGTGGAGAGCTTGGCGCCGTGCAGCGCCTTGGCGAACGCCTTCGAATCGAACTTACCGATCTTCTCCGTGATGGCCTTGACCACATAGGCCGCACTGTAGCCCTTCATCCCGTTGTGGTCGCTCTTGTACTTGTACTCGGCCTGGAACTTCTGATCGAAGGCCTTGATCGCGGGCTGCGGAGCGTCCGCCGTGAGGCCCACGTGCGCGACCACGCCGTTGGCTGCATCGCCGGCGAGTTCGATGACCTTCTGGCCGGTCAGCGTCGTCTCGCCGATGATCGGCTTGTCGTAGCCTTGCTTGCGCAACTCGCGCAGCGCTCGCGCCGACTCTTCCTCGTTGACGTAGATGAACAGCGCGTCTGCCCCGGACTGCTTCGCCTTGAGCACCGGGCCGGAGAAATCGACCTGGCCCTGATCGGTCGAGATATCGGCAGCGATCTTGATTCCCTGCGCCTCCAGCGCCTTCGCCATCATGTCGCGCCCGCCCTTGCCGAAGTCGTTGTTCGCCCAGATCATGGCGACGGACTTGGCTTTGACCTTGTCCTTGATGTAGCGGGCGAGCTTCGGCATCGACGTTTCCTGCGTGAACGACGTGCGGAAGACGTACGGATTGCCCTTCTGGGTGAGGTTGGCCGCTTCGCCGCCCGTGAAGTTGGGAATTTCGGCGCGGCGGGTCTCCTCCATGCTGACGATGAAATCCCCGGAACCGACCGGCCCGAGGACGACATAGGCCCCGTCGTCGACGGCCTTGGCCGCGAGTCCCTTCGACACACCCGGATTGGTCTGCACGTCCATAGAGACGTAGTCGATCTTCCGGCCGAGTATGCCTCCGGCAGCGTTGATCTCCTTGAACGCGAGCTTCGCGCCATTGTCGAAGTTGGTGCCCGCGGTCGCGAGCTGTCCGGACAGCTCGACCAGCCCCACGATCTTCACCGGTCCTGTCTGCGCCAATGCGAGCGCCGACGCGCAGAGCGCGGCACCGGCGATCATCCGTGCTGCAAAGCGATTTCTCATCGATTCCTCCAGTTGGTTACGAAGGTGACTTCCAAGCTTTCAAGCGATCGGCGCCAGGCTCACGCGAGAGGCACCGAAAGACCACTGATCATTGCCCGTGTCTCGGGCCGGGTCCCACGCCACCAGACGAAGGCTTCAGCCGCCTGCTCGACCAGCATTCCGATTCCGTCGGCGACGCGGGCAGCGCCTGCATCGCGCGCGAGACGCAGGAACGGCGTGAGTCCCTTGCCGTAGACCAGATCGTAAGCGAGGCAGCCTTGCGCGAAAGCGGT
Organism: Casimicrobiaceae bacterium; assembly: GCA_035623155.1. GTDB lineage: Bacteria > Pseudomonadota > Gammaproteobacteria > Burkholderiales > Casimicrobiaceae > PALSA-1003. The sequence goes on along the minus strand of DASPTZ010000016.1, from coordinate 29,939 downwards.
GCGCGGCACCGGGGGCAGCTCTCCACGCAAGCTCGCCGATGTCGCGTTGACGACGATGTCGAAGGCCTTGGTGCCCAGATCGTCGTAACCGCCAGTGACCAGGTTCGCACTGGCCGCGAACCGTTCGCCGAGCGCCTTGGCTTTCGAGATCGTTCGGTTGGCGACAAACAGCAGCGAGGGTCCCTGCTCCAGAAACGGCAGGAGCGCTCCGCGCGCGGCGCCGCCGGCGCCCAGCAGCAAGACGCGGCGTCCGCGCATCGGGAAGCCGAGGTTGCGTTGGATGTCATTCACGAGGCCCATGCCATCGTAGTTCTCGGCCACGGCCGAACCGTCTTCGAACTTCATGCAGTTCACCGCCCCGGCGAGGCGCGCACGCTCGCTCAACTCGGTCGCGTATTCGGCGGCTTCGAGCTTGAACGGAAGGGTCACGTTGACGCCGCGCCCGCCCTTCGCACGAAACGCGTCGACAGTCGACTTGAACCCGTCCACCGGCGCCTCGATCGCCTCGTAAGAGAGGTCCTGGCCGGTCTGCTTGGCGAATTCAGCGTGGATCATTGGCGATTTACTGTGCGCCACCGGATTTCCGATCAATGCGTAGCGGTCGGTCATGCGTGGTATCCGTCCCGTGGCGCTTCGCCGTTCAATAGGCCACTTCCGCTACGGCCCGCAGCTCTTCGGGCGTGCTGGTGCCGAAGCCGAAGAACTCGAGATACGCGGGGATCATTTCGAACAGCATGTCCGTGCCGACGACGTATGGGCACCCTTCGGCCCGCGCTGCCTTGAGCAGCGGCGTGATCTCCTGCTTCATCACGACCTCGCCCACGAAAGTCCGCGACGACAGGCGAGCGACATCGAACGGCAGCGGATCGGAGACCTTCATGCCGAGCGGCGTAGCGTTCACTACGAGCTCGTAGCCTGCGGGGTCGTTGCTTTTCACATCGACGCGAAGTCGCGGATAGTGAGCGCGGAGCCTTCCCGCAAGATCACCGGCAGCCGCGGCGCTGACATCGAACAGGGCGATCGACGTCACGCCATTCGCCGCGAGCGAGGCGGCGATCGCCGACCCCACACCACCCGCACCGACCACGAGGCAGCGGGCGCCCGGGAAGACGAAGCCCTTGTGCTTGAGAGCACGCGTGAAGCCGGCCCCATCGAACATGTCTCCGAGCAGCGCGCCGTTCTCCCGCTTCAGGATCGCGTTGCACGACCCGGCGATCTTGACGTTCGTGGTGCATTCGTCGACCAGTCCGACGGTGGTGACCTTGTGCGGCATGGTGATGAGCGCCCCGCGGATATTGGTCAGGGTGAACAGCGCCTTGAGCGTGGTCGGGTAGTCTTCGGCTCGGACGCCCATCGGCACGACCACCGCATCGATCCCGTGCTTGTCGAACCACGGGTTGTAGATCAGCGGAGCCTTGAACGACTCGGTCGGATAGCCGATGTGCGCGATGAGGGTCGTCTTGCCGCTGATCATGCCGACCTCGGGCAAAGATGACTGCGGGCAGGGGTCATTCTCAGGAATGAATGGCGGAATGCGCACCCCGCCTGCTGGCGGTCGTCGCCTGGCGCTTTGCCGTTCGACTTGCGTAGTCCTCGCCCTCGAGGTAGCTCTTGGCGACGACAAGGGCGAGGCGCGCGACTTCCTCCGGGCCGATCGCCCTGGTCAGCGCCACCTTGGGAATTTCGAGCGAATAGGGAATGTCCTGCGGAAGGCACGCGAGGATTTCACGTACGCCGCACTCGCCTTCTCCCGGGAAGAGCCGCTCGTCGCGCGCGGTGCGAATGATGCCCTCCATCGTGGGCGGAACTTCGCGCGAGGCGTCGCAGACGTGGGCGAACCGGAACCACTCGCGAGGCAGCGCCGCGAGCTCCTCCAAGCTCGAGCGCGAACGGCACATGTGCAGCATGTCGACCAGGATGCCGGCGTTGGGCCGCTTGACCGCGCGCACTACGCGGGCCGCCTCTGTGAGGCTCCCTGTTTCCGTCCAGTGCGGGAACTCCAGGCTGACGAAGATTCCGAGCGGCTTAGCGAGATTGCAGAGCCTCGTGAACCGATCGACGGCACGGACACGGTCGGGATCCGGAAGCTGCGCGATGATCCGTTGTGCACCCAATTCAGCCGTTGCCTCGAGCTCGGGTATGAAGCTCTCCGGCTCGAGCGCAGGATCCATGCGAAACAGCTCGACGTCGTGGATCTTGATGCCGGTCGCCGCCATCCGTGCTTTGGTCTGCTTCATCAGAGCGCGATCGCGGCCGAGATCGTACAGCGGCTCCGTAGGCGTCACGCGGGTGACGCGCAGGCTCGCGTACTCATAACCCGCGCGTGCGGCGGCGTCGATCACTTGCGGCGGCGTTAGCGACAGCACCGTCAAGTGTCCCAGTGAGAACTCGTGCTTCATGGCGGTTCCTCCTGTCGAGGTCGACGGCTCTTGCCTCAATCGGCGTGGACCGCGCCGTGGGTGGCCACGTGATGCACCTTCCTGCCCGGCGAGTAGATGTCCATGATGTTCCAGTGGCCCGCGGTGGGGACCGGCTCGTTCTGCATGACGACATCGATAACGACCGGCTTCCCCGACTTGATCGCGCGTTCGAGCGCCGGCCTGAATTCCGCCGCGGCGTTGATCTTCACTCCATCGATGCCGTAGGCCTTGGCGATCCCCGCGTAATCGGGCGACCAGGGCTTGCCATCCTTTTCGAACACCGTGCCGTAGGTCGTGCCGTAATGCGCTTTTTCGAGCCCGGCGATGGTGCCGAAGGCGCTGTTGTTCATGATCACCCACACCACCGCGATATTTTCTTCAAAAGCCGTAGCGAGCAGCGCCGGGTTCTGGCCGAAGCCGCCGTCGCCCACCAGTGCGACGACGACGCGGTCGGGGCGCGCGAGCTTGGCGCCGAGCGCCCCCGGCGCGCCGAAGCCCATCGTCGCGTAGCCGCCCGGGGTGAAGATCGTCCCGGCTTCGAGGATGGGAAACTGCTGGCCCACGCCGTTCTTGTTCCAGCCCACGTCGGTCGTGATCAGCGCGTCGCGCGGCAGCGCTTCGCGCACGTCGGCGAGAATCCGCTCCGGACGCATCGGGTACGCCTTGCTGGTCGCGTAGGCGTGATTACCGGCGATGAACTCCGCGCGCACCTTGGCGATCTCCTTGGCGAGCTCCGGCCGCTTGATTCCTTTGGGCACGAGCCGCTTCGCGACGCGGTTTAGCACGGTAAGCGCCTGCTTCAAATCGGCGACCGCGCCGATCTCCACCGGGTAATTGCGGCCGATTTCCGCGGGGTCGATGTCGATGTGAATCAACTTGGTGGGGGGAAAACTGAACGTGTATTCCGGTTCCCAGGAGCTGCAGTCGGCCTCGGAAAAGCGCGTGCCCAAGCCCAGGATCCAGTCGGCGCCCCGGCACTTGTCGTTGATGAACTTGGTGCCCCAGAAGCCGGTCATGCCCAGCACCAAGGGATGGTCGTCGGGCAGCGCGCCCTTGCCCATCAGCGTGTGCGCGACCGGAATCTGCAGATGGTCGACGAACTCGCGCAACTCCGCGGTCGCGTCGGCGAGCATGATGCCGCCGCCGACGTAGAGGACCGGGCTCTTCGCGGAAGTGAGCCGCTTCAGGATGTCGGCCGCGGTCTCCTCGTCGAGCGACGGGCGCTTGAGCTTCTTGGTGTTGTGGCGCAGCCGCTCGAAGAGCTTGACGTCGACTTCCTTGGAGAAGATGTCCATCGGCACGTCGACCAGCACCGGACCCGGCCGGCCGCTCTCGGCAAGCGTGAAAGCCTTCTCGATGATCTCGGGAAAGAGGTGCGGCTGATCGGCGCGCCAGGCGCGCTTGACGAATGGACGGTAGATCTCGTATTGCGAGGCGTCGGCGTGCAGGTTCACTTCCTGGTGCGGATGCTTGCCGTAATAGTGGCTGGGAATGTCCCCGGCGATCACCACCATCGGTACCGAGTCGAGCGCCGCGTTGGCCACTCCGGTCGAAGCGTTGGTGAGACCTGGCCCCAGGTGCGAGAGCACCACTGCCGTCTGCTTTTTTGCCCGCGCGTACCCATCCGCCATGTGCGCGGCGATCTGCTCGTGCCGCGTGTTGACGAACTTGATCTTCTTGCTCTTCGACAGCGCCGCGAGCACGGCGATGTTGGTGTGGCCGCAGAGCCCGAACACGTGCTCGACGCCGCGAGCTTCCAGATACTTGACCAGCTGATGGGCGATGAGGTCCTTCATGGCTTCTCCTCGATTCCTGCTTCCGCTTTAGGGTGGTGACGGGTGAGTTGCTCTGACGTGGCGCCTTCCCTCGTCGCCGATGCAAATCAGGTCGTGATCGTCTCGAACTCGGCTTCCATCTCGGGCTCGTAGAAGGGCCCGAACAGCTCCTCGTCGGACGGGCGGTCCTCCTTGATCGGCACCGACACCCAGGTCGTGTTCATGTAGTGCTTCAAGTGCACGTTCTCCGAGACGATGTTGCCGCCCCAGGTGCCGCATCCGAGGCTCGAGGTCATCGGCATCCCGTTGTTGAAGGCACCGGCGTTGGCCTTGGATTGCGGCTGGCGCACCATGATCCGCGACACCGGCGCCGCGAGCGCCAGGCGATGGATGTGGTCCTGGTCGAAGGAGTAGATCCCGCACGAGTGGCCCTTGCCACCGACTTCGTAGACCCCGCGCATCATCTGAAGCGCCTGATCGAAGCCCTTGTACTTGTACACAGCGAGCAGCGTGGTGAGTTTCTCGCTCGAGAACGGATGCTCCTTGCCGATGCCGTCGCCATGGACGATGATGAACTTTCGGTCGGCGGGGATCGTCAGCCCCGCGGCCTTGGCGAGCTGCTGCGGGGCGATGGCTACCGTGTCCGGCGTGCGATGCGCTTCGTCGTCCCACATCACGCGGCGCAGCTTGGCTTTCTCCTGCTCGTTGGCGAGGTAGCCGCCTTCCTTCTGCAGTTGCGCAAGCAGCTTGTCGAAGATCGACGCCTCGATGATCAGGTTGCCGTCGGCTGAACAGCCCGAACCGAAATCGGAAGTCTTGGAGAGCCGCGTGTTGCGCGCGGCCTCCTCGATGTTTGCGGTCTCGTCGATGATCATGGTCGAGTTGCCGGCGCCCACGCCGTACGCTGGCGTTCCCGAGCTGTACGCGGCGCGGACCATCGGCTGGCCGCCGGTGGCGATGATCAGGTCGGCGCGCGCCATCAGCGCCTGCGACATCGGGATGTTGACCTTGGTGAGGCACTGCAGAATGTCGGCGGGCGCGCCCTCGCGTTCCAGCGCCTCGCGCATCAGGCGTACGGTTTCGAACGAGGTCTTCTTGGAGCGGGGGTGCGGCGAATAGATCACGACGTCGCGCGCCTTGATCGCATAGATGGCATTGCCGGCCGGCGTCAGATCGGGGTTCGTCGTCGGAACGATGCAGGCGATGATCCCCGCCGGCTTGCCGTATTTCACGATGCCCTTCTCGGGAAGCTCTTCGATGATGCCGACGCTTTTCTGGCGCAGCGCATCGCGCAGAACGCCGCGGATCTTCATCCGCTTGCCCATGCGGCTTACCGCGTCGCCAAGCCCGCTTTCGGCGATGCCCATGTCCACCAGGCGGGTGAAGGTCTTCTTGTTGGCCACCGCCCATGCCACTGCCTGGCACAGGCGATCGACCCGCGCCTGGTCGTAGGTCTCGATGATCGCCAGCGCTTTTCGCGCGCGCTCGAAGGCGGTGTCCAGTTCCTGCTGTTGTTCCTCGGTGATCGATTTCTTGGTCTCGGTCGCGACCATCTGGAAATCCTCCTAGTAGTGGCAATCCGCTAAGGGCAGAGTCCTCGAGTGCTCACCCCGGCCGGTTCTCTGACCGGCGCGCTGCGCGCCCTGGCGCTCCTGCACCGAAGGTCGGGCTTGAGCTTGAGCAAACTTAAGCGTTCGACTCGGATACCTTGCCAAACCGCCGGCCGCTGCAGACACCCCCGGATGGCTCTACGATAGGCTTGGCCGTCTCATCGGTCAAGGGCGATATACGATAATATGTGCGTATATCGCACAATATCACGCCTTGTTTTGTTCGCCGTTCCGAGTGGCTATGGTGCTTTTCGAAACATAGTAGTATGCTGTGTGCGCATAGCGCCCTGAACGATCGCTTAGCGGCGGTGACGGTGGCGGTCAACAGACGGGTAGGGAGGCACCATGGCAAGTCGCGCAGCCGTACTCGAGCAAACCCGCATCGAGCCCTTGCCCAAGCCCGGCACGGTTACGGTTGGGCGCAAAGTCACCGGACCCGACGCATTGTCGGCCGAGATGATCGCCCAGTTTCGCGACGACCCGGATTTCGTGACGGCACTCGCTCGCGGCCTGGCCGTGCTCCTGGCACTTTCCGACAGGAAGCGGGGAATGTCGATTGCACAGGTGAGCCAGGCTACGGGAATACCGCGGGCCGCTGCACGCCGAAGCCTGCATACCCTTTCGAAAGTGGGCTTTGTCGCCGCGGAGGACGGACGGCGGTTCTATCTGCGGCCACGGGTGCTCTCCTTCAGCCACGCGTATCTATCGGCGTCGCCCCTGGCGGTGCTGGCGCAGCCCATACTCGATCGGCTCGGAGAGACATTGCGCGAAGCCTGTTCCCTCGGAACCCTCGATGGCGACGAGATCGTCTACCTTGCGCGATCGGCGTCGTCGCGCATCATGTCTCCGACCCTGAACGTAGGGAGGCGCCTACCGGCCTACTGCACTTCGATCGGGCAGGTGCTGCTGGCGCAACTGCCTCCCGACGAGCTGGACGCCTATCTGACGCGGGTGAAGTTTCACCCCTACACCGAGTACACCGTGACCCATCCGGAGCGCCTGCGGCAGGTTCTCAAAACCGTTCGCGAGACGGGATTCGCCTTCGCGAGCCAGCAGATGGAGGCGCGGCTGTGCACGCTGGCGGTCCCCGTGCGCGACACCGGGGGAAACTTCGTTGCCGGGATCAACGTCATCTTGCAGGGACGGCTGCTGGCGTCGAGCGAAATGGCCTCGCAGTTCTTCCGGCCGCTGCACGAGGCTTCGATGGAGCTGGGTTCGCTGCTGCTGCCCTGATCGCTTCAGCCCACTGGATCAGGTCCCATCCCTGCGCGGGGCCCGAAGTGGGCCCCGCTGCGCCTGCCTAGACCTTGCTGGGGCGCGTCGCTGGCGATGCAGCCGCACCAGTGTAGCGTGAGTGTGCCGCATCCGGAGGGCAGTCCGCTTGCGCGCCAACGACGGTTGTAGTCGAGGCGAGACTCGGATCGCGAGTCCCCACCACTGTGATGCGCAGCCGCTCCGGCGCGCCGCTGCCGGCAGCGGCAGCCATCGCCGCCAACTCCTGCCCGACTGGCTGATCCGCGACCGGCATGACCGGCTGTGCGAGCAATGCCACGCCTAACAGGATAGAGGCGGTGATGCTTCCCGCTCCCAGCAATGCTGCAACGCGTAAGCCGGTACTCGTGTCGCTGTGCATGATGCTCTCCCGGTGGTTTGTCCTGGTTACGCTGCCTTGGACGCTCCCGCCCGCCCGTTTGGATTCAACTCCGGCGCTCGGGGTCTGGCGCCAATGTAAACAGCGGGATCGCAGCGCCTCAATGGCCGCGCGACGAAACCGCGTCGCTCGAGCGCGAGATGCGCCAAGCAGCGACGAGCTGCGCGCCCCTGGTGGGCTTGCGGGACCCCTGATAGTGCGATTGAGTGGCTGCTGCTTCGGCCCGCGGAGATCAGCGGCGCTTGAGCCGGTAGCCTTCCGCGATGTCCTCGACATCCCAGCCGACGGCCTGCAGCTCGGCGCGCAGGCGATCGGCCTCGGCCCACTGCCTGGCCGAGCGCGCGGCGGCACGCGCCGCGGCGAGGGCGTGCACCGCCTCGGGGATTGTCTCTTCCTTCGGCCGCCACGATGCGAGCCCCAGCCCGAACACGCGGTCGAACGCGAGCAGCGTCGCCCTTTTCGAGGCCGAAGGCCCACCCCGCAGCACCTCCCAGGCGAGCGCGAGCGCCCGCGGAACGTTGAGATCGTCGTTGATCTCGCCGGTGAAGCGTTCGAGAAGAGCGGCATCGGCCGTCCCGCCATCGGGCAGCGCGAACACGCCATTGCGCATGCGCTCGAGCGCCGTCGCCGCCGCATCGAGCGCATCCCAGGTGAAGTTGAGCTGGCTGCGGTAATGCGCGGTGAGGCATAGGTATCGGAACGCCAGCGGGTCGTAGCCACGGTCGACCAGCGAGGCGAGGCGCAAGAAGCCACCCTCCGACTTGGCCATCTTGGCGTCGTTGGCGAGAAGGAAGTAACCGTGCATCCAGAAGTTCGCCAGCCGGGTGCCCACGCGCGCCTCGGTTTGGGCGATCTCGTTGGGATGATGGATCGACAGGTGATCCTCGCCACCGCAATGGATGTCGAAGTAGTCACCCAGGTATTTCTGCGCCATGGCCGAACATTCGATGTGCCACCCCGGAAAGCCCACGCCCCAGGGGCTCTGCCACTCCATCTGCCTCTTCTCTCCCGCGGGCGAGAACTTCCACAGGGCGAAATCGGTGGCGTTCTTCTTCTCTCCGACATCAACCCGCTTGCCGGCCTCGAGCCCGGCCCGATCGAGCCGCGCGAGGTAGCCATAGTCGGGCTGCTTGCTGGTGTCGAAGTAGATGCCGTCGGAAGTGCGGTAGGTGTAACCCTTCTTCTCGATGTCGGCGATGAACTCGATCTGCTCGCGGATGTGGTCGGTCGCGCGGGGAAGGATCGCCGGATCCTCGATGGCGAGCGCCTTCATGTCGGCGAGGAAGGATTCCGTATAGAGCCTGGCGATTTCCCACGCGGACTTGCCGGTGCGCCGAGCGCCCTTCTCCATCTTGTCTTCGCCCGTGTCGGCATCGGAAGTGAGATGCCCGACGTCGGTGATGTTCATCACGTGGCGAACGCGATAACCGTTCCACTCGAGCACGCGTTTCAGCACGTCCTCGAATATGAAGGTGCGGAAGTTGCCGATGTGCTGGTAGTCGTACACCGTCGGCCCGCAGGTGTACAAGCCGACCTCACCGGCCTTGAGCGGAGCGAAAACGCGCAGGCTTCGCGTGTAGTTGTCGTAGAGCGTGAGCGGAGTCGACATCGTCGGCGCGCGCGGATCAGCGCAACCGCGAGCGCGGGGTGAGCTTAGCACGGGCGCAGGAACACCGGACGCGGTAGAATCGGCGGCCTTCCCGATGTCCTCCGCCGCGTCCCCCGCCGGATCGCCGACTGCCCGCTTGAGCCGGCGCGCAGCGGTATCGCTGCTGCTCGTCTTCGCCCTGATCTGGTTCTGCAACCTCGACTATCGCCGCCTGATCCATCCCGACGAAGGACGCTACGCGGAGATCGGCCGCGAAATGTCGATTTCTGGCGATTGGGTGACGCCGCGGCTGAACGGGATCAAGTATTTCGAAAAGCCGGCGCTGCAGTACTGGATAACCGCTGCGGCTTTCGACGCGTTTGGCGTACATCACTGGAGCGCCCGGCTGTGGCCGGCACTGGCCGGCTTCCTGTCGGTGATCGTCGTCGGTTACGTCGGCTCGAGGATTGCGGGACCGCAGGTGGGCCTGTACGGCGCCGCGGCGCTCGGCGGCAGCGTGTGGCAGGTGATCGAGGCGCACTTGCTCACGCTCGACTCGGGCCTTTGCCTGTGGATGGGCATCGGGCTCGGCGGCCTGTTGATCGCGCAGCGGGGCAGTGCGACGCCGCGCGAGGAACGCTGGTGGATGCTGATCGCGTGGGCGTCGCTCGCGTTGGCCGTGCTGTCGAAAGGCTTGATCGGCGTCGTGCTGCCGGGAGGCGCGCTCGTGCTCTACACACTGGCCACGCGCGACTGGGCGGTATGGCGGCGCCTGCACCTGGTCGAGGGACTGATCGTGTTCTTCGCCATCGCCGCGCCGTGGTTCGTGGTCGTGTCGCTCAGGAACCCGGAGTTCTTCGACTTCTTTTTCATCCACGAGCACTTCGCGCGCTTCCTCACGACCGAGGCCCGCCGCCCGGGACCGTGGTGGTACTTCTTGCCGATCCTCGTCGCAGGCATCCTTCCCTGGCTGACCGTGTTCGCCTGGACCTTGCGTCGCGCCTGGGCTAGCGCCCCCGTCGAGCGCAACGGTTTTTGCTGGCCGCGCTTCGCGCTGGCGTGGGCGGCGTTCATCCTGGTGTTCTTCAGCGCTTCGGGCTCCAAGCTTCCGTCGTACATCCTGCCGATGGCGCCTGCGTTGGCGTTGATCATCGGCCGCGAGCTCGAGTCCTCGAGCGACGCCCTTCTTGTGCGGCTCTCCGTGCCGCTGGTCGCGCTCATAGGCATCCTGTGGCTGATCGCACTGTTTGGCTTCGATGCGATCGCCGCTCGGTTGGCCGATGCGGCCCAACCGCTGCCGCTGCTGCTCGCCTATGGGCCGTGGGTCAAGGCCGCGCTGGGCGTCGCGTTCGCGGGCGGCGCGCTTTCGCTCGTCGCGATGCGCGGCGGCCGGCGCACCGCAGCCGTGCTGAGCCTCGCATTTGCGACGCTCATCGCGGTGCAACTGGCGCTGACCGGCCACGACGAGCTGGCCGAACTGCGCTCGGCCGAGCCGTTGCTGTCGCGGATCGCCGCACAATACGGTCCTTTGCGCCGCGACGTCTCGTTCTACACTATCCACATGTACGACCAGACTTTGCCGTATTATCTCGGCCGCACGGTGACGCAGGTCAATCATCCGGACGAGCTGGCGTTGGGGCTCGCCAGCGAGCCGGACAAGGCCATCTCGACCATCGCGGAATGGCGCCGTCGTTGGGAGGGGGCCGAGCAGGCGTATGCGATCATGCAACCCGACGAATACGCAAAACTCGCGAGCGACGGCGTGCCCATGCGCGAGATCGGAAGAGATCCTCGGCGCGTGATCGTCTCCAGACGTTGATCATGACCTGGTCCGCGTTCTCGCTTCTGTTCACCGGCGTGCTGCTCAACGCGGCCGCGCAACTCCTGCTCAAGGCCGGGACCAACGTTCTCGGCGTCATCACGCTCACTCGCGACAACTGGACCGGCGAGTTCGGCCGGATGGCGGTCGAGCCGCACTTCATCGCCGGCGTGGCTTGCTACGGCGTGAGCCTCATAGTGTGGATCATCGGCCTCTCGCGGGTGCCGGTGTCGATGGCCTATCCGCTGCTGTCGCTGGGCTACGTGATCAACGCCATCGCCGCGCACTATCTGCTCGGGGAGGCGATGACCGTGGGCCGGTGGCTCGGCATCGGCTTCATCGTGCTCGGCGTCTGGCTGGTCGCGCGCAGCTGATGGCGGCGCTCAAGTTTGCCGGGCCGGAGCTCGACGAGGCCACGATCGCGGGCGTTGGCGAAGTGTTGCGCTCGGGGCAGATCGCCAGCGGCCCATGGGTGAAGCGCTTCGAGGCCGACCTCTCGGCGTTCTGCGAGGGACGGCCGGTGCGAGTCCTGACGTCGGCGACGGCGGCGATCGAGGTCGCGCTGCAGCTCGCTGGCATCGGCGCCGGCGACGAAGTCATCACTTCGGCGTCGAGCTTTTTCACCGTGCTGAACATGATCGTCAAGGTCGGCGCCAGGCCGGTGTTCGTCGACTGCGATCTCATCACCCGCTCGATCGACCTCGAGCAGGTCGAAGCCGCGATCACTCCCGCCACGCGGGCCATCGTCCCGACGCACTACCCGGGCGCGCTGGTCGATATGGATGCGCTCTACGCGCTGGCGCGGCGGCACGGGCTGCGGCTGATCGAGGATGCGGCGCTGGTGATGGGCTCCCGCTGGAAGGGAAGCAACGTCGGAGCTTTCGGCGACCTGGTCACGTTCAGCTTTCATCCGAACAAGAACATCACGTCGATCGAGGGCGGCGCGCTGGTCGTCAACGACGAGAGCGAAGCGAGCCGCGTCGAGGCGCTTCGCTTTCACGGCATTACCTACCTTCCCGATCGCACCCGCGACGTGGCGTTTCCAGGAGGCAAGTTCAACCTTCCCGACGTGAATGCCCGCATCGGCTGCGCCCAGCTCGCCCGGTTGCCGGAGTTCCTGGCCGAGCGGCGACGCCTCGTCGATCGCTACTTCCAGCGTTTCGCCACCGACCCGCGCTGCGTGCTTCCGCCCCGGCCACGGACGCGCGCAGAAGACGATTACAGCTGGAACATGTTCTGCGTTCTGCTTCCGCTCGAGCGAATGAGCATCGACCGCCGGGCTTTTCGCGAGGCGCTCGAAGCTCGCGGCATCGCCACCGGCATGTCCTACGAGGCGCTGCACTTGTGCACGCTCGGCCGGCAGCACGGCGGCCGCGAGGGACAGTTTCCCAACGCCGAGCGCATCGCGCGCGAAACGGTGACGCTTCCCCTGCACACCGGCATGTCCAACGAGGACGTCGACCGCGTGTGTTCTGCAGTGGCCGAGACAATCGCGGGTGCGCGGCGATGAGCATCCCCGTGCCGAAGGTCTCGGTGGTGATTCCGGTCTACAACGAGGAAGCCGGGCTCAGCGCTCTGTTCGATCGCCTCTATCCCGCGCTGGACCGGCTCGGCATTGCCTACGAGGTAATCTTCGTCAACGACGGCAGCCGCGATCGCTCGGCGGCGATCCTCAAGGATCAATACCTGCGCCGGCCGGACGTGACTCGTGTCGTCCTGTTCAACGCCAACTACGGCCAGCACATGGCGATCGTCGCCGGCTTCGAGCATTGCCGCGGAGAGCAGGTCGTGACCATGGATGCGGACCTGCAGAACCCGCCCGAGGAGATCGGCAAGCTGCTCGCCGCCATGGACGCCGGGCACGACTACGTGGGCAGCATCCGCCGTGCCCGCAAGGACGCATGGTGGCGCAGCTTCGCTTCCAAGGCGATGAACGCCGTGCGCGAGCGCATCACCCACATCAAGATGACCGATCAGGGTTGCATGCTGCGTGCCTACAACCGCGACATCGTGCGCGCGATCGTCGCTTCGCGCGAGGTCAGCACCTTCATACCGGCGCTTGCTTACACCTTCTCCTACAGCCCGACTGAAATCGAAGTCGAGCACGCCGAGCGCGCCGCCGGCGAATCCAAGTATTCGCTCTACAAGCTGATCCGGCTCAATTTCGACCTGATCACCGGCTTCTCGCTCGTGCCGCTGCAGCTCGCTTCGATGTTCGGCATGATCGTCTCCGCCGCTGCGCTGGTGACCTACTTCATCGTGATCGTGGACCGGCTGGTCGCCGCCGGCTGGCGCGAGGGCTTCGCCACGCTTTGGGACCGCGACATCCTGGCGTTCTTCCTCGTCGGCATGCTGCTCTTCGGCCTCGGGCTCATCGGCGAGTACGTCGGACGCATCTATCAACAGGTACGCGAGCGGCCGCGGTTCATGATCCAGGCGGTGCTCGAACGAGGTGACGCCGAGGCGCAAAGACCCGACTCTTCGCGTCTCCCATGACCCGCGCGGTTGTCTTCGCCTATCACAACGTCGGTGTGCGTTGCCTGCGCGTGCTGCTCGCGCACGGAGTCCGCATTCCGCTGCTGGTGACGCACGAGGATGCCCCCGGCGAAACCATCTGGTTCGAGAGCGTGGCGCGGGTCGCCCGTGACCGCGGCATCCCGGCGATTGCGCCGGCTGATCCCAATGTCCCGGTGGTGGTCGACCAGGTCGCGGCGTGCAAACCGGATTTCATCTTCTCCTTCTACTACCGTCGAATGCTCAAGGCACCGCTGCTGGCGCTTGCCGCCCGCGGCGCGCTCAACATGCACGGCTCGCTGCTGCCGAAGTATCGCGGACGGGTTCCGGTCAATTGGGCGATCATCAACGGCGAGACCGAGACCGGGGCAACGCTGCACTACATGGTCGAAAAGCCGGACGCCGGGGATATCGTCGCGCAGACCGCCGTTCCCATCCTGCCCGACGACACAGCGAAAGAGGTCTTCGACAAGGTCACGATCGCAGCGGAGACGACGTTGGACCGCGTTCTGCCGGCGCTGCTTTCCGGCACTGCGCCGCACACTCCCCAGGACCCCGAGCGCGCCAGCTACTTCGGCGGCAGAAGGCCCGAGGACGGCGTCATCGATTGGTCGCAGAGCGCTCAGACCATTCACAACCTGGTGCGCGCGCTTAGCCCTCCGTATCCCGCGGCACGAACGCTCGTGGGGGGAGTTCCGGCGCGACTGCTGCGCACACGGATCCTGGAAGTCTCGTCCAGGCACGAGCCCGCGATGGCGATCGAGGGGGGCAGCATCGTCGCCAACTGCGGCGGCGGCGGACGGCTCGCCGTGGTCGAACTGGAAGTCGACGGCGAGCTCGTCGACGCTGGCGGGTTCAGGCAACGCTTCGGCTCGCAAGCAGTGACTCCAGGGGCTTGACGTGGTGCTGTACGCGCTCGTTCCGGTGATCTCGGCTTTCGTCGCGTTTTACAGCTTGCGCGCTGGACTGTATTGTTACTTCCTGCTCGCGCCGCTGCACTTCCTGCCGCACGCAGGCGTTCGCAAGGGGCGCGAGGACAACAAGAATCCATGAAAAAGATACTCATTCTCGGCGTCAATGGCTTCATCGGCCACCACCTCTCCCAGCGCATCATCGCCGCCACAGACTGGGAGATCTACGGGATGGACATGCAGACCGATCGCATTTCCGATCTCATACCCGAGAAGCGATTCCACTTCTTCGAGGGTGACATCACCATAAACAAGGAGTGGATCGAGTACCACATCAAGAAGTGCGACACCGCGCTGCCGCTGGTCGCAATCGCCACGCCGGCGACCTACGTGCGGGAGCCGCTGCGGGTGTTCGAGCTCGACTTCGAAGCGAACCTGCCGATCGTGCGCGCCTGCGTTCGGCACAGGAAGCGCGTGGTCTTTCCGTCGACCTCCGAGGTCTACGGAATGTCGGCCGATCCAGAATTCGATCCCGACAGCTCGGACCTGGTTCTCGGGCCTATCAACAAGCCTCGGTGGATCTATTCCTGCGCCAAGCAGCTCATGGACCGGGTCATCCACGCCTACGGAATGCAGGACGGCCTCGACTACACGCTGTTCCGCCCGTTCAACTGGATCGGCGCGGGGCTCGACTCGATCAACACGCCCAAGGAAGGCAGCTCGCGCGTCATCACGCAGTTCCTGGGGCACATCGTCCGCGGCGAGCAGATCAAGCTGGTCGACGGGGGAACGCAGAAGCGCGCCTTCACCTACGTCGACGACGGCATCGCGGCGCTGATGAAGATCATCGCCAACGAGAACGGCATCGCTAGCGGCAAGATCTACAACATCGGCAATCCCAGGAACAACGTCTCGGTGAAGGATCTTGCGCGCATGATGGTCGATCTCGCACTGACTTATCCGGAGTACCGTAACAGCGCGAAGAAAGTGCAGCTGGTCGAAACGAGCGCCGATGCCTACTACGGCAGGGGCTATCAGGACGTCCAGAACCGGGTGCCGAAGATCGCCAACACCTGCGTCGACCTCAACTGGCAACCGACCGTCACGTTGGACGAAGCTCTCAAGCGGATCTTCGATGCGTATCGCGAACACGTCGCCGAGGCGCGTCGGCTCGTGGAATGACGGCGTCATCGGCTAACAGCTCGGCCGACTCGTTCCTGCAACAGTTCACCCTCTTGCGGAACCCTCCCCGATGCTGCTGGCGCTGAAGATCGACGTCGACACGCTGCGCGGAACCCGCGAAGGCGTGCCCAACCTGGTCGAGCTGCTTCGCAAATACGACATCGGAGCGACGTTCTTTTTCAGCGTGGGGCCCGACCGCACCGGCGCCGCCATCAGGCGCGTCTTCCGGCCGGGCTTTGTGCGCAAGGTGAGGCGCACGTCGGTCGTTCGGCACTATGGCATGAAGACGCTCCTGTACGGCACGCTTCTGCCCGGCCCCGACATCGGACGACGCGCCGGCGATGTCATGCGCCACGTGCGCGACGAAGGCTTCGAAGTCGGTTTGCACAGCTGGGATCACACGCGATGGCAGGACGGCGTGAGCGGCGCGGACCTCGAGTGGACCGGGAGGCAAATGCAGCGCGCCTGCGAGCGCTACACCGATATCTTCAAGGAGGCCCCTCGCGCCCACGCCGCAGCCGGCTGGCAGATGAACCTCCACGCGCTGCGCCTAACCCAGGTGCTAGGCTTCGAGTACTGCTCCGACGGCCGTGGCACGCATCCGCACCTGCCGGTGTGGAACGCCGAGCTGATCCGATGTCCGCAGCTGCCCACGACGCTGCCCACGCTCGACGAGCTCATCGGCACCGACGGCATCGGGCCGGACAACGTTGCACGGCGATTGCTGGAGCAGACAGCATCGCGTCCCGAGCAGGGCCATGTGTTCACCCTGCACGCGGAGCTGGAGGGAATGCGCCTCTCGCCGGTGCTCGAGCAGCTGGTCGTGGGATGGAGGGCGCAGGGCTACATGCTCACTTCGTTGCGGACGCTGTACGAACGACTGCAGCCGCTGGCGCTGCCGCGACACGAGGTCGGCGCGGGGAGCGTCCCCGGGCGCAGCGGGACGCTGCTCGTCCAAGGTCAGGAGTTCTTGGGCGACGTCGATCTTGCGCTGGCGGCATGACGCGTGTTGGGCGGGCGGGAGCTACGAAAGACAAGGAGATCATCATGGCAAGCAACAAGATCGCGGACTTCTCCGCTGCCGCCACCGGCGGCACGTTCAAGCTCGCGCAACACCGCGGTCACGCAGTTGTGCTGTATTTCTATCCCAAGGATAACACTCCGGGATGCACCACCGAAGGCAGCCAGTTCCGCGATCTGCACAAGCAATTCGTCAAGGCCGGCGCGGTCATCGTGGGCGTGTCGCGCGACAGTATGAAGTCGCACGAGAACTTCAAGGCCAAGATGGGCTTTCCCTTCGAATTGATTTCCGACGCCGACGAGAGGCTGTGCAAGCAGTTCGGCGTGATCAAGATGAAGAACATGTACGGCCGCCAGGTCAGGGGCATCGAGCGCTCGACGTTCCTCATCGGACCCGACGGGACGCTCGCCCGGGAATGGAGAGGTGTGAAGGTGCCGGGTCACGCCGATGCCGTTTTGGAGGCGGTGAAGGCCCTCTAGTGAGCCGTGTCGCGCGCCCGATCAAATGCGCCCAACGCCCCTCCGGAAGGGAGCTCGCGAGCGCCCTGTTCCGTTTCCACCACAAATGGTTTGATCCATTGGTCCGCCGGACCACAATCCCTTGTGTCGGACGGGGGAGCTGCTCTAGCATGGAGCCGACCCGTCCCGACCCCCTAGGAGACCCATGGTCGAGCGCACTCTTCGTCATGCGCTGCACGTCACCAGAACCACCA
Source organism: Casimicrobiaceae bacterium (assembly GCA_035623155.1). Lineage (GTDB taxonomy): Bacteria > Pseudomonadota > Gammaproteobacteria > Burkholderiales > Casimicrobiaceae > PALSA-1003. Next base: position 12,736 of record DASPTZ010000016.1, on the reverse strand, counting down.
AGACACAAACTCCCAAGCTGTTCGTGATCGACACCAATGTGTTGATGCACGACCCCACCAGTCTGTTCCGTTTCGAAGAGCACGACATCTTCCTCCCGATCTTCACCCTGGAGGAGCTCGACAACAACAAGAAAGGCGTCACCGAGGTCGCGCGCAACGCGCGGCAGGCGTCGCGCTACCTGGACGAGCTGGTGACCGCCGCAAGCGCGATCAATCCGAACGGCATCGCCGAGGGCATTCCGCTGAAGGCCCAGAGCGGCGGCGCCGCATCGGGACGGCTGTTCCTGCAGACCGAGGCGATCCCTACGGCGCTCCCGCCTTCGCTCGCCGGCGGCAAGGCCGACAACCAGATCATCGCGGTGGTCATGCACCTGCAGCGCCAGCATCCCAAGCGCAGCGTCATCCTGGTGTCCAAGGACATCAACATGCGCATCAAGGCGCGCGCGCTGGGCATCGCGGCCGAGGATTACTTCAACGACAAGGTGCTCGAAGACACCGACCTGCTCTACAGCGGCATGCGCGAGCTGCCGGTGGATTTCTGGGATCGTCACGGCAAGGGAATTGAGTCGTGGCAGCACGGCGGACACACCTACTACCGCGTCACCGGACCGATGTGCCACAGCTTCCTGGTCAACGAGTTCGTCTACTTGGAGCCCAAAGGCCCGGGCGAGACTCCGCTCTATGCCCTGGTCAAGGAAGTGAACGGGCGCACCGCGCTCCTACAGACGCTGCGCGACTACACCCATCAGAAGAACAACGTGTGGGGCATCACGGCGCGCAACCGCGAGCAGAACTTCGGGCTCAACCTGCTGATGAATCCGGAGATCGACTTCGTGACGCTGCTCGGTCAGGCGGGGACCGGCAAGACACTGCTCACGCTGGCTGCAGGCCTGATGCTCACGCTCGAGTTCAAGGTCTACACCGAGATCATCATGACTCGCGTCACGGTTCCGGTGGGTGAAGACATCGGCTTCCTGCCGGGAACAGAGGAAGAAAAAATGAATCCGTGGATGGGCGCGCTCGAGGACAACCTCGACGTGCTCAACAAGACCGACGACGACGCAGGCGAATGGGGACGCGCCGCGACGCGCGACTTGATCCGTTCGCGCATCAAGGTCAAATCGCTCAATTTCATGCGCGGGCGCACCTTCATCAACAAGTACCTGATCATCGACGAGGCTCAGAACCTGACGCCCAAGCAGATGAAGACGCTCATCACCCGCGCCGGCCCCGGCACCAAGGTGGTGGTGCTCGGCAACATCGCCCAGATCGACACGCCGTATCTCACGGAGGGCAGCTCGGGGCTCACCTACGTTGTCGATCGCTTCAAGGGCTGGTCGCATTCGGGGCACGTCACGCTGCTGCGCGGCGAGCGCTCGCGACTGGCGGATCACGCGGCGGAGATCCTGTAGCGCCAGATGGCGCGCGGCAATGCCTGGAGCGCGCGTCTGGTTGCCGTACTTCGGCCCAAGCGCATCCGACACGCCGCCATCGAATCCCGCGGCCCGCGGCGCCGCGAGCTCCCGTGGCGAGCGTCTCACGAATCAATACGATCCCGGCGCCGCGAGATTCTCGAAACGGGTGAACTCGCCGAGGAAAGCAAGCCGCACCGAGCCGATGGGACCGTTGCGCTGCTTGCCGATGATGATCTCGGCCACTCCCTTGTCCGGCGTCTCCGCGTTGTAGACCTCATCGCGATAGATGAACAGGATCACGTCCGCATCCTGCTCGATCGCACCTGATTCGCGCAGATCAGACATCACCGGCCGCTTGTTGGGGCGCTGCTCCAGGCTGCGATTCAATTGCGACAGCGCCATCACCGGTACCTTGAGTTCCTTGGCAAGCGCCTTGAGCGAGCGCGAGATCTCGGAAATCTCGGTGGCGCGATTCTCGCCCTCGCCCACTGCTTGCATGAGCTGCAGGTAGTCCACCACGATTGCGCCAAGCCTGCCACCGTATTGCCGCGACAATCGCCGCGCGCGCGCACGCAATTCCAGCGCATTGAGCGCCGGCGTCTCGTCGATGTGTATCGGCGCGTCGTTGAGGCGCCCGAGCGCGGAGGAAAGCCGCTCCCAATCCTCGTTGGAGAGACGGCCGGTGCGGATTTTCTGCTGGTCGAGCCTGCCGGCGGAGCCCATGATCCGCATGGCAAGCTGCGTGGCGCCCATCTCCATGCTGAAGATCGCCACTGGCATTTTCGACGACAGGGCGATGTGCTCGCCGATGTTGAGCGCGAGCGACGTCTTGCCCATGCTCGGCCGGCCGGCGATGACGATCAGATCGCCTTCCTGCAGCCCTGAGGTCAAGCGGTCCAGATCGGTGAAGCCGGTGGCGATGCCGGTGACGTCGGAGGGGTTGTCGCGGTTGTAGAGAAACTCGATGCGCTCGACGACCTGCGTGAGCAGCGGACGAATCTCCTGGAATCCCTGCTGGCCGCGCGCACCGTGCTCGGCGATCTCGAACACCTTGGTCTCGGCGCTATCCAGGATCTCTCGGACGCTCCGGCCCAACGGGTTGTACGCGGTATCGGCGATCTCGCCGGCGGCTGCGGCGAGGCGTCGCAGGATGGCGCGCTCGCGCACGATCTCCGCATAACGGCGGATGTTGGCTGCGGTCGGGACGTTCTCGACCAGCGCAGCGAGGTACGGCATGCCGCCGACGTAGTCGAGCTTCTTGAGCGAACCCAGCGCCTCGCCTACCGTCACGACGTCGGCGGGCTTGTTGTCGGCGATCAGGTCGATGATCGCCTTGTAGAGAACGCGGTGCGGATCGCTGTAGAAGTCCTCCCCGGTCAGGAGGTCGGCGATGCGATCCACTGCGCCGTTCTCCAGCAGCAACCCGCCCAGCACCGACTGTTCGGCCTCCAGCGAATGCGGCGGGACCTTCAGCGCCTCGAGCTGGGTATCGTTGGGCATGCGGCTACTTAAGGCAATGCGCCCCATTCTAGCAGGCCGGTGCAGCCCGGAGCGATGCATTTTGATCCATGCAACCGCGACGTCGGCCGAAAAAACAAGGGCCGTCGCCGGCCCTTGGATCGTGCTCCGGTCGGGACAACGCGGCGTCACGCCGGAGGGGCCTCGGTCGTGTCGCCGAGCACCGAGACCGTGATGTTCGCGGCAACGTCGGTGTGCAGAACGATCGTCAGCGGGAAATCGCCGACGTGCTTGAGCGGACCGTCCGGCATGCGAATCATCGCCCTTTCGACCGTATGCCCGAGCGCCTGCAGCGATTCGACGATGTCGACGTTGGTCACCGAGCCGAACAGGCGTCCGTCGACGCCGGCCTTTTGGGTGATCTGGATGGTCAGCCCTTCGATCTTGGAGGCTTGTTCCTGTGCCTTCGCCAGCCTCTCCGCTGCGGCCTTCTCCAGCTCCGCGCGCTTCTCCTCCAGGAGCTTCAAGTTCTCCGGCGTGGCCCGCTTGGCCTTGCCCTGCGGGATCAGGTAGTTGCGGGCGAAGCCCTGCTTCACCTTCACGACCTCGCCCAAGTCGCCGACGTTGTGAATCTTCTCCAGCAATATGACTTGCATCGTCGTCGCTCCTGTCAGTGCAGGTCGGTGTAGGGCAACAGCGCCAGGAAGCGCGCCCGCTTGATCGCAGTGGAGAGCTGGCGCTGATAGCGCGCCTTGGTGCCGGTGATGCGCGCCGGCATGATCTTGCCGTTCTCCTGGATGAAATCCTTCAGGACGTCGATGTCCTTGTAGTCGATTTCCTTGACGCCTTCGGCGGTGAAGCGGCAGAACTTCTTGCGCTTGAACAGGGTGTTGCCGCGCTCGCGGCGCTTGCCATCCTTGCCCTTGCCCTTGCCCTTGAATTTGCCCTTGCCGCCTCTTCCCATGGGACGTGGCATTTCAGTTTCCTTCCGTTGCGTTTTGCTTGAGTTCGAATGCGTTTACGTGGAGCGCGACGCTGACGCCGGTGCGGTAGCGCCGCGCGAGGAATCCGCTGCAGCGGATAGTCGCCCCGGGGGCAACACCTGCAAGCTCGCGGGCCACGGAACCGAGTGCCACGCCGGCGACCTCGCACGCCACGCGGCGCTCGGCACCGGCCTCGATCTGGACCGACTCGTGCTCCAGCGCGAAGTCGAGCGCCGGCACGCCGGCAGGCGTGAAGCGCAGGTCGCCGCGCGATCGCAGGCGCGCGTCGAGCGTCACGGCGTTCACCCTCACCGGCCGCGCGCTACGCCTCCGGGGCAGGCGCCATCTGTGCCCCCGGAGGTGCTCCCGGCGCCGCGCCCGGCGCCAGCGAGCGGGACTTCTCTTCTTTCATCATCGGCGATGGCGCAACGACGGCTTCACGCATCCCGACGATCAGATGGCGCAGCACCGCATCGTTGAACTTGAATGCGTGCTCGAGCTCGTCGACGACCGGCGAGTCGCACTCGACGTTCATCAGCACGTAGTGCGCCTTGTGCACCTTGGCCATCGGATAGGCCAGCTGGCGGCGGCCCCAGTCCTCTAGGCGGTGAATCCTGCCGCCTCCGGAGGTGACCATCGCGCGGTAGCGCTCGACCATCGCGGGCACCTGCTCGCTCTGGTCGGGGTGCACGATGAAAACCACTTCATAATGACGCATTGCAGATGCTCCTTGTGGACGTGGTTACGGCGACAGGGTTCGTCCGGTCGCCCGCGGCCTCCCGGTCTGCAACCGATGAGGCAAGGAATCAAAATTATACCGGGATTCGCGAGGCAAGACAAGGATTTACCACGGTCGCACTCGCGGCCTCAGCGAGTGCGGCCAGCAGTCGTGGCTCTGTCGGCTGCGGCCTCCAGCGCCGCGTCACGCTGGTCCCTGGGCAGGCGGGTCAACTCCTTGACTCGGGCATAGAAGCGCGGGAAATCGCCCCCTTCCTGAGCGAGCAGCGCGCGAAACAATGGGACCTTGGAGGTGTAGAGCGCGACAGCGGCGAGGCTCGCATTGGTCGGACCCTGCGCGAACCATCCGTCGTAGATCGCGAATCCATTCCATTGCTGCTTGAGCGCGGCGTAGTCGGCGCGCATGGCCGCGAATATGCGAGCCTTGGCCGTGCGCTTGACGTAGTCGCCCAGCTCGCTCTCGTAGAGCCTTGCGAGATCACCGCGTGTGCGCTCGACTAGCGCCCGGAAGCCCTCCCGATAGCGTTGCGTCGCCGCGGCTTGGGCAGACAACGCGGGGTCGTTCTGAGCCGCCAGCCAGCGCTGGACGCCCTCCTCCTCGACCGCTACCGCAAACGACTCGTTGAACACCGTGTCGTCCTTGGCGTAAGCGACTTGGTGCGCCAGCTCGTGAAAGATGAGTCGCGCAAGCTCCGGCTCGGGATAGCGGATGAAAGTCGACAGAATCGGGTCGTTGAAGTAGCCCAGCGTCGAGAACGCCGGTACGCCGCCGATGTGCACATCGTCGCCGCTCGCGGAGAACTGCGCCGCGGCGGCCTTGGCCGCCGCCTCGTCGAAGTAGCCACGATAATTAACGCAGCCGGCGACCGGAAAGCACCACTGCCGCGGCTCGAGCGATAGCTCCGGGGTCGCGAACACGTTCCACAGAACGAAGCGGCGGCCAAGATCGGTATAGCGCCGGTAGCTCCCGTTGTCCGGCAACCCAAGCTCGTGGATCGCGAATTCGCGGATCGCCATCGCGCGCTCGAGTTTGGCCTTGAGGGTCGGGTCCTGCGTAGTCTCGACGACGGCTGGAATCGGCTCGGCCCGATCGAGGATGTTCATCTCCCCGCGGATTCCCTGCCAGTAATACTCGATGCCGCTGCAGCTCGTGAGCATCGAGGCCGCACACCACGCAAGCACCAGGCGAGTCATGTTCGACTCAAGCGCGGCAGCCACGAAGCGAGGCGCCGAACGCCATCGTGCAGCTTGTCCAGCGCGATGGTGTAGGCGAAGCGCACGTGATCCTCGGCGCGATGGCGCCCGAAGTCGATTCCCGGGGTAAACGCGACGCCCGTCGCCTGCAGCGCCTCGACGCAGAACCGCTCGCTGTCCATGCCGAAGGGCGAACAATCCGCGTAGACGAAAAATCCTCCGGTGGGCATCACCGGAATTCCGAAGCCAAGATCGCGCAGCGCGGGAACCAGGAAGTCGCGACGCGCCTGGAACTCTCGCCGCCGCTCTTCCACGATGGCCAGCGTATCGGGGCTGAAGCAGGCGAGCGCCGCGCGCTGCGACACGGTCGGAGGCGAGATATACAGATTCTGGGCGAGCTTCTCGATGTCGCGCACCGCAGTCTCGGGCGCCACCAGCCAGCCCAGGCGCCAGCCGGTCATGTTGAAGTACTTGGAGAAGCTGCTGATCACGAACAGCGAGTCGGAGAGCTCGAGCGCGGTCCTGGGCTTCTCGGCGTAGGAGAGCTCGAGGTAGATCTCGTCGACGATCAGTTCGCCGCCGCGCGCGTCGACGGCTGCCGCGATGCGTCGCATTTCCTCGAAAGCGACCATGGTGCCGGTCGGGTTGGACGGCGAGGCGATCAGCGCTCCCCGCGTGCGCGGCGTCCACGCAGCGGAGATCAGATCGGCGGTGAGCTGATAGTTGGACTGCGGCCCTACCGGAATGCCCACGGCTTCGCCTTCCAGGGTGCGCACGAAATGGCGGTTGCATGGATAGCCGGGATCCGCCAGGAGAATCGCGTCGTCGTGGTTGACCAGGAGCGCAAGCGTCAGCAGCAATGCCGCCGACGATCCGGCGGTGACGATCACCCGCTCCGGGCTCACGCGTACGCCGAGGCGATCGCGGTAATGGCGGGCGATCGCCTCGCGCAATGCGGGGATGCCCAGCGCCGACGTGTAGTAGATGTCGCCGCGGGCGATCGCCTCGTGCGCCGCGGAGATCACCGGCCCAGGCGTGGGAAAGTCAGGCTCGCCGATCTCCATGTGCACGACGCTCCGCCCCGCGGCCTCGAGCGCGCGCGCCGCGGTCTGCACCTCCATGACGTGAAAGGGCGCGATCTCCTGCACACGGGCGGCGAGGCGAGTGCGGGTATCCATCGAACGGATGATTTGACTCGGAGACAAAAGTGCTATGTTAACCATATTTGATCGGTCCGAGCACCGCCATGTCAGCCCTCCTCCGCCTCCTGCTCCTCTGCTCGGCGATGGCCGCATGCGCCGTCGAGGGCGCGACGCCGACCATCTGGAAGTGCGCCGGCGATGGCGGTACTGTGGTCTACCAGGACGTTCCCTGCCCGACGGGGAAGGAATTGCGCAACCTCACCATCGAGCCGCCCTCGCTGAGCGTCGTCCCTGGAACGCCCGTGCCCGCCGGCAAGCCATCGCAAGGCGCCGCGACGCGGTCCGATCGCGCAGCGCCCGTCGACCGCAAGAAAACGACGAATGGCAACGCGGCCAATCGGAAGTTCATCCAGATCGGCATGAGCGAAGCGGAAGTGATCCAGCGCATCGGCAGACCCGACGTCGACGCAAAGAGCCGCCACGGCCAGGGACACCAGTGGTCGTACCTGCCCAAGGAGGGCGATCCGAGCACCATCACCACCGTGACGCTGATCGACGGCAAGGTCACCGACGTCGAGCGCAAGGTCGTGCGTTAGGTTTTTCGCCATGCGAGCGGTCGTGCAGCGCGTGCGCGAAGCATCGGTCAGCATCGACGGCGAGCGTGTCGCATCGATCGGACCGGGGCTGCTCGTACTCTGCGGCGTCGCGCCCGGCGACGGCGATACCGACGTCGACTGGCTCGCGCGAAAGATCATCAGCCTTCGTGTCTTCGATGATGCACAGGGAGTGATGAACCGCTCCATCGGCGACGCGGGCGGCGACATCCTCGCGGTGAGCCAGTTCACCCTCTACGCGTCGATGCGCAAGGGTGCGCGACCCTCGTACAGCGCGGCGGCGCCTCCCGCGCAGGCTCAGCCCACGTTCGACGCATTCGTGCGCAAGCTGGAGGACTATCACGCGCGACGTGTGGCGACCGGCGTATTCGGAGCACATATGCAGGTGGCGCTGACCAACGACGGCCCGGTGACGCTCTGGCTCGACACGGCGGCACGCGAGTGAGCCTGCAACTCTTGCAATCGCACGTGTAATAAAGAAGCCCGCGAGCTACTGTTCCACCGCAGCGCGGGCAAGCGTCCGCGGCCAGCCCCAGCAGCGGGCACAGCGCCATGGACAGCGCACGCACCGGTCCGCGCAAAGCGGCCTCCCTTACGCAAGCAAAGCGCTCAGAGCTTGTACGCGCGCTTCGCGAGCCTGTAGGCGAGCTCGGGCGCGAGCTCGAACGCCTCGTCCTCTTCGATCTTGTGTTCGGTAACGAGCTGCGCGAGAAAGCGGCAATCCATGCGACGGGCCACGTCGTGCCGGGCCGGGATCGACAGGAAGGCGCGCGTGTCGTCGTTGAAGCCGACCGTGTTGTAGAACCCGGCCGTCTCGGTGACCTGCTCGCGGAAGCGCTGCATGCCTTCGGGGCTGTCGTAGAACCACCACGGTGGTCCCAGCCGCAATATCGGGTAATGGCCGGCGAGCGGCGCCAGCTCGCGCGAGTAGGTCGATTCGTCCAGGGTGAAAAGGATCAGCGTGAGGCCCGGCTCGTTGCCGAAGCGGTCGAGCAGCGGCTTAAGCCCCCGCACGTAATCGGTGCGCGTCGGGATGTCGGCGCCCTTGTCGCGACCAAAGCGCGCGTACACCTGGGCGTTGTGATTGCGCAGAGACCCGGGATGGATCTGCATCACCAGACCATCCTCCAGGCTCATCCTCGCCATCTCGGTGAGCATCTGCCCGCGGAACGCCTCGGCCTCCGCAGGCGTCGCGCTTCCGTCCAGCGCCTTGGCGAACAGCGCTTCGCAGTCGCCGCTGTCGAGATCCGAAGTCTGCGCAGTGGGATGCCCGTGATCGGTGGACGTTGCGCCCATCGTCTTGAAAAAAGCGCGGCGATTTCTGTGCGCAGCGAGGTAACTGCGCCAGGTCGAGGTGTCTTCACCCGAGATCTCGGCGAGCCTGGCCACGTTGTCCGCGAAGCCTTCGAATTCCGGATCGACGACGGGATCGGGACGGTACGCGGTCACCACGCGCCCGCTCCAGCCGCTGGCGCGGATCGTGGCGTGCTGCGCAAGCGGATCGAGCGGCGATTCTGTCGTGGCGATGACCTCGATGTTGAAGCGCTCGAACAGCGCACGAGGACGGAACTCCGGACGCTTCAGGCATTCGTTGATGTGGTCGTACAGCCGGTCGGCAGACTCCGGCGTCAATCGATCGCGGATGCCGAACACTTCGTGGAAGGCGTGGTCCAGCCAGATGCGCGTCGGCGTCCCGCGGAACAGATGGTAATACGCGGCGAAGGTCCGCCAGATCTTGCGCGCGTCCAGCTCGACTTCGCCGCCGTCGCGCCGCGGAATGCCCAGCTCCTCGAGCCTAACGCCCTGGCTGTAGAGCATTCGGAAGACATAGTGGTCGGGCGTGATGAACAGCGCGGAGGCGTTGGTGAAAGGCTCGTTGCCGGCGAACCAGTGCGGATCGGTATGACCGTGGGGGCTCAAGATCGGCAGATCCTTGACCGTCGCGTAGAGAGCGCGCCCGAACTCGCGCTGGCGTGGCTCGGGAGAGAACAGCCGATCGGGATGAAGGACGAGAGGCGGCACCATCGTTCGATTCTAGACGCCCGAAGCCGCGCGTGCGACGGTGCGCGCGGCGCCGTCGACATACAGTCCCGTCAGCCGGGCGATCACCTTTCCGGCGAATTGCGGATCCGCGGGCAAATCCTCCCCGAAAACTGCGCGAAGCCCTAGCAGGCCTCGCGCGAGCCCTTCGGGATCGCCGCGATGCGACGCGGCAACGCGCGCGAATTCGGAGGCGAGCGGATCGGAGACTTTGATCTCGCGCCCCGCCTCGTCGACGCCGGCGACGTAGCGCATCCATCCGGCGACAGCGAGCGCGATCTTGTCGATGCTGTGTCCGGTGGTGAGATTGTCACGAACAGTGCCCAGAAGCCGCTGGGGCAGCTTCTGCGAGCCATCCATCGCGATCTGCTGGGTTCGATGCGGCAGGGCGGGATTGCGGAAGCGATCGATGAGCGCCTCCTGATACGCCGAAACATCGACACCGGGCGGAATCGCGAGCGTAGGCACGACCTCGTGCATCAGCGCGCGCATGTACGCCACGAAGTCGCGCTCCGCCGCGACCTGGTAGATGAACTCGTGACCGGCCAGATAGCCGAGGTAGGCGAATGCCGAATGGCTGGCGTTGAGCAACCGCAGCTTCATCGCTTCGAAGGGAGCGACGTCACCGACGAGCTGTGCGCCGGCGCGCTCCCATGCCGGACGCCCGGCGGCGAAGTCGTCCTCGATCGCCCACTGCCTGAAGGGCTCGTGCACCACCGGTGCCGCGTCGTGCACTCCCAGGGCGGCGTCGTTGTCGGCGATATCGCCAGGCGTCGTCGCGGGAACGATGCGATCGACCATGGTCGACGGAAACGTCACGTGGCCGCGTATCCAGTGGGCGAGCGTCGCGTCCTGGCGCTCGGCGTAGGAAAGTACGAGACCGCTCACCAAGGCTCCGTTGTGAGGAAGATTGTCGCAGCAGAGCACCGTGAAGGGCCGGCCGTGAGAGCGCCGCCGGGCGTCGAGCGCCGCGGCGAGGATACCCACCGCGCTCACCGGATGTTCGGTGTCGGCGAGATCGTGCGCGATGTCGGGATGAGCGAAGTTGAGGCGGCCGCTGGCGGGATCGTGGCAGTAGCCCTTCTCGGTGATGGTCAGCGTCACGATTCGCGTGCCCGGGGCGACGAGCCGCTGGTGCACCTCGTGTCTCTGGTCGCCCAGGAACAGCACTTCGCGGACGCTTCCGATCACGCGGCGGCGCACTCCTGCGGGACTTCTTTCGACCGAGGTGTACAGCCCGTCCTGGGGGCCGAGGCGATCACGGACGCCGGCAGAGCGCAGGCTCACCCCGCAGATGCCCCAGTCCCCATGTTCCAGAGCCAGCGCGTCGTCGCTGTACACCGCGGTTTGCGCCCGATGGAACGCGCCGATGCCGAGATGGACGATGCCGACACCGATCGCGCGCGGCTCGTAGGCGGGCAGCGCAACTGCCGCGGACAATTCGCTCAACGTTGAGAATCCGAGCCGCCTCATGCTGCCGCCCAGGCTACGCCGTCAGCGGCTGTTCCTTGACCCGCGAGACGAGCTGCGTCGGGTTGACGAAGCGCAGAGCGATCAGGAGCCACACCAGCGTGACGACCATGTAGATCATCGCCATGGCGTCCACCGACTGCGGCGCGCGAACGCCAGCGGCGAACACCGCGTAGTACAGGGCGACGACCAGCGTCTGCGAATCGGGCCCTGCCGTCAGGAATGTCAGCTCGAACAGCGCGATGGTGCGCACCAGCACCAGCAGCGACGCCGCGAGTATGCCCGGGGCGAGCAGCGGCACCAGCACGTGCCAGAACATGCGTGCGGTGCTTGCGCCGAAAACGCGCGCCGCCGATTCCAGGTTGGAATCGATCTGCTCGATGAAGGGCGTCATCACTAGTATCACGAACGGCGCCGCCGGGATCAGATTGGCGAGGATCACGCCGTAGATCGTTCCTGCAAGCTGCGCCTTGTAAAGAACGGTCGCCAGCGGGATGCCGTAGGTGATCGGCGGCACCATCAGCGGCAGCAGGAAGAGCAGCATCAGCGGGCGCTTGCCGAGAAACTCGCGACGTGCCAGCGTGTACGCCGCGGGCACGCCGATGACGAGCGAGAGCAGTACGACGGCCAGCACCACCTCGACCGTCACCCACAGCACCGAGCCCAGCTGGAATTCCTTCCACGCTGCGGTGTACCAGTTGGTGGTCCAGCCTTCGGGCAGCCAGGTACCGAGCCAGCGCCTGGCGAAGGAGCTGGTGGCCACCGCGGCGATCATCAGGCCGACGTTGACCACAAACAACGTCATCGTGCCGAGCAACAGGCCACGCCACGCGCGGTCGAGCCAAGCACGCACACCCGGACTCATTGCGGCCTCCTTATACCCGTGGCGCTCCATGCGCGGTTGCGGGTCGGCCGCCCGGGATTCGCGCGGCGCCGAGCGCTGCGCGTGCCTCTTTGACGCCCGCCGCAACACCGCCGGGTGAGCGTCGGCACGCCCGGTCGCGCGCGGACGCGCCCTTCGGGCCTGAACTTCTCCCCGCGCGCTCGCGGGTCCCCAACTTCGCGCGCCGCGCTCATCCCTTGCCTCCGACGACGGGCCCTCGGTAGAACAGGCTGCGCAACCCGAGCACGGCTGCGACGATGATCAGTTGCACGAAGCCCATGATCATCGCAATCGCGGAGGCAAGCGAATAGTCGTATTGCTCGAATGCGGCTTCGTACGCCGCGATGGAGATTACTCGCGTCGGGCCGGCCGGCGAGCCCAGCAGCACTGCGGAAGGGAACACCGAGAAGGCCTGCACGAACGCCAAGCAGAAGCACATCGCCAGCCCTGGCGCCAGCAGCGGCAGGTAGATGTGCCGAAACTGCGCCGCGGGATCGGCGCCCAGCGTCGCCGCGGCGCGGGCGAGCACGGGATCGATGCCGGTGATATACGAGAGGATCAGCAGGAACGCGAACGGAAAACCCGAGATCACCAGCGAGATCAACACGCCCCAGTAGTTGTGCGTCAGACGGATTGGACCGTCATAGATATGGAGGACCTGCAGCGTTTGCGACAGCCACCCCCTCGGCCCGAAATAGGTGAGCGCCCCCTCGGCAATCAGCACCGTGCCCAGCGTGATCGGAACGACCAGGATGGTGGTGACCCAGCGCTGGTAGCGGGTCTTCACGCGCATCTTGTA
>DASPTZ010000015.1:0-3998 GCA_035623155.1 Casimicrobiaceae bacterium | reverse complement strand
GGCCGCGACCTGTTTCGTCAAGGCGTTCGGAATGACTTTCCTCGGGAGACCGCGTACGAGTACGGCGGCCGAGGCGCGAGAGACAGATCGCTGGTCGCTCGGCGCAATGCTGATCTTTGCGGCCTTGTGTCTGCTCGCCGGAGTATTTCCGGGGGTGGTCATGGATGCCCTCGCGCCGGTGTCCAAGATGCTGCTTGGCATCGAGCTCGCGCCGCAGCTGACGCAACCTTGGCTGCGCATCGTGCCCATCGAGCCCGAGCGCAGCGCCTACAACGGCGTGCTGGTCTTCGGCATGATCGCGATCGCTGCCGCAGTAACGGCCCTGGTCGTACGCCGATTCGCGTCCCATGCGATGCGCCGCTCCCCGGCATGGGACTGCGGCTTTCCGGACGCGAGTCCAGCGACACAGTACACCGCCGGCAGCTTTGCGCAGCCAATCCGGCGGGTGTTCGGCAGCGCAGTGTTTCGCGCGCGGGAACGGGTTGAAATGCCGAAGCCCGGCGATACCAGCACCGCGAAAGCGTACATCGACGTGCACGACACGCTCTGGGAACTGCTCTATGCCCCCGTCATTCGGGTCGTCGACGCTACCACCGAGCGGCTGAACCGACTGCAGTTCCTGACCATTCGGAACTATCTCACCCTCGTCTTCACCGCCCTCATCCTGTTGCTGATCGTAGTGGGAATCGTCCGATGATCCGCAACTGGCTGACACAGCTTGCACAAGCGGCGCTGGTGCTGGGACTCGCCCCGCTGCTCACCGGCGTGACCCGCAAGATCAAGGCGCGGTTCCTGCGCCGGCGTGGTCCGTCGGTCGTACAACCGTATCGCGACTTGCTGAAGTTGATCCGCAAGGAAACGGTGGTCGCGGAGAGCGCGTCGTGGCTGTTCCGCTTCAGCCCCTACCTCATTTTTGCCACCACCTGGGTCGCGGCGGCACTGGTCCCGACGTTCGCGACCGGCCTCGCCTTCGGCGCAGCCGCCGATCTCATCGTCATCGTGGCGCTGCTCGGTACGGCGCGGTTCCTGCTCGCGCTGGCGGGGCTCGATGTGGGCACCAGCTTCGGTGGAATTGGTTCGAGTCGCGAAATGATGTTTGCGACGCTCGCGGAGCCTGCGATGCTGATGGTGATGTTTACGCTGTCGCTGTTTGCAGGCTCCACGGAATTGTCCTCGATCTCCGCCTACATGGTCGGTGCCGGGGCGGTGTTGAGCATCTCACTCGCGCTGGCACTGGTGGCTCTCATCATCGTCTCGATCGGAGAGAATGCCCGGATCCCGGTCGACAATCCGGCCACGCACCTTGAGCTTACGATGGTGCATGAGGCGATGATCCTCGAGTACTCGGGCCGACACCTGGCGGTCATCGAAGCGGCGGCGTTCTTAAAACTCCTGCTTTACCTGTCGCTGATCGCCTGCGTGTTTACCCCGTGGGGCACCGCCTCGGTCGGCGCGGGAGCCGTCGCATATGCCGTAGGATTCGCGGCTTACCTCGTGAAGCTCGGCATGTTGGCGTTCCTCCTGGTTCTGTTCGAGACCGCGATCGCCAAGATGCGCGTGTTCCGGGTGCCGGAGTTGCTGGGTGTCGCGCTCATGCTGGGTCTTCTCGGCACAATTCTCCTCTTTGTCTCGAGGGTCTCCCGGTGACGGGTCTCGAAACGGACATCGCGCATTTCCTTGCCGGGACCATGGTGCTGGTGAGCTTCCTGCTGCTTTATCAGGACCGGATGTTCGCGCTGCTCAATGCGTTCGCGCTTCACGCGTGCGTGCTGGCCTTCTCGGTCGGGTGGCAGGCATACCTGCAGCGCGCTCCGCACCTCTTCATCACTGCTCTCATCGCCCTGCTCTTTAAAGGCGTGGTGATCCCGGTCGCCCTGCACCGCATTGTCGTGCGCCTGGGGATTCACCGCACGATCGAGGCGGTCGTGAGCATTGGCCCCACGATGCTCGTCGGGATGGGCCTCGTGGGCCTCGCGATCGTCGTGATGCTGCCGGTGACGCAAGCCGCAGGGGCCTTCGTGCGCGAGGATCTCGCCTTCGCGCTCTCGGTCGTCCTCCTCGGATTCCTCATGATGGTCACGCGGCGTAATGCCGTGAGCCAGGTCATCGGCTTCATGTCGCTGGAGAATGGCCTGGTACTGGCCGCCACCGGCGCTCGCGGCATGCCCCTGGTGGTCGAGATAAGCGTCGGCTTCTCCGTTCTCATCGCCTTCTTCGTCGTGGGAATCTTCCTCTTCCGGATTCGGGAACGATTCGACACCGTCGATCTGCAGGCACTCGAGATGTCGCGCGGGGAGTCCGCGTGAGCCCCGCGCTCGGTACGGCCGCCCTGGTCGGACTCCTGGGCGCCCCGGCGCTCGGCGCCCTGCTACTCGTGGTCATGCGGAACTACCGGCTCGGAGCCGCGCTCAATGTCTCGTTCTGCGCTCTGACGCTCCTCAGTGCGGGCACTCTCTACCTGCAGAGACCGGAACCCACGCTTTACCTTCTCGTCGACGACGTGAACACCGTCTTTCTCCTCACCGGCGCGCTCGTCGGCTTCACGACGAGCGTCTTCAGCGCAGGCTACATCGCGCATGAGTTACAGTCGCGGCGGTTGCGATCGCGGGAGCTGCGCTTCTATCACGCGCTATACCAGTTGCTGATGTTTGCCATGAACCTCGCGCTGGTTTCGAACAACATTGGACTCATGTGGGTGGCAATCGAGCTCGCCACGCTCACGACGGTCGTGATGGTCGGTATCTACCGGACCAACGCCGCGCTCGAAGCGGCGTGGAAGTATTTCATTCTCGGCTCGGTGGGCATCGCGCTCGCCCTCTTCGGCACGATCCTGGTCTACCTCGCGGCCGAAGAGCGCCTCGGCCAGGGGATGTCCGCCATGGCCTGGGATCGGCTCACCGCGCGCTCCGCGAGTCTTGATCCGGCGCTCTTGAACCTGTCGTTCATATTCCTGCTGCTCGGCTATGGGACCAAGGTCGGTCTCGTGCCCGTGCACGCCTGGCTCCCCGACGCTCACGCGGAGGGCCCGACGCCGATCTCTGCAGTCCTTTCGGGTCTTCTGCTTAACGTGGCGCTATTCGCGCTGCTGCGCTTCAAGCTGATCATGGCCGGCAATCCGGCCGTCATCGCGCCGGGACCGATGATGGTAACCATGGGGCTTGTCTCGCTCCTGTTCGCGGGGTTCATGATTTTCCGCCGGCGTGACATCAAGCGGATGTTCGCCTACTCCTCCATCGAGCACATGGGGATCATCACGTTGGCGTTCGGCCTCGGGGGACCGATCGCAAACTTTGCCGGGCTCCTGCACATGACGATGCACAGCCTGACCAAGTCGTCGATCTTTTTCGGCGTGGGATACATCTCGCAACTGGAGGGTACTCAGCATATCGCGGATATCCGCGGCCTGACGCAGAGTGCGCCGCTCCTGGGATGGCTGCTGGTCGCAGGCGTGGTGGCGATCGCGGGGCTCCCGCCCTTTGGCGTTTTTACGAGCGAGTTTCTGCTGGTGACTTCGACCTTCGCGCGCTTCCCGTGGCTCGCGATACTGCTCGGCCTCGGCCTCATTATCGCGTTCACCGCGATGATGCTGCGAGTTCACGGATTGGCCTTTGGAGCCACGGACCAGCGCCATCGCCTGCCGGCCTATCGCCTGGCGCCCATGGCGCTCCAGCTCGCGATCGTGGCGGCCGCCGGAATCTTCTTGCCCGGACCCGTGGTCGCCTGGTTTCGTCACGTAGCGAGCCTGCTGGGCTAGGGTATTCATGCTGAAGGCACTGTTTGCCGACCTTCCGCGCGCTCCGCACCACCGGGGCTGGCCGCGCGTCGCCGTGGATCCCACTACCTGGCGCGGAATCGGTGAAGCGCTCCGGGAAGGGAAGCTCGATCTGCTCGGCGAGTGGGGCGATGACGGCGCGGTGCACTGCGCCTTGTACGAGCCCGCCACCCGACAGGTGAGTCTGGCGTCGATCGAAGCCACCGAGGAAAAGGTGCCGTCGCTC
>DASPTZ010000014.1:0-111590 GCA_035623155.1 Casimicrobiaceae bacterium | reverse complement strand
CTTCGCAGCTCCTCCCCGCCGGGGCCCGCATAGGCGCCGATGTCGAGCATGCCGTCGTCGCGCAAGAGCGTGAGCCCGACCGTTTCGCCGGCGAACAGGTGCTGGCAGCGCTCGAGAATCGTGTCGAACACGGGCTTGGTGTCGGCGATCGAGCTACTGATCGCCGACAGGACCTCGGCCGACGCACGCTGCTGGTCGAGGGCTTCCTTGGTCTCGTTGAACAGGCGCACGTTTTCGATCGCGATCACCGCCTGGTCAGCGAAGGTCTTCAGGAGCGCGACGAGCCTGTCGGGAAATACCCCGGTCTCGGCGCGGCTCACCGCGATCGATCCGATGACTCGGCCCTCGCGAAGCATCGGCACCGCGAGAATGCTGCGGAAGCCCGCCCGGCGCGAGGCGTCCTTCAGCGCGTACTCGGGATCCTCGAAGACGTCGGCAACCTGCACGGGCACACGTTCGATGATCGCTCGCGCACTCACCGCCCCGCGTCCGAGCTTCACGGGGTACAGGGCGCGCATCGCGGCAACCGCTTCCGGCGACACGCCGCAGAAGGCACGCAGGTGCACCATCTCGCCGTCCAATTGCGTGACAGCGCCCGTCAACGCACCGCAAAGCGTCATCGCGCGCTCGGCGATCGCATCGAAGACAGGCTGCACGTCGGTCGGCGATTCGCTGATGACCTTGAGGACTTCTGCGGTCGCGGTCTGCCGTTCCAGCGACTCTCTGGTCTCTTCGAACAGCCGCGCGTTCTGCAGCGCTACGCCGACATTGGCGGCGATCGTTTCGAGCAGCCGCTGGTCGTCGGCGTCGTATTCGTTCTCGCGCTGCTCGCTCTGCACGCTCACCACACCCTGGCACACTCCGCCCGCCATGATCGGCACGCCGAGGTAGGAGAGCGCCTGCCGGCCGATGACGCTGCCGGCAAGCCCCTGGCTGCGCCGTTCGTCCTCCTTGTTGATGATGAGCGCGCGGCCCGACTCGATGATTCTGCTGGTGAGCCCCTCGCCGTACTTGAGCGGCTTGATCTCCTCGCCGTGCTGGTACGGGAACTCGACGACGCCTGAGCGGCGGTCGAGCAGGGCCACGTAGGCGATGTCGGCCTTGAAGAGGTCGCGGACCTTCTCGCCCACCAGCTCGATCAGCGAATCCGGGTCGAGCTTGCCCGAGAGCTGGGTCGACACGGTATTGACGGTAGCCAACTCGGCGGCGCGCTGCTGCGTTTCCGCGAATAGGCGAGCGTTCTCAAGCGCAACGCTCATGCTCCCCGCGAGCGTTTGCAGCAGGCGCACGTCGGAGTCGGAGAACGCGTGCTCACGCTCGGTGTTTATGAGCTGGATCAAGCCGCGGGCCTGCGTGCCGACCATCAGGGGTACCAACATCATCGACTTTTCAATCGGCACGTCCTCGATCAACTGGTAGGACCTGAACCGGGCGTATGCACCTTCCATGTCCTCGTTGATCACTACTGTCTCTCCGGAGCGGATCACATGTGCGCCGAAGCCCCGGTCGCCGAGCGGCCCGGACGCAATATCGTGCCTCTTCCCTTGGTTGTACGAGTAGGGGTACTCCACAAAGTCCGTCTTGGGATCGTAAATGCGTATCCCGACGTAGGCATCGTGGAAGACCTCCCGGATTTTGTCGCCCACGGCGTCGTAAACGCCTTGCATGTTGAGCTCGCCCGCCAGTGCCTCCTGCACTGCGTTTATGATCGCCAGCTCTGCGTTGCGCTGCTCGGTTTCCTTGAGCAGCCGCTGCGTCTCGTCAAAGAGGCGGGCGTTCTCCAGCGCGACGCTCATGCTGCCCGCGAGCGTTTGCAGCAGGCGCACGTCGCCTTCGCTGAACGCGTGCTCGCGATGGAGGTTAGAAAGCTGGATCAGACCCCGCGCTTCATCGCCAACCAGCAGAGGCATCATGACTTGCGATTTTGCGACAAGCTCGTCGGCCATTAGCGAGCGCGGGCCAAACTCCGTCACGGCGCGTTCCATGTTCTGGTTGATGACCAGGGGCTGCCGCGTACGAATCACATGTGGCCCGAAGCCCTCGTCGCCGAGCGGCTGCGAAGGAATGGTGTTCCGGACTCCGTTGTAATAGTCGTAGCGGTAATGGACAAGACCGGTCGCCGGGTCGTACGTGCGGATGCCGACTTCCGAATCGGGAAACACCTCGCGGATCCGGTCTCCCACGGCGTCGTACACCCCCTGCATGCTGAGCTCGCCTGCGAGCGCCCGCTGCACGGCGTTGATGATCGCCAACTCGGCGTTGCGCTGCTCGGTCTCCTTGAGTAGCCGCTGCGTCTCGTCGAAGAGCCGCGCATTTTCGAGCGCCACGCCCATCCCGGCGGCCACCGTGGTAAGCAGACGCAGCTCCGCCTCGCCGTACGCGTTCTCGCGCTCGTAGTTTTCGATCGCGATCGTGCCCAGGGCCCGATCGCTGCCGATGATCGGGACGGCGATTGACGAAAGGCTTTGTTCCGTGCCGGGAACTGCCCTGAACCCAGCCGCCGCGTACTCCGCCCGGTTGTTGATTACGACCGGGCGTCGCGTTTCCACGATGTCGAGCGTACCCCGCGAAGGGGTTCCCGGCGGCAGAATCTGCCGCACTCCTCGCTCGTATTGGTACAGAAAATGTAGCCGCTTGGTTTTGGCGTCGTACCAGCGAATGCCGATATCTTTGGTTTGGAACACCTCGCGCAGCTTGTCGCCCACCATATCGACGATGCCCTGGAAGTCGAGCTTCCCGGCGATTCCCTGCTGGATGCTGTTGATGACCGCTAGCTCGGCGGCGCGCTGTTCGCTTTGCTTGAACAGCCGCTGCGTCTTGTCGAACAGCCGCGCGCTCTCGAGCGCGACGCTCATGCTGCCGGCGAGCGTCTGCAGCAGGCGCACGTCGGAATCGGAGTAGGCGTGCTCGCGGTCGCTGTTCGTCAGCACGATGAGCCCGCGCACCTTTCCGCCCGTCGTCAACGGCACGAAGACGATAGACTTCGGGGGCTCCGTCCCGTGGAGCAGGTGCGTGCTGCCGTACCGCTTTGCGGCTTCGACCATGTTCTCATTGACGACCACGGTCTCGCCGGTGCGCAGGACATGCGCCGAGAATCCGGTGTCGTTGAGCACCAGCGGCGCGATCGACACGCGCTTGCCGCGCTGGACAAAGTATGGAACCTGAAGGATGCGATGCTCCGGATCGGCGATGCGGATCTCGACGTCCGCCTGGCGGAAGATCTCGCGGATCTTGTCGCCCACGGCATCGTAGATGCCCTGTATGTCGAGCTTGGCGGCCAGCGCTGCCTGCACGCTGTTGATGATCGCCAGCTCCGACGTTCGCTGGTCGAGCAGCTCGCGCAGGGTGGGTGGCCTGCCCGCGCGAGGCGCCCCGGCCTTCTTGGGAGATCCTGCGCGTCGCGCCGCCGATCGCTTCGGACCCTTGCTAGCGTGCGCCACCGGCCGCTTCGGCGCCTTCACCCGTCGCGCAACGGCGGACCGGCTGCGGGTCTTCGGCTTCTTCTTCAGGGAACCAGACATGCGCTTTCTTGAATCCTGCACCGTGCTACGCGATGACCCGGAGTCTACAGCGGCGCCGCTTTGCGGGGCCAGCTTGGTCTACAGGAGCTCCCAGCCGCGATCGGGTCTGGCAACAGGAGACGCGATGGACAGCGTCTTGCGCCGCCCGGAGCGACCACGGACGAGCGTGACGTTGCGCCGCGGCACCCCGAAGCCCTCGGCGAGGAATTCGATCAGCGCTTCGTTGGCCTGGCCCTCGCTCGCAGGCGCTGCGACGCGGACCTTCAGGCACCCGCCATGGATCCCGGCGACCTCGGTGCGCTTCGCGCTTGGCTGGGCGTGAATCTCCAGCGTGATCGAACCGTCGGGGCCTGTGCGCCGCCAAGGCGCGGAATCCCGGGCGTCAGCGGAAGATCTGCGCAATGCCCTGCTCCAGCCACGCTACCGGCAGCATCAGGATGAGCTGCCCGATCACGATGGCGATCAGCGGCGAGAGGTCCAGCGTCCCTCCGATCGGAGGCACCACCCGACGGATCGGCGCGAGCACGCGGAAGGTCATGGCGTTGAGCACGCCAGCCAGCGGGCCGTCGGGCGCGACCCACGACAGGATCGCCTGCAGCAGCACGGCGACGATCATGATCCACAGCCCCGCCTTGATGAGCTCGACCACGGCCAGCACAGCGAGAAGCCCGGCAACGCCCCCGGTAAACGCCATCCCGCCGATCAGCGACAGCGCAGCGAGCCACAGCACCTGCGCGATCCAGGCCACTACGAGCGAGGCCCAGTCGTAGCCGCCACGGCCGGCGAGCACGCGGCGCAGCGGCTTCACCGCCCAGTCGGTGAGCGCGATGACCGCCTGCCCGACCGGATTGCGAAACGGCGCGCGCAGCCACTGCATGATGAAGCGAAGCAGCGCCGCGTAGACGACGAAGCCGAATACGGTGTTGACCAGAAAGCGCAGTGCGTCGGACCACATCTTCGGTCAGGGTTCGTTGCCCAGGATCTCGCCGAGCTCGCGCGAGCGCACCGCCGCAGCCTTCACCGCGGCGACGATCGCCTGTTTCACGGCGGCGTTTTCGAGCGACGCGATGGCGCGCTCGGTCGTGCCTCCCCTTGAGGTCACCTGCGCTCGCAACATCGACAGCTCGGAATCGCTTTGCTCGGCGAGGCGAATCGCTCCCGAAAACGTCGCCAGCGCCAGCCGCCTTGCCTGCGCCGGCTCGAAGCCGAGCTCGCGCGCAGCCTGCTCCAGCGCTTCGATGAAATAGAACACATAAGCCGGACCGCTGCCGGACACCGCAGTGATCGCGTCCAGATCGTCTTCGCGCTCGCACCACAGGATGCCTCCCACCGCCTCCAGCACCGAGGACGCGCGGGTGCGGCCGTCGCCATCGACGCCCGACAGCGCGTAGAGTCCGCTGATGCCCGCGCCTATGAGCGCCGGCGTGTTCGGCATGGCACGCACCAGGCGCCGATAACCGAGCAGCCAGCGCGAGAGATCGGAGAGGCGTATCCCGGCGGCGATGGACAGCACGACCTGACGCTTGAGGAACGTCGCGAGCTCGCGCGCCACCGGCCGTACGTTCGGGGGCTTCACCGCGATGACGATCAACTCGGCGTTGGCGACCGCCGCAGGCTCGATTTCCACAAAGGTGGCGACACCGAAGCGCGCGGCGACGGTCGAGCGCGCATCGGCGTCGACGTCGACTACGGCGAAGGCATTCGAAGCGCCGCCCCGCGCGATCAGTCCGCCGATCAGCGCGCGCGCCATGTTGCCGCCGCCGATGAAGGTGATGTTCATGTCCTTCCCTCACCCCTGCCCCTCTCCCGGTGGGAGAGGGGTTCTCTAAAGGAGATGTTCATGTTTTTTCCTCACTCCTGTCCCTCTCCCCGGGGGAAAGGGGTTCGCCAGAGTTGCGCTTCGGCCGCGGGCCGAACAGCGCGGTGCCCAGGCGCACCAGCGTGGCCCCTTCCGCGATCGCCGACTCGAGGTCCGCCGACATGCCCATCGACAACGTGTCGAGAGGAAGTCCCGCGCCGCGCCCCTGTTCGAACAATTGGCGCAGGACGCGGAACTGGGAGCGCTGCCGCGCGACGTCCGGGGTTTCTTCGGCGATTCCCATAAAGCCGCGCACCGACAACTGCGGCAGCCGGGCGACCGCGAGCGCCAGCTTGACTGCGCTCTCGGCGGCAACGCCGCTCTTGGCGCTCTCCCCGCTGATGTTGACCTGCACACACACGTTGAGCGTGCGCTTCGGGCTTCGCACCGCCGCCAGGCGCTCGGCGATGTCGAGCCGGGCAATCGTCTCGATCCAGTCGAAAGCCTCGCCGGCCGCTCGCGTCTTGTTGCGCTGGAGCGGGCCGATGAAGTGCCACTCGATGTCCGGCAGGTCGGCGAGCGAGCGCATCTTGGCCGCCGCCTCCTGCACGTAATTCTCGCCGAATGCCCGCTGGCCCAGCGCATGCGCCGCGCGGATAATGTCGGGCGGGAAGCCCTTGGTCACGGCCAGCAGCCGAATCTGCGCCGGATCGCGGCCGGCGGCCAAGGCTGCCGTCGCGATGCGGGAGCGGACGTCTTGCCATGCCTTCTCGTATGGGCTCATAATCTAATGACGCCGGCATAGGAGACGCTGCGGGTGTAATCCACAGCTCATCCACAGGTTTCGAGACCGGCATGGGCTCTTCGGGCTAGAGTGCGCGGCAAGAGCCAAACGCGCTCAGGCCCAGGGATTATAAATGGACATTGCCGAGCTGCTCGCTTTCGCGGTCAAGAACAAGGCGTCCGACCTGCACCTGTCGGCGGGTCTGCCGCCGATGATTCGCGTCCACGGCGACATCCGCCGCATCAACCTGCCGCCGATGGAGCACGAGGACGTGCACGCCATGGTGTACGACATCATGAGCGACGCGCAGCGCAAGACCTACGAGGAGATGCTCGAGTGCGACTTCTCCTTCGGCATTCCCAATCTGGCCCGCTTCCGCGTCAACGCGTTCAACCAGGAACGCGGCGCGGCGGTTGCGTTCCGGACGATTCCGTCGAAAGTGCTGTCGCTCGAAGAGCTGGCCACGCCACGCGTGTTCGCCGAGATGACCACACGGCCGCGCGGGCTGATCCTGGTTACCGGCCCGACCGGATCGGGCAAGTCGACGACGCTGGCGGCGATGACCAACCACGTCAACGAAAACCAGTACGGGCACATCCTCACCATCGAAGACCCGATCGAGTTCCTCCATGAATCGAAGAAGTGCCTGATCAACCAGCGCGAGCTGGGGCCGCACACGCTGTCGTTCCCCAACGCGCTGCGCGCGGCGCTTCGCGAGGACCCCGATTACATCCTGGTCGGCGAAATGCGCGACCTCGAGACGATCCGCCTCGCGCTTACCGCGGCCGAGACCGGACACCTGGTTTTCGCGACGCTGCACACGAGCTCCGCGGCCAAGACGGTCGACCGGATCATCGACGTCTTCCCGGCGGCGGAGAAGGACATGGTCCGCGCGATGCTCTCCGAGTCGATCGTTGCAGTGATCTCGCAGACCCTGCTCAAGACCAAGGATCAGCAGGGGCGCATAGCCGCCTGGGAGATCATGATCGGCACGCCGGCGATCCGCAACCTGATCCGCGAGAACAAGATCGCGCAGATGTACTCCGCGATCCAGACGAGCCAGAGCCTTGGCATGCAGACACTGGACCAATGCCTGACCGAGATGGTCCGCCGCAACCAGATTTCGAACGCAGAGGCGCGCTCCCGCGCCGTCAACAAGGAGCTGTTCGGCGGTTAGCGCCGGCGCGGAATAGACAAGACAAGGAAGCTCCTATGGAACGAGAAACCGCCACCAAATTCATCCACGAGCTTCTCGACCTGCTGGTCAAGCAGAACGGCTCCGACCTGTTTATCACCGCCGGCTTCCCGCCGGCGCTCAAGATCGACGGCAAGATCACGCCGGTGTCGAAGACGCCGCTCACGCCGCAGCACACCATCGAGATCGTGCGCAGCGTCATGAACGACAAGCAGGCCGCCGAGTTCGAGTCGACCAAGGAGTGCAACTTCGCGATCAACCCGCCCGGCATCGGGCGCTTCCGCTGCAACGCCTTCGTGCAGATGGGACGCGTCGGCATGGCGATGCGCACCATCAACACCACGATCCCGACCTTCGACGAGCTCAATCTGCCGCCGGTGCTCAAGGACGTCTGCATGAGCAAGCGCGGCATCATGATGTTCATCGGCGCAACGGGTACCGGCAAGTCGACGTCGATGGCGGCGCTGCTCGGGTATCGCAACGAGAACAGCTACGGGCACATCATCACCATCGAGGACCCGATCGAGTTCGTGCACGAGCACAAGAACTGCATCATCACCCAGCGCGAAGTCGGGGTCGATACCGACAACTGGGGCATCGCGCTCAAGAACTCGCTGCGGCAGGCGCCGGACGTGATCCTGATCGGCGAAGTGCGCGACCGCGAGACGATGGACTACGCCATCGCCTTCGCCGAGACCGGCCACCTTTGCTTGGCCACCTTGCACGCCAACAGCACCAACCAGGCGCTGGACCGGATCATCAACTTCTTCCCCGAGGACAGGCGCCAGCAGCTGCTGATGGACCTCTCGCTAAACATTCGCG
Source organism: Casimicrobiaceae bacterium (assembly GCA_035623155.1). Classification (GTDB taxonomy): domain Bacteria; phylum Pseudomonadota; class Gammaproteobacteria; order Burkholderiales; family Casimicrobiaceae; genus PALSA-1003. Next base: position 103,470 of record DASPTZ010000014.1, on the reverse strand, counting down.
CTTTCATCGCGCAGCGGCTGATCGCGCGTCGCGACGGTCGCGGCCGGGTGCCCGCCGTGGAGGTGATGCTCAACTCGCCGCTCATTTCCGATTTGATCTTCAAGGGCGATGTCTCGGGGATCAAGGAGATCATGAAGAAGTCGCGCGAGCTGGGCATGCAGACCTTCGACCAGGCGCTGTTCGACCTCTACGAAGCCGATTTGATCAGCTACGAGGATGCGCTGCGCAACGCCGACTCGCTCAACGATTTGCGCCTCGCGATCAAGCTGCACGGTAAGGAGGCGAAGGGCCGCAACCTGCTGGCTGGTGTTGGGAACATGGATCTGGTGCCCGACTCCGCAAACCCCGTGGCGGCCAATCGCTTCTAGTAGCCCGGGTTGAGCGCTCCGCGCGAAACCCGGGATCGTCGAGCCGGAAGATCGCGCTGCCCCGGGATTTGCCTTCGGTTCATCCCGGGCTACGTAAAGTCAGGAATTCCCGCCTACAATAAAGGCCATGGCCGGCCTCGACGCGAACACGCCAGTCCCCACCGAGATCAAGCTGCATCAGGCCTCGCGCGTGATGGAGCTCTCCTTCGCCGACGGCACGAGCTTCCGTTTGCCGTACGAGTACCTGCGCGTGTATTCCCCTTCGGCGGAAGTCCGCGGTCACGGCCCCGGCCAGGAAACGCTGCAGACGGGCAAGCGCGAGGTGACGATCATGGACGTCGAGGCCGTCGGGCACTACGCGATTCGCCCGAAATTCTCCGACGGCCACGATACCGGCATCTACTCCTGGGACTACCTGTACGACCTGGGCGCTCGCCAGGACGCGCTGTGGCAGCAGTATCTGTCGCGCCTGGAGAGCGCGGGCGCGAGCCGCGATCCGGATCCGAACGCGCCCGCCCCGGCGCCGGCGCACGCCTGCGGACATCGGCATTGAGCGAAAAGACGCACTTCGGATTCGAACAGGTCGCCCCCGATGAGAAGACGCGGCGCGTGAGAGGCGTGTTCGAATCGGTCGCAAGTAAGTACGACCTGATGAACGACCTCATGTCCGGCGGATTGCACCGCGCCTGGAAGCGCTTCACCGTCGAAGCGAGCGGCGTGCGCGCCGGCCAGCGCGTGCTCGACATCGCCGGGGGCACGGCCGACCTCGCCAGCCTGTTCTCGGATCGCGTCGGATCCACCGGCTGGGTGGTGTTGACCGACATCAACGGCGCGATGCTCAACGGCGGCCGCGACCGGTTGATCGATGAAGGCAAGCTAGTGCCTGCGGTGCAGTGCAATGCCGAGGCGTTGCCGTTCCCGTCGCGCTCCTTCGACTGCGTGTGCATCGGCTTCGGCCTGCGCAACGTGACGCGCAAGGAGATCGCACTGGCCGAGATGCGCCGCGTGCTCAAGCCGGGAGGTGTCGCGCTCATCCTCGAGTTCAGCCGCGTCTGGGAGCCGCTGCAGCCGGCCTACGACTGGTACAGCTTCAACGTTCTGCCGCGATTGGGGCGGCTGGTCGCCGGCGATGAAGCGAGCTACCGCTATCTCGCCGAGTCGATTCGCGTGCACCCGGATCAGCAGGCTCTGAAGGCGATGATGGAGGAGGCCCGTTTCGAACGCGTCGAATGGTTCAACCTCGCCGGGGGCATCGTCGCGCTGCACCGCGGCTACGCCCTCTGAGCACGAGCAGCACGTGGACCCGGGAGCTTTCGTCGTCAACCGCACGCTGGAGCGCGAGCGCTGGGCGCGCGACAAGCTCGCCGCGCACGCCGGTCGCACCGTACGCTTCAAGGTCGGGCCGGCGAGCGTCACCTGGACGATCGAAGACGATGGGCGTGTGCGGGAAAGCTCGAACCCGCCGGAGCTCGCGCTAACGGTATCCCCGCTGCGCCTGCCGGCGCTGCTCGCGCAACCCTCGCGCTGGGAGGAGCTGGTAGAGGTCGACGGCGACTCCGCACTCGCGACGACGTTCGAGGAACTCTCGCTCGCGTTGCCCATGCTCGTCGAGCAGAGCTTCGCCCGGGTCTTGGGGCCGATCGCGGGAGCGTTCGTGGCCGACACCGGCCGACGCTTGCTCGCCTTTCCCGAGTACGCGGCGAAGCGCTTCGGCGACAGCGCCGCGCGTTATGCCATTGACGAAGCCGGGCTGGGCGTGCGCGGCAGCGAAGCGCGCAGATTCTTCGACGACGTGGCCGCGCTCGCCTCGCGTGTCGACGCGCTCTCCGCGCGCATCGACGCCATCGATGCGGCTGCGTCGCGAAGGCGGCGGCGCTGAGCCGCACAAACTAGTGCCGCAGCGGGCCGCCAGGAACCGCCAGCCGACGCAGCGAAGTGCCGCCCGTCTCCACCACGGCGGCGGGGACGGGGACCGTGACCATCGCTCCTGATCGGAGCGTGACCGCCAAGATAACGGTCACGGGGATGACGGCGACCGCAGCGCACATTCACGAAGGTGCGGCAGGGGCGAACGGACCGGTGATCGTTCCGTTCACCAAGACCGCCGATAACACCTTCGCTGCGCCAGACGGTGCGAAGCTCACCGAAGCCCAGTACGCGGGCTTCAAGGCGGGCAACCTGTACGTGAACGTGCACAGCGCGAAGAATCCCGGCGGCGAGGTGCGCGCCCAGCTGAAGCCTTAAGAGCGTGTCATTCCGACCCCGGGCCCGACCCGGGGGAGGAATCTGCTGTTGCCCTAAGTGCTGCGTCGGCTAGCGGTTCCTGGCGGCCCGCTGCGGCACTTCTCCAAGCACCGTGCAGCGCCGCACCACGCGGCTCTGCGTGTAGGGATCGTACGGCGTCGCGCGGTGCATCACGCAGCGGTTGTCCCAGACGAGCAACTCGCCTGCGCTCCAGCGGTGCTCGTAGGTCAGGTCGGGATGGACGGCGAGTGCGTTCAATTCCTCGATCAGCGCCCGGCCTTCGGCGTAAGGCATGCCGACGATGTACTCGGCGTGATCGCCGAGGTAGATGCAATCGCGCCCGGTTTCCGGGTGCGTCCGGACCACCGGATGGTCGACCGGCGGCGTGGCGAGCCTTTGCGCTTCGGTCATGGGATCTTCGCCGTGTCGCCGCGTGCGTGAAAAGTCCAGGTTGTGCACGGCGCGCAGACTGTCGATGCGAGCCTTCCACGCCGGATCGAGCCGCTCGTAGGCGCCGTACATGTCGCAGAAGTGAGTCTCGCCTCCCAGTCCCGCCACCACCTCGCCGTAGATGATCGTCGCCTGGCCCGTGACCTCGCGCCACGAGCCGTCGGTGTGCCAGGCAAGCGTGCCCTTGTCGGGATGCTTCCCGCTCGGCTTGCCGTGCTCGTCCAGGTTGGAGAGCCGATACAGCTCCGGGAAACCGTCGGCGTGATACTGGTTCATCACGTGCACCTGGACTTCGCCGAATCGCCGCCCGAACGCCACCTGACGCACCGGCGGCAAGTCCAGCGGCCCGAACAGCAGCACCTGATGGCGCAGAAACGCGCGATAGATGGCGCGGAACAACTGGTCGTCGATGTCGCTCGCGAGGTCGACGCCGACGATCCGCGCGCCCAGGTTCGGCGTAAGCGGGCGGACTTCAAAGCGTCCGTCTTGGGCCGAAGAGGTTTTCGTGGTACTAAGAACCTCGGGCGCGTGCACGTTGGTCACCCATGGCGAGCAAAGGCGTCGATTCGCACTGTCACGTTTTCGATACTACGCTGTTTCCCTACCCGGCGGACGCGGCCTACCGGCCCGCGCCTCACGAGACGGGCAGCGCCGAGCAGCTCGCGGCCGTGCTCGACGCGCATCGCTTGTCGCATGCGCTGCTGGTCAATCCGACCAACGGCTATGGTTATGACAACCGCTGCATGGTCGCCGCCATTCGGGCGTCGCGCGGTCGCTTCAAGGGCATTGCTCGCGTTCGTCCGGACGCCGATGCCAAGGCTCTCGCCGAGCTTCACGACGCGGGCGTCATTGGCATTCGGCTCGACTTGGTCGGCGACGGCGTCGCCCTGCTCGGGCACGCGAGCCTGCCGCGGCTCCTCACGCAGGTGCGGGAAATGCACTGGCAGGTTCACGTCCAGTGCGAGCGGGACCAGTTGCACGAAGCGCGCGCCACGTTGCGCGCCGCGGGCGTGGCGCTGGTGTTCGATCATTGCGGTCGACCCGATGCCGAGCGCGGCCTGAACCAGGCGGGATTCCAGGCGCTGCTCGAGTTCGGGCGAGAGGGGCACTTCGTCAAGCTCTCCGGGCCGTTTCGATTTTTCAATGCCTTCACGCCCAAGGCCGCCACCGAGTCCTTCGTCCACGCCCTGATCGAAACGTTCACGCCGAAGCGCTGCGTATGGGGTTCCGACTGGCCATTCCTGCGCGTGCCGATGCGCCTGGATTACGGTCCGATCCTGGCGAACCTCGAGCGATGGTTTCCCGACGAGCGCGAGCGGCAGCAGGTCTTGTGGGAGACGCCCGCGCGGCTGTTCGGCTTCACCTGAGTCGATCCGGTCATGGCGGACAGAGGTATCCCGGCCCCGTCGGCGATCTGAAGCAGCCAACCGATTCCGGCAGGAATTGCTTGGGCAGCCACAGGACGACTTTCGGAAAATAGATCGCGAATGCAATGGTTCCGAAGAAGACGACGTAAATGGGGAGGGCTGCGCGCAGCGCTTGTGAGAATCGAACGCCGACGAACTTGGACGCCATCAAAAGAACCAAGCCGTAGGGGGGTGTGATCAATCCGAACGCGAGCGTCGCGATCAGCACCACGCCCATGTGTACGGGATTGATGTTGCCGGCCGTCGTCAACGCGTTGACCAGCGGCATGAAGATGATGATGGTCGGAACGGGCTCGATGAAATCGCCGATGATGGTGAACAGCAGCACCATCAGCAGCATGATCACATGAGGATCGTTTCCGGCAAGCGCAGTGATCCACTCGGCGATCATGATCGCGCCTCGCAAGTAAGCAAGCAGCCAGCCGAATGCATTGGCGGCGCCGATGGTGATCAGCGGCAGCGAGAAAATCATGCCCGCGAGGCAGAAATCGTAGGGAAGCAGCTTGAGATGCGGACGGTTGAGCACAGGGATGACGACGACGAGAATCCAGATGGCGGCGACGACACCCGCTTCCGTTGGTGTGAACCAACCGGTCATGATGCCGCCAAGCAGAATGATCGGGATCATCAAGGATAGAGAAGCGTCCTTCAGGGCGCGCGCCACTTCCCTGAAGGGCGCACGCGTGCGCTGCATTCCGGTCGGCCCGAAGAAGTAGGAGTAGATCATCAGGCCGAAGCCGATCATGAAGCCCGGAACGACGCCTGCCATAAAAAGGCCGGCAATGGAGACGTTGCCCACCGCTCCGTAGACCACGGCGGTAATGCTGGGAGGCACGAGTGCGGCGATCGTTGATGCGGAGGCGATGATCGCAGCGATGAACGGCGGCTCATAACCTTCCCGCTTCATCGGACCACCGAGCGCGCGGCTGATGACTGCGACGTCGGCCGTTGTGGAGCCCGACATCTCCGAGAAGAACATGCTGAAGACGGTCACTACCTGAGACAGGCCGCCGCGTATGTGCCCGACGAGCGCAAGCGAAAGATTGGTGATGCGGCTCACGACGTTGGCCGAGCTCATCAGCTCGCCCACCAGAAGGAAGAAAGGAATCGCCAGCAATGCTTCGCTGTCCATGCCATCGAAAATCTTCTGAACGATGGCGGGAAACGTAACATCGGTGAACGCGGCGCCGATGAAAACGCCGGCCATCAGTGCGAACGCCACCGGGACACCCAGGTAGCCCAGCGCCAGGAAAATCACCGTCATCAGCGCCAGAATCCAAGGCGCCGTCACTTCGGTCTCCGGTCTGGGGGCGACCCAATCGGTGGCATCGTGCTTCCCGCTTCGTCTCGTGGCTCGGGATGGTCGAAGCCATTGCGGCAACCGTTCACGAGTTGCTCAATGGCGAACAGTGCGATCAGCACTCCCGCGATCGGGATGGCCGCGTAGAGCGACGCGATCGGCGTCATCGACGGCATCCTGAAGCTTGTGAACCCCCGCAGGAAGTTGATGTAGCCGAAATAGATGAGGCAGCATGCGACGCCGAGAACCACCACCCGAATCACGATCTCGGCCATCAGACGCGGCGTGCCGTGCAGCGCTTCGGCGACCGCCGTCAGATACAGGTGATCGTTGCGCCGCGTCGCCACCGAGGCACCGACAAAAATGGCGTAAATGAAGAACGTCTGGGTCACTTCCTGCAGCCAAAGCCACGGGTGTCCGATTTCCCGCGTCACGATGTCGAAAGTCACCGTGGTCGAGAAGCCGAGCAGCAGCAGGCCGCAGAGGATCATCAGGATCATCTCCAGAGGATCCAACGCGCGCCATTTCAGATGGCGCTGCCGCTGGAGCAGGAGCTTCTCTACGATCCGGGTCGGCACAGCGTCAAAACCGTTGGCGCGGTCAGCCGCCTGTCCGATGCGATGAGACGTTTAATTCACTGCGCCGATCAGGTCCTTGATCTTCACCGCGTGCGGGCCAAGCTCCTTGGCGAGCCGATCGAGATACGGCGCGGCGATCTTGGAAAACCCGGATTTGTCCACATCGGTCACGATCTTCACGCCAATCGCTTTGAGCTTGTCCGCCGATTGATGCTCGAGCTCGAGCGACTTGGCCGGCTGGGTTCGTCCGACCTCGTCCGCCGCGGCGGTAACCCAGCGCTTCTGCTCGTCGGTGAGGCTTTTCCAGAGCTTGTCGCTGATCCAGATCAGATTGTTGTTGGCCTCGTGCTCCGTCATCGAAAGGACAGGGGCGACCTCGTAGTGCTTGTTGACCAGGTAGACGTTCACGCCGTTCTCGGCGACGTCGACGACGCCCGTCTGCAGCGAGGTGTAAACGTTCCCGAACGGCATGTGCACGGTCTGCGCTCCATACGCCGGAAACATGGCGTCCTCCGTCGGCGTCGCCTGGACGCGGACCTTCAAACCCTTCATGTCTTCGACCTTGTGGATCTCCTTTTTGCTGTACATGTTGCGCAGCCCGAGCGTGATCATGGCGAGCACGTGTCCGCCCTGCACGGTCTCTTCGATCATGTCCTTGACCGCCTGAACTACCTTGGGATCGGCAAGCGCCTTCTTGAGATGATCCTCCGACCGGAACAGGAAATGCAGCGACATTACGCCAGCCTGCGGCGAAAGCGTCGCGGCGTTCGCGGAGGAGCTGATGCAGAACTCGATGTCACCCGCTTTCATGAGCTGCAATACCGCGGGCTCCTGTCCGAGTTGGGCGCCCGGATACTGGTCGATGATCATCGTGCCTTTGCTCAGTTCCTTGAGCTTGTCGGCAAAGATGTCGCCTGCAAGGCTGTAACCGGTGTTTCTCGGTTGGTCGTAGGCAAAGCGGAAATGACGCACCTCCTGAGCCCAAGCAACCGCCGACCATCCGGCAGCCGTCAAACCCAAGGCAACCAGGCAAACAAGCTTTGACGTTCCGAGCATGACGTCCCTCCTCCACGGTTTGTTCTCTGGGCTACCGGCGGTGGCGCGGGGCATCGGCCGATTCTTCGATCGCCGACCACCCTCTTGCGGCCAGCCGTGGCGAACGCTAACACGCATGGCAGGTCGCCGACAAATCTCGATCGTATTTTCGGCGGATTTGCGAGTCTGCCGGCAACAAGCTACTCGGCGCTCGCTGCCGGCTCGCGAGTCACCGCCTCCTCAGGGGGCGGCACCGAGAGGAAGTTCGCGAGCAGGAGCAGGTCGCAGACGATCTTGACGCCTCCCGCGATGACCAGCGGCCAGCCGAACGTCGACCCCGGAGCAGCCGGCGTACGTTCGCGGATTTCATTGCCGGGGCGCCCGGCTCGCAGCGGAAATCGCCGCGACCGGCGCAGCGACCTGCGTGATCGCGGCTAGCGCGACTCGAGCTCGGCTCGATCCTCTGTCACGATCGAGCGGAGGTCTCGCTTCACGGCATCGCCGAGATCCGCCTCGCTGACGAACGCTTCGAGCAAGCGGCTCGCGTCGGCAGTGCTCCCTGACACGACAACGCTTTCGAATCGCTGCAGTTCGCGCGCGATCGAGTCACGCTGCTCGAGCAAGTAGTTGAACTGAGCGTCGCAGCGTGGAATCGGCGTAGGGTAGTCCCTGATCTCGCGGTGTATCCGATCGCGCTCGCCCTCCAGCCGCGATCGGATGCTTTGGCATACGTTGCTCATGGTCGAGGATTCGTACGTCGCTGTCGCTCACAGGCCTCTCAATCTACTCCCGCGCGCACGACATAGTCAAAGCGCCCCTCAAGGGATACTGTGCGTCCCTCCGGATACCGCAAGGAAGACCTCGCGTAGAAACATGCTGATCGAGGCAATGACAGCGAACATCGCCAGAATGAAGAACACCGCTATTGCCCTCGACAGGTCGGTCGCCACCAGCGCGCCGATGAACGCCCCGGCAACGACCAGGCACACCAGCAAAGCGCCGAGGCCGGCGGAGAGCATCGCGAAATAGATGAGCCGAATGCGCCGCGACAACACGTGCCATTCACGCCGCCAATCCAGGCGGTCCTCTTCTGTGGTCTTATCGGCAGCGCCTCGCAGCCGGTCCTGCAACACGCGCCTGCGATCGATGACGCGGCCCAGCCGGTTGTTGAGCGCGGTGATCAGCGTGCCGATCGCGGTGAGCAGAAATACCGGGGCGATCGCAAGCTGGATGACTCGGGTGATGTCGCTGAGGTGACTTTCCATCGTCGCAGACCAGGTGCTCCGGCGCTGTTCCAACCAGCAATCTACGCCCGGGTGCCCACTTTGTTCAATCCCACAGCGGCGGTATGGCTGACGCCTATCCCTTACAATCGCGGTCATGCGCTGGTTCCGCCTGCTCATCATTTTGCGGGTCGCGCTCAAGTACGGGCTCGACGAGTTCCTGCTCGGCCACGAGCGCTTCCGCTGGCTGCGGCCGGCGGCGCGAGCCGTCACCTTCTGGCGCGACCTCTCCGCCCCCCGCGCCGAGCGGCTTCGGCTGGCGCTGCAGGAGCTGGGACCGATCTTCGTCAAGTTCGGCCAGGTGCTTTCGACGCGGCGCGATCTGCTGCCTCCCGACATCGCCGACGAGCTCGCCAAGCTGCAGGATCGGGTGCCGCCGTTTCCCAGCGATCAGGTGGTCGCCACGTTGCAGCGCGCCTACCGCAAGCCGGTCGAGCAGGTCTTCAAGTCCTTCGAGCGGGACCCGGTGGCGAGCGCCTCGGTCGCGCAGGTGCATCTCGCCAAGCTGCCCGACGGGACGCCTGCCGCCGTCAAAGTCCTGCGCCCCAACATCGCGGCGACAATCGATCGCGATCTCGCATTGATGCAGACCGGCGCGATGCTGGCCGAGAAGCTGTGGTCCGACGGCAAGCGTCTCAAGCCTCGCGAAGTCGTGGCCGAGTTCGACAAGACGATTCACGACGAGCTCGATCTCGCGCGCGAGGCGGCGAACTGCTCGCAGCTGCGGCGAAACTTCCTGCACTCGACGCTGCTGCTCATTCCGGAGGTCTACTGGGACTGGTGCAGCGACGAAGTGATGGTGATGCAGCGCATGGCTGGAGTACCCATCAGCCAGGTCGAGCGGCTCAAGGATGAGGGCATCGACATTCCCCGGCTCGCTCGTGCAGGGGTGGAGATCTTCTTCACGCAGGTATTTCGCGACGGCTACTTCCACGCCGACATGCACCCGGGCAACATCTTCGTGGCGATCGATGCGGCGAACAAGGGCAAGTACATCGCGCTCGATTTCGGCATCATGGGCACGCTCTCCGAGCGCGACAAGGGCTATCTCGCGCAGAACTTTCTCGCCTTTTTCCGCCGCGACTATCGGCGGGTCGCGACCGCGCACGTCGAATCGGGCTGGGTGCCGCCGGAGACGCGGGTCGACGAGCTCGAAAGCGAAGTACGCGCCGTCTGCGAGCCGGTTTTCGACCGGCCATTGAAGGACATCTCGCTGGGCAAGGTGCTCGTCCAGCTGTTCAAGGCGTCGCGCCGCTTCAATGTCGAGATCCAGCCGCAGCTCCTGCTGCTGCAGAAGACGCTGCTCAACGTCGAGGGCTTGGGCAGGCAACTCGATCCCAACCTCGATCTGTGGGTCACGGCCAAGCCGTTTCTCGAGCGGTGGATGGCCGAGCAGATGGGCTGGCGCGGGCTCGAGCGGCGGCTGCGCGACGAAATGCCTTTCCTGATGATGTCGATCCCCATGCTGCCCCGGCTCATCTATGGGAGGCTCGCAGCGGTCGGGGACAAGGTACGGAACGCGGAAGACGAGCTGCTGGAGATGAGGCGGCGGGTGCGCAGGTGGCTCAGAGTCGTGGCGGTGCTGCTGGCGGTGTTGATCGTGATCCTGCTGCTGCGGCCGGTCTAGAAGCCCCTGCTGCGCCTATAATGCGCTTGTCGGGTTTTCGGCAGGTGTGAATCGTGAGGCTGTTGCGATTCGTCGTGTGGGCCGCGCTCGCGTGGGTCGCGAGCTGGGCGACGGCTGCGCCCGCGCCGGTCATCGTGCTCCCTCTGACCGGTGCCATCGGTCCTGCTTCAGGCGACTACGTGACACGCGGCCTGGCCCGCGCCGAAGCCGAGGGCGCGCAGCTCGTCGTGCTGCAGATAGACACCCCCGGCGGTCTCGACACCGCGATGCGCGACATCATCAAGGCGATTCTTGCGTCGCGCGTCCCCGTGGCAGCCTTCGTCGCGCCGAGCGGCGCCCGCGCCGCGAGCGCCGGCACCTACATCCTCTACGCGAGCCACATCGCCGCGATGGCGCCCGGCACCAATCTCGGTGCGGCGACTCCGGTGCAGATCGGCATGCCGGGACCTGGCTCGACGCCGCAGGCGCCGACATCCGACAAGGATAAGGACAAGGCCAACTCGGGCGACGAATCGCACGCGCAAGACGCGATGACCAAGAAGCAGGTGCACGACGCCGCGGCGTACATTCGCGGCTTCGCCCAGCTGCGCGGCCGAAACACCGAGTGGGCCGAGCGCGCGGTGCGCGAAGCGGTGAGCCTGTCTGCGGACGAGGCGCTCGAGCAGAAGGTAGTCGACCTCGTCGCACGCGACGTGCCGGATCTGCTGGCGAAGCTCGACGGCCGCAAGGTCTCCACCGCCGGCGGAGAGCGCACGCTGGAGACGGCTACCGTCATCGCCGTCACCATCGAACCCGACTGGAAGAGCCGCTTCCTAGCGGTCATCACCAACCCCAGCGTGGCGCTGATCCTGATGATGCTCGGCGTCTATGGGCTGTTCTTCGAGTTCTCCAATCCGGGAATGGTCCTGCCCGGCGTGGTCGGTGGAATTTGCCTCTTGCTCGGATTGTTCGCGCTGCAGATGCTGCCGATCAGCTACGCCGGGCTCGGCCTCATTCTTCTCGGGCTCACGTTCCTGGTCGCGGAGGCGTTCCTCCCGGCGTACGGCTCGCTCGGCGTCGGCGGCATCATCGCCTTCGCCATCGGCGCCGTCATGCTGATCGACACCGACGTGCCGGGCTTCGGCATTCCGATCACGCTGATCGTCGTGCTTGCCGCGCTCACCGGCCTGTTCGTCTTCTTCGTCTCCGGCGTGGCCCTCAAGGCGCGCCGGCGCCCGGTCGTCAGCGGCGGCGAGGAACTGATCGGCAGCGTCGGAGAGGTGCTCGACGACGGCGGCGCCGAGGCGTGGGCCCGGGTGCACAGCGAACAGTGGCGGGTGCGCAGCAGCGTGCCGCTCAAGCGAGGCCAGCGAGTCCGCGTCACCGGCCGCGACGATCTGCTGCTGACCGTGGTGCCTGTCGACGACGCGAAGTAGACCCTTGGGAGATTGAAATGGTTTTCGGGCTGGGATTCGGAGTCATCCTCTTCATCGTCGTCCTGGTGATCCTCTCCTCATTTCGTGTCATGCGCGAATACGAGCGCGCGGTGGTATTCATGCTCGGCAGGTTCTGGAAGGTCAAGGGGCCTGGCCTGATGCTGCTCATCCCGGTGGTGCAGCAGATGGTGCGAATCGATTTGCGCACCGTCGTGCTCGACGTCCCGCCGCAGGATGTGATCACGCTCGACAACGTCTCGGTCAAGGTCAACGCGGTGGTGTATTTCCGGGTCGTCGACCCGGCCAAGTCAGTGATCCAGGTCGCCAAGTTCCTCGAGGCAACCAGCCAGCTCGCGCAGACGTCGCTGCGCGCGATACTGGGCAGGCACGCGCTCGACGAGCTTCTGGCGGAGCGCGAGAAGCTCAACCTCGCCATCCAGCGCGTGCTCGACACCCAGACCGACGCCTGGGGCATCAAGGTGTCGACGGTCGAGATCAAGCAGGTCGATCTCAACGAATCGATGGTGCGCGCGATCGCACGCCAGGCCGAGGCGGAACGCGAGCGGCGCGCCAAGATCATTCACGCCGAAGGAGAGTTGCAGGCCTCGAAGACATTGCTCGAGGCGGCGCAGATGCTGGCGCGGCAGCCGCAGGCAATGCAGCTCCGGTACCTGCAGACGCTCGGCAACATCGCCGGCGACAAGAGCTCGACCATCGTGTTCCCCGTGCCGGTCGATGTGTTCTCGGCGCTTAGCGCACTCAAGCCGGCAGAGTCCAAGCCAGCGTAGCTCGCGGCCGGCCGTCACCGCTTCGTCGGACCCGTCCCGACCGTCGTCTCGTTCCACACGATCGCCACATCGGGCAGGCGCTTGACCAGGGCCTCGAGCGCCCGCTTCTGCGCGGCGCTGCGTACGCAACCCTGCAGCGTCACGAATTTGCGCGCCGTCGTTACCCAGACGCTCGTGTCCCGAAAGCGTGAGTCGCTCCGGATCGCCGCGGCGACTCGCTCGTTGATTTCCGGATCGCGCCTGTAGGCGCCGCCGCACTCGCAGGTGCCGGCGAGACAGCACGACGTGCCTCGCTCGGCGCGCTCGTGCGCCTGGACGCGCATCTCCTGCTCGGTGAGATCGGGAGGCTTGGCGGCCGGGCAGCCTGCGTACGACGAGGTCGCCTGGGCGAACGGGTCGAGCCGATAAGTGCGCGGCTCGTCCGCCACAGCGCTTGGCTCGATTGCGACGGCCAGGACGGACGCGGCGATCGCCAACATGGTCGGGCTCGCGCATCTCATCGCACGAGCGTACCCAGCAGCGGCGAGGCGCATCATCGGAAGCGTGCGAGCAAGGTCTGTAACGCTCGCATTTTGCTACAATCCGCGCTTCTTTGACGTAGCCTGCTCCGGCCGCAATGGCGCTGCTCGAGATACAGAACGTCACCCGCCGCTTTGGCGACTTCACTGCAGTCGACAACGTCAGCATCGACATCGACGCCGGCGAGTTCTTCACCCTACTTGGTCCCTCCGGCTGCGGCAAGACCACACTGCTGCGGATGATCGCCGGCTTCGATCTTCCGGACGGTGGCCGTATCTTGCTCAACGGGGAGGACCTCGTCGAGCGTCCTCCCGAACGCCGGCCCATGCGCATGGTGTTTCAAAGCTATGCGTTGTTTCCTCACATGACGGTTGAGGGCAATGTCGCCTTTCCACTGCAGATGGCGAGAACCCCTGCTGCCGAGATCCCGGCCAAGGTGGAGTCCGCGCTCGAGGACGTGCGCCTGACCGGATTCGGCAAGCGCTACCCTCACGAGCTCTCCGGGGGCCAGAAGCAGCGAGTCGCCATCGGCCGTGCGCTGGTGACGCATCCCAGCGTGCTGCTGCTCGACGAGCCGCTGGCGGCTCTCGATGCGAAGCTGCGCGAGGAAATGCAGATCGAATTGATCAATCTGCAGAAGGAAGTCGGGATAACGTTCGTGTACGTCACCCACGATCAAACCGAGGCGCTGGCGCTGTCGCACCGCATCGCCGTGATGAACAAAGGGCGTGTCGAGCAACTCGATGAGCCGTCCAAGATCTACGGATTTCCCAAGACGCGCTTCGTCGCCGACTTCATCGGCCACATCAACCTGTTGTCGGGATCCGTAAGCGAGCGGCGCGACGGCGTCGTCACCATCGACGTCGCAGGGCTTGGTGCGGTGCGGGTAGCGACCGGTTCGCAACCTGCAGTCGGAAGTCGCGGAACAATCGCACTTCGTCCCGAGAAGATTCACATCGGGGCGAAGACGCCCTCCGATTCGGCCGACAATCAGTGCCGTGGTACTGTCGCGGAACTGCTTTACATGGGCGACGTCACCGTCTACAAAGTTGCGACTCCCGGCGATACCCGCATCGAAGCGCTGCTCGCCAACTCGCAGAGCGGCCGTGCCAAGTTCTTCGAGGTCGGCGATGCCGTCGAAGTGAGCTGGGCGGTGGATGCTGGTCATTTCATCGAGGAATGAGCGTCGTGGCCGCGCGCACGGGATCGCGACTTGGCCGTTGGCTGGTAAGCGGGCCGCCGACGCTGTATCTGATTGTCTTTTTCGCCGTCCCGTCGCTGATCATGGTGCTGGCGTCGTTCCGGACACCGGGCGAGTTCGGCGGGCTCGCCCCGTTGGTGGAAGAGGGCAAGCTCGATCTCAACCTCGAGAGCTACGCCCGGTTCTTCTCGGAGTCGGTCTATGCGCAGATCTTCCTAAAGTCGTTCTGGTACGCGCTGCTGACGACTCTCTTGTGTCTCGCGCTCGCCTACCCGCTGGCGTCGTTGATCGCACGAAGCTCGAAGCGCTACCGCGATCTGCTGCTCTTGCTCGTCATCCTGCCCTTCTGGAGCAACTTTCTGATCCGCGTCTACGCCTGGATGATCATCCTCGGGCCCAACGCCGCGCTGGCGAAGACGGTCAACGGCGTGCTCGCCTGGTTCGGTCATGAGCCGGTGCCGCTTCTCTTCAGTGCGTTCGCCGTGCTGGTCTGCCTTGTATACGTGCACCTGCCGTTCATGGTGCTTCCACTCTATGCCAATCTGGAGAAGCACGATCTGGCACTGCTCGACGCCGCGCAGGATCTCGGTGCCAACGCCTGGCAGCGCTTCTGGCGGATCACCTTTCCCCTGTCGCTCCCGGGCGTTTACGCCGGGGCGGCGCTCGTGTTCATCCCGGCGTTCGGGATCTTCGCGATTCCCGACATACTCGGCGGTCCCGACGACAGTCTGATCGGCAACGTGATCAAGCAGCAGTTCCTGGAGACGCGCGACTGGCCCTTCGGCAGCGTGCTCTCCATCGTGCTCACGGTGACCGCGCTCGTTCTCGCAGGGCTCGCGGCATGGATCGCCCGCCGCAACCTCGGAGCGCCTTCCAGCGCGAAGGAGTCACGTGCGTAACCGCCGCCTCGTACTGTGGACAGCTGCGCTGGCGGGCTACGCGTTTCTTTACGTCCCGCTGGTCATCGTCATCGCGTACTCCTTCAACAACTCGCGCTTGAACGCCGAGTGGGTAGGATTTACGCTGCAGTGGTACGACACGCTGTTCCACGACGAGAACATGCTCGTGGCTGCGGGCAACTCGCTCGCCATCGCGCTGGTGGCGAGCCTAGTGTCGACCGTCCTCGGGACGGCCGCGGGAGTCGCGATGTACCGCTACCCGGCCCGGCTATTGTCGGTGCTCGTGCTTGCGCCCATCGCAATCCCGGAGATCCTCATGGGCGTGTCGCTGCTCATTTTCTTCGTGCTGCTCAACTTCACCTTAGGTCTGGTGTCGGTGGCACTCGCGCACATCGCCTTCTGCATCGGCTTCGTCGCCATCGTCGTTAGAGCGCGATTGGCCGGCATGGACGAGACTCTGACCGAGGCGGCGCGCGATTGCGGCGCATCGCCATGGAACACCTTCCGCTACATTACGCTGCCGCTTATCATGCCGGGCGTGATCGCCGGCGCGCTGATGGCGTTCACGCTGTCGATCGACGACTTCGTGATCACGTTCTTCACCGCAGGCGCCGGGACCGTGACCTTGCCGCTGCAGATCTACTCGATGATCAAAATCGCGGTCACCCCGGAGGTCAACGCGGTCTCCAGCCTGTTGATGCTGTTGACGCTGGCACTTATCATCCTCGCCTCGAAGATTTCGCCCACGCTGTTGCGTTCGGAATAGGAGTGCCGCTCATGACAAGGATTATTGCGCTGTTGGCGTCATTGCTCGTCGCGGCCCCTGTCCTCGCCAAGGACGCGTTCCACCTCTATAACTGGAACAACTACATCGCACCCGAGACGATCAAGCGCTTCGAGGATTTCTGCAAGTGCGATGTCGTCCAGACGTACTACTCGGACAACGAAGAGCTGCTCGCCAAGCTGGCGGCGGGAGCCAAGGGCTACGACATGCTCGTTCCCACCAGCAATGCAGTGCAAGCTCTGATCAAGGGGGGACAGCTCAAGCCCATCGACAAGTCCCAGCTGACCAATCTCAAGAACATCAATCCTATCTACCTCGACACGGCGTTCGATCCGGGCAACAAGTACTCGGTGCCCTATGCGATGTCGACCACGATCATCGGCTATAACGATCAGAAGATGAAGGAGCTGGGGCTACCGACCGATACGTGGGCTGTGATCTTCGATCCGAAGTATCTGGAAAAAGTGAAGGGACGCGTTACGGTGCTCGACAGTTCGAGTGAACTGTTCGCCGCGGCGCTCAAGTACCTCGGTTACTCCGCCAACGACGTCGATCCGAAGCACTGGGACGAAGCGGCTGCCCTGATCAAGAAGGCCAAGCCGTATTGGGCTGCGTTCAATGCCTCGTCATATATCAAAGAGCTGACCGTCGGCAACATCTGGCTGGTTCACGGCTACTCGAACGACATCTTCCAGGCGAACCTGGATGCCAAGGCGGCGGGGCGGCCGTTTCAGATTTTGCAGGGGATGCCAAAGGAGGGCGCGGTCCTCGCGGTCGATAACATGGTCATCCACAAGGACGCGCCGCGGCCGGACCTCGCGCTCAAGTTCATGAACTTCATGCTCGAGGGCAAGAACTCGTCCGAACTCACCAACCTGATCGGCTCCGGCAATCCGAACATGGACGCCGTCAAGTACATCAAGCCCGAGATCCTCAAGAACCCGGCGATCTTCCCGGACAAGGCGGTCGAGGCCAAGCTCGAGCAACTCAAGGACCTGACCGGCCCCCAGCGACGCTTGCGCAATAAATTGTGGACGGAGATCAAGGCCGGCCGTTGAGCGACCCGCCGACCCGGCGCCTCCTCGGCGGCCGTTGAGGCATCCGGACGGCGCATGAGCGCTCTCACGGTGAAGCCGCTCGCGCCGTCGCTGGCCGGGGATTTTCTGCGCTTTTTCGATCACCAAGGCGGCCCGGCGTTCGCAGACAACCCGGACTGGGCGAAGTGCTATTGCCACTACTACGAGGTGCCGCTGGCGATCGACTGGAACTCGCTCACGGCGGAGCAGAACCGCACCGCGATGCTCTCGCGCATCGAAGTAGGCGAGATGGAAGGCTTCCTTGCCTACGACAGCGCGGAGGTCGTCGGCTGGATGAATGCGCAGCCGCGCCACAAGCTTCCGCATTGCTTCGAGCGGCTGGGCGTCGCGCCGACGCCGTTGCCGTGCGCATCCTACGAAGCCGCGGTCATCGTTTGCTTTGTGATCGCGCCGGCGCGACGCCGCGGCGGAGTAGCCCGCGCCTTGCTCCACGGCGGGCTCGACTCGCTCGCCTCGCGCGGGTTGAAGCTCGTCGACGCGTTTCCCTTCAAGGCCGGCTCGAGCGAGCTCGCCGCCGATCACTACCATGGGCCCTTGTCGCTGTTCCTGGCCGAAGGATTCTCGGTCCTGCGCGAAAACGACAAGCTGACAGTCGTTCGCAAGGCTCTCGAAAGCCAGTGGCGCCCGGAACAGCGTGCGCACCGAGCGGGAGGCTACTGCGGCGTATTATCAAGCCCTCTCGACGCCGCCAAGACACCATGCCGACTCCCGACCGGCATCCGACGCTGCTGCCGCAATGCTTGGCGGTGCTGTATGGTTTGATGATCGTCTACGCGAGCCTCGAGCCTTTCTCGGGATGGATGGCGCCTCCACCGGGAACTCCATTCTTCCTGTTCGCTCCCTGGCCGCCGCGGTTTGCGCGCGCCGACATCGTGATCAATATCGTCGCCTACATTCCCTTCGGATTCTTCGTCGGTCTGGTAGGACGTGAGCGCGCGCCGGTGGCGCGCCTCGTGATCGGCACGCTCGCCGGCGGGTTGCTGTCCTTCGCCATGGAATCAGCGCAGATGCTCCTTCCTTTTCGTGACGCGAGCACCATCGATTTCCTCACCAACAGCGCGGGCGCCGCGCTGGGCGCCATCGCCGCCGTAGCACTCAACCTGACGCCTACTCTGCGCGGAAGAATCCGCGAGTGGCGTGAACGCGTCTTCATCGGCGGTCGCAGCGGCGACTTGGGACTCGGTTTGCTCTTCGTCTGGGTGCTCGCCCAGGTGAACCCCGGAATTCCGCTTTTCGCGGCGACTTTCGATCCGTCGCTGGAATTGACGCGCGATGTTGCAGGCACGCTGCTACAGGCCGCGGAGAGCGCGTTCAATGTCGTCGGCATCGGGTTGTTCCTGGCTACGCTGCTGCGCGAGCGGCGCCAGCTCGGAGGCGCGGCGCTGTTGCTTATCGGCGGCGCCTTGATGCTCAAAGGCTGCGCCGCGCTGCTGCTGATTCGCCAGTCGGTGCTGGAGAACTGGCTCAAGCCGGGCGTATCGGCCGGTGTCGCCATCGGCGCAGTCGCGCTGCTGTTCGCGATCCGACTGCCACGGCCCGCGCGAACGACCGCATGCGCGATCGCGTTGCTCTCATCGCTCGTCGCCCCTTTGCTCGCTCCCGACATGTGGCAGGCACGCGCACCGCTGGCCTTGTTCGACTGGCCCTACGGACAGCTGCTCAACTTCAACGGCCTCACCCACGGCGTGCTGGTCGTGTGGCCGGTGCTCGCCAGCGTTTATCTGCTATGGCTCGCCGGCCAGCCGGGATGGGGACATACCGAGCCCCGCGTATAATTCCCATCTCACCGCGACAGACGGAAGTGCTCTACTTGAGCTACTACAAGCGTCACGTCTTCTTCTGCTGCAACCAGCGCGAGCCTCCGGAAGCCTGCTGCAATAATCGCGGAGCCACCGAGATGCAAGCCTACGCCAAGCAGCGCATCAAGGATCTCGGGCTCTCCGGCAAGGGCAAGATGCGCGTCAACAAGGCCGGCTGCATGGACCGCTGCGACGAGGGTCCCATCGTGGTCGTCTATCCCGAAGCGGTCTGGTATACCTATGTCGATCGCCACGACGTCGACGAGATCATCGACTCGCACGTGGTTCGCGGCCAAATCGTCAAGAGGCTCAAGATTTGATCGTTCGCGGCGAGCAGCGCACGATAATCGAAGGGCCGGCCGGAGCGCTCGAGGTTGTCGTTAATCTCCCCGAAGCGGCGCCGCGCTCGATTGCCCTGGTCGCCCATCCGCATCCGGTGCACGGCGGGACGCTCGACAACAAGGTCGCGCAGACGCTCGCCAAGACGTTCGCCACGCTCGGTTACGTTGCAGTGCGCTTTAACTTCCGCGGAGCAGGCCGCAGCGAAGGCAGCTTTGACGAAGGTGTGGGCGAGACCGACGACGCGCTCGCTGCGCTGGCCTTCGGGCGTCAGGAATTTGCCGAGGTGGCGGCGAAGCCGCCAGTGCTGGCGGGATTTTCGTTCGGCTCCTACGTGCAGACGCGCGTTGCTCGAAAGGTCGATCCCGAGCGCATGGTGCTCGTCGGCGCGGCGGTGGGGCGTTTCCCGGTCGATCCCGTACCGGCCGACACCATCGTCGTGCATGGCGAGGAAGACGACGTCGTCCCGCTGGTGGATGTTCTCGCCTGGGCGCGACCGCAGCACCTCCCGGTGATCGTGTTTCCCGGGTGCGGGCATTTCTTCCATGGGCGTCTCGTTCAGCTGCAACGCGTACTTGCCGGCATGTGGCACAGATGAGCACAGCCGACGGCGTGGTGCTGGCGGTGTCCGACCTGCGCAAGTCCTACGGCGAAAACGAGGTCGTGCGGGGGCTGGACTTCCAGATTCGCCGCGGCGAATGCTTCGGCCTGCTCGGACCCAATGGCGCGGGCAAGACGACGACGCTGCGCTGCTGCCTCGGGCTCATCGACGCCGACGCGGGAACGATCACGCTTGTCGGCGAGCCGGTGCCCAAGGCAGCGCGCGAAGCCCGCATCCGCGTCGGCGTCGTGCCGCAGATGGACAACCTGGACCCGGATTTCACAGTCGTCGAGAACCTGCAGATCTACGGACGCTACTTCCGGCTTCCTGATGTCGTGCTCGAAGAACGCATTCCGCGGTTGCTCGATTTCGCGGGGCTCTCCAGCAAGGGCGCGTCCAGCATCCGCACGCTCTCCGGAGGGATGAAGCGGCGACTGATCCTGGCGCGTGCGCTGATCAACGACCCCGAGCTGCTGATCCTGGACGAGCCGACGACCGGGCTCGACCCTCAGGCGCGACATCTGATCTGGGACGGGTTGCGGCAATTGCTCACCCAGGGCAAGACGATTCTCCTCACCACGCATTTCATGGACGAGGCCGAGCGGCTTTGCACGCGCCTCGCGGTGATCGACCACGGCCGCATGATCGCCTGCGACTCGCCGCGCGCGCTGATCGCTGTGCACGTGGAACCCGAGGTGATCGAGGTCTACGGCGACGAAGCGCGGACATGGGCGGCAAGCCGCGGACGCGTGCTGGCCGATCGCATGGAGATCGCGGGCGAGACGGCGTTCTGCTACGCTCGCGATGCCGCGCCGCTGCTGGCGGATCTGGCGGCGGCGCGTGGCGTGCGTTACCTGCACCGCCCCGCGAATCTCGAGGATCTGTTCATCAAACTGACGGGCCGCGAGCTGCGCGACTAGCGCCCCGAGCAGCGATGCAGGGGCCCCACGCGGAGCGTGGGGATGCGAGCGACCGCGAGTGGGCGCGGCGGCCGACTCTTACGGCGGCAACTTCACGATCGCGGTCGTAAGAGGCCGCGACAACGGAAACGTCGCAGATCACAAACCGAATACCCGCTGGGCGTTCGTTCCCCGCACCTTGTCGCGCGCGCGATCCTTGAGTCCGTTGACGCGTTTGAGGCATCCCGGCATGTCGCCGATGGTGTGCGGATAATCGGAACCGTAGAGCACGTTGTCTGCGCCGAAGGTTTTCACGCACAAGGCCAGCACGCCGGGCGAGAACACCACCGCATCGGCGAGAATCCTTGGCAGATATTCCGACGGCCGCACCGAGATCTTCTCGCGGCACGCGGGAATGTTGTCGAAGCACTGGTCCATGCGCGAGATCAGATACGGGAGCGCGCCCCCTCCGTGCGCCACGATGATCCTCACGGCCCGGTAGCGCTCGAAAAATCCGTCGTAGATCATCCGCGCGACGGCGAGGGAGGTGTCGAAAGTGAAGCCGATCGACGCGGTGAGCTGGAAGCGCGACATGTCCATCACGCCGACGCCGGGCGGGGCCGTCGGATGGACGAGCACCGGCAGCGCCTTGGCGTCGATGGCGCGCCACAC
This sequence comes from Casimicrobiaceae bacterium, assembly GCA_035623155.1. Classification (GTDB taxonomy): domain Bacteria; phylum Pseudomonadota; class Gammaproteobacteria; order Burkholderiales; family Casimicrobiaceae; genus PALSA-1003. Next base: position 82,145 of record DASPTZ010000014.1, on the reverse strand, counting down.
CGGCTCGAATGCAGCATCGGTGAGCGGCTTGCCGTCGATGTTGGCGAGCACCATCACTCCGGAGGCGCCGGCGGCGAGAGCCCGGTCGAGCTCGCTCACCGCGAGTTCGGCGTATTGCCAGGGCAGCGAAGCGAACCAGCGCAGCCGATCCGGGTGTGCGGTGCGCGCGGCGGCCATGTCGTCGTTCATGATCCGCGCCGCCTGGGTGCTCACGTTGGCGCCTCCCCAGTAGCAGTTGGGGCACGTGAGTGACACGATGCACACGTCCACGCCGTGCTCGTCCATGGCCTTCAGGCGCAGGTCGTAATCGAACATCGCTGGCACCGGGGTCATGAACGGTGCGCCGTCGAGGTGAATGGCGCGCAAGCCCCCGCGCACCGCCTCGACCGTATAGCGCGGACCGCCGTGCTGTTGCAGCAGGGCAAACCAGGTCTCGGTCAGACAGTGCGTATGGACGTCGATAACCGGGCTTGGCAAGCTGGCTCCTCGAGATTTCCTAGTCGACCTTGGCGCCGGAATCCTTGACCGCCTTGGCCCACCGCGGCTGCTCGGCCGCGATGGTCGCGGCGAACTGTTCCGGGGTCTGCGGTGCGAACGGTTCCATTCCGAACTTGACTAGCTGCGCCTTGAACTCGGGCGCCGCCTGGATCCTCTGCAACTCGGCGGAAAGCCTGGCGATGATCTCCTTCGGAGTCCCTGCCGGCGCAACGATCCCCTGCCACGCCTGCCAATCGTAGCCGGCAACGGTAGCGGCGATCGGCGGCACGTTGGGCAGCAGGGTCGTCTGTCTCGCGGCGGAGGTCCCGAGTGCGGTTACCTTGCCGGCTTCGATGTTCGGCACCGCGATGGTCGCGTCGGCGAACATCACCTGGATGGAACCTGTGAGCAGGTCGGTAAGCGCAGCCGGAGTCCCTTTGTAGGGGACGTGCTGAATGTCCAGGCCGTATTCTTTCTTGAGCGCCTCCATGAACAGATGGTGCGGACTGCCGTTGCCGACCGATGCGTAGTTGTACTTGCCGGGATTCTTCCTGACCACATCGATCATCTCGCGGACGTTCTTTGCGGGAAAGCTGGGATTGGCGATGAGGAAGAAATTCACGGTCCCGACTTGCGAGGCCGGAGCGAAGTCCTTGACGGGGTTGATCGGCGAGGGCTGGTAGAGCGCTGGACTGATGCCCAGCGTCGTGCTGGTTGCCATCAGCAGCGTATAGCCGTCGGCGGGCTGCTTGGCGACGAACTCGGCGCCGACCAGCGTTCCTGCGCCGGGCTTGTTGTCGATGATGACCGGTTGCCCCAGGCTCGACGCCAGCCGCTCACCTATTGCGCGCGCCAGCAGATCGGTGAGCGCGCCGGGCGGATAGGGAACCACCAACTTGATCGGCCGGTCGGGATACGCAGTCTGAGCCCACGCCAGAGCCGGCAGCAGCCCCAGGAACACCAGCAGCATCAACCGTGCGAGTCTACCGAGCACCTTGAACTTGCGCATGCGCCCTCAAGCAATACGGCAAAGTAAGGCACGCTTTCGCGCGATGTCAAGCGCGAGACCGCCCGACGTCTTGCGCCCGCGACCGCGCGCTATACTTGCCGGCACCCCCGTCACCATGCCGATCATGCTCTCCGCGACGTTGCTACACACTCCCGAACTTTCCTTGCGCTGGATTCCCGTCTGGCGGCGCAACCTACTCGTCTGGCGCAAGCTGGCGATCGCCTCGGTGCTGGGCAACATCGCCGACCCGCTGCTCTACATGCTTGCGCTCGGGTACGGGATCGGCACCTTCGTCCCGGAAGTCAACGGCATGAAGTACATCGCCTTCATCGGCACCGGAATGGTGTGCCAGAGCGCCATGTTCACCGCCTCGTTCGAGGCGATGTACTCGGCGTTCTCGCGGATGCACGTGCAGCGCACCTGGGATGCGATCATCAACGCGCCGTTGTCGCTCGACGACGTCGTGTTCGCGGAGTGGATCTGGGCGGCGTCCAAGAGCGTGATGTCGGTGCTGGCGATCCTGGTCGTGATCATGCTGCTCGGCTTCGGCCACTCGTGGCTCGCGATCTGGGTGCTGCCGCTCGGCTTCGTCACCGGGCTCACCTTCGCTGCCTTCGGGCTGGTCATGACCTCGCTCGCGCCAAGCTACGATTTCTTCACCTATTTCTTCACGCTGGCGCTCACCCCCATGCTGCTGCTCTCGGGCGTGTTCTTCCCCGTCGAGCAGATGCCCGCGGCGTTGCGCGCCGTCGCCGCGCTGCTCCCGCTCTCGCACGCGATCGACATCGCGCGCCCGCTCCTTGACGGGAAGGTTCCGCACAACGTGCCGTTGCATCTCGCGGTGCTGCTCGCCTATGCCGTCGCCGGCTACTATGTCGCGCTGGTGCTGACGCGGCGACGCCTTCTTCGATAGGCCCTGACTTCGCATGCTCTGGATCAAGTCGTTGCACATCATTTTCATGGTGAGCTGGTTCGCGGGCCTGTTCTACCTGCCGCGGCTGTTCGTCTATCATTCGATGGCGAGCGACGCGATCGGCATCGAGCGCTTCAAGCTGATGGAACGCAAGCTCTATTACGGCATCATGGCGCCGAGCGCGGCGCTCACCATCGCTTCCGGACTGTGGCTGTGGCTTGGTTACGGCATCGGTGGCGGGTGGCTCTACGCCAAGCTCGTGCTGGTTGTGATTCTCGTAGCTCACCACCTCTGGCTCGGCAAGCTGATGGGCGATTTCCGCACCGGCCGCAACCGCCACGGCGACGCCTTTTATCGCTGGATCAATGAGATTCCAGCGCTGCCGGTGCTGGTGCTCGCTGTGTTGCTGGTCGTCCTGAAACCGTTTTAGTGGAACGTTTTTTCGCGCCCTGCCCGCGCGGCCTGGAAGCGGCGCTGGCCGAGGAGCTCGCCCAAGTCGGCGCAGCCGATGTGCGCGCTGCGGAGGGAGGCGTCGCATTCGCGGGCCGGCTCGAGCTCGCCTATCACGTCAATCTCCAGAGCCGGCTGGCGAGTCGCCTGCTGTGGGAGGTGGGCCGCGGCAGCTATCGCAACGAGCACGACATCTACGAACTGGCGCACGACCTCGACTGGCCGCGCTTGTTCCGCGCCGATCGCACGCTGCGCGTCGACGTCGCCGCGACCCGCTCGCCGTTGAAGAGCCTCGAGTTCGCGACGCTCAGAATCAAGGATGGCGTGTGCGACCGCCACCGCGACGCCGGCGGCGCGCGACCCAGCATCAGCAAGGAGTGCCCCGACGTGCGCGTGCACGCCTATCTCACCGCCGACCAAGCGACGTTCTACCTCGACACTTCCGGCGAGGCGCTTTTCAAGCGAGGTTACCGGCGCGAAAGCGCGGAGGCACCGCTGCGCGAAAACCTCGCCGCTGGACTGCTGCGTCTCGCGCGCTGGCAACCGGGCATTGCGTTGCTCGATCCGCTTTGCGGCAGCGGCACGATCGCCATCGAAGCTGCGCTCATTGCCCTGGACGTTGCGCCCGGCGTACGGCGGGGCTTTGGCTTCCAGAAACTCTCCTGGTACGACGGCCCGACTTGGCAGCGCATCAAGCAGGCAGCGCAGCGCAGCTGCAGGCCGCCAGCGCCAGCGAACATCCATGCAAGCGACAACGACGCGGCGGCCATCGCGCACTGCGAGGCCAACATCGCGGCAGCGGGCGTCGCCGGGGCAATCTCCGTCCGCAGAGACGACGTGCTCACACGCACCGCGCCCGCCGAGTCAGGAACCATCGTCAGCAATCCGCCCTACGGCGCGCGGCTCGCCGACAGCGCCGCCCTTGTCGCCTTCTACCCGCGTTTGGGCGATGCGCTCAAGCAACGCTTCGCCGGCTGGTCGGCATTCCTTCTGAGCGGCGACCCCCGGTTGCCGAAGATGATAGGTTTGAAAGCCAGTCGTCGAATGCCACTCTACAATGGCGCGCTGGAATGCCGGCTGTACGAATATCGGCTGGTCGCGGGACCGCTTCGTGCGCGCGCTGCCGGAGCAACGCCGCGATGATAAAATGCAGCCCTCCGATGCATCGTCGGGCTGGAGCCTCGCCATGATGTTGCCCTCACGCCATTACGAATCCGAGCACACCAAGTTCATGCGCGAGCTCCTGGCGCAAAAGCCGGACTTGCCGGACAAGCAGCGCGAGTCGCGAGCGATCTGGTGGGACAAGCGCCCGGATGAACTCGCCCAAGAGCGGGTGATGGACAAGGGGCGCGTCCCCCAGTCGCCCTACGTCTACGACGCCGAGTCCTGATCTCCGGCGCGGTTGCCGGCGGCGAGCTGCGCCGTCACCTCCGCGGCACGGCCTCGCCATAGACGAAGTAGCTCGCGCTGCGCGCGATCGCGGCCGCCCAGCCCAATGCCTCGAGCCTGGAAGCAAGCGCCCGCGGCTCCCAGAAGATCTTGACGATGCGGAACTCGCGTCCGTCGTTGAGCTTGCGGGTGACGACTCCGGCGTCGCGGCCAGGCGGCGCATGGTCCTTGGCGGTGGACGATGGATCGAACGCCGAGTCGATCAGGTACGCCGCGCCGCCCGGTGCGAGCGCCGAGGCGACCGTCTCCCAGAAGCTCGCGAAGCGCTCCTCCGGGACATGCGAGAGCCAGAAGCTGAAGAAGACGATGTCGTAGCGTCGTGCCGGTCGCCACGTGAAGAGATCGGCCTCGACGTACTCGATATGGTTCGCTGCCACGCGCGCGCGGTTTATCGCGAGCACCTCGGGCGAGGCATCGACGGCGGTCAGCCGCGCGACCTTCGGCGCAAGCCGTCGGGTGAACAGACCCGTGCCGCAGGCTAGCTCCAGCGCGGTTCTCGGCCGGCGCCGATCCATCCATTGATCGAGAGCGCCCTCCACCGCGTGCGTATCGGCGCGCCAGCGCGAGTTGAGCTCCGGACCGCGGTCATAGCGCCCGCTGCGAAACCACCACTCGTCGTACTCGCCGGCGCGGGCGCGATAGTAGTCGATCTGGTCCTTGAGGATATCGTCGCCGGCCATCGCGTGGATGCTACGCGGTGCACCTTGGCAACGGCCTAGCGCTCATCGAGCCTGATCTCGACGTAGGCTCGATCGCGGGTCTGCCGCACCCAGTCCTGGAACAGCTCGTCGGCCTTGCGCTGGCGGATCGCAAGCTGCGCCTCGATGCGCTCGCGCTCTGCAGTGACGTCCTGCTTGCGCCGCTCGACCACCTGGATCAGATGCCAGCCGAAAGGCGAACGCACCGGAGGCGAGACCTGTCCGACCGCTACCTTGTTCATCGCGTCCTGGAACTCGCCCACGGTATCGCCGGGGCTGATCCACCCCAGATCGCCACCCTTGGCCGCGCTGGCGTCCTCGGAATTGAGCTTCGCAAGCTCCTCGAATTTGGCGCCCCCGTCCAAACGGTCCTTGAGGCGATCGATCCTCGCCTTCGCGTCGGATTCGGACATGAGCTCGTTCACCTTGATCAGGATGTGACGAGCGTGCGTCTGCTCGACGATCTTGGATTGATCGCGGCCGCGCTGGTCGAGGAGCTTGACGATGTGAAAGCCCGCGGCGCTGCGCAGCACCGGTGATACGTCGCCGGGTTTCATCGTGCGCACCTGATCGACGAACACGGTCGGCAGCCTCGCTCCCGGCCGCCACCCCAGATTGCCGCCGCGAAGCGCGTCGGACGCGTCAGAGAAGCCGGCGGCCACCTGCCCGAAGTCGCCGCCAGCGCGGATCGCCCTGAGAGCTTCCTCCGCGCGCCGTCGCTTGGCCTCGATCTGCTCGGAGCTCGCCTGCTCGGGAACGATGACAAGGATGTGCGCGAGCTGGTATTCCGTGTCTCCGGTGTTCTGCAGCTTCAGCGTCGCCAGGTATTGATCGACCTCGGCGTCGCTCACCGTGAGGCGGCTCTCGACTTCGCGCTCGCGCAGCCGCTGGACAATGATCTCGTTACGGATGTCCTCGCGGTACTTGGGGTACGAAATGCCCTGCTGAGCAAGCGCTTTCCGGAAGTCCTCGACCGAGAGCTTGTTGTCCTGCGCGATGCGCTGGAGCGTGCGCTCGATCTGGGTGTCGTCGACCTTCAGTCCCGTCTCCTTGGCGTACTGCAACAGCGCCTTCTCCGTGATCAGGCGCTCGAGCACCTGCCTTTCGAGCACGTCTTCCGGCGGCGGCTGCAGCTTTTGCTGCCGCATCTGCTGCAGCACGACGCCCATCGCATCGTTCAGGTCGTGCTGCGTGATCGCCTCGTCGTTAACGACCGCGACGACGCGGTCGACGCTGGTGACGCGAGGCGCTGGACGCGCGGGAGTCGGGGCTTGTGCCAGAGCGGCGCTCGCTCCGATGGCGGCCAACAGGGTCAAGAGAGCACGTACTGCCAATTGGAACCTCATCAGAACCTTGGAAAGAAGTCGGCGGTCGTCCCGGTACCGGTTTGCCGCAGCGTCGGATCGTTCGCTGTGGTGTAGCCGGGGACGTTGCGCAGGAAAACGTCGACCGGATTGGTACCCAGGCGAGCCAGCCCGTTGAGCTCGAGCTGGACGAATACCGAGTTGCTGACCTGCTGGGTGTTGGTCTGCAGGCGCTGCGCCGCGATGCGGAACACCCAGCACCCGCCATTGTACTCGAAGCCGACCACGCCCTCCAGCGTCTTGGCGTCGACCAGCGAATAGTTCCAGCGTCCGATCACCGACCAGTTGTTGGTGAGCGGCCACTGGCCGGACAAGTCGATCTGTTTCAATTGCGAGACCTGGCCGGCGGAGTTGATGTATTGGAAGATGTAGCGGTAAAGCACGTTGAGAACCTGACCTGGCGCTGGCTGATAGCGGCCGCCGACGTCGAGCTCCTCGGTCTGGCGAGGGCTCGGCTGATAGTTGAGCAGCGCCGCCGCAGTCCACACGTCCGACAGACGGGTTTCGCCGGTGACCAGAATGTCGGAACTGTTGGACGTGCGCGGCGGCTCGTTGAGCGTGACTTGCTGGCTCTCGAAGTAGTAGCGCTGGCCGATTGCGAATCGCATTCTCTCGGCGCCGCTCTCCGGATCGAGGAAGCGCGACCCGAGCGCAACCGTGAGCTGATTGGCGTCGCCGATGCGGTCCCAGCCAAGGTAGCGGTTCGCGCTGAACAACTGGGAGAAGTTGAAGTCGTCCTGGGCGGTGTCGAAGATGGGGTAGGTGCTCTGGTTGCGGAAGGGGATGTTGACATAGAACAGGCGCGGCTCCAGCGTCTGGATGAATTTACTTCCGAACCAGTCGGCATCGCGCTCGAACACGATACCTCCGTCGAGCGTTGTGATAGGCAGGACGCGGCTGAAGCTCGCAGGCGGTGTTGCAGGGTTTTGGAGGTCGTAATACGTCGCGTCCACTCCCGTCTGCGCCGTGAAAAACCACCAGCTCCCACTCTTCGACCAACTGACCGTCGGATAGATGAAGGAGCGCGCGCCAGTGGGGCGCAGCGCAGAGTTCTGGAAGTTCACGAATTCGCCGCTTGCGCCGAAGTCGAGGCCCTGCCATTCGGTTGGCTTCATGGTGAAGGTAACCTGCGGCTCGCGGAAGTACGGCGGGGTGATCGGATTGTTGGGGTCCTGCAGCGTCTGGAACGTCTGTACCTGCGCGACCACCGAGAACGGGTCGTGGTTGTACCCAACGCCGGCGACGCGCGGCAGGTTGGTCTGCGAGGTAAGCGCCAGCCGGTCGGAGAGATCGGCGAAGTAGGTGTTGTCCGAGACCTTTTGCACATTGACGAAGCCTGAGAAGCCCTGCCCGAAATCCTGGTTGTGCCTCCAGGCGAGAGCATACCGGTCGGTGTCGGCGACTCGGTCGTGCGGAAGGTATTCGGCTTCGGCTTCGCCGTTCGACTGCGCAAACAGGTAGCGGAACTCGCCGTCCATCTGAAGGCCGCGGCGACTCATCGGCCGCGCAAGGAGGGTCGCGTCGTAGTTCGGCGCGAGGTTCAGGTAATAGGGCAGCGTGATCTCGAACCCGCGCTGATTGCTCGAGCCGTATACCGGCGTGAGAAATCCCGACTTGCGCTCGTTCGACAGTGGAAAAGTCAAGTAGGGCGAATACAGGAGGGGGACATCATTGAAGTACACCGTCGTGTCGTGCGCCGTTCCGACCTGCCGGGACTTGTCGAGGTCGATGTCGAGCGCCTTCAAGTACCAGTCTTCGTTGCCGGCGACGCAAGTCGTATAGCGGACGTCCTTGAGCTGGTCATGATCAGGCCCGTCGAAAATCACCTCGCTCGCGCTGCCTCGCGAGTCGTTCTCGCCGATACGAAACTCGGGCATGGCGAAGAATCCGGTTTCGGCGCTGCGCTTGAACTTCACTTCGGGGCCGGTTGCCGAATCGATCCCTCGTCGCAGCGTGACATTGCCCTTGCCCCAGATTTCGTCGGTCGCACTGTCGTAGCGAAGCCAATCGGCGAGCACCGTCTGCCGCCGCGTGCGCAGCTCTACCTTGCCCTCGGCTTCGACCCACTCCTGCCCTTCGCCCTCGAGCCGATCGGCGCGCAGGAAGATGGCGTCGCGATCGGGCGGCTCCGCTTGTGGCGGCGCTTGTTGCGGGGTCTGCGGCGTGCCCTGCGCAGCAGGTTGCGGTTTGGGCGGCTTGACAAGGGGCGGTTCGAGGAACGGCGAGAGTTTGAGTCGCGGCGGGGTTTCGGCAGTGCCCGCCGCCGCTTGCGCGAAGCTGTCGGCGCCCCGCAGTAGCACGATCACGGCAAAACCGGCGAAGGCGATGCGGCGCATGCGGGGCGTTGGACAGCGCGAATGCTAAAATGATTGCATTCTACCTGCCCGCCCGCCCACCCCAGCGCATGAATCGCGACACCCGCTTCGACGCGCTCAGCGCGTGGCTCGAGCGGGTGTTGCCGGCGCCGAGGCAATCGATCGCGCCGGCGTCTTTCGACGCAAGCTTTCGCCGCTACTTCCGGGTGACGCTCACGCACGAGATCACTCTGCCCGACTCCGGCGCGCGCGCGACGACATTGATCGCGATGGATGCGCCCCCCCCGCACGAGAACTGCGGGCCCTACGTCAGCGTGGCCCGACTCCTCGCCGACGCCAGTGTGCACGCGCCAACGGTGCTTGCAAAAGATCTGACGCAGGGCTTTTTGCTTCTCTCCGACCTCGGGACGCGAACGTATCTCTCGGAGCTGAGCGACGCCACCGCGCCCGTCCTCTACAGGGACGCGACGAGCGCGCTGCTGCGCTGGCAGCTCGCGAGCCGTCAAGGCGTTCTGTCGCCCTACGACGAAACGCTGCTCCTGCGCGAGCTCAATCTGTTTCCGGAATGGTACGTCGCCAGGCACCTCGGCATCTCACTGGCCGATGAACAGCAGGCGGTGCTCGCGGCCGCCTTCAGGCTCATCCTCGACAACAACCTCAAACAGCCGCGCGTTTACGTGCATCGCGACTACCACTCGCGCAATCTGATGGTGTGCCCGCCCAATCCGGGCGTTCTGGATTTCCAGGATGCGGTTTACGGTCCCATCACCTACGACCTGGTTTCGCTGCTGCGCGACGCCTACATCGCCTGGGACGAGGAGCGGCAGCTCGACTGGGCGGTCCGGTACTGGGAACGCGCGCGCGAAGCCCGATTGCCGGTCGATGGTGATTTCGCCGCGTTCTGGCGCGACTTCGAATGGATGGGAGTGCAGCGGCAGTTGAAGGTGCTGGGCATCTTCGCGAGGCTCTATCACCGCGACGGCAAGGACGGTTACCTCAACGATCTGCCGCGCGTGATGGTTTATCTGCGCAGCGCGTGCGCACGCTATCGCGAGCTCCTTCCCTTGGCGAGGCTTCTCGACCAAATCGAGGCGCGAGTGCCGATAGTCGGGTATACCTTTTGATGCGCGCCATGATCCTCGGCGCAGGGCGCGGCGAGCGCATGCGTCCGCTCACCGATACGCGGCCGAAGCCGCTTCTTGACGTCGGCGGCAAGCCGCTGATCGTCTGGCAGATCGAGAGGCTCGTCGCCGCCGGTTTCGACGACCTCGTGATCAACGTCTCGCATCTGTCTGCCGACATCGAGGCTGTGCTGGGCGACGGCGCTCGCTATGGCGCGACTATCCGGTATTCGCGAGAGTTCTTCCCCCTCGAGGTTGCCGGCGGCATCGCCACCGCGCTGCCGCTCCTGGGCGAAGGCGTCGTTCCGATCGTCAGCGCCGACATCCACACCGCCTATGACTATGTCCGCCTGCACGCTCGCCTCGCGGCAATGGAGGCCACTTCGGAACCGCCACATTTGCACATGGTGATGGTGCCCAATCCTGAATATCACGCCGCGGGCGACTTCGTTCTCGCGGACGGGCGGCTGGCGCTCTCCGGCGCTCCCCGGCTGACATTCGGAAACATCGCCCTCTACCGTCTTTCGCTTTTCCGCGATCTCGCCCGCGGCAAAAGGCTTAAGATTCTCCCTCACTACCGGGACTGGATCGGCCGCGGGTGGGCGAGCGGCGAACTCTACACCGGCTCGTGGATCAATGTGGGTACCCCTGCCGATCTCGATCATCTCGACCGGCTGCTGCGAAGCACAGTCCAAGCACCATGAACGCCAACACCGAACCCCTGACACGCAATCCGCTGCTCGATTTCTCCGGTCTGCCCCGCTTCGCGGAGATCCTACCGGAGCACGTGAGCCCTGCGGTCGATGCGCTCCTCGCAGAAGCTCGCGCAACCGTCGATCGAATCACCTCCGCCGCCGCCGAACCGTCATGGGAAAACTTCGTGGCGCCGCTCGCCGAGGCGCTCGATCAGCTCGATCGCGCGTGGGGACAGGTGGTACATCTCAATGCAGTCGTGAACACGCCGCCGCTGCGCGAGGCCTACCACGCCAACCTGCCCAAGATCACGGCGTTCCATACCGAGCTTGCGCAGGACGAGCGGGTCTTCGCTCGATACCGCGCGCTCGCGCAGTCGGGTGCGTTCGCGTGTTTTGAGCCGGCGCGGCGCCGAATGATCGAGAACACGCTGCGTGACTTCCGGCTCGCCGGGGCCGAGTTGCCGCCGGACAAGAAACGGCGTTTCAAGGCGGTCGAGGAAGAGTTGGCGATGGCCTCGTCGCGCTACGAGGACAACGTGCTCGACGCGACCAATGCGTGGGCGCTGTATGTCGAGGGCGCCGTAGCGCTCGCCGGAGTGCCGGCGGACGTCGTGGCGGCGGCTCGACAGGCTGCCGAGGAGGACGGCAAGCCGGGTTTCAAGCTGTCGCTGCGCATGCCGTGCTACCAACCCGTCATGCAATACGCAGAGGACCGCGGCCTGCGCGAGACGCTCTATCGCGCCTACGGGCAGCGGGCCAGCGAATTCGCTAACCCGGAATGGGACAACACGGCGCCGATCAATCGCATTCTCGAATTGCGCGCGGAGGCCGCAAGCCTTCTCGGTTACGACAGCTTCGCCGACGTCTCGCTGGTGCCGAAAATGGCGCGAGCGCCCGCCGAAGTGCTCGCGTTCCTGCGCGACCTCGCTCGGCGGGCGAAGCCTTACGCGGAGCGCGACATGGCCGAGCTCCGCGAATTCGCCCGAGACAAGATCGGGATTCGAGAGCTCGAGGGTTGGGACATCGCGTACGCGTCGGAAAAGCTTCGCCAGGCCCGCTACAGTTTCTCGGACGAAGAAGTGAAGCAGTATTTTCCCGAGGATCGCGTTCTTGACGGACTGTTCCGGCTGGTCGAAACGCTCTTCGCAGTTACGATCCGCGAATCGCGGGCGAGCGCGTGGCATCCCGCGGTGCGCTTCTACGACGTAATCGACGGCGAAGGCGCTATCGCCGGTCAGTTCTACCTCGACCTCTACGCGCGGTCCGGCAAGCGCGGAGGGGCGTGGATGGACGACGCCATCAACCGCCGGCGGCAGGGCGCACGTCTGCAGCATCCTGTCGCCTATCTGACGTGCAACTTTTCGGCGCCCGTGGGCGGCAAGCCAGCGCTTTTCACCCACAACGAAGTGACCACGCTGTTCCACGAATTCGGCCACGGCCTGCACCTGCTGCTCACGCGCGTCGACGTGCCCGGCGTCTCCGGGCTGGAAGGCGTGGAATGGGACGCGGTCGAGCTCCCCAGCCAGTTCATGGAGAACTTCTGCTGGGAATGGGAAGTGCTCGAGTCGATGACCGCTCACGCCGACACCGGCGCCGCGCTCCCTCGCTCGCTTTTCCAGAAGATGCGCGCCGCCAAGAATTTCCAGAGCGGCATGCAGATGGTCCGCCAACTCGAGTTCGCCCTGTTCGACATGCAACTGCACCACCGCTTCGACCGGACTGGCGCCACGCCTCAGGATCTGGCGCTCGCGGTACGCCGCGAGGTCGCGGTGGTGCCGCGACCTGCCGACGACCGCAGCATCACCCACTCCTTCAGCCACATCTTCGCCGGGGGTTACGCAGCAGGCTATTACAGCTACAAATGGGCGGAGGTGCTGTCGGCGGACGCCTACAGCCTGTTCGAGGAGCAGGGCGTGATGTCTCCAGGGGCGGGGGCCCGCTTTCGGGATGAAATCCTCGCCAAGGGAGGTAGCCGACCGGCCCTGGAGTCGTTTGCCGCGTTTCGCGGCCGGCAGCCCCAAATAGACGCCCTGTTGCGCCATAATGGTATGTCCATGTCATAATGCAGCGATAAGCCAAGGAGCCCGCCATGGGTACCGCACCCCGTCGTCCTCTTTCAGCGGCCGGCCTCGCGATGCTGGCCCTCGTCAGCGCGAGTCTCGGAGCTCAGACACTGCAGGTGTACCGCTACATCGACAGCGATGGCCGGGTCGTCTATTCGGATAGACCCCCGCCGCCAACGGCGAAGGATGCCCAGGCCAAGCGCATCGGCGCCAACAGCATCGAGACCAGCGCCCTGTCTTTTGCAACGCAGCAGGCGCAGGAGCGCTACCCGGTCACGCTCTACAGCTTTGCCTGCGGGGTGATTTGCGACACGGCGCAGGGGATGCTGAACAAGCGCGGGGTTCCGCATACGATGATCGACGTCGGGCAGAGCGAAGGTGCCGACAAGCTGAAGAAGCTGACTGGCGGGCTCGATGCGCCGACGCTGCAGGTCGGAGACCAGTTCGCCATCGGTTTCAACGAGACACGATGGCAGGGAATGCTCAGCGACGCCGGCTATCCGAAGACGCCCCCGCCGCGGACCGCGCCGGTTGGCCGCGCGCCCGGACCTGCAGCCCCCGAGCCCGCCGCCACGACACAAACCGCCCAGCCCACACTTCCCCCCAAGGGCGGATATCCGCAGCAGTAGCGGTCCGAGCAGCGAAGCAGGGGCCCCCAGCACTGTTGCGCGTAAGGCGGCGACTCGTCGTCGGCCCTTGCGCCCGGCTCGGGTCGCATCCGCTCGCTAGCGCTCGCGGAATCCTGCTCCGCCTCGCCAGTCGCCCCACTTAAGCGGGGATGCGAGCGTCCGCGAGTGGCCGCCGCGGCCGACACTGAACCGAGCGTTCCACGCAAACCGTACTAGGAGGCCGCGGCGGGCGAGACCCCGGCGTCGCCAGTCGCCCCACAAGCGCAGCGAGTGGGGCGGCCGACGCTCAACCCTGCGTTCGAACTCCACGGTACCAGGAGCCCGCGCGGCGAGCAGTCTCTGAGGGTCGAGCGGTCTAAGGACGCTCCACTCGGCGTCGCCTAGGAGCACGTGCCCTCGTCAACGCTTTCCGGCGTCGAGCTTGAGCTCCTTGATCTTTCTAGTGAGCGTGTTCCGCCCCCAGCCGAGCCAATGCGCTGCCTCCATGCGATGTCCGCCCGTGTGCGCCAGGGCGCGCAGGATGAGGGTGCGCTCGAATTCTCTTTCGAGCCGCTCGCCCACCGCCTTCTCGCCGCGAGCGAGCGCTTGCGCGAGCTCCCGATCGAGCACCTGTTGCCAGGTGCTCTCGTCGCCGCGACCGCCGCCCGCGGCAGCGCGGACTTCGGACGGCAGATCTCCGACGTCGATCTTCTGACCAGGCGCCATCACGGTGAGCCAATGGCAGATGTTTTCGAGCTGTCGCACATTGCCAGGAAAGGCGAAGGTGGCGAGCACTCTAAGCGCCGGATCGGTGAGCTGCTTGGGCTCGACTCCGAGCTCGCGTGCGCTCTTCTGGAGAAACTGCCGCGCGAGTGGCGCGACATCTTCGGCGCGCTCGCGCAGCGGCGGCAGCCGCAGCCGTACGACGTTGAGCCGGTGCAGGAGGTCTTCGCGGAACAGTCCCTGCCGCACACGCTCCTCGAGGTTTTGGTGCGTCGCTGCGATAATGCGCACGTTGGCCTTCAGCGGCGCGTGGCCGCCGACGCGGTAGTACTCGCCATCGGCGAGCACCCGCAGCAGCCGCACCTGCAGGTCGGGGGGCATGTCGCCAATCTCATCGAGAAACAACGTCCCGCCTTCGGCCTGCTCGAAACGGCCTCGGCGCGCGGTCTGTGCGCCGGTGAACGCGCCGCGCTCGTGGCCGAACAACTCCGACTCCAGGAGATCCTTGGGAATCGCTGCGGTATTGATCGCCACGAAAGGTCCTGCGGCGCGCGGGCTGTGGCGATGGAGCGCGCGAGCCACCAGCTCCTTGCCGGTGCCCGACTCGCCGGTAATCAGAACCGTCGCGTGCGACTGCGACAGCCGTCCGATGGCTCTAAAGACTTCCTGCATCGCCGGCGCCTGCCCGAGTATCTCGGGAGCTTCGGTCCCTTCGACCACCGCCGAGGACGGCCCTGGAGCGTCCGCGCTCGCACGCCGAATCAGCGCGACGGCGTCGTCGACGTCGAACGGCTTCGCCAGGTATTCGAAGGCGCCTCCCTGAAACGCCGCGACCGCGCTGTCGAGGTCCGAAAATGCAGTCATGATGATCACCGGCAGCCTGGGATGTCGCTCTTTGATCCTGTTGAGCAGGGCGAGCCCCGATTCGCCCGGCATGCGGATGTCGGAGACGAGCACCTGAGGAGGAGGGTCATGCTGCAGCGCCTGCATGACCTCGCCTGCCGAGGCGAAGGATTTGAAGGCGATGCCTTCGCGCGCCAGCGCCTTTTCCAGGACCCACCGGATCGAGCGGTCGTCGTCGACGATCCACACCGCCTTCATGTTCGCAGTTGCCGCGACTTCTCGGTCGTCATACGCACGCATGCCATCACTCGCAATCTACGCGTTACTCCGGTTGAACTCCAACGGAAGGAGAATCGTGAACACCGTGCGCCCCGGCACGCTCTCCCAATCGATCGCACCGTTGTGCTGGGCGATGAAGGTCTGGGCTATGGTCAGGCCCAGTCCGCTCCCGCCTTCGCGTCCCGACACAAGGGGAAAGAAGATCCTGTCGCGAATCGCTTCCGGAATTCCCGGCCCGTTGTCCTCGATGGAAAGCGCAAGCGCCAGGCGGTGGCGCCGCTTGGCGAGCGTCACGCCGCGCGCCACGCGCGTTGTCAGATGAATCGTAGGGTTGTCGGCGACACCTTCGAGCGCCTGCGCGGCGTTGCGCGTGATGTTGAACACCGCCTGCGTGAGTTGCTCGGGATCGGCGTCGAATTCTGGAAGGCTTATGTCGAAATCCGAGACGATCGCTATGCGCGGAAACTCCGCGTGCACGACGCTTCCGACGCGGGCGAGAATCTCGTGAATGTTGGTTCGCCGGTACTTCGGCAGCCGGTGCGGTGTAAGCATGCGGTCGACGAGAGACTGAAGACGGTCGGCCTCGCCGATGATCACTTGGGTATATTCGATGAGCGGCCTGCGGTCGAGCTCGCGCTCGAGGAGCTGCGCGGCACCGCGAATGCCGCCCAGCGGGTTCTTGATTTCGTGCGCAAGTCCGCGGATCAGGTCGCGGTTGGCCTGCTGCTGCTCGAGAAGCCGCTCCTCGCGCGCGATCTTGAGCTGCTGGTCGATGTGTCGGAACTCGAGCAGCAGCGTTGCCGCCGGCGTGTCGACGACCGATACCGTGCAGGAGAGATGCAGCCGCGTCTTGCCGCCGATGGCGAGCTCCAGCTCCTGCTCGGTGTACGAGGCGCCGCTGGCGAGCGCCCTGGCGATCGCCTGAAACAGTGCCGGCGCGTCGCCGAAGAGCTGTCGCGCCGGCTGTCCCGAAAGTTGGCGCCTGGAAAGTTCGAACAGGTTCTCCGCCGCCGGATTCGCATAGCGCACCTGCAACTCGTCGGACAGCAATACCACCGCCGTCGCAAGAAGCTCCAAGCCCGGGTAATCGACGGAATCTTGTTCGACGGATAGATGAAGCGGTTGACTGGCCATCGCCTACTACCGGCAGGTGCAGCGATGAGTGTAGCAATATCCGCGCCCGCTCGAGAGCGGCGCGCTCAGCGCAACGCGGCGAGTTCCTTGCGCAGAGCTTCGATGTTCTTCTCGTGCAAGCTGACGGCCTGCCGCAGCCGCGCCAGGCGATCGGCGTACCTCTGCGCGTCCGAGGCTTCCTCGGGCAGCGGCTTGGGTGCTCCGTCGCCATACGCGGCACGCGCCTCGGCCAGCAGCTTCTCCTCCGTGGCGAGTTCGTCGCTGAGCACGCGGCGACGAACGTCATCGCGCGACTTCTGTGTCTCCGCGTCAACTTTCGGGAATCCCGCCGGACTGGGCGTCGCCTTGCCTGCGGAACGCGCCTCCTCGCCCACGCAGGACAACTTTTTCCAGCCCTTCTCGGGGGCGACGTTGCTGTAAGCCACGTTGCCTCCGGCGTCGATGTACTTGCAGATCTCCGCATCGGCAGTCGTCGCGAATGCGAGCAGCGCGCACGGGCCAGCGGCGCGAGTGCACCACCGCACCGCCGGAGATCCCCAGGAGAAAGCCATGGCGACGCAGTGTATCAAAAAGCCGCAGCCGCCGCGCTGCGCGGCGGGCTGGACCAACTATGGTCACCACGTCCTTGCTCGGGCGAAGGCGCTTACAAGCTGTAATACATCTCGAACTCGATCGGATGGGTCGTCATGCGGAAGCGCGTGACTTCCTCCATCTTCAGCGCGACATAGGCCTCGAGCATGTCCTCTGAGAAGACGCCGCCGCGAGTGAGGAAGTCGTGGTCTTTTTCGAGGTTCTCCAGCGCTTCCTCGAGCGAAGCGCACGGATGCGGAACTTTGGCCGCGACTTCCGGCGGCAGGTCGTAGAGGTTCTTGTCGATCGGATCGCCGGGATGAATCTTGTTTTGCACGCCGTCGAGGCCGGCCATCAGCATCGCGGCAAATGCGAGATAGGGATTCGTCGTCGGGTCCGGGAAGCGCACTTCCACGCGCCTCGCCTTGGGATTGCTCACGTACGGGATGCGGCACGCAGCCGAGCGGTTGCGCGCGGAGTAGGCAAGGTTGATCGGCGCCTCGAAGCCGGGTACAAGACGCTTGTACGAATTGGTGCCCGGGTTGGTGATCGCGTTCAATGCCTTGGCGTGCTTGATGATGCCGCCTATGTAGTACAGCGCGAAGTCCGACAAACCCGAATAGCCGTTGCCGGCGAACAGGTTCTGTCCGCCTTTCCACACCGACTGGTGCACGTGCATGCCGGAGCCATTGTCCCCGACGATCGGTTTGGGCATGAAGGTCGCCGTCTTGCCGTACGAATGCGCGACCATGTGCACCGTGTACTTGATGATCTGCATCCAGTCGGCACGCTTGACCAGGCTGTTGAACTTGGTGCCGATCTCGTTCTGTCCCGCGGCGGCGACCTCGTGGTGGAAGACTTCGACCTCCACGCCCTGTTCCTCGAGCGCGAGCGAGATTGCATTGCGAATATCCTGCAGCGTGTCGATCGGCGGAACCGGGAAGTAGCCGCCCTTGATGGGGGCGCGGTGGGCCATGTTGCCGCCTTCGTATTCCTTGCCGCTCGACCACGGCGCTTCCTCCGACTCGATCTTGACAGAGCAGCCGGACATG
Source organism: Casimicrobiaceae bacterium (assembly GCA_035623155.1). Classification (GTDB taxonomy): domain Bacteria; phylum Pseudomonadota; class Gammaproteobacteria; order Burkholderiales; family Casimicrobiaceae; genus PALSA-1003. Next base: position 64,382 of record DASPTZ010000014.1, on the reverse strand, counting down.
TCCACGTTCCAGGTCACCGAATCGAAGATGAAGAATTCGGGCTCCGGACCGAAGTAGGCGGTGTCGCCCAGACCGGTCGACTTCAGGTATGCCTCCGCGCGCTTCGCGAGCGAGCGCGGATCGCGGTCGTAGCCCTTGCCGTCCGAAGGCTCGATCACGTCGCAAGTGATGTTGAGCGTCGTCTCGTCGGTGAACGGGTCGATGCGAGCGGTATCCGGATCCGGTGCCAGGAGCATGTCCGAGGCCTCGATGCTCTTCCAACCCGCGATCGACGAACCATCGAAGGCGTGACCGTGGTCGAACTTGTCCTGCGTGAACACTTTGGCCGGCACTTGGACGTGCTGTTCCTTGCCACGGGTGTCGGTAAAGCGCAGGTCGACGAACTTGACCTCCTTGTCCTTGATGGTCTTCAGTACATCGGCGGCGGCAGCCATCTGTTTCTCCTGTATGGGGGACTCGTGCTACGGGAAATGAGCGGGAAAACCGGGGATTGCGGACCAGCGAACGAAAAGCAGAAACTATGCCATAAAACCGGTCGCTTCGGCATACTGTGGAACCAATGTTTTGCCGTCGGCGCACTGGCCTCGGGGGCCTGCGCTGCACCAGGATGGGCCGAACGGTGCTGCAGCCGCGTCGCCGTGGTGCAGCATGGTCTACGCGCGGGCTCGAAATTCGGCACGCAGCGATATACTTGCCAAGGAAAACGGCGGAACCGGACCAGGAGAATCCCGTCGAAACATGTCCGAGCAGGAATCGCGCCTTTCAACCGATCACCCTAAGGCGGTCCGCGCCATGACCAAGTCGGTCGAAGCGATCCTTGACGCAGCGCAGCAGCGGGCCCGCGAGGCTGCTTTGCCATATTTTGGTGCGGTCACGCCGACCGAGGCTCATGCATTGCTCCAGGCTCGCGTCAACTCCAGATTGGTCGACGTCCGCACGCGTGCGGAATGGGACTATGTCGGCCGCGTACCGGGGAGCATTCTTATCGAATGGAACACGTATCCCGACGGCGCGCGCAATCCGCGGTTTCTGGATGAATTAAGGAAGCGCTGTGTCGACTTGGACGCGCCGGTGCTTTTCATCTGCCGCAGCGGTCAGCGTTCGGATGCCACCGCCCGGGCCGCCAAGGCTGCCGGCTATTCGATGGCGTTCAACGTCCTGGAAGGCTTCGAAGGGGACAGGGACCCGGAAGGTCATCGCGGCACCCTGGGCGGATGGCGCAAGGCAGGGCTGCCCTGGATTCAGGGATAGAAGAGGTAGACCTGGTAGCCCGCCTGCGACGTTGCGCTCGCATCGATGAACAGCCTGATCGCGAGCTCACTATTGGCGACGAAGCCAGCGGCAGGATCGGCCACCCCGCTCAAGTATTCCTGCGGCGCGAAGGCGCGCCTGACCACGACGCGCTCCTGCGTGTCCGACAGCGTAAGCTCCACGTAGGGGTAGCCCATCGCGAAGGGCGCGCGATTTCTGATCGTCAACGTCAGGATTAGGAGGCCGCGATGCGCGGGGTCGGCCTGCAGATCGGAAGCCTCGATGGAAAGCGCCGATATGTCCTGCAGTGGCCGAACTTCACAGCGCGCGACGGCGCAGAGCTTGATCAGCGCAGGCTTGGTCACCGGCCAGTGAGCGGCGATGGCGTCGCGAAAGTGAAATAACGCCTGGGAGGCGAGCAGCAGCAACAACACCGGAAGCAACGTCGCATACATCCAGGTAGGTAAGCGGCGGCGCTGTTTCTTCTCCTGCCACGCGAAGCGCGTCGCGTAGGCGATCTCATTCTTCTGCACCACCGCTTCTTCGGTTTCCTGCTGGATGCCCCTTACCGAAGGTTCGTGGCGATCGACAGGCTCCTCGGGTGCCGGCTGCAACGCCTGCGCGCTGCGCAGCGTCACCGTCGGCGGGCCGAGCGCCGCATCATCGAATTCGGGTTCGGGTCGGGGGCGTGGCGCCAGCGAGACGAGCCCAGCGACCCCGTCGAACACAGTCCGGCAATGGCCGCAGCGAACCTGCCCGGAACGCATTGCAAGCTGCTCCGGCGTCACACGGAAGATCGTCATGCAGCCTGGGCAGCGCGTGTATTTCTCTTCAGCGGCCATGTTCATGCCTGCGGCTGCCGGCCAGCGCAACCCATCCCTCCTCCCTCTCCCAGAGACCGATATTAAACCACTGCGAATAGGCGGCCACGAGGGCGGCGGCTTGCGCCTCGAGGATGCCGCTCAAGACAATGCTCCCGCCCGCGATTACCCGTGATGCGAGCCGCGGCGCGAGACCTTCGAGGGGATCGGCGAGGATGTTCGCGACTACGACGTCGAATTCTCGCGAGCGAAGGCTTCGCGGCCGCATGAATCGCGCCCTCACCGCGTTGATGCGAGCATTGGCGCGGCTCGCCTCCATCGCCTGATCATCGATGTCGATGCCGATCACCGAGCCTGCCCCGAGCCGGGCCGCGGCGATGGAAAGAATGCCCGAGCCGCATCCGTAGTCGAGCACCGAGGCGCCTCGTTCGAGGTTCGCGTCCAGCCAGCGTAGGCAAAGCCGGGTCGACGGGTGACTGCCCGTACCGAAGGCAAGTCCGGGATCGATGGTCAGGTTAAGCGCCGAGGGATCGACGGGGTCGCACCACGACGGCACGATCCACAGCCGCTCGCTCAACCGGATCGGTCGGAACTGAGCCTGCGTCCGGCGCACCCAGTCGTCTTCCGGGACCGTTGCCGTCGAATGCGCGCCGGGCGTGTGACCGATGCTGCTGCCGGCACGACCAAGCGCGGCGTCGATGTCGGTGCGCGGATCGAACAGCGCCGTAAGCCGGGCGACTTCCCAGCGATGGGATGCGGCGTCCAGCGAGGTTTCAAGCGCGGTCCCGGCCCTCGCATCCGTGATGTCGACCGAGATCGCCCCCGCCGCGAGCAGCGCATCGGCCCATTCCTCGGCGACTGCCCCCGCTGCGTCGAAGCGCACCGCGACGAGGGTCATACTGCCGCCTGCACCGTCCTCCGCTCGGCCAACATTACGTCGAGCTCCTTGCACCGGTCTAACCGCAAGGCACGCGTCGCCCTCCGGCGGCGACGACCTCCTTGTGCTGATCTCGATAATCCTCGCGAAGAGTGTCGGTGTCCTGCGAGCGAAAGCGAGTGGAGGCGACCCGAGGCGCGCGCAAGGGCCGACGCCGAGTCGCCACACTTTCGCGAAACGGCGGAGGAGCCCCTGCGTCGCTGCTCACGCCGTGGCCTCCTTGCACCATTCGCGTTGAACCACCCACGCGCGTCGGCCACCGGCGGCGATTCGCGGACGCTCGCATCCCCACGCTTCGCGTGGGGCGATCGGCGAGGCGGAGCAGGACTCCGCGAGCGAAAGCCAGTGGAGGCGACCCGACGCGGGCGCAAGGGCCGACCACGAGTCGCCACACTTTCGCGAAACGGCGGAGGAGGCCCCTGCGTCGCTGCTCACGCCGTGGCCTCCTTGCACCATTCGCGTTGAACCACCCCACGCGCGTCGGCCACCGGCGGCGATTCGCGGACGCTCGCATCCCCACGCTTCGCGTGGGGCTCCTGCATCGCTGCTCACGCCGTGGCCTCCTTGCACCATTCGCGTTGAACCACCCCACGCGCGTCGGCCACCGGCGGCGATTCGCGGACGCTCGCATCCCCACGCTTCGCGTGGGGCCCCTGCATCGCTGCTCACGCCGCCCCCTTGCGCTTGGCCATGCGCTGCTCGAGGTAATGGATCGACGTGCCTCCGCGAAGGAACGAATCGTCGAGCAGCAACTCCTGATGCAGCGGAATGTTGGTCTTGATTCCCTCGACCACCATCTCGGAGAGTGCGATGCGCATGCGCGCGATCGCCTGCTGCCGAGTATCGCCGTACGCGATCACCTTGCCAACCATCGAGTCGTAGTTCGGGGGCACGAAGTAGTTCTGATAGACATGCGAGTCGACGCGGATGCCAGGCCCCCCGGGTGCGTGATACGAGGTGATGCGCCCCGGACACGGCACGAAGGTCTCGGGATCCTCCGCGTTGATGCGGCACTCGATGGCGTGGCCGTGGCGCGCAACTTCGCGCTGCCGAAAGCCGAGCTTCGACCCCGCCGCGACGCGAATCTGCTGTTGCACGATGTCGATGCCGGTGATGAGCTCGGTGACCGGATGCTCCACCTGGACGCGCGTGTTCATTTCGATGAAATAGAACTGGTTGTCCTGGAACAGGAATTCAAAGGTGCCTGCGCCGCGGTAGTCGATCTTGCGGCAGGCCTCGGCGCAGCGTTCGCCGATGCGCTCCAGGAGGCGCAACGGAATGCCCGGCGCCGGAGCCTCCTCGATGATCTTCTGGTGGCGCCGCTGCATCGAGCAATCGCGCTCGAAAAGGTACACGGCGTTCTTGTGCTCGTCGGCCAGGATCTGTATCTCGATGTGGCGTGGGTTGTCGAGGTACTTCTCCATGTAGACGGTCTGGTCCCCGAAGGCGGCATTCGCCTCGGCGCGGGTGAGGCTGACCGCCGGCATGAGTGCCGCTTCGGTGTGGACCACCCGCATCCCGCGTCCGCCGCCACCGGCCGCGGCCTTGATGATCACCGGGTACTTGATGGTGCGTGCGAGCTTGACGATTTCCTTGGGATCGTCGGGGAGCGCGCCTTCCGATCCCGGGACGCACGGCACGCCGGCCTTGGCCATCGCGGCCTTGGCGCTGACCTTGTCGCCCATGAGCCGGATCGTCTCGGGACGCGGCCCGATGAACACGAACCCGCTCTTCTCGACCTTCTCTGCGAAATCCGCGTTTTCCGACAGGAAGCCGTATCCCGGATGTATCGCCTGGGCGTCGGTGACTTCGGCCGCGCTGATGATCGCCGGGATGTTGAGGTAGCTCTGCGCCGACGGCGCCGGCCCGATGCAAACCGATTCGTCGGAGAGCCTCACGTACTTGGCGTCGGCGTCCACTTCAGAATGGACGACCACGGTCTTGATGCCCAACTCCCGACAGGCGCGCTGTATCCGCAGCGCGATTTCGCCGCGGTTCGCGATCAATATCTTGTCGAAGAGTTGACCGCCGGTTTTGTCTGCCACGTGAGAGAGTGTGCCGTCGCGTCGCGGCCGGGAATGACGCGGCGCAAATCAGCCGATCACGACCAGAGGCTGGCCGTATTCCACCGGCTGGCCGTTTTCGACGAGGATCGCCTTGATGACGCCCGCATTGTCCGCCTCGATCTCGTTCATCAGTTTCATCGCCTCGATGATGCACAGCGTGTCGCCGGCTTGCACGCTGTCGCCGACCTCGACAAACGGCTTGGAGCCGGGCGCCCCAGCCCGGTAGAAGGTCCCGACCATGGGAGACTTGACGGTATGTCCCTCTGCCTCGGCTGCGGCGGGCGCGGAAGCTGTAGGCTGCATAGCCGCCACCGAAGCAGCAGAAGTCGCAGGAAGGCTCGGCATCGGCGATTGCACGACCACGGATTGGGCCCCGGCTGCCGCCCGGGTAATGCGTACGCGCTCTTCGCCCTCTGAGATCTCGAGCTCCCCGATCCCCGAACTCTCGAACAGTTCGATCAGCGACTTGAGCTTCCGGAGGTCCATCGCGGGTCGTGTGGCTTATGAAAATAAGCGCCCTGGCTAGCTGGCCGGCATCCCGAGTCGGCTGCATGTGCCATAGAAGCCACCGAGATCCCGGGATATGGTTCCAGTTTGCCGGAGATGGCAGCAGATGTCTACTCGGTCAGCGAGAGCTACAGCGGCTCCGGGCGGCGCACTCCCGAAGTCGCCTCGACGGGAGAATCCGACGAGCCCGGTGGGCAGGACGAACCCTATTGTTGCAGTAAGGAACTCGGCGAGAGTAGTCCCAAGATGCCGGTAAATCAGAGCAGTTTAGAGACAATAGCAGTCAATTGGGCTGGTTTTAGCGGCCCGAGCTGGGTATGCGCCACGTGGCCTTGGCGGTCGACGACGATGGTAAAAGGCAGCGCGACCACCCGATTCCCCAGAGTCTTGGAAAGCTCGATGGCTCCGTAGCCGCCGATAAGAACAGGGTAGTTGAGGTCGATCTCGTTTGCGAAGCGCTCCGCCTTGTCGGCCTCATCGACCGCGACACCCACGAATTGCAGCCCCTTGGGTCCCAGCTCGCGCTGCGCCTTCACGAACTCCGGCATTTCCTCACGGCACGGAGCACACCATGTCGCCCAGAAATTGACCACCAATACCTTGCCTCTCCATTGGCTCAAGGCTTGTGGATGTCCCGAAGGGTCCGGAAGCGACAAGGCGAGCAGGATCGACGCGTCGCGGACAGGCGTCTCGTCTTCGGACCCGAAATAAAGCCCCGCCGCCAGCGCAGCGGCCCCGGCAGTGCCGATGAGCAGCCAACGTCTGAGGGATCTCGTCGTTTCCACTGCAAGGGGGCGTCCGCGAGAGCGAGCGTTTACTTCGCTAGTCGAACCAAGCCTTTTTCGAAGGTTCGTTGGGTCGCGTCGGCGCCGCCGAGGCTGCCGGCAAAGCCACGGTTACCCGCTGAACCTGTGGCGGGTAACAGATACCCTGATCCCAGCAACCCTGAGACTCGGCCTGGATTACGACCTTCTGCCCGACCGCGGCGTTCGCTAGCCCCAAAGTGACGATCAGGCTGCCTCGGTAAGTCTCCACGCGCCCGAAAAACTGGTCCTCCCTGACCTTGCCTTCGGGCAGGGACGGCACGCTCAGGCCGGCGTCTGCCGGTTCGACACTGAAGCGAATCTTGTCCCGATAGAGGTAATAGCCGTCGGCGATCGCGAATCGCGCTTCGACGGTTTGCGGGTTAAGCGCCCGAGCGATGAAGCGAAAGGCCTTCTCGGGGGGAAGGGGACTAGGCTGTCCGAGCGCCGGAAACGCGAGCGCCAAGGCGCCCGCGACGCACGCGCAGCGCAGCATCCCCTCACCCGGCCACTGTCTCCGCAGCGATCCAGTCCAGATATTCGGCCAAGCCATGGCTGATGGGGACAGCGATGATCTCCGGAAGTTCGTAAGGATGCCGCGAGCGGATTGCCGTTTCCAGTCGGGAATACAAGCCAGCGCGAGTCTTGATGGCGACCGGCGTTTCGTCGGCAGTTTCGATTTCTCCTTTCCAGTGATAGAGTGAATGCACCGTCGCGCCGATGTGGACGCACGCGGCCAGCCGGGCAGCGAGAAGTTCGCGCGCGAGTGCTTCCGCAGCGGCCCGCTCCGGAAGCGTCGTGAGCACCAGCAACGGCGATTGCGCCGCGGCGCGCGGCAAGGAGCCTCCATGCGTTTTGTTGTGATGCTGATTGTACTGATTTTCCCGATTCTCGACGTGCTCGTGACCATACGCTTCGCGCGCTGGACGGGAATTCCAACCGCGGCGTGGCTGCTCGCCTCCGCGATTGCAGGCTCGCTGCTGCTCCGACATGAGATCGTTACCTTCCGCGCCAAGACGCTGGCTGCACTTCGCGGTGATCAGCCGCTGCTGCGCGGATTGCTCGACAGCGGGCGCAAGGTGCTCGCCGCGCTGCTGCTGATCCTTCCCGGCATCGTCTCCGATTTGATCGCCCTCACGCTGCTGTCGCTGCCGTTCAATCTCGGCGCACCGCTCGCGACCCAGGCGGCGGGCCGCACGATCAACGGCGATCACCGCCGCATCGACTAACGCCCTACCCTGAGATCGTCGGCTGCGTCCGGCGCGCGCGCCGGTGCGCCCATGTCATCAGCACCACTCCGGCGACGATCATCGGGACCGACAGCCACTGCCCCATGGTCCAGCCGAGCGCGAGGAAACCGAGGAAGCTGTCGGGTTCGCGTGCGAACTCCACAACGAAGCGAAAGCTGCCGTATCCGATGAGAAACGCGCCTGACACGGCGCCGAGTGGCCGCTTGCGGCGCGCGTAGAGCCAAAGGATCGCGAACAAGAGCAGCCCCTCGAGGCCGAATTCGTAGAGCTGCGACGGGTGCCGGGGCTGGGGATCGACCTGCGGAAACACCATCGCCCACGGTACGCCGGCGGGCCTGCCCCAAAGCTCGCCGTTGATGAAGTTGCCGAGCCGCCCCGCCGCAAGCCCCAGCGGGACCAGCGGCGCCACGAAGTCTGTCACTTCGAGCCAGCGCTTGTGGCGCTTGCGCGCGAAGAATGCGAGCGCTATCAGCACGCCGATGAAGCCGCCGTGGAAGCTCATCCCTCCCTGCCACAGCGCGAATATCTCCAGAGGATGCGCGAGGTAGTACGCCGGCTTGTAGAACAGCACATAACCCAGTCGACCGCCCAGGATGACGCCGAAGACTCCGTAGAACAGCATGTCGTCGACGTCGCGTGGGTGCCAGCCGGTGAGCAGGTTCTGCCGCGCGCGATATTTTCCGAGCACGACGAACAGAACGAAGCCGACCAGGTACATGAGCCCGTACCAGCGCACCGCCAGCGGGCCGAGTTGAAACGCGCCGACGTGGAACGGGCCGAGTTGGAACGCGATCGGATCGAATTGCGGATGCACGAGTGCGTTCGGCATGGCGAGGCGACAAAGCGGCGGGCTTTGTTAGAATTGATCGATTATACGCACCGACCAAGCAAGGGCCCGCCATGCCGCACAACCCCCGCAGTCGCATCATCACCCAAGGTGTCGCGCGCTCGCCGAACCGCGCCATGCTGCGCGCGGTGGGTTTTGGCGACAATGATTTCGACAAGCCGATCATCGGAGTCGCCAACGGGCACTCGACGATGAATCCCTGCAACGCGGGGATTCAACCGCTGGTCGATCGCGCCATGTCGGCGCTGACTGCTGCGGGAACCAAGCCGCAGGTCTTCGGCTTTCCCACGGTGACCGACGGCATCGGGATGGGAACCGAGGGGATGAAGTACTCGCTCGTGTCGCGCGAGGTGATCGCCGACGCGATCGAAGTCGCCGTGATGGGACAGTGCATGGACGGAGTGCTTTGCGTCGGCGGCTGCGACAAGAACATGCCGGGCAGCATGATGGCGATGGCGCGGATGAACATCCCGGGAATCTTCGTCTACGCGGGGACCATCAAGCCAGGCTTCTGGAAAGGCGAAAAGCTGACCATCGTGAGCCCGTTCGAGGCGGTGGGAGCTTTCACCGCGGGCAGGATGTCGAAGGAGGACTTCGAGGGCATCGAGAAGAACGCCTGCCCAACCGTCGGCGCGTGCGGCGGTCAGTACACGGCGAACACCATGTCCTCGTCGTTCGAGGCGCTGGGAATGAGTTTGCTCGGAAGCTCGCAGATGGCCTCTCCCGATCCGGAGAAGGCGGACAGCGCAGCGGCTTCGGCGCGTGTGCTTGCACAAGCGGTCGCGCGCGATTTGAAGCCTCGCGACATCATCACCCGCAAGTCGATCGAAAACGCGATCGCGCTGGTCATGGCCACCGGAGGTTCGACCAATGCGGTGCTGCACTACCTGGCGATAGCCGCAGCGGCCGGGGTAGAGTGGGCGATCGACGACTTCGAGCGTGTGCGCCAACGCGTACCTGTGCTGTGTGAGCTCAAGCCCTCGGGACGCTATGTCGCAACCGACTTTCACGCTGCAGGCGGCGTGCCACTGGTACTCAAGATGCTGCTCGCGCACGGCCTGGTCCACGGCGACTGCATGACCATCACCGGCAGGACGCTGGCCGAGGAGCTGGCTGGGGTTCCCGAGACTCCTCGAGTGGATCAGGAAGTGATCCGGCCCTGGGGCAACCCGGTATACCCGCACGGGCACCTCGCCATTCTTCGCGGCAATCTCGCCACCGAAGGCTGCGTGGCCAAGATCACGGGCCTGAAGTCGACTTCGATCACCGGCCCCGCGCGCGTGTTCGACTCCGAGCCCGAAGCGCTGGAGGCGATCATGGCCAAGAAAATCCGCCCCGGCGACGTGATGGTCATCCGCTACGAAGGCCCGAAGGGAGGCCCCGGAATGCGCGAAATGCTGGCGCCGACCTCCGCGTTGATCGGCCAGGGCCTGGGCGAGAGCGTGGGCTTGATCACCGACGGACGCTTCTCCGGCGGAACCTGGGGCATGGTCGTTGGGCACGTCGCGCCGGAGGCTTACGTCGGCGGGACAATTGGGCTTGTCAAGGAAGGTGACAGGATCACCATCGATGCTCACAAGCGATTGCTGCAGCTCGAAGTCGACGACGCCGAGCTCGCCCGGCGCCGCTCTGCGTGGCGCGCGCCGAAACCGCGCTACACCAGTGGCGTGCTGGCCAAATACATGCGGCTCGTATCGACCGCCAGCATCGGCGCGATCACGGACGGGAGTTAGAAGGAGATGGTGATGTCACTGCTGAAAACACGGCTTGCGATTTCTCTTGGCGCGCTGCTCATGCTCGCCGCGTGCGCCACCGGCCCGGCGGGGCCGCCGGTCGCCGCTCCGGTGCTGGCCATGGGCGACCACTGGCTATACAGGATCACCGACAACCTGCGCATGGGATTGGTCACCATGCTCGATGTCGAAGTCGTCACTGTCAGCGGCGGAACCGCTACCTTGCGGCTCACCTACAACAATCTGTACGGTCGCAGCGAAGGGATCGAGGAAATCGACGCCAACGGAGGCCTCGTCGTCGGTGCGCTGAAAGAAGACCCCGCACGGCGCTTCCCCAAGCCCATCGAAATGTACCGATTCCCGCTTGAGCGCGGCGAGACGTGGCGGCAGGTCGTCGACACCATCAGCCCGGAGACGCAACTCCCGGCGCAGATCCTCGTCTACGGGACGGTCCTCGGACAGGCCGCCGTAACCGTGCCGGGCGGCGCGTTCAGCTCGACCTACGTCTACCGCATCCTCCAGCTCGACGACGAGCAGTTCTGGCGCACGCGCACGACGCGCAACGATTCCGTCTGGTTCTCGCCGGACGTCAAGGCACCCGTGCGCGAGCTGCGCGACGCCTCTTACATCTGGCGCAGCGGCCCGGAGTCGTCGGTTGTGCGAACCGAGAACACGACCCGCGAGCTCATCTCTTACCAGCCTGGCGGGAAATAGCGTCGCTCGAAAGCCCGAGCCTGTGCCAGATGGTCGTGGTCAGCTTGGCGTGGTTGAGGGTGTAGAAGTGCAATCCCGGGGCGCCGTGCGCGAGCAGGTCGGCGCAGAGATTGGTGACGACGTCGAGCCCGAAGGCGCGAATCGACTCGACGTCGTCTCCGAAGCCTTCCATCTTGCGGCGGATCCAGCGGGGAATCTCCGCCCCGCACGCATCCGAGAACCGGGCGATCTTGGAAAAGCTCAAGATCGGCATCACGCCGGGAACGATCGGCACGTCGATGCCCGCTCGGGTCGCCTGGTCGAGAAAGTGGTAGTAGCTGTCGGCGTTGAAAAAGTACTGCGTGATCGCCGAGTCGGCGCCCGAGTCGATCTTGCGTTTGAAGTTCGCCAGATCGGCTTCGGGGTTGGGAGCCTGCGGGTGATACTCGGGATAGCACGCGACTTCGATGTGGAAGACATCGCCGGTCTCGGCTCGGATGAACTCCACCAGCTCGTCGGCGTAGCGGAACTCTCCGACGTCGGCGGTTCCCGACGGAAGGTCGCCTCGGAGCGCAACCAGGTGGTTGATATGGTGCGATCGATAGGTCGCGAGGGTGTCGCGGATGCTCCGCTTGGTCGACCCGATGCACGAGATGTGCGGAGCGGCGCGCTGGCCGGATTTAAGTATCTCGAGCACCGCAGAGAGCGTTCGGTCGCGAGTCGAGCCGCCGGCGCCGTAGGTCACCGAAAAGAACTTGGGGCCGAGCCGCGCGAGCTGCTCGCGGGTGGCGGCGAGCTTCTGCACACCCTCCGGCGTCGCCGGCGGGAAGAATTCGAAGCTGAATACGCGTCCGCGTTTGCTCATTGGTGATCGGCCGGGCGCAACAGAATCGCGGAGAACGCCCAGGAGATGATGCTGTACAGGATCGCGCCGCCGACCCCGGACCAGAAACCCGCGACGTGAAAGCCCTCGACCCAGGAGCCGACGGCCCAGAACAGCAGTCCGTTGATCACGAAGATGAACAGTCCCAGCGTGAGCAGCGTCGCCGGCAGCGTCAGGATGATCAAGAGCGGCCGGATGAAGGTATTGACCAGCCCGAGGACGAGCGCGGCGATCAGCGCCGTGGCGAAAGAATCCACCCGTATCGACGACATGAGATACGGCAGCGCCAGAAGCGCCACGGTGTTGATCAGCCAGACGAGCAGAAGTCGCATGCGCGCTACGCAACCACGCGATCAGTACCGGTACGTATCCGACTTGTAAGGCCCCTCACGCGCCACGCCCACGTAGCGCGCCTGCTTGTCGGAGAGCTCGGTGAGCATCGCTCCCAGCTTCTTGAGCTGCAGCCGCGCAACCTTCTCGTCCAGGTGCTTGGGCAGGACGTAGACGCCCACCGGGTACTTGCCGCCGCCGCTGCGCGCGTCACCCCACAGCTCGATCTGCGCCATGACCTGGTTGGTGAACGAGCTCGACATGACGTAGCTCGGATGCCCGGTCGCGCAGCCCAGGTTCACCAGCCTCCCTTCAGCCAGAAGGATGATGCGCCTGCCGTCGGGGAAGACGACGTGATCGACCTGCGGCTTGATGTTCTCCCAGCGGTAGCGCTTGAGCGAAGCCACGTCGATCTCGTTGTCGAAGTGCCCGATGTTGCACACGATGGCGTTGTTCTTCATCTGCCGCATGTGCTCGTGGGTGATGACGTCGATGTTGCCGGTGGCGGTGACGAAGATGTCGGCCTTGTCGGAGGCGTAGTCCATGGTGACGACCCGATAGCCTTCCATGGACGCCTGCAACGCGCAGATCGGGTCGATCTCCGCGACCCACACCTGCGCCGAGAGCGCGCGCAGCGCCTGCGCCGAGCCCTTTCCCACGTCGCCATAGCCGTTCACCAGCGCAATCTTCCCCGCGATCATCACGTCGGTTGCCCGCTTGATGCCGTCGACCAGCGATTCGCGACAGCCATAGAGGTTGTCGAACTTGCTCTTGGTTACCGAGTCGTTGACGTTGATCGCGGGGAACCCGAGCCGGCCCTCCCGGTGCATGGCGTAGAGCCGCTTCACCCCCGTGGTCGTCTCCTCCGTCACGCCCTTGATGCCCGCTTTCATTCGTGAGTAGAAATGCGGATCGAGCTTGAGCCGCGCGGCGATCGCCGCGAACAGCGCGAATTCCTCCTCGTTGGTGGGGTGGGAGACCACCGAGCGGTCGCTCTCGGCCTGCGCGCCCAAGTGCACCAGCAGCGTCGCGTCGCCACCGTCGTCGAGGATCATGTTGGGCGTCGATCGTCCCCCGTCCCAATCGAAGATGCGGTGGGTGAATTCCCAGTAGTCCTTGAGCGATTCGCCCTTGTAGGCGAATACCGGCGTACCGCCTACCGCAATTGCCGCGGCGGCGTGGTCCTGGGTCGAGTAGATATTGCACGACGCCCAGCGCACCTCGGCGCCGAGCGCTTTGAGCGTCTCGATCAGCACGGCGGTCTGGATGGTCATGTGCAGCGAACCCGCGATGCGAGCGCCGCGCAGCGGCTGCTCGGGCGCGAACTCCTCGCGGATGGCCATCAGGCCGGGCATCTCGGTCTCGGCGATGGCGATTTCCTTGCGACCCCATTCCGCAAGGCCCGGATCGGCGATCCGGAAATCGGTGAAATTCCTGATGTCGGTGGCAGCGTTCATGGTCACTCCGTATCGAGCGACCGCGCCACAGGGTGGGATCAACTTCACTCGTCACCCCGCACGCGAGTCGCGGTTCAACGAGCGCCGTTGCAAAAGGTACAGTTCCCGAGCCTGGCGGACCTATTTCAGGCCCGTTGCAACGCTCCTCGGGAGTCGAGTAGTTTAGCGCAAAATATGGGTGTTTGTGCACTCGGGGTGCCTTTGCGGTGTCCAATGCCGGCGAGGCACCCGGTGACCTGCGGTCTAACACCTGGTTACAAGTCCTGGGAACCCTGACCTTGTAAAGCGGGACAATGTATTTACCCGCCATTCGATAACGAACAAGACGATGACAGCCGACTCCCCGCGACCGGCGCAGCCAATCGCAGACCCGGCGCTGCAAGCAGTGAGTTCCAGGCGGCGTGGCCGTCTCTGGATCGTGGCGGCGATCGCCGTCGCAGTGATCCTCGCCGTCGTCTGGTACGAATGGCCCAAGACGGAACAGCAAGGGCCCGGGCGCGGCGACGCTGCCTCACGACCCTTGCCCGTGGTCGCCGCCGCAGCGCGAAAGGGCAGCATCGATGTTGCGATCAGCGCGCTCGGCACCGTCACCCCTCGCAACATGGTCACGGTGCGTAGCCGGGTCGACGGAGAGTTAGTGCGCGTCGCCTTCAGCGAAGGCCAGATGGTCAAGGCGGGCGATCTGTTGGCCGAGATCGACCCTCGTCCCTTCGAAGTGCAGCTCACCCAGGCGATCGGTCAGCTGGCGAAGGATCAGGCGCTGCTCAAGAACGCGCAGGTCGACCTTGAACGCTACAAGACGCTCCTCGCACAGGACTCGATTTCTGGCCAGCAGGTCGACACGCAGGAATCGCTGGTGCGCCAGTACGAAGCCGCCATAAAGACCGACCAGGGTACGGTCGACAACGCCAAGCTGCAGCTCACTTACGCGCGAATAACCGCGCCCATCGGCGGTCGCGTCGGATTGCGGCAGGTCGACCCCGGCAACATGATCCACGCCACGGACACCAACGGCCTGGTGGTCATCACGCAGCTGCAGCCGATCACCGTCCTGTATCCAATCCCCGAAGATAATCTGCCTCGGGTGATGAAGCGCGTGCAGTCGGGCGAGACGGTGCCTGTTGAGGCTTACGATCGCGCGCAAAAAGACAAACTTGGTGTCGGTAAGCTCGTCACCATCGATAACCAGATCGACACGACGACCGGCACGGTTAAGCTTCGCGCCGAATTTCCGAACACGGACCTAGCGTTGTTTCCGAATCAGTTTGTCAACGTGCGCATGGTCGTCGAGACAATGCCGGACGCCACGCTCGTGCCTTCGCCGGCGATTCAGCGCGGCGCCCCGGGAACCTTCGTCTATGTGGTCAAGAACGACAATACAGTCAGCGTCGTCCGGGTCAAGCTCGGGCCCGTGCAAGGAGAAACGACAGCGATCGAATCCGGCGTCTCGCCTGGAGACAACGTCGTCGTCGACGGCGCGGACAAGTTACGCGAAGGCGCACGGGTTGAGCTCATCACCCCCGAAGCGCGTGCCGCTCCGACGCAAGCCGCGCCACGCGGCCAGAGGGGTGCCGCAGGCGGCGCGCGAGGCGACGGCGAGGGCCGAAGCAAGAAGGGCGGTTGACGTGGGGCCGCATCCATGAACCCCTCCCGTCCCTTCATCCTGCGTCCGGTCGCGACATCGCTGCTGATGGTCGCGATCCTGCTCGCCGGCGTCGTCGCGTATCGCGTGCTTCCGCTCTCCGCGCTGCCGCAGGTCGACTATCCGACGATCCAGGTCGTCACTCTGTATCCGGGCGCGAGCCCCGAGGTCATGACCTCGTCCATCACCGCGCCCCTTGAGCGCCAGTTCGGACAGATGCCGGGATTGAACCAGATGTCGTCGACGTCCTCCGGCGGGGCGTCCGTGATCACGCTGCAGTTCAGCCTCAACCTGTCGCTCGACATTGCGGAGCAGGAAGTCCAGGCATCGATCAATGCGGCAGGCAACCTCCTGCCGACCGACCTTCCAACCCCGCCGATCTACAGCAAGGTCAATCCAGCCGACACGCCCGTCGTTATCCTCGCCCTGACGTCGAAGACGCTTCCGTTACCCAAGCTCTACGACCTCGCGGACACACGGCTCGCGACCAAGCTCTCGCAGCTCCCGGGCGTGGGTCTGGTCAGCCTCTCCGGAGGCCAGCGCCCGGCGGTACGCGTGCAAGCGAATCCAACGGCGCTGGCTGCCTACGGCTTGTCGCTCGACGACGTGCGCACCGCCATCGGCAACGCCAACACCAATCAGGCGAAAGGCAGTTTCGATGGCCCGACGCGCGCCTCGACCATCGACGCCAACGACCAGCTCAAGAGCGCGGACGAATATCGCAGCATGATCGTTGCCTACCGCAACGGCTCGCCGATTCGCCTCTCCGATGTCGCCGACGTCGTCGACGGCGCCGAGAATTCGCGTCTCGCAGCATGGGCGAACGAGCAGGCAGCCGTGATCGTCAACATCCAGCGCCAGCCGGGGACCAATGTCATCGAAGTGGTCGACCGCGTGAAGCAGCTCCTTCCCCAGCTTCAGGCATCGCTGCCCAATGCCGTCGACGTCGCCATGCTCACCGACCGCACCGTGACCATCCGCGCCTCCGTGCACGACGTGCAGTTCGAGCTCTTTCTGGCGGTGGCACTCGTAGTAATGGTGATCTTCCTGTTCCTTCGCAGCCTGTCTGCGACCATCATCCCCAGCGTTGCGGTCCCTCTGTCTCTGATCGGCACCTTCGGCGTGATGTATCTCGCCGGGTTCTCGATCAACAACTTGACACTGATGGCGCTGACGATCGCCACGGGCTTCGTCGTGGACGATGCGATCGTGATGATCGAGAACATCGCCCGCTACATCGAGGCAGGCGACCCTCCACTCGAGGCCGCGCTCAAGGGCGCCGAACAGATCGGCTTCACGATCATATCTCTGACGTTCTCGCTGATCGCGGTGCTCATACCCCTGTTGTTCATGGGCGACGTGGTCGGACGACTGTTCCGCGAGTTTGCGATTACGCTGGCAGTGTCGATCCTCATCTCGGCGGTGGTCTCCCTCACGCTCACCCCGATGATGTGCGCGAAGCTGTTGCACCGCGTACCTAAGGAGCAGCAGGGGCGGTTCTATCACAAGAGCGGCGAGATCTTCGAGCGGGTCATCGCCCGCTACGGCGAGATGCTCAACTGGGTGCTCGATCGGCAAGGCGCGACGCTCATCGTGGCGATCGCAACGCTGGTGCTCACGGTCGTGCTGTACATCGTAATTCCCAAGGGGTTCTTCCCCGTGCAGGATACCGGTGCGATTCAGGGGATCTCGGAAGCGCCGCCCACCGTTTCGTTCGCGGCAATGGCCGAGCGCCAGCAGGCCCTCGCCCGAGTCATCCTGCAGGATCCGGCGATAGAGAGCCTGTCGTCGTTCATCGGCGTCGACGGCACGAACGCGACGCTCAACAGCGGCCGCATGCTGATCAACTTGAAGCCGCTGGGGAAGCGCGACGCGAGTGCCGCCGATGTGATCCGTCGCCTCGAGACGAAACTCGCCGATGTCGAGGGGATCACCCTGTACATGCAACCCGTGCAGGATCTCACCATCGAAGACCGGGTCAGCCGCACGCAGTACCAGTTCACCCTCGAGGACACCAACGCGGACGAGCTCTCGCTCTGGGTGCCGCGCTTGGTCGAGCGCCTGCGTCAATCGCCCGAGCTTGCCGATGTCGCGAGCGACCTGCAGGACGGCGGCCTCCAAGCGTACGTCGACATCGATCGTGCGACCGCCAGTCGCTTCGGCATTACTCCGGCGATCATCGACAATGCGCTGTACAACGCGTTCGGGCAGCGGCTCGTCTCGACCATATTCACCCAGACCAATCAGTATCGCGTCGTGCTCGAAGCGCAGCCCCGGTTCCAGATCGGCCCCGAAGCGCTGGAGAACATCTACGTCCCTGCCAACGTTCCACCGGCCACCGCGCCCGCGGTCGGATCGACCCCTGGCCTGGCAACGGGCGCCGTCACTACCACCACGGCGAGCCCCGTACCAAGCGGCGGCGCGTCGGGCACGCAGCAGGTTCCTCTCTCCTCGATCGCGCGCATCACCGAGCGACCGGGTTCGCTGGTCGTCAACCACATCGGCCAGTTCCCTGCCGCCACGATCTCCTTCAACCTCGCGCCGGGAGCGTCTCTGGGCGATGCAGTGAAGGCGGTCGAGGCGGCGCAGCGCGAGCTTGGACTGCCCGCCAGCGCGCAGATCCGGTTCCAGGGCGCGGCGCTCGCTTTCCGCGCGTCGCTCGCCAACGAGCTGTGGCTGATCCTCGCCGCCATCGTCACCATGTACATCGTCCTGGGTGTGCTCTACGAGAGCTACATCCACCCGGTGACGATCCTCTCGACCCTGCCTTCCGCGGGGGTCGGGGCGCTGCTCGCGCTGATGATCGCGCGGCAGGACCTGAGCATCATTGCCATCATCGGCATCATCCTGCTCATCGGCATCGTCAAGAAGAACGCGATCATGATGATCGACTTCGCGCTCGACGCCGAGCGCAAGGAGGGCATGGCTCCTCGCGATGCGATCTTCCAGGCGTGCCTGCTGCGCTTCCGTCCGATCATGATGACGACCATGGCCGCGCTGCTCGGCGCGCTGCCCCTGATGATCGGCTGGGGGGTGGGTTCCGAGCTGCGCCATCCGCTGGGCATCACCATGGTCGGCGGATTGATCTTCTCGCAGGTGCTGACGCTTTTCACGACGCCGGTGATCTATCTGGCCTTCGACCGGCTGGCGCAACGCGCGAAATCGCGGCGTGCCGCACGCGACGGTGCGGCTCGTGCCGGCGCCGCAGGCGAGTGATTGCGGGCGCGCGATGAATCTTTCGGCACCGTTCATCGATCGTCCCGTCGCCACGACGCTGCTCACCATCGGCATGGCCCTCGCCGGAGCGATAGCGTTTCGCCTGCTGCCCGTGTCGCCGCTGCCGCAGGTCGACTATCCGACGATCTCGGTGCAGGCTTCGCTCCCCGGCGCAAGCCCGGAGACCATGGCAGCAACCGTGGCGACGCCGCTCGAGCGCTCGCTGGGACGCATCGCTGGCGTCACCGAAATGACCTCGTCGAGCTCGCTCGGCTCTACGCGAATCACGCTGCAATTCGATCTCGATCGCGACATCGACGGGGCTGCACGCGATGTGCAGGCCGCGATCAATGCCGCGCGCAGCCTGCTGCCCTCCGGGCTGCCCAACAATCCGACCTATCGCAAGGTGAACCCCGCCGACGCGCCGATCATGATCCTCGGGCTCACATCGAACACGATGACGCAGGGTCAGATGTACGACGCCGCCTCGACCATCATCGCGCAAAAGCTCTCTCAGCTTCCGGGGGTGGGACAGGTCAGCGTCGGCGGCAGCTCGTTGCCGGCGGTTCGCGTCGAGCTGCAGCCGCAATCGCTCAACAAGTACGGCATCGGGCTGGAGACCGTGCGCACGGTGCTTGCGGCGACCAACGCCAACCGTCCCAAGGGCTCGGTCGAAGAGGGAGACCGGCACTGGCAGATCTACGCCAACGACCAGGCCAAGGTGGCTGCCGAGTATCTGCCCTTGCTCGTGGCGTACCGCAACGGCTCCGCGGTGAGGCTCGCCGACTTGGCGCGGGTCGTCGATTCGGTACAGGACTTGCGCAATGCCGGTTCCGCCAACGGCAAGCCTTCGGTGCTCGTCATCATCAACCGACAGCCCAACGCCAACATCATCGAGACCGTCGACGGCGTGACCGCTCTGCTGCCCGAGCTTCGCGCCGCGATCCCCAGCGCGATCGACCTGAACGTGATGATGGAGCGCACCACCACGATCCGTGCGTCGCTGAGTGACGTCGAGCGCACACTGACGCTTTCCGTGATCCTGGTCATCCTGGTCGTCTTCCTGTTCCTGCGCAACGCGAGGGCAACGCTGATCCCGAGCGTGGCGGTTCCGGTGTCGCTGATCACCACCTTCGGCGTGATGTACCTCGCGGGATACAGCATCAACAATCTCTCGCTGATGGCGCTCACGATCGCGACCGGTTTCGTCGTCGACGACGCGATCGTCGTGCTGGAGAACACCTCTCGCCACATCGAGGCCGGCATGGAACCGAAGAGCGCCGCGTTGCTCGGCGCGCGCGAGGTGGGCTTCACCGTGCTGTCGATGAGCCTGTCGCTGATCGCCGTGTTCATCCCGATCCTGCTGATGGGCGGCATCGTCGGCAGATACTTCCGCGAGTTCGCGGTCACGCTGTCGGTTGCGATCCTGGTATCGCTGGCGCTGTCGCTCACCACCACGCCGATGATGTGCTCGCGCTTGCTGCGTCCCGTGCGCGAGCGCAGGCAGGGGTGGCTGTACGCGCGCAGCGAGAGGGCCTTCGCGGCGGTGCTGCGCGGTTACGAGCGCAGCCTCGCCTGGGTTCTTGGCCACGGCGTGTTGACGATGCTTGTGCTCCTCGTGACGGTCTGCCTCAATGTCTACCTGTACATCATCATTCCCAAGGGCTTCTTCCCGCAGCAGGACACGGGCCGGCTGATCGGCTTCATTCAGGCCGACCAGAGCATCTCGTTTCAGGCGATGCGCCAGAAGCTCGCCGACTTCATCGATATCGTCCGGGCCGATCCCGCGGTCGAGAACGTCGTAGGATTCACCGGGGGCCAGCAGCGCAACACCGGATCGATGTTCGTGGCCCTGAAGCCACTGTCGGAGCGCAAGGAATCCGCGGACCAGATCCTCGCACGCCTTCGAATCAAGCTCGCCAAGGAGCCAGGCGCCAACCTGTTCTTCAACCCGGTGCAGGACATCCGCGTCGGAGGGCGGCAGAGTAACGCGACCTATCAATACACGCTGCAAGCCGACGATCTGGCCGAATTGCGCGCATGGGAGCCCAAGATTCGCGCGGCAATGTCGAATCTCCCGGAGTTGGTGGACGTCAACACCGACCAGCAGGACAAGGGGCTGCAGACGACGCTCGTAATCGATCGCGACACCGCGTCTCGACTCGGAGTGAGCCCGCAGCTCATCGATGCCACGCTCAACGACGCGTTCGGCCAGCGCCAGGTGTCGACGATCTATGCGCCGCTCAATCAATACCACGTCGTGATGGAGGTTGCGCCGGAGTACTGGCAGTCGCCCGCGGCTCTCGACAGCGTATACGTGAGCACCTCCGGCGGAGCGCAAGTTCCGCTCTCCACGTTCGCGCGCTACACGCCGACGAACACCCCGCTCGGGGTCAACCACCAGGGACAGTTCGTCGCCGCGACCATTTCGTTCAACCTGCCGGAGGGCGTATCGCTGTCGCAGGCGACTCGCGCAATCGACGATGCCATGGTCCGCATCGGCGTTCCCGATACCGTTCGCGGTAGCTTTCAGGGAACAGCTCGCGCTTTCCAGGCGTCGCTCGCCAGCCAGCCCTGGCTCATCCTCGCCGCGCTGATCGCTGTCTACATCGTTCTCGGCGTGCTCTACGAAAGCTACGTGCATCCGATCACAATCCTATCGACGTTGCCGTCCGCCGGTGTCGGCGCGTTACTGGCGCTGCTTCTCTTTCACTCCGAATTCTCGGTGATCGCGCTGATCGGCGTGATCCTGCTGATCGGAATCGTGAAGAAGAACGCGATCATGATGATCGACTTCGCGATCGACGCGGAGCGCGCCGGCAACCTTAGCCCGCGCGACGCGATTTTCGAGGCGTGCAAGCTGCGCTTTCGTCCGATCATGATGACGACGATGGCCGCGCTGCTCGGAGCGATACCGCTTGCGATCGGATTCGGCGAGGGCGCCGAGCTGCGCCGGCCGCTGGGGATTTCGATCGTCGGCGGTCTGCTGCTGAGCCAGCTGCTCACGCTGTTCACCACACCGGTCGTTTACCTGTATCTGGACCGCTTCAGCACCTGGTGGTCGCAAAAATTACGGCGCCGGCGGCAGCCGAACCTAATGCCGCACGGCGCGGACTAACTCGAGAATGGATCGGCTAGTACTCTCGCGGATCGTGTGCTCGCTCGGCGCAGCCGCGCTCGCTGGATGCATGATGGGCCCCGATTACAGGCGTCCTTCGGCGGAGGCTTCAGCGGCGTACAAGGAAGCCGCTGGCTGGAAAGTCGCGCAGCCACAGGACGAGGTGCCGCGCGGCAACTGGTGGTCGATCTTCGGCGATGCCAAGCTCGATGAGCTGGAGGCGCAGGTCGATATCAACAACCAGAACATCAAAGCCGCCGAAGCCAACGTGCGGCAGGCGCAGGCATTGACCCAGGCTGCGCGCGCGGCGCTGTTCCCCACGGTGAACGCCAACGCCTCCGCGACCCGCTCAAGGGCGCCTGCGAGCGGCAGCACGCTAAACCGACCGGGTGTCTTGAACACCTACAATGTCGCGCTCGACTCGAGCTGGGAAGTCGATCTCTGGGGCAGCGTCCGCCGCAACGTCGAGTCCAAAGCAGCGAGCGAGCAGGCGAGTGCGGCCAATCTCGAAGTGGCCAGGCTTTCGGCGCAGGCGCTGCTGGCGCAGGATTACTGGCTGCTGCGCGTTTCCGACGCCGACATCGCGCTGCTGAACGAGACGGTTTCCGCGTACGAGAAGTCCCTGCAGCTGACGCGCAATCAGTACGCGGTCGGGGTGGCGGGCCGCAGCGACGTCGTTCAGGCGGAAACGCAACTCAAGTCGACGCAAGCGCAGGCGCTCGATGCCGCCGTCCAGCGGGCGCAGCTCGAGCACGCGATCGCGATCCTCATCGGCAAGCCTCCGGCGGAAGTGTCGATCGCGGTGGAGCCGGTGAAGTGGACGTTCCCCGACATCCCGACCGGCATGCCGTCCGAGCTGCTCGAGCGCAGGCCCGATATCGCGGCGGCGGAGCGCAGCGTCGCTGCAGCCAACGCGCAGATCGGCGTCGCCGAGGCTGCATTCTTTCCTTCGCTCACGCTCTCCGCCTTGGGCGGTTACCAGACTTCGAGCTTCGCGCAGCTTATCTCGATGCCGACCCAGTACTGGGCGATCGGAGCCGCGGTGGCGCAGGCCATTTTCGACGCGGGGCTGCGCAGCGCACAAAAAGCGCAGGCTGTCGCCGCCTACGACGAGACCGTTGCGACGTACCGGCAGACCGTGCTCAACGGATTCCAGGAAGTCGAGGACAATCTCGCCGCGCTTCGGATACTCGAGCAGGAAGCGGTCGTGCAGGACGAGGCCGTGAAGGCAGCGCGCGAGTCCGTGACCATCACCAACAATCAGTACAAGGCGGGAACCACCAATTACATCGCCGTCGTCGTCGTCCAGGCCGCAGCGCTCAACAACGAGCGCACCGCGCTGGACATACTCGGGCGACGGCTGACCGCGAGCGTGGGATTGATCAAGGCGCTCGGCGGGGGTTGGAACGCCTCGGAGCTTGCGCAGGCCCAACCCTGAGCGTCAGATCCGCGCCTTGGCCGCCCGACACGCCGCCCGGCGGAGTCTGCGCGAGCAACGCCGTCACCACGCTCGACTCGCGCTTGTAGAAGCCTTCGGTGTGAAAGGTCTCGGCGAGCGCAAAGAGCTCGTAATCGAGATGATGACAAAGCTCGTGAATCAGCGTGCGCAGGAAGGTCTTGAAGGCGACCACCTGCTTCTTCTGCGCCGTGCGCATCCACACACTGATGCGGGGCGGCGAGCCGTTTTCGACGGGTTCATACAGCCCGTGCAGCTCTCCGCCGGCGTCCGCCGGCCGAGTCGCCAGCACCCGCACCCGCACATTGGGAACATGATAGCCGCGCGTCAGCGCATCGATTAAGCTCTGGCACGCCGTCTGCACATCGAGCCGTGAATCCCGGCGCAGGGCTTCGGCGATGGCCGCGACGTTCGCGCCCAGCGCGAGCCCTCGCGGCAGGCCCAGGGTTTCGATCGCGTCGCTCTGGCGATAGGTTCGCTGGCGAGCGGCAGAGAGCTTGTCGTAGTAGGCGAAACGCATGACGAGTCTGTCCAGTCTACCGATCCCGCGCCGGCTGGCAATGTCCGCGCCGACCAACTGCCCCTAGGATGAGCGTGAGCGTGCCAATTCGCCCCGCAGTGCTCGCTGTCGATGAGTCGGGAACGCCGTATTCGCCCGAGTTCGGCGACGTGTATCACAGCACCGCGTCGGGCGCGGGCCAGGCGCGCCACGTTTTCCTGCATGGCAACGATCTGCCGGTGCGCTGGGCAGGCTCTCGCCTGTTCACCATCGTCGAGCTGGGCTTCGGGCTCGGGCTGAACTTCCTCGCAACATGGGACGCGTGGCAGCGCGATCCGAGGCGCTCCGCACGATTGCACTTCGTCTCCATCGAGCGCCACCCGTTCGGCGCCGAAGATCTCGCGACGCTGCACGCCAGCTACCCGGAATTCTCGGCTCTGTCCGCGCTGCTGCGCGCTGCGTGGCCGCCGCTCCTGCCGGGTTTGCATCGCCTCGACTTCGACGCCGGAGCCGTCGTGCTCACGCTCGTCCTTGGCGACGTCGCCGACGCCTTGCGCGGGCTGCGGCTCGACGCCGACGCGTTCTATCTCGACGGCTTCGCGCCGGATCGCAACCCCGAAATGTGGTCCACCGCCAACATGAGGATGCTGGCCAGGCTGGCGCGACCGGCAGCCACGCTCGCGACGTGGAGCGTCGCTGGCAGCGTCCGGGAGGCTCTCTCGGCGGCGGGCTTTGCTGTCGGCAAGCGGCCGGGATGCGGCGCGAAGCGCGAAATGCTCGCGGCGCACTTTTTGCCACGCTGGACGATGCGCCGCGCTCCGACGCCCGCGCCGCATTGGCCCGAGCGGCATGCCCTGGTCGTCGGCGCCGGGCTCGCAGGCTCAGCCGTCGCTTTGCGTCTCGCCGCGCGCGGCTGGCGCATCGATCTGATCGAGCGAAATCCAGCGCCCGCCGCGGGAGCGTCGGGACTGCGCGCGGGAGCATTCCAGCCCCACGTGTCGCGGGACGATAGCGTCCTTTCCCGTCTCACCCGGGCCGGCTTCCTGTATTCGAATCGGCAGTCGGCCGCGCTAGGCAGCTCGGCACCCCAGTCGCTGCGCTGCGGCGCGCTGCAGCTCGCCGATGGACCCGACAATGAGGCGCGCATCGCCGCCACCGCGGAAATGCTCGCCCATCCGCGCGCCTACGCGGAATACGTGACTCGCGATGCGGCGTGCGTCATCGCTGGAGGCGAAGTTCCGGTCGGAGGCTGGTGGTTTCCGCAGGCTGGCTGCCTGGAGCCGCGTGCTCTGGTGCAGGCACAGCTCGCTGCGGCGTCGGCGACGAGCGTGCATCTCGCTCGCCGGGTCGCTGCACTTGAAGGCGACGATGGACTTTGGCGAGCTCGTGATTCGGTTGGCGCCGTGATCGCCGAGGCGCCCGTCGCTATTCTCGCCAATGCGCAAGACGCCCTGCAGCTTGCCGAGGTCGGCACCAACGCGCTGCGCCTGGTGCGAGGACAGCAGACCTACCTGCCTGCGCCGCCGTTCCGCGCGCCGCGAGTCGTGGTCGGCGGCGACGGCTACGTCCTGCCCGCCATCGACGGAGTCGCGGTGGCCGGCGCGACCTACGATCTCGACAGCATGGATCCGCGGCCCGACGCCATGAGCCACGCAGTGAACCTTGACCGCGCCGAGCACATGCTGCCCGGCAGTACGGCGAGGGTCGATGCTGCGACACTCTCCGGCGATGTGGGCTTTCGCTGCGTAGCGAGCGATCGGTTGCCACTGGTCGGCGCGATGATCGACGTCATCGCTGCTCGGGCGCAGGCGAAGACGCTCAGCGGAGCCCACGCTGCGGATCTGCCGCGCATTCGCGGACTCTACGCGGCTTTCGCCTTCGCATCTCGCGGGCTGGTATGGACGCTGCTTGCTGCCGAGATGCTCGCGAGCGAGCTCGAGGGCGAGCCTTTGCCGCTCGAAGGCGAGCTCATCGATGCCATCGATCCGGGGCGCTTCGCCCTGCACAAACTTCGCCGTGGGGTTCTCTGACACCTTCGGCGCGCATCGCGATACCATATCCCCGCGTCACGGATCAACGATGACTTCGCTCGTCAACGCCATCTTGAAGCCCAACACCCGCGATCTGGGCGGATTCCAGGTGCAGCGTCTGTTGCCGGCATTCCCGCACAAGATGGTTGGCCCCTTCATCTTTTTCGACCATTTCGGGCCGGCGAGCTTCGGTGCCGGGCAAGGCATCGACGTGCGGCCGCATCCGCATATCGGCCTCGCCACGGTGAGCTATCTGGTCGAAGGCTCGATGATCCATCGCGACAGCCTGGGCACCGTGCAGCGCATCGAGCCCGGCGACGTGAACTGGATGACTGCGGGCAGGGGCATCGTGCATTCGGAGCGCACCGCGCCCGAGGATCGGATCGAGGGCCATCGGCTGCACGGACTGCAAACCTGGGTGGCGCTTCCCCGAGCCCACGAACAGGACGAGCCGTCGTTCAGCCATCATGCGAAGGATTCGCTGCCCCTCGTCTCGCTGCCAGGCGTGACGATGCGGCTCATTGCCGGAACGGCTTTCGGGCGACGCGCACCGACGCCGACCTTCTCTCCGATTTTCTATGTCGCAGTCGACATGGAAGCCGGCGCATCCCTGGCACTGCCTCCGGAGCACGAGGAGCGGGCCGTCTACGCGATCGAAGGCGAGGTTCGCGTCGAAGGAGAAGCGCTGCCGTTGCGGCACATGGCGGTGCTCGAGCCCTGGACCACGGCGCGCATCGACGCGATCACCGCCTCCCGCTTCACGCTGCTGGGCGGAGCCAAGATGGACGGCGACCGGCTGATCTGGTGGAACTTCGTCGCCAGCTCTCGCGCGCTGATCGATGCCGCGTCGGCGCGCTGGCGCGCCAGGGAATTCCCCCCGGTGCCGGGCGACGCGGAGTTCATTCCGTTGCCCGACACGTAAAGCGCAGCCAGCGGCTACGTCGTCGCCTTCGCCCGCGGGCGCTTAGGCGCCGCGTCGCCAAGTCCGGCGGCGGCGCGCAATGTAGCGACCTTGTCAATCGCTTCCCAGGTGAACTCGGGCTCGTCGCGGCCGAAGTGTCCGTAGGCAGCGGTCTTGCTGTAGATCGGGCGCAGCAAGTCGAGCATCTGGATGATGCCCTTCGGCCGCAAGTCGAACTGCGAGGTCACGAGCTTCGCGATCTCGGCATCGGGAATGCGGCCGGTCCCTTCCGTGTAGACGGTGACGTTGATCGGCTGAGCCACGCCGATCGCGTAGGAGAGCTGCACCTGGCACTGGCGGGCAATGCCCGCGGCGACGATGTTCTTCGCCACGTAGCGAGCGGCGTACGCCCCGGAGCGGTCGACCTTCGACGGATCCTTGCCCGAGAACGCTCCGCCGCCGTGCGGCGCCGCGCCGCCATAAGTGTCGACGATAATCTTGCGCCCGGTGAGTCCGGCGTCGCCATGGGGACCGCCGATCTCGAAACGCCCGGTCGGATTGACCAGGTAGCGCGTGTTGGCCAGCATTTCCTCGGGCAACACCGGCTTGATGATCTCCTCGATCACCGCCTCGCCGAGCTCCTTCTGCTTCTGGTTCATGCTGGGATGGTGCTGAGTCGACAAGACGACCGTGTGGACGCTCTTCGGCCTGCCGTCGACGTAGCGCACGGTGATCTGCGACTTGGCGTCGGGTCTCAGCCAAGGCAGTCGTCCGTCGCGGCGGACTTCGCTCTGCCGCTGCACCAGGCGATGCGCGTAATAGATCGGGAAAGGCATCAGCACCGGCGTCTCGTCGCAGGCGTAGCCGAACATCAGCCCCTGGTCGCCGGCGCCCTGGTTCATGTATTCCTCGGATGTGCGGTCGACGCCGCGCGCGATGTCGAGCGATTGCCGGCCGTAGCAGACGAGCACGGCGCATCCTTCGGCGTCGAAGCGCAGCTCGGGATCGGTGTAGCCGATGCGGTGGATGGTGTCGCGCGCGATGCGGGCATAGTCGTGCTTGTGGCTGGTCGTGATCTCGCCGGTCATCACGACGAGCCCGGTCGACACCAGCGTCTCCGCGGCTACCCGTCCGTGCGGGTCGAGCGCTAGAATGGCATCGAGGACCGCATCGGAGATCTGATCGGCCACCTTGTCGGGATGGCCCTCGGAGACCGATTCCGATGTGAATAGAAAATCGTTCATCGACTCCCTCGCTTGAATGGATCGGCGGTTGGCGCAAAGCCGGTGGGTGAAAAGGCCGAAATTCTACCAAATCTCCCTGGCCTGTCGGCTGTTTCCCCACTCGAACGGTGAGGTCTCCCGTGATCGTTCCTGCCACGCCTGAAGCCATCGCCGACGCGGCGCGCGCGCTTCGCGACGGTCGCCTCGTGGCCTTTCCCACCGAGACCGTGTATGGGCTCGGCGCCGACGCGCGCAACGCGCAGGCGCTGGGAAGGCTCTTCGCGGCCAAGGGGCGCCCCGCGACGCACCCGGTGATCGTGCATCTCGCGGAGAGCTCGGCGCTGTCTGGCTGGGCTCGCGAAGTGCCCCGGTACGCCAGAGCCCTAGCCGAGGCCTTCTGGCCCGGTCCGCTGACGCTCATCTTGAAGCGCGCCGCAAGCGTTTCCGATCTCGTCACCGGCGGTCAGGACAGCGTCGGGGTGCGTGTGCCAGGCCACGCTGTAGCGCACGCGTTGCTCAGCGCATTCGCCGAGCGCGGCGGCGACGGCATCGCGGCGCCATCGGCCAATCGCTTCGGGCGCATTAGTGCGACCACCGCGCAGCACGTCGCCGACGAGTTCGGCGAGGAGATTGCGGTGATCCTCGACGGCGGGCCTTGCCAGCACGGCATCGAGTCGACCATCGTCGACTGCACCGGCGCCGAGCCGGCGTTGCTGCGGCCCGGCGCCATCGGGCTTGAAGAACTCACGCGGGTTCTGGGCCGGGCGCCGCGCGGCCCGCGCTCAGGCTCGCCGCGCGCCGCCGGCACACTTGCAACGCACTACGCGCCTCGCACGCAAGCGCGATTGTTGCCGCGCGCCCAACTCATCGGCGCGCTCGGCAAGCTGGCCAAGCCCGGATCGCACATCGCCGTGCTCGCCCATTCGGTGAATCAGCCTCCTTCATTCGAAGGTACCTGGTTCGATGCGCCCTCGGAAAGCGCAGGTTATGCGCAACAGCTCTACGCCAACCTTCGCGCCCTCGACGCGAGGGAAGCCGACGAGATCTGGATCGAGGCGCCTCCGGACGGACCGGAGTGGATCGCGGTGAACGATCGGCTCAGGCGCGCGACTCACCGCGACTGAACTAGGATCACCTTCCGGAGCGATTCACATGTCAGCCAACAACCGGCAAATCCTGCTGGCGAGCCGTCCCCAGGGATGGGTGACCGAGGACAACTTTCGCATCGTGGACGCGCCCGTGCCCGCGCCGGGCCCGGGCGAAGTGCTGGTGAGGAACGAGTGGCTGTCGCTGGATCCTTACATGCGCGGCCGGATGAGCGATGCGAAATCCTACGTGCAGCCGGTGCAGATCGGCGAGGTGATGGTCGGGCAGACCGCCGGTGAGGTGGTCGCCTCGCGAGATCCGGCGTTCAAGCCAGGGGACAAGGTGCTTGCACCGCTCGGGTGGCAGCTCTTCGCCGTGGCCAGAGCGCGCGATCTCACCGCGATCGATGTCGCGCGCGCGCCGGCGTCCTACTACCTGGGCGTGCTCGGGATGCCAGGCATCACGGCGTGGTTCGGGCTGCACGAGATCGGACGGCCGAAGCCGGGCGAGACCCTCGTCGTGTCGGCGGCTTCGGGAGCGGTGGGGAGCGTGGTCGGCCAGCTCGCGAAGATCGCAGGCTGCCGCGCGGTAGGCATCGCCGGCGGAAAAGCGAAGTGCGACTACGTCGTGCAGGAGTTGGGCTTCGACGCCTGCGTCGACCACAAGGCGGGAAACCTCGCGCAGGATTTGCGCGCCGCTTGCAACAAGGGCGTAGACATCGATTTCGAGAACGTCGGCGGCGCCATGCTCGACACCGTGCTCGCGATCATGAACCCGTTCTCGCGCGTGATCGTGTGCGGACTGATCTCCGACTACAACGCCACCGAGCCCTACGCCTACAAGCGGTTGCGCTCGGTACTGGTCAACCGCATCCGCATGCAGGGGATGATCGTGTTCGACTGGAAGGACCGCTATGGCGAGGCGGTGGCCGGCT
The DNA here is from genome assembly GCA_035623155.1 of Casimicrobiaceae bacterium. Taxonomy (GTDB): domain Bacteria; phylum Pseudomonadota; class Gammaproteobacteria; order Burkholderiales; family Casimicrobiaceae; genus PALSA-1003. The sequence continues at coordinate 34,699 of DASPTZ010000014.1, read as the reverse complement.
TGAGCGCGCTCCTCGCGCAAGGCAAGCTCAGGTACCGTGAATCGATCGTCGAGGGCCTCGACAACGCGCCACGCGGGCTGATCGCTCTGCTCAAGGGCGAGAACTTCGGCAAGCAGCTGGTGCGGCTCGCGTAGGTCTGCGTCGCCTGGTTTGACGAGGCTGGAGCGTCATGCCACCTCGAACAATCCAGCAGCGCCCATTCCCCCGCCGATGCACATCGTGACCACGGCGAGCTTCGCGCCGCGGCGCTTGCCTTCGAGCAGCGCGTGCGCGGTGAGGCGCGTGCCCGACACGCCATACGGATGACCGACGGCGATCGCGCCGCCGTCGACGTTGAGGCGATCGTCGGGAATCCCCAGCCTGTCGCGGCAGTAGATCACCTGCACGGCGAACGCCTCGTTGAGCTCCCACAGGTCGATGTCCTCGATGCGCTTGCCGGTGCGCGCGAGGAGCTTCGGCACCGCGAGCGCCGGGCCGATGCCCATTTCGTCGGGCTCGCAGCCGGCGACCGCGAAGCCGCGAAAGATGCCCAGCGCCTTCAATCCCCTTGCCGCGGCGGCGCGCTCGCTCATGACCACGCAGGCGGCAGCGCCATCCGAGAACTGGCTCGCGTTTCCCGCGGCGATCACGCCTCCGGGAAGCGCAGGCTTGATCGTGGAGACGGCCTCGTAGGTCGTGCCTACACGGATTCCTTCGTCGGCGCCGATGGTCGCCTGCTTCATCGAAATCCGCCCCGTGTCCCTGTCCGCGACACCCATCGTCACCGTCATCGGCACGATCTCTTCCGCGAACTTTCCCGCCGACGCCGCCGTGGCCGCGCGCTGCTGGCTGCGCGCACCGTACTCGTCCTGCCGCTCGCGCGAGATGCCGTAACGCTTGGCGACCGTCTCCGCCGTCTGCAGCATCGGCCAGTAGATCTCCGGCTTGTGCTCGACGAGCCATCCCTGGCGCAGCATGTGCTTGTTCGACTCGTTCTGGACGCAGGAGATCGATTCGACGCCGCCGGCAACGTAGATGTCGCCCTCCCCGGCGATGATCCGTTGCGCGGCCATCGCGATCGTCTGCAGGCCCGAGGAGCAGAAGCGGTTGACGGTTGCCCCCGGAACGCTCACCGGGCAGCCTGCAGCGAGCGCGATCTGGCGGGCGATATTGTGCCCGGTCGCCCCTTCGGGAAACGCGCAGCCGATCAGCACGTCGTCGACCGCGCCCGGCTCGATGCCGGCGCGCTCCATCGCGTGCTTGACCACGTGGCCGCCCATGGTTGCGCCATGCGTCATGTTGAAGGCGCCGCGCCAGCTCTTGGCGAGGCCGGTGCGGGCAGTGGCTACGATGACGGCGTCGGACATTACTCCTCCATCTGGGCGTCGCCCCGGCGCAGGCCGGGTCCCGTTTGTTCTGTCGGTGGTTTCATGGCGCGTTGAACATTGGATCCCGACCTCCGCCGGGATGACATCAATCGGTTCAGCCGTTGAACGTCTTGTTCTCGGCGGCGAGCTTCGCCAGCAGTGGAGCGGGCCGCCAGAAACCGGGATCGCCGTGCGGGTTGGCGGCGAACCTCCGCATGCTGCGCGCGACATTGTAGAGCCCGATCGTGTCGGCATGGAACATCGGGCCGCCGCGATAGCGGGGGAAGCCGTAGCCGGCGAGATACACGACATCGATGTCGGACGCGCGCAGCGCGATGCCCTCGTCCAGGAGTTGCGCGCCCTCGTTGACTAGCGCGTAGATGCAGCGCTCGACGATCTCGTCCGCGCCGATCTTGCGCGGCGCGAAGCCGTGCTCCCTGCGATAGTCGGCGATGAGCGCATCGACCTCGGGATCGGCCAGCGCTTCGCGCCGCCCCGCCTGGTAGCGATACCAGCCCAGACTCGTCTTCTGACCGAAGCGGCCAAGCTCGCAGAGCCGGTCGGCGATTTTCGAGTAGACGAGGTTCGGCTTCTCCACGTAGCGGCGCTTGCGTATGTACCAGCCGACGTCGTTGCCGGCGAGATCGCTCATCCGAAACGGGCCCATCGCCATGCCGAAGCGCTCCAGCGCCTGATCGACCTGCGCCGGAGTCGCCCCTTCCTCGAGCAGGAACATTGCCTGACGCAGGTATTGCTCGACCATGCGGTTGCCGATGAACCCGTCGCAGACGCGCGAGACGACCGCCGTCTTGCCGATCGTCTTGGCAATGCGCATGACAGTGGTGAGGACATCGTCGGCGGTCTTCGCTCCGCGCACGACTTCGAGCAGCTTCATCACGTTCGCCGGGCTGAAGAAGTGCGTGCCGATCACGTCCTGCGGCCGTCGCGTGATCGCGGCGATCTTGTCGAGATCCAACGTGGACGTGTTGCTGGCGAGGATCGCTCCGGGCTTCGCCACCCCGTCGAGCTTGCGGAAGACGTCCTGCTTGACGTCCATGTCCTCGAACACGGCCTCGATCACCAGATCGCTGCCGGCCAGTGCGGCGAAGGACAGTGTCGGGGAAAGAAGTGTCATCGCTCGCTCGGCCGCTGCTGCCGGGAGCTTGCCCCGTTTCACCGACGCTTCGTAGTTGCGGCGAATGGTCGCGAGGCCCCTGTCGAGCGGTTCCTGCTTCGTCTCCAGGATCGTTACAGGCAAGCCCGCGCTCGCGAAGCACATGGCGATCCCGCCGCCCATCGTCCCCGCGCCGATGACTGCGACGCGCTCGATCGCGCGCGCAGGCGCGTCCTCCGCGATGCCGCGAATCCGGGACGCGGTACGCTCGGCGAAAAAAGCGTGGCGCAGCGCTCGCGACTCGGGCGACTGCACGAGCTCCTCGAAAAACTCGCGCTCGATGCGCAGCCCCTCGTCGAAGGGCTTGGCCACCGCCGCGGCCACGGCGTCGACGCACTTGAGCGGCGCAGGATATCCCTTGCTTGCCGCGGCAACAGTGTTGCGCGCGAACTGCAGGAAGCCTTCCGCATTCGGCTCGTTGATGACGATATCGCGCAGCCGCTTGCGCGGGCGGTTCTCCTTCGCGACCTTGCGGGCAAGCGCAACGGCCGCGGGAAGCGGATCGCCGTCGGTGAGTTCGTCGAAAAGCGCCGTGCCCGCGAGCTCCGCAGCGCGCACCGTCGAGCCGGAGACGATCATGTTGAGCGCCGCCTCGACGCCCACCGCGCGCGGCAGCCGCTGCGTGCCCCCTGCCCCTGGAAGGAGGCCGAGCTTCACTTCGGGAAGCGCGATTGCCGCTTCTTTCGCAGCGACGCGGTAGTGGCAACCCATCGCCAGCTCCAGCCCACCACCGATGCAGCCGCCGCCGATCGCTGCGATCACCGGCTTGTCGCAGGCCTCGATGAAGCGGATGAGCGAGTGGAGCCTCGGCTCGGCCTTGGCCTTGGGCGTGTTGAATTCGCGGATGTCGGCACCGGCGGAGAACATCCGCCCTGCGCCGGTGATGACGATGGCCCGGACGTCCGGTTCGGCGAGCGCCCGGTCGACGCCGTCAGCGACACCAACCCGTGTGTCATAGCCCAGCCCGTTGACCGGGGGGTTGTCGAGCGTGATGACTGCGACTGCGTCTTCGGCGCGATAGATTGCGGTGATGTCTTGCTCCTTTGGGGTCTACGATGCCTGATCAGCGCGGCAGCGAGCGCCGAATCCACCCCTCTCGCCTGCCACAGGGAGACCGTGATGATACAGGTGGATATCGCCAAAGTGTGCTTGAGGTACCATGTGCGCGCAGCCTTGGGAGTCGTGCCTCGATGAGCGAAGGCGGTCGGAGACAACGGCTTGCGGCGATTCTTGCAGCCGATGCGGCCGGCTATTCGCGCCTCATGGAGGCGGACGAGCGCGGGACCATGGCGGCGCTGGACGCGGCCCGGCAGATCTTCCGCTCGGAGATCGAGTCCAATCAGGGCCACGTGGTCAACATGGCCGGAGATTCGGTGCTGGCGGTTTTCGATACCGCTGCCGGCGCGATCACCGCCGCCCTCGCCGTGCAGCGTGCGCTCGACGAGTCTTCGCGTAGCGTCCCCGAGAACCAACAGCTCCGCTTCCGCGTCGGCGTGCATCTGGGCGACGTGATGGAGGGCGCCGACGGCGACGTACATGGAGACGGGGTCAACATCGCCTCCCGGCTGCAGGCGCTGGCCGAGCCTGGAGGAATCGTCGTTTCCGAGGCCGTGCGCGGCGCCGTGAAAGCCCGCGTCGCCGCGACGTTCGAGGATCGAGGCCCGCAAACGGTAAAGAACATCGCCGACCAGATCCACGCATTTGCCGTGCGGGCCCCGATTTCCACACCGGAAGCTAAGCCGACAACGCAACCTGCCCGCGCTTCTCGACGTCCGCTCGCCTGGCTTGCGACAGCCGGCGCACTGCTGGTCATCGTGGTCGGCACGGTACTCTGGCTGCGTCCGTCGACTCCTCCACCGGTGACGACCTCCGCGGCTCCATCCGCACCCGCCGCGTCATCGCCGTCAGGCAAGCCATCGATCGCAGTGCTGCCGTTCGACAACATGAGCGGCGATGCGGACAAGGCTTATTTCGCCGATGGCATCACCGAGGATCTCATCACCGACCTCTCGAAAGTCGCGGGGCTCGTGGTCATCGCCCGGAACTCGACCTTCCAATACAAAGGGAAGGCGCTCGATGTGCGCGAGATCGGCAAGGCGCTCAACGCCCGCTACGTCCTCGAAGGCAGCGTCCGCCGGAGCGGCGAAACAGTGCGCGTCAATGCGCAGTTGATCGATGCGGTGTCTGGAGCTCACCTTTGGGCCGACCGCTACGACGGAGAGATGAAGAACATCTTCGGCCTGCAGGACACGATCACCCGCAACGTCGTCAAGGCGCTGTCGGTCGAGCTGACCAAGGACGAGAGCGATCGGGTTGCGAAGCGGGGCACGGATAACGTCCAGGCCTACGATGTTCTGCTCAAAGGCTGGGAGCATTATCTCAAGCAGACTCCAGAGGAATTTCGCGCTGCCATTGCCGACTTCAAGCATGCAGCTGAGCTCGATCCGACCTACAGTCGAGCGTACGCTGCACTGGCGGCGATCTACTGGGAGAGCTATACCCGATACTGGGGAGTCGCCCTTGGCCTCTCCCGCGACACGCAAGCCGATGCCGAGCAATATTTGGCGAAAGCGATGCGCGATCCAACCCCACTCGCGCATCAGGTCGCGAGCGCGATGCTCGTGCACAACGAGCAGCACGCCGAAGCGATCGCCGAGGCGCAACGCGCGGTTGCGAGCGATCCGAACGACGCCGATGGATACGTGGCGCTAGCGGGCGCCTTGAGTTTCGCGGGGCGGCCCGCGGAAGCGCTCGATGCCGTCGAGAAGGCGATGCGCTTGAATCCGCATTACCCGTCGAGCTATGCCTATCAGCGCGGCCTGGCCCTGTTCGGACTCAACCGTCTCGACGAGGCGACGGCGGCGCTCGAGCGCGCCATCGAGCTCAACCGTGACGACTACTGGTCTCAGCGGCTCTTGCTCGCGATCTACGGCCTCACCGGAAAACGGGAGGATGCGCGGCGGCTGACCGAGACAATCAAGAACAACGACCGCCGCGGCAGGGGCGCAACCTGGGATCCGCTGACGATTCGAGCAGTCAGCTACTGGTACCCGTTCGCCAAGCCGGAAGACGCCAAACGTTTCGCTACCGGACTCGCTAAAGCGGGTGTTCCCGAGTAGCGACCTGAGCGATCCGGCATCGGCCTAGAAGCGCACGGCCTCGCCGGGCTTCACGTCGAGGACCTTGATCGGTGCGTTACCAAGCGCCGCCTTGAGCTCCGCCGGCGTGCGGTTGATCACCGGAAACGTCCCGTAGTGCATCGGTATCGCCTGCTTCGGGCGGATGTATTCGCGCAGCGCGAAGGCGGCTCCCTCCGGATCCATCGTGAAATGCCCCCCGATGCAGACGAGCGCCAGATCCGGCTTGTAGCGGCGGCCGATGAGCGCCATGTCGCTGAAAACGTCGGTGTCGCCGCTATGGTAGACCTTGAAGCCGTTCTCGAACTCGATGACGTATCCTACCGGAGCCCCTACGTCGATGAAACTCACGCCGGTCCAGTCGGGCTTCAGATCTTTCATGTCCAGCATCGACGTGTGCTTGGCCGGCACCATGTGCACCTTGATCGCCGGACCGAGCGGCGACACCGTCCCGCCCATATCCATGTTGATGGACCTCGAGCCGTCGAGCAGACCGAGCGCGACGAGACTGTTGGTGAGGCCCTGGTTCGCGACCACGATCGCGCCCGTCACCTTCGCGAGCTCAGGCAGATCGTGCACGTGATCGCGATGGCCGTGAGTGACGAGGATCAGATCCACCTTGCCGAGCGCCGCCAAATCCTTGTACTTGGCCGGCGTCCGAGGATTCGTCGTAAGAAACGGATCGATGACGATCACCTTGCCGGTCGTGCTGGTGATTCGGAACGTGGAGTGACCGAGCCACAGGACTTCGATCTGCTGCGCGAAGGCGGCGTTCGCGGCTAGCCAGAGCACCAGGGCAGCTGTCGCCGCGACGGGCTTCATGCGCGCAAGGGTCATGCCGGTCTCCCGCTCGTCATTGCCACGGATGATCGACCTTTCGATACGTCAAGGCAATAGCAGATCCCTCGCGCTGCCCGGGATGACAACCCTGCCGTCGCGTGGCATGGATCGCCCTAGACCTCCAGCCACTCCCTGCGCACCGCCTCGTTGGCGCGAAGCTCGGCCGGCGCGCCCTCGAAGACGATGTGGCCGTGGCCCATGACGTACACGCGATCGGAGATCGCGAGCGCGATGGTGAGCTTCTGCTCGATGATCAGGATGGAGATACCGCGCTGCGCGATCTCGCGCAGCAGCTCGCCGACGAGCTCGACCAGCTTGGGCGCGAGTCCTTCCGTCGGCTCGTCGATCATGATCAGATCGGGGTCGCCCATCAGCGTGCGGCAGATGGTGAGCATCTGCTGCTCGCCTCCCGACAGCACTCCGCCGGGCGCATCGGCCCGCTCGCGAAGCAGCGGAAAGCGCTCGAAGGTGTCCTGCAGCGACCAGCGCGCGCTACCGCCGTTGTTCCGAGGCGCTTTCATGCCGAGCATCAGATTCTCGCGCACGGTCAGGTCGGGGAAGATCGCCCGGTGCTCGGGAACATAGCCCAGACCGCGGCGGGCGATCTCGTGCGACTTGAGCCCGTCGATGCGCTCGCCCCTGAACCGGACCGTTCCAGCGGGACGAACGATGCCCATGATCGTCTTGATCGTGGTGGAGCGTCCCGCGCCGTTCCTCCCGAGGAGGCTCACGATCTCGCCGTCGCCGACGCGAAACGACACGCCCTGCAGGATGTGGCTCTTTCCGTAGTAGGCGTGCAGCGCGTCGACTTCAAGCATGGACGGTTCCCAGATACGCCGTCTGCACGGCCGCATTCTCGCGGATGCGCGCCGGAACGTCGCTCGCGATGATCTCGCCGTAGACCAGCACCGAGATGCGGTCGGCGAGATCGAAGACCACTCCCATGTCGTGCTCGACCATCACCAGCGTCCGGCCGGTGGAGATCGTCCGGATCAATGAAACAGCCCTGGCGGTCTCCGCGCGGCTCATGCCCGCGGTGGGCTCGTCGAGCAGGATCACGCGCGCGTCGCCGGCGATGGTGATGCCGATCTCCAGCGCCCGCTGCTCGGCGTAGGTCAGCACGCCCGCCCGCGCATCGCGGCGTGCCCTCATGCCGATCTGCTCCAATACCTGCTCGGTTCGCTCGTTGGCGTCGGAGAGCTTGGAGACGTCGCGCGTGAACGAATAGCGGTAGCCCAGCGACCACAGCACGCTGCAGCGGATATTCTCGTAGACGGACAGCCGCGGAAAGATGTTGGTGACCTGGAAGCTGCGGGCCAGCCCGCGGCGATAGATCTCGAAGGGCGAACGACCCTCGATCGGCTGGTCGTTAAGTCGAATCGAGCCCGCGGTCGGCGGAAACAGCCCGCTCACCAGATTGAACAGCGTCGACTTGCCGGCGCCATTGGGGCCGATGATCGCGTGCCGCTCTCCCTCGTAGATGTCGAGTGAGACGCCGCGGATGATGGGTGTTGCGCCGAAGCGCTTGTGCACGCTCTCGAGCTTAAGCGCACAGCGTTTGGACTCGACTGGTCCGCTCATGGGGCACCTGCTCGCGGCGTATCGCTCGCTGCCCGCGCCTCGTCGCTTGCCCGTTGCCATGCCTGCGCGACGCGAGGCCGGTACCGATAAAAGAAAAAGGCGCCGGCGGCGAGCAGCGCAAGCGCCGCGAGCCACGGCCACAGAGTCGCGGTGTCCATGTCGACCCAGAACAGCCGCATCCGTGCGCCGGCGTCGGGCTGGGTCGCGCGGCGGTAGTTGATCTCCAGCAGCATGATCGCTCCGACCACGGCGACAATCGCCGGAATCGCGGCGATCGCATAGGTCTTCAAAACGCCGACGAAGGCCCGTGTCCTGACGATCGGCCGATGCATCAGCAGCAGGCCCGACAGGCCCCCCGGCGCGAACAGAACCATCGCCATGAAGAAAAGGCCGAGGTAGAGCTGCCACGCGGTGGTGTAATCGGAGAGGCTCACCTGCAGCCAGGTGATGGTGACGGCGCCGAGGACCGCGCCGAAGAAGCTGTGCACGCCGCCTATGTACGCCATGAGCAACACCGTGCCCGAGCGTCCGGCACCCACCGCTTCCGCCGCCACGATCTCGTAATTGAGCGCGTGCAGTCCGCCCGCGAGACCGGCGAACATGGCGGCAACCGAGAAGACGACGAAGCGCACCCGCACCGGGTCGTAGCCGATGAACGCCGCGCGCTCGGGATTGTCGCGCACGGCATTGCACATGCGCCCCACCGGTGTGCGCAAGAACGCCGCCATGAGCGCCGCGGCGACCAAGGCCCAAAACGCCACGACGTAGTAGACCTGGAGCTGCGGGCCAAGGGTCAGCCCCAACAGATGTGGCCCCGCGCCACGGTTGGCGGTGATACCTTCCTCCCCGCCGGAGAATCCCTGCAGGATGCGCATCGCCGCGAACACGAGCTCGCCCACGCCCAGCGAGATAAGCGCGAACACGACGCCCGCTCGACGGGTCGTCACCGCCCCGAAGAGAATTCCGAAGGCGAGGCCTGCCGCGGCACCGGCGAGAGGAACCAGAGGCATCGGGATCGGCAGCCCTTCATTGATCGCTCGCATCAGGTGGATGCCGGCATATCCTCCGAGGCCGAAGTACACCGCGTGTCCGAACGAGAGCAGCCCCGTCTGCCCCAGCAGCAGGTTGTACGAGAGCGCGAAGACCGCGGCGATGCCCATCTGCGATAAGAGCGAGCGTCCGAAGTTGCCGTCGAGCCCGGGAACATGCGGCAGAACGATGAGGACGATCGCCGCTGCAATCCAGGGCCTGTGCTGGGTCGCCCATTGCGTGAGCGGCCCCGACCGTGTGAGCGGGTTCATGCCTCGCGCCTGCCGAGCAGTCCGCGCGGACGGACGATGAGCATCACCACCAGCAGCAGATAGGGGATGAGTGGCGCGGCCTGGGCGATCTTCACTGCCGCCGCCTCGTAGAACGGCGAATCCCTGCCAAGCGTGACGTGCAGCACTCGCAACAGATCGAGCAGCGAGTAGTCGAGCGCCACCGCGAAGGTCTGCACGATGCCGATCAACATCGAAGCGATGAACGCGCCGGTGATCGATCCCAGGCCCCCGACGACGACGACGACGAACACGATCGGCCCCAGCGCCGCCGCCATGCTCGGTTCAGTGAGCAGCGCGAATCCGCCGATGACGCCGGCGAGGCCGGCCAGCGCGCTGCCGATCGCGAACACCAGGACGAAGATGCGGGGAACGTCGTGCCCGAGCGCGCCGACCATCTCAGGGTGCGTGAGCGCCGCGCGGATGATCAGCCCGAGCCGCGTGCGGCGGAAGGCGAGATACAGAAACGCGAACATGCCCACCGAGATCGCCATCATCAGCACCTTGTACGCGGGGTAGCTGGTGCCGAAGAGCACGAACGCCGGGAAGTCGATCACCGCAGGAACGCGATTCTCGACGGGGTGGCGGCCCCACACCATGACCACGATTTCGACAATGAGGTAGGCGAGACCGAAGGTGAACAGGATCTCGGCCACATGCCCTTGCTTGTGCACATAGCGCAGGCCGTAGCGTTCCACGGCGGCGCCTATGACGGCGACCAGCAGCGGAGCGATCACCAGCGCCGGCCAGAATCCGATCCATTTGCCGATCTGGTAGGAGAAGTACGCGCCGAGCATGAACATGCTGGCGTGGGCGAAATTGAGCACGCCCATCAGGCTGAAGATGAGCGTGAGCCCGCTCGAGACCATGAACAGCAGCAGGCCGTAGACGACGCCGTTCAGGAGCGAGAAGGTGACGATCTCGAACATGGCCGGCGCTAGTTCCCTTTTGAGGTCGCCTCTTCCAGAGGGAGAGGCCGCCGCGCGGCGGCGCGGCGGGTGAGGGCTTGGCGCGTCTGAAGCTTCCCTCACCCTCGCCCCTCTCCCGGCGGGAGAGGGGTTCATTTCCTTCGTCCCTCCGGAGAAAGAGGGTTGGGCGTCAACCGTTCGGCCGCTGCATCTGGCAGGTCGTCGGCATCGCCGTATCCTTGGCGTTGATCTTGACGTCGGTCTTGAAGCCGAGCCCGGTCTTCTCGACGTCGTACTTGACGCCGTCGGTAAAGGTCGCGACGAACAGCGGCTGTAGAAGCTGGTGATTGTCGGCGCGCATCTCGACTTCACCAACGCTGGTCGTCAGCTTCATGCCCTCGAGCGCCTTCGCGATTTTCACAGGATCGTTCGACTTGGCCTTGGCGGCCGCCGCGGTGAACATCATGAAGGCGGTATTGAGGCGGTAGTAGTTGAACTCGTCGAGGTTTTCGGTGAAACGCTTCTTGAACGCCGCGACATCCGGGTCGAGGTCAGGCATCGCGTTGGTGTGGTACGAGGTGACGACCTTGACTACGCCGTTGCCATCGCGGCCGATCGCGGTCGGCGCGCCCAGAGCGTCGGCATAGTACGTATACCAGGTGACCTTGAGCCCCGCGTCCTTGCCTGCCTTGAACAGCAGGTACATGTCGTTGCTCCAGTTGCCGGTGATCACAGTGTCCGCGCCCGAAGCCTTGATCTTGGCGACGTAAGGCGAGAAGTCCTGGACCTTCTGCAGTGGGTGCAGTTCGTCGCCGACGATCTGGATGTCAGGCCGCTTCTCGGCGAGCATCTTCCGCGCTGCAGCCGCCACCGCCTTGCCGAACGAATAGTCCTGGTTGATGAGATAGACCTTCTTCACCTGAGGCTGCGTCGCGATGTAGTTGACCGCCGCCGCCATCTTCATATCTGCGTCGGAGTCGAAGCGGAAGTGCCAGAAGGTGCACTTGGCGTTGGTGAGCGCCGGATCCACCGCGGCGTAGTTGAAGTAGAGCACCTCCTTGCCGGGATTGCGCTCGTTGTGCTTGGCGATGGCGTCGGAGAGCGCCAGCGCGACCGCGCTGCCGTTGCCCTGGAAGACGTAGAGGGCGCCATCGTCGAGCGCTTTTTTCAGTGCGATCAGCGATTCCTGCGGGTCGACCTTGTTGTCGTAGAAGACGATCGAGAGCTTCTCGCCGTTCAATCCGCCAGCGGCGTTGATCTTGTCGATCTCGTAGGTGAAGTGCTTCTGGGCATTGATCCCAGCGCTCGCCGCGCCTCCCGAGAGCGGATCGATGAAGGCGAGCTTGACCTCCGCTGCGCAAGGCCCGGCGAATACGGCGGCAACGACCATGACTAGCACCGCCAATGCGGCGGGTTGTGGCGATTTGCGCATACGTCCTCCTCGGCCTTGTCCGACCGGCAGCGCGGCCTCCGCGTCTGTCACCGGCTGGTTGTCGGAAGATGCTACCGGCAGCGACCCGGCATTTCAAGCGCGCTAGAATTGCAGTTCCAGGCAGAAAAACCTGCCGGAGACGACCACCGGGTGGCGCAGGAGGGGCGATGCACGGTCTGATGATGAACACGCCGCTGATGATCTCGTCGCTGATCCGTCACGCGGACCTCTACCACGGCGACACCGGGATCGTGTCGCGAACCGTCGAAGGGCGCATCCATCGCTATACCTACCGCGATGCGCACACTCGAATTCGCCGGCTGGCGCGGGCGCTGGCCAGGCTGGGTGTCAAGCCGGACGATAGGGTCGGCACGCTCGCCTGGAACGGCTATCGGCATTTCGAGCTCTATTTCGCGGCCTCGGGCAGCGGCGCGATCATCCATACCGTCAACCCGCGGCTGTTCCACGAACAGCTCGTCTACATCGTGAACGACGCGGAGGACAAAGTGGTGTTCTTCGATCTCACGTTCACGCCGCTGGTCGAGAAACTGGCCCCGCAGTGCCCGTGCGTCAAGCAGTGGGTGGCGCTGACCGACCGGGCGCACCTGCCGCAGGCGGCTATACCTGGGCTTGGCTGCTACGAGGACCTGATCAGCGCCGAGCGCGACGATTTCGACTGGCCCGAGTTCGACGAAGACACTGCTGCGGGCCTGTGCTACACCTCCGGGACGACCGGCAATCCCAAGGGCGTGCTGTTCAGCCACCGCTCGACGGTCCTGCACGCCTTCGCGATTTCCCTGCCGGACACCAAGAGCCTTTCCGCGACGACCTCGGTGCTGGCGATCGTCCCGATGTTCCACGTCAATGCCTGGGGCATCCCCTACGCCGCGCCGATGGTAGGGGCGAAGCTCGTGTTCCCCGGCGCCGCGCTCGACGGCGCGAGCCTCTACGCGCTGATGGAAGCCGAGGCTGTCGACACCACCTCCGCGGTGCCCACCGTGTGGATGAACCTCATCAACTACATGCGGCAGAACAACCTTCGATTCTCCACACTCAAATCGACGAGCATCGGCGGCGCCTGCTGCCCGCCGGCGTTGATAAGGACGCTCACGGAAGAATTCGGCATCATCGTCCATCACGGCTGGGGCATGACCGAGATGAGCCCCGTGGGAACGCTGAACGCACCGAAGAGCAAGCATCGCGGGTTGCCCAGGGAAGACAGATTCCAGCTCTCGCTCAAGCAGGGTCGCCCTCTGTACGGCGTGGAGATGAAGATCGTCGACGGCAAAGGCAAGGAGCTGCCGCGCGACGGAAAGGCGTCGGGCGACCTGCTGGTGCGAGGGCCCTGGGTCTTGAGCCGCTACTACAAGGATGCTGGGGGCAATCCCCTTACTAGCGACGGCTGGTTTCCGACGGGCGACGTCGGAACGATCGACGAGGACGGCTACCTGCAGATAACCGACCGCTCCAAGGACGTGATCAAGTCCGGCGGCGAGTGGATCAGCTCGATCGACCTGGAGAACATCGCCGTCGCGCATCCTGCCGTCGCGGAGGCCGCGGTGATCGGCGTGCGCCATCCCAAGTGGGACGAGCGGCCGCTGCTGATCGTGGTCAAGCGACCCGGCGTGGAGCTGAGCAAGGAGGCGATGCTCAGTTTCTACGATGGCAAGATCGCCAAGTGGTGGCTGCCCGACGACGTCGTGTTCGTCGACGATCTGCCGCACACCGCGACGGGCAAGCTCTCCAAGCTCACGCTTCGCGAGCGGTTCAAGGATTACCGGCTGCCTACAGGGTGAGCCGGAGCGCGCAGCGGCGCCGAAGCCCCGGACCAGGCGGCATGCATTTCCGCCATCAGGTCCGAAGGGCGCTCCTGATAACGGGGCGAGAAGTGGAAGGGCATCACTGCCCTCGCGCCCACCGCGCGCGCGATCTCGCCGGCCTGGCGCGCGGTGAGATGATTCTTGCGCGCCGCGTGCTCCGCGTCCTCGTCGAGGAACACGCTCTCGATGAACAGCAAGTCCACGCCGGCGAGGAGCGCCGTGAGCGTCTGCACGTTGGATTGCGTATAGCGCAGGTCGGTGACATAGCCGATGCGCTGTCCGGGAACGACGTCGAGAACCAGTTGATGCAGCTCGGCGACCGGCCTCGTCATCGCATGCTCGCCTTGGCGGTCGCGCCAGCGCACGTCGATGGGCGTCGTCCCCGGCGCGCCGGTCAGAACCGCGTGCTTGAGCTCGCGCAGCCACGGACCGGTGGAGAGCCCTAGCGCCGCCAGCCGGTCCTTGGCCACATTGACGTGCGCCTTTTCCTCGATCGCGTAGGCGAGACAAAGCACGTCGTGATCGACGAAGCGCCCGCGAATTCGAAAGGTCGGCTCGTCGTGCAGGACGTCTTCGGCCATCTCGAACTCTCCGCACGGCTCGCGGGCAAATCCCGCCCGGCTGGAAAAGCGCGCGCGCTGCCCGCGGCCGTCGGCACCGATCTCGCACACCTCGATCTTGAGCTCGTCGTATCGATGCACGACGTTCCACGTATACGCGCGGAGCTTGTGCTCGACCTGTTCGACGAAGCCGGGGCCGCCGAGTATGGTCACGCGCTCCTTGCGCCCGAGCACGACGCGGAGGAGATGATCGAAGCCCGAGAAGTGATCCATGTGGGTATGGGTGACGAAGACGTGCGACAGCCGCATCAGCTTGCGCGGTGGCAGCACGGAGATGTCGCCGAGATCGAACAGCAGCGCCCTCCGCTCGTCGCGGAAATCCACATAGAGCCCCGGATCGCCGAACGTGTCGTTGACGAGACGTGGCTCGAATAGATAACGCATGGGTAGTCTTCCCTCACTCCTGCCCCTCTCCCCGAGGGAGAGGGGTTCACTTACATGGCGCCCCTCCCTCTGGGAGAGAGCCTGCCCCCGACCCCGGATCAAATCCGGGGCAGGCTCTGATCGGGGGCCGCCGCGCGAGGGCGCGGCGGGTGAGGGACGGCGTCCCAATCATTTTGCGAAGCTCAGTGGTGCAGTGGCAAGGTGAAGGTGAAGGTCGAGCCTTTACCCACTTGACTCGTCACCCAGATCTTCCCGCCGTGAAGCTCGATGAACTTGCGCGAGATGGCGAGTCCGAGTCCCGTGCCCTCTGCCTTCTTCGATGCCGTTCCCACCTGTCTAAACTCCTCGAACACCGCTTCTTGATCCTCGGGAGCTATGCCCACCCCGGTATCAGTGACCGAAATCTCCGCGACTCCATCGCGCACATCCGCTCGCACGTCGATCTGCCCGCCTTCGGGAGTGAACTTGAGGGCGTTGGACAGCAGGTTCAGCAGCACCTGCTTCACCTTGCGCTCGTCGGCGTGGATCTTCCCCAGGTGCCCGTCGACCGTGCGCCCGAGCCTGATCCCGCGTCGCTGCGCCCGCTCGCGCACCAGGATCAGCGTGTTCTCGATGGCGCTCGGCAGGTCGAAGTCGGTAGGCTCCAGCTCCATCCGCCCGGCTTCGATCTTGGAGAGATCCAGGATGTCGTTGATGAGCGCCAGCAGATGCCGCCCCGATTCCAGAATGTCGCTCAAGTACTCGGCCTGCTTGTCGTTGATCTCGCCGAACATCCGCTCGGCCAGCACTTCCGAGAAGCCGAGGATGGCGTTGAGCGGCGTTCTGAGCTCGTGCGACATGTTGGCGAGGAACTCGCTCTTGTGCTGGCTGGCGATCTCGAGCTGCCGGCTCTTGTCTTCGATCTCCCGGAAAAGCCGCGCGTTCTGAATGGCCAGCGCCGACTGGGTGGCAAAGGTCTTGAGGAGCTCGACGATCTGCGGGTCGAACCCGCCGGGACTCTTCCGGTTGACCGCCAGCGCCCCGAGCAGGCGGTCCTCGCGCAGCAGCGGCACCGCCACGACCGAGCGATAGCCCGAGCGGATAAGCGTTTCACGGAGGCGACTCTTATAGGTGCGCTCATCAGCGAAGTCCTGGATCTCGACCGGCTCTGCGGTCATGGCCAGACGACCGAGCGCGCCTTCGCCTTTTCGGATAGGCGTGGCCCGCAGCACCTCGATCAGCTCGTCGGGCAGCCGGTTCGTAGCGTGCAGATGAAACTCCTCGCGGGCATCGTCGTACTCCCAGATCGAGCCGCCGTCCATGCCGGCGAGTTGCGTGGCGCGAGAGACGATCGTGCGCAGGACGGTTTCCAGATCGAGCGTCGAGCTGACCGCCTGGCCGACCTCGCTGAGCGCCTTCAACTCCCCCACCGAACGCGTCAGCTCCCGCGTCCGTGCTTCCAGTTCCTTGAACAGCCGCACGTTCTCGATCGCGATCACCGCCTGGTCCGCAAACGTCTGCAGAAGAACCATCTCCTTGTCGGCGAGCGCGTCGGGCTCAGCGGAGATCACGGCGATGACGCCGACCACCGCATGATCGCGAATAAGGGGCGCAGCGGCAATCGATCGATAGCCGATTCGCTCGTGAAAGGCTCGCGCAAAAGCTGGCGCATCGAGCCCACGCGTGTCGCGCACCTGCATGGGCTTGCGCTCGAGGGCGACCCTTCCAACGACGCTTCCGTCGTCGATCGGCACGACGCCCTCAGGCAGGTCCTGGACGGTATCGCCGTCGCTGGTCGCGCGCAAGCGGAGCGATTGCCCCTCAACCAAGCGAATGCGGGCTCTGCGGCCGAACAGGCGGCTGGCGCTTAACACGATGGCGTCGAATACTGGCTGCTCGTCCGTCGGCGAGCGGCTGATGAGCTTTAGTATGTCGGAGGTCGCGGTCTGCTGCTCAAGCGATTCGCCGAGGTCCCTGTTACGCGCCTCGAGCTCCTTGAACAGCCTGACGTTCTCGATCGCGATCACCGCCTGATCGGCGAAGGTCTTGAGCAGTGCGATCTGCGTGTCGGCGAAAGGTCCCCGCTCGGGGCGCCCCAGCGTGATTGCACCGATCGGCTTGTTCTCGCGAATCAGTGGGACAGACAGCGTGGCGCGGAAGCCACCAGCGACTGCTGCCGACTTAAATATAAAGTGGGGGTCTTCGAGCACGTCGGGAATCATGACGATAGCGTTGGTGAGGATAGCTCTCGAGGCCGTGACGTCCTGGCTCGGCGGGCGTGGAAAGAGGTTACGCACCGCATCTGCTCCTTCCGCGGTTACCGCGGCCACCGCACGAGCGTGGATCAGCTCACCGTCGAAGGTCACCACGGTCGCCGAGCCGACATGACACAGTTTCAGCGCAGCCCCCGCGATGGTATCGAACACCGGCTGCACATCCGTCGGCGACTGGCTGATCACACTCAGGATCTCGCTCGTGGCAGTTTGCTGTTCCAGCGCTTCGCCAAGGTCGCGATTGCGTTTCTCGAGCTCGGTAAACAGCCGCACGTTCTCGATCGCGATCACCGCCTGATCGGCGAAGGTCTTGAGCAGCGTGACTAGTTGATCCGGAAAAGCACCGGTCTCCTTGCGGGAGACGGCAATCGCGCCGATGAGATGGCCGTCACGCAGCATCGGAACACTCAGACCGCTCCGCCAGCCACCTGCAATCGCAAATTCTCGGGAATAGTCTGGGTCGGCGAGCATATCGGGGAGGTTATCCACGTCCTTCTTAAGAACCGCCCTCCCCAACATGTTCTCTCGGCTCGGTCGCATCGGAAATGTGCGGAGCAGCATCTCGAGCGCTTCGGGAGAAAACCCGTAGTGAGCAAGTGGATAGAGCAGCTCACCGTCGAACCGGGCCGCGACACTGTGGTCTGCGCCGCACAAGCGAACTGCACTACGAACGATCGTATCGAACACCGGCTGCACGTCGGTCGGTGAGCGGCTGATCACGCGCAGGATCTCGCTCGTCGCGGTCTGCTGCTCCAGGGCCTCCTTGGTTTCGTTGAAGAGGCGCGCGTTCTCGATGGCGATCGCCGCCTGGCGCGCAAAAGTCTCCACGAGTGCGATCTGATCGGGCGAGAATGGTCGCGGCTCGAGGCGGAACGTGAAAATCGCCCCCGACGCGCGACTTTGGCGCATCAGCGGGACCGCCAGCACGGCTCGGTAGCCCAGCTCCTGCTGTTTCTCGCGCCCGTCTGAATACTCAGCTTCCATCAATGGCAAGGCGTCTGCGTGATGGATGGTGGCGCAATCAAGTACAGCACGGCCGCTGACGGAGCTCCTCTTTAGCGGCCAGAGTCGCTTCACCTCACCGGGGCGGTCATATCTCTCACTCAGGACCGAATCGGCCCAATACGCGGCAGTTGGTCGAAGGACGTCGTCTTCGACGAGCAATACCTGCGCAAAGATTGCATCGCACAGACGAGCGGCCCGCTGGGCCACCGCGTAGAGCACGGCGTGCACATCGCCTGGAGAGCTCGCCATGACCCTCAGGATCTCATCAATCGCTTTCTGCTGCTGCAGTGCCTCGCCAAGGCGTCTCTCGAGCCCGCGTCGCTTGGAAGCTTCCAGCGGCGGCGCCTTCCTGGAGGCGTGCCGCACCCTCGGCTTCGCTTTGGGCCTGTCCTTGCGTGACGCGCGCGCCCTGGCGAGAGGTTGCCCGGCCGCGACCTTCGCTTTGGCCGATTTTGCCTTACGAGCCATGCTTTCTCTTGGACAGTTCGTTCACACGCCACCTGTCATTCCGAGGCGCTGCCCCGAGAAATCTGCTGTCGGTGCATTGCCAATTCGACTCAACACAGATCCTTGCCTGCGGCGGAGATGACAGTCGAAAGGCTAGGCCAAGGCCGCTTTGCGGGCAAGTGGACCGAGTCCTTAGCGCTTGCTGACGCCCATCATCTGGTCGGGCAGCCAGGTGGCGATCTCCGGAAAGAAGCACAGGATAACGATCTGCAGCATCATGCAGACGACGTAGGGAATCGTCCCCCACATGACGCGCGTCACTGGCACGTCCGGCGCGATCGAGCTGACGATGTAGATGTTCAGTCCCACCGGCGGATGGATGAGTCCGATCTCCATGTTGATGGTCAGAATCACGCCGAACCACACAGGATCGAAGCCTGCCGCCTTGATGATCGGATAGAGGATCGGCGCTGTCATCAGGATGATCGCCGCCGGCGGAATGAAAAACCCGCAGACCAGCAGGAACAGATTGATCATCGCCATCAGCGCCCAGCGGTTGACGTGCATGTCGGCGATGCCTTGCGCGAGCGTCTGGGTGAGGTAGAGCGAGGTGAGCATGTAGCCGAACAGCACGGCGGCGGCAATGATCATCAGGATCATGACGGATTCGCGCGTCGTGTCGCGCAGGATGGCCCACCACTGCTGCGGCCGCCACATCCTGTAGATCACTACCGCGAGCACGACGCACAGCGCCGCTCCCACACCGGCCGCTTCCGACGGCGTCGCCACGCCCCCGTAGAGCACGTACATCACGCCGATGACGATGGCGAGGAAGGGCGCAATCTTCGGAATCGACTCGAACTTTTGCCTCCAGCTGTAGCGGAAGTGTGCGGCATGCGCGCGGAAACCCCGCTTCCAGATGATGAACAGCGTCCACAGCATGAACAGCCCCGTGAGCATCAGGCCGGGCAACACTCCAGCGAGGAACAGCCGGCCGATGGACGTCTCAGTGGCGATGCCATAGAGGATGAAGGTGATCGACGGCGGGATGAGAATACCGAGCGTTCCTCCGGCGCAGATCGATCCCGTTGAGACGTCGTCCGGATAGCCGCGCCTGCGCATTTCCGGGATGCCCATCTTGCCGATGGCGGCGCAACATGCGGGCGAGGAACCGGTCAGTGCCGCGAACAGCGCGCACGCGCCGAGGTTCGAAATCACCAGGCCTCCCGGCAGCCGATACAGCCAGCGGTCGAGCGCTTCGTAGAGGTCCTTGCCCGCGGGCGATGAGCCGATGGCCGCACCCATCATTACGAACATCGGTATCGACACCAGCGTGAAATCGTGAAGGCCGGCGTACACCGTCTCGGCGACGACGTGCAGCGCGTCGAAGCCCTGGAAAATGACGATGAAGGCGATCGATATTGCGCCCAGCCCGAATGCGACGGGCGCGCCGGAGAGCAGCACGGCGAGTGTGACCAGCAGGACGATCAGGCCCTGGGTGGTGGGCGTCACGGCCGCTCCACCCTGATGCCGAAAGGCGCCTCGCGGCCAGTCACGAGCGCCCAGAGGTCGACGATGGATTGCAGCGCCAGGATGCCAAGGCCGATCGGCATCGACAGGTACGGAATCCACAAGCGTGCCCGCCACATGGTGTCCGAGACCCACTTCTGGTCCCAGGCTTCCTTCCAGAGCTGATAGCCGAGAATCGCGATCGTCACGCAGAACCCGAGCGTGAGCAGCGAGGCGAACAGAGCGAGCCACCACCGCGAACGCCTGCCGACGTAATGCGGCAGCACGTCGACGTTGACGTGCCCGCGCAACGTCAGCAAGTAGGGGCTGCCCACGAAGGTCGCGGCGACCAGGCTGTAGGTGACGAAATCGGTTTGCCAGATGGTGTTTTGGTTGAACGCGTAGCGCACGAGCACCATCTCGCAGACAACGACCACACTGGCGCCGATGAGCGCCGCGGCAGCGTAGCCGCAAATCCTCGACAGGAACTTGATTGCGCGAGCGAGGGATTCCATTCAGCCGTCATTCCCGCGCAAGGCCTGCCCCCGACCTGATCGGGGGCGGGAATCCAGTGGCGTGTTCCGGACAGACACTGGGTCCCCGCTTCCGCGGGGACGACAGGCATAGGGCGCGCACAGCGTTACTTCACCGCCAGCGCGTCGTCGATGAGTTGCTTGCCGTCGGGTACGTCTTTGGCGAACTCGGCGTAGGAACTCTGCCTGGCCACGTTGAGCCAGGCGTCGTACTCGGCAGGGGTGAGCGTGATCACCTCGACCTTGTTGTCCTTGAACGCCTTGACCATCTCGTCGTCGAGACCCTTCGCTTCCTTGGCAAAATAGTCCTGCGCCTTCTTGCCGGCCTTGAGCAGGACCTCCTGCTGCTTCTTGTCGAGCTTGTCGAAGCTTTTCTTGGACATCAGCACCGGTTCGTACATGAACCACAACGCGTTGTCGCCAGGCGCGGTGAGGCACTTGACCTGCTCGTAGAGCCGGAACGAGACGAAACTGCCGGAGCTCGTGTCGGTGCCGTCGGCCACGCCGGTCTGCAGCGCGTTGTAGACCTCATTGCTGGGAATGGAGACGATCGACGCCCCCGCCGCCTGCCACATCGCGGCAAAAGTTGGACCCGCGGAGCGGATCTTCTGGCCCTTGATGTCGGCCGGCGTGCGGATGCACGCCTTCTTCGAAGCGACCCCGCCTGCAAGCCACGCATCCGACAGTACGATGACGCCGGCTTTGTCGATCTTGGCTCTGATGTCCTTCATGAACTTGGAATCGTTGAGCCGCAGCGCGCGCTCATGGCTGCGCACCAGGCCGGGCATCAACGTGGCGCCGAAGGCGCGCTCCTTGCCGCTCGCGTAGTCGAGCGGGAAAGAAGAGATGTCGAGCTGGCCGTTCACCAGCGCGTTCCATTGCTCGTTCGGCTTGAACAGCGACGCACCCGGATAGACCTGCACCTCCAGGTCGACGCCCGCCGCCTTGGCCTCGCGAGCGATGATCTGCACCATCTCGTCACGCACATCGCCCTTGCCGCCGGGAAACTGGTGGGATGCGCGCAACACGACGGGCGCCGCGAACGCGCTCCCGCAGATTGCAGCCAGGACCAGCGCAGCGAACCTCATCATGATGATCTCCTCCGAGCCTGATTTGACGGCCGCAAGCCTTATCGGGTGGCTTGTCCTTAGGTCCAGCGCGCCGCCATTGTAAGCGGCGGCTGAATCGACGTCAGCCGGTATGGTAACCGAATGAAGTGCCCGACTCGCCGCCGGCGGAGACGCGCACCGCGCAGTACTTGAACTCGGGAATCTTGCCGAACGGGTCGAGCACGGGATTGGTCAGCAGATTGGCCGCAGCCTCGTAATAGCAGAACGGGATGAACACCGCCCCGCGTGGGGTGCCATCGTCGGCCCGTGCGGCGAGCGTGATGCTTCCGCGACGCGAGGCGACCGTGATCGCATTGCCCGGCGCGACACCCATCGCGCCGAGGTCCGCCGGGTGCATCGAGGCGACCGGAGCCGGCTCGATCGAGTCGAGCACCTCGGCGCGCCGCGTCATGCTGCCGGTGTGCCAGTGCTCGAGCTGACGTCCGGTGATAAGCACGAACGGATAGTCGGTGTCGGGGCGCTCGGCCGCGGGGACGATTGCCGCGGGGACGAAACGTCCCCTGCCCGACGC
Organism: Casimicrobiaceae bacterium; assembly: GCA_035623155.1. Classification (GTDB taxonomy): domain Bacteria; phylum Pseudomonadota; class Gammaproteobacteria; order Burkholderiales; family Casimicrobiaceae; genus PALSA-1003. The sequence goes on along the minus strand of DASPTZ010000014.1, from coordinate 12,751 downwards.
AGTGGGGAAATTCTCGGTGAACACTACGCGCTGGCCGGGATCGCCTTCGTGCTCGCAGGGGTAGGTGACGGCGCTGTCCTGTTCGAGCCGTTCCCAGGTGACGCCGGCGATCGACGGCATGACCTTCCGCATCTCCGCGAAGACCTCGCGCGGGTGCGCATACTTCCAGTCCAGTCCCAGGCGCTTCGCCATCTCGACGACGATCGACAGGTCCTGGCGAGCCTCGCCCGGCGGCTCCAGCGCCTGCCTGCCGAGCTGCACGCTGCGGTCGGTGTTGGTGAAGGTTCCCGTCTTTTCCGGGAACGCCGACGCCGGAAGAATCACGTCCGCGAGATAGCCGGTCTCGGTGAGGAAGATGTCCTGCACGACGAGCATTTCCAGCTCGGCGAGCGCCTGGCGCGCGTGGTTCGCATCCGGATCGGACATCGCCGGGTTCTCGCCCATGATGTACATGCCGCGGATCTGTCCGGCATGCACGGCGTTCATGATCTCGACCACCGTCAATCCGGGCTTGGGATCGAGCGCCGTCGCCCACGCCGCCTCGAATCGCGACTTAGCCTCGGCGTTGTCGACGCGGTTGTAATCGGGGTACATCATGGGGATCAAGCCCACGTCGCTCGCGCCCTGCACGTTGTTCTGGCCGCGCAGCGGATGCAGCCCGGTCCCGGGCCGTCCGACCTGGCCGGTCATCAGCGCGAGCGCGATCAGGCAGCGTGCGTTGTCGGTGCCGTGCACGTGCTGCGAGATGCCCATGCCCCAAAGGATCATCGACGCGCGCGACTTGGCGTAGAGGCGCGCCACGGCGCGAATCTCTTCCGCCGCGATGCCGCACACCGGCGCCATCGCCTCCGGACTGTAGCCTGCGACGTTCTTGGAGAGTTCCTCGTAACCGCAGGTCCGATCCGCGATGAATGCTTTCGCGGCCAGGCCCTCCTCGACGATGGTGTGCATCATGGCGTTGAGCAGCGCCACGTCGGTGTCGGGCTTGAACTGCAGGTAGTGCGTGGCGTGACGGGCCAGTTCCGAGCGCCGCGGATCGGCGAGGATGAGCTTGGTGCCGCGCTTGACCGCGTTCTTCATCCACGTCGCGGCGACCGGATGGTTGACCACCGGATTGGCGCCGATGAGCAGCACGAGTTCCGCCTGCATGACGTCCATCACCGGGTTCGACACCGCGCCCGAACCGATGCCTTCCAGCAGCGCGGCCACGCTCGAAGCGTGGCACAGCCGCGTGCAGTGATCGACGTTGTTGGACCCGAAGCCCGTGCGCACCAGCTTCTGGAACAGATACGCCTCCTCGTTGGAGCCCTTGGCCGAGCCGAATCCCGCCAGCGCATAGCGGCCGTGAGTGTCGCGGATGCGCTTGAGCGTTCCACCGGCGAGATCGAGCGCCTCTTCCCACGTGGCTTCGCGGAAGACCGCGAGCGGATTAGCCGGATCCATGGTGAGGTCGGCGCTCTTGGGGAAGCCGGGCTTGCGGATGAGCGGCTTGGTCAGACGGTGCCGATGGTGGACATAGTCGAAGCCGAAGCGACCCTTGACGCACAGCCTCTCGTGGTTGGCAAGCCCGTCGCGCCCTTCGACGCGAACGATGCGGTTGTCCTTGACGTGATAGCTGAGCTGACAGCCAACGCCGCAGTAGGGACACACCGATGGCACGACCTTGTCGGCCCTGATCAGGTACGCGTCATTGGCCGGCGCCAGCGCGCCCGTGGGACACGCCTGCACGCATTCGCCGCAGGCAACACAGGTGGACGCGCCCATCGGATCGCCCAGGTCGAAGACGATCCGCGAGTGAGCGCCGCGAAATGCGTAGCCGATCACGTCGTTGACTTGCTCTTCGCGGCAGGCTCGAACGCAGCGCGTGCATTGGATGCAGGCGTCCAGGTTGACCGCCATCGCAGGATGCGACAGGTCCGCCTTCGGCTGTGTACGCGCCTCGAAACGAGGCTTGCCGACGCGCAGCCAGCGTTGCCATTTATCGAGCTCCGAGTCCGGCATGTACGCGCGCTCGGGAACGTCGGCGGCGAGCATCTCGACCACCAGCCTTTGCGAATGCAGAGCCCGGGGGCTGTCGCTCGCGACTTCCATGCTGGCGGTCGGCTTTCGGCAGCACGAAGGCGCGAGCAAGCGCTCGCCCTTGATCTCGACCATGCATGCGCGGCAGTTGCCGTCGGGCCGCATGCCCGGCTTGTAGCAAAGGTGCGGAATCTCGATGCCGTGACGCTGCGCCGCCTGGATGATCGTCTCGCCCGGCGCAGCCGTCACCGCGCGACCGTTGAGGCGGAAATCGGTCTGCTCGAGCTTGAGCGTCGGATCGAGCGGCGGGTTCATGCTATCTCCTTGAACCGATCAAGTGACAGGCAACGAGGCGCGTCGATAACGGCGCGTATTCGCCTGGCTCGCCCCCAAAGGGGGTCCCCCTCGCTGGGCTCAACGCGCGACCTCCTTGAACCGATCAAGTGACACGCAACGAGGCGCGTCGATAACGGCGCGTATTCGCCTGGCTCGCCCCCAAAGGGGGTCCCCCTCGCTGGGCTCACCGCGCGACCTCCTTCGCAAAATACTTGACCACGCACGCGATCGGGTTGGGCGCGGCCTGCCCGAGTCCGCAGATCGATGCGTCGGCCATCGCCTGCGACAGCTCGCCTAGCAGCGCGGTGTCCCATTTCGGCTTGGCCATCAGGCCGACCGCTTTCTCCGTTCCGACGCGGCACGGCGTGCACTGACCGCACGATTCGTCCGCGAAAAAGCGCATCATGTTCAATGCCGCGTCGCGGGCGCGGTCATGCTGCGAGAGCACGATGATCGCGGCCGAGCCGATGAAGCATCCGTGCGGCTGCAGCGTGTCGAAGTCGAGCGGAACATCGGCGAGCGATGCGGGCAGGATGCCGCCCGAAGCGCCTCCTGGAAGGTAGGCATAGAGCTCGTGCCCGGGAAGCATGCCGCCGCAGTATTCGCCGATCAGCTCGCGCAGGGTGATCCCCGCCGGCGCGAGATGCACTCCCGGCTTGCGCACCCTCCCGGAGACCGAGAACGAGCGTGGACCCTTGCGGCCATTGCGACCCTGGGAGGAAAACCACGCCGCGCCCTTTTCCAGGATGTCGCGCACCCAATAGAGCGTTTCCATGTTGTGCTCGAGCGTGGGCCGGCCGAAGAGGCCCACTTGCGCGACGTAAGGGGGCCGCAGCCGCGGCATGCCGCGTTTGCCCTCGATCGATTCGATCATCGCCGACTCCTCGCCGCATATGTAGGCGCCCGCACCGCGCCGGAGATCCATTCGCGGCAGCCTGCAGGGAGGCTCCGCGCGAAGCGCATCGATCTCGCGAGTGAGAATCGCGCGGGAGGCGGCGTATTCGTCTCGGAGGTAGATGTAGACCTCGTCGATGCCCACCGCCCACGCCGCGATCAGCGCGCCCTCGAGAAAGCGATGGGGATCGCGCTCGAGATAGTAGCGATCCTTGAACGTGCCCGGCTCGCCCTCGTCGATGTTCACGGCCAGCAGCCGCGGCGCGGGCTCCCCGCGCACGATGCGCCATTTGCGCCCCGCCGGAAACCCGGCCCCGCCGAGGCCCCGCAAGGCGGAGTCCTCGAGCGTGGAGATCACGGCATCGACGCTGCGCTCCCCGCCCACGCACGCCGCAAGCGTCGCGTAGCCTCCCGCCGATCGATAGGCGCGGTAGTCGATGGCAGGGGGAAGCTCCGGCTCGGTGCGCTTGGCGGCGACGAGCGCGGCGATGCCGGCGGCGGTCGCACGGTCGACCGGATTCCGCCCGACGACTGCCGCCGGCGCCTGCTCGCAGCGGCCGATGCACGGCGCGCCGATGACGCGCACGCCTGGCCACGCCGCTCGCTCGCACGCGTCGCGCAGGGCATCGGCGCCCGCAAGCTGGCACGACAGCGTTTCGCACACGCGCACCGTCAGCGGAGGTGGAGGCGTCTCGCCCTCCTTCACCACATCGAAGTGATGGTAGAAGGTCGCCACTTCGTAGACTTCGGTGTGGGCGAGACGCATCTCGTCGGCGAGTGCCACGATGTGCGCCGCGGATATGTGGCCGTAGCGATCCTGAATCAGGTGCAGGAACTCCACGAGCAGATCGCGTCGGCGCGGGGCTTCGCCCAGGAGCTTCGCGATCTCGTCAGCGGCACGCGGATCGAGCGGCCTGCCCTTGGGATGCGCACTTGCCTTGCGCCTCACGCCGAGTGCGGAGGTGTCGACTACGCTCTCCCGTGTCCGCGGCGTTGCCATGTCCGAGTCAGTCGAGGAAGTCGCAATACTTTTCGACATGCGCCGCCAGATCGAGCGAGTGCTTGCGCACCAGCCGCTCCGCGAGCTCGGTGTCGCGCTTTTCCAATGCTTCGATGATGCGCATGTGATCGGCGATCGAGCGCTGCGCGCGGTCGCGCTGCGATATGGTCATCCTGCGAATGGCGCGGACATGGATGAACAGGTTCTCGATGGTCTTGCCCATGAGGTGCGAGCCGGAGAGCCGAATGATCGCCTGGTGGAACGCTATGTTGGCGTCCGAGTACTCGTTGATGTGCTCGGCCGGCGTGCTGTTGCGGAACTCGTCGAACATGTGGCGAAGGGCGCCGATTTCTTCGTCGGAGGCATTGAGCGTGGCGAGCCTCGCCGCCATGCTCTCCAGCGCCGCCCACATCTCGATCATCTCGATGATCTGTTTCTTGGTCTTGCGCACGATGAACGCACCGCGGCGCGGCACCGTGCGCAGGAAGCCCTCCTGTTCGAGCAATGTCATGGCCTCCCGGATCGGCGTGCGGCTCACGCCCAGCGCTTGCGAGAGCTGCCGCTCGTCGAGCCGGATCTCGTCGCGACGGGAGTAAATGTCCGCGTCCATGATCGCGTGCTTGAGCGCAGCGTACGCCTGATCGCGAAAGCTGACGTTGGTGGTCAGCGGCTGCAGCGCGAGCGGCAGGGGCTGCTCCGGAGCGGCGACTGGCGTGGCCATCGGTATGTCTTAAGGTTGCTAGGGTGCCGCTCGCGCAAGGGCGCAATTTGGCGCTGCCGATCACTCGCCCCGAAAAACCGCTTCGCTGCGGGTCCTGGAAACAGCCCAGTATATCGTATACCACGCACCAGCGGCACCGACAAGGCGGCCCGTCCTTGCGTGTCAGATACCGTTCGAATGGGAAGTTTTGACTCGTATCAACGGCACAACAGGTGCTTATTGACTTTCCCTGATATACCACATACGTTATGCAGGATTTTAACAGGCCAGACCGCTCTGTGCGACGTTTGGCCATCTGTCTGGAAGATGGCGTTAGCCTAGTCGTTCCCGGACTTTCAACTTCGAGGAGGGTCTTGTGGAATCCACAACCGAAAACAGACCGCTCTACGCGTCGCCGTGGTGGCAATTGCTCATCGGCGTGACCTGCATGGTCATGATCGCGAACTACCAATACGGCTGGACGCTCTTCGTCGGCCCGCTTGACAGCAAATATCACTGGGGCCGGGCGTCAATTCAGGTAGCGTTCACGATTTTCGTTTTGCTGGAGACGTGGCTCGTCCCGGTCGAAGGCTACCTCGTCGATCGCTTCGGCCCCCGCTGGGTGACTGTCGTCGGGGGCGTGCTGTGTGGCATCGCCTGGGCGATCAATTCGTGGGCCGATTCGCTGGCGTGGCTCTACTTTGCCGCCGCGTTGGCGGGAATCGGCGCAGGTGGCGTCTACGGGACGTGTATCGGAAACGCAGTGAAATGGTTTCCCGGCCGTCGCGGATTGGCGGCAGGCCTGACTGCGGCAGGTTTCGGAGCGGGGTCAGCGCTCACGATCATCCCGATCGCCAACATGATCAAGAACGCGGGCTACGAGCAGACGTTCCTGGTTTTCGGCCTGCTGCAGGGTGCCGTGGTGGTCGTGCTTGGGTTCCTCCTCCTAACGCCGCCCGCGAGCATGATGGCCGCACCGGCGAAGGTTGCTCCGGGAGCGGGCCGCGCACAAGCCACGTGGACCGAGATGATCAGGACGCCGGTGTTCTGGGTCATGTACGTCATGTTCGTGCTGATGGCAGCCGGCGGCCTCATGGCCACCGCGCAACTCGCCCCGATCGCCAAGGACTTCAAGGTCGCCGACGTTCCGGTGAGCCTGATCGGCCTGACGTTGCCGGCGTTGACCTTCGCGCTGACCATCGACCGCGTGCTCAACGGGCTGTGTCGGCCTTTCTTCGGCTGGGTGTCTGACAACATCGGTCGCGAGAACACGATGTTCATCGCCTTCGCGCTCGAAGGCCTGGGAATTTTCGCGCTGTACAAATTCGGCAGCGACCCCGTTTTCTTCGTGATCCTGAGCGGCCTGGTGTTCTTCGCCTGGGGCGAGATCTACAGCCTGTTCCCGGCGACAGTCACCGACACCTTCGGGGCCAAGTACGCGACGACCAACACCGGGTTGATGTACACCGCCAAAGGCACGGCGTCGCTGTTGGTGCCGCTCGCCAACGTACTGACGACCACAACAGGAAGCTGGCAGGCGGTGTTCCTGACGGCGGCAGGAATGAACATTGTCGCAGCCGTGATGGCGCTTGCGCTCCTCAAGCCGATGCGTAGCGCGTACACGAGCAGGGCGACGGAGGCCGTGAAGGCGCAGCCGAAGCTCGCGACCTAGCGGAGACTCCGGCAACCGTTCGCCAGCTCGACGGACCGCGCCGTCGCGCGGCCGGTCGAGTGATCGACGACATACGAACCCTGCGACCGCACCGGCCGGTCGCTCGAAAGAGCGTTGCGCTGCTCTCTCTTTTCAGTAATGGAGGTACCCATGCCCGATGCGGCCACAAAAGCTCCCGAAGGGCGCACGACGACTGCAGAAGTAAAGCGCGAGGGCGCGACGCCCCGCGACGTCGATGCACAATCACAAGAAGAGATCGACGGCTTTCAGCTCGTGATCGATGCCCTCAAGCTCAACGGCATCGATACGATCTTCGGCCTGCCAGGAATCCCGATCACCGACCTCACCCGCAGGGCACAGGCCGCCGGCATCCGCGTGATTTCGTTCCGCCACGAGCAGAACGCCGGTTACGCTGCATCCATCGCCGGCTTCGTTACGAAGAAGCCTGGCGTTTGCCTGACGGTATCCGCGCCGGGTTTTCTCAACGGCCTGGCGGCGCTGGCGAATGCAACCACCAATTGCTTCCCGATGATCCTAGTGAGCGGATCGAGCGAGCGCGAGATCGTCGATTTGCAGCAGGGTGACTACGAGGAGATGGACCAGCTCGCCATCGCCAAGCCGCTTGCCAAAGCCGCGTTCCGGGTCTTGCACGCCGAGGACATCGGCGTGGGTGTGGCACGGGCGATCCGCGCTGCGCTCTCGGGCCGTCCGGGTGGGGTTTACCTCGATCTGCCTGCCAAACTTTTTCCGCAAACCATCGACGCCGAAACCGGCAGGAAGTCGCTGATCAAGGTGGTTGATGCGGCGCCGCGACAGATCCCAGCGCCCGATGCGATCGACCGCGCGCTCGATCTGCTCAAGGCAGCCAGACGTCCGCTCATCGTCCTCGGCAAAGGCGCGGCGTACGCGCAGGCGGATGCGGATATTCGCGCGCTGGTGGAGACGACCGGCATCCCCTACTTGCCGATGTCGATGGCCAAGGGCCTGCTGCCGGACACCCATCCGCAATCAGCATCGGCGGCTCGTTCGTACGTGCTGCCCGAGGCCGACGTGGTGATGATGATCGGCGCGCGCTTGAACTGGCTGCTCGCGCACGGCAAGGGCAAGACGTGGGGTGCCGCGAGCGCCAAGAATTGGGGCGGCCAGCGATTCATCCAGATCGACATCTCGCCCCAGGAAGCGGACAGCAACGTGCGTATCGAGGCGCCGGTCGTCGGCGACATTGGTTCCTGCGTATCGGCCCTGCTTTCCCGCATGGGCTCGAGTTGGCCGAAGCCGCCGACGGACTGGCTCAACGCCGTCGCCGAGCGCAAGAGCAAGAACGTCGCCAAGATGGCCGAGACGCTCGCCAAGAATCCGACGCCGATGAACTTCCACAGCGCGCTCAACGTCGTGCGCGACATCATCAAGGCGAACCCGGAGGCGATCCTGGTCAACGAAGGCGCCAACGCGCTCGATTTCACGCGCAGCATCGTGGACATGTACAAGCCGCGCAAGCGGCTGGACGTCGGCACTTGGGGCGTGATGGGCATCGGCATGGGCTTTTCGGTCGCGGCGGCGGCAGTGACCGGCGAGCAGGTGATCGCGGTCGAAGGCGACAGCGCATTCGGTTTCTCCGGCATGGAAGTCGAGACGATCTGCCGCTACAACCTGCCGGTCTGCGTCGTGATCCTGAACAACAACGGCGTATACCGCGGCGACGAGGTGAATACCGGCGGCGGACGAGATCCATCGCCCCTGGTGTTCGTCAAGGGCGCGCGCTACGAAAAACTGATGGAGGCCTTCGGTGGCGTGGGCGTGCTGGCCACGACGCCGGCCGAGCTGCGCAATGCAATGGAGGAAGCGATGCGCTCGCGCAAGCCGACCCTGGTCAACGCGGTCATCGACGAAAAGGCGGGTACGGAAAGCGGCCGCATCACGAGTCTGAATCCCAGCGCGAAAAAGAAACCATGATGGCTCGCCGCGTTCGACCGCCGTCGATAGGCAACTTCGCCTCGGCCTCGGTCGGCGCGCCGAGGGTCGACGCGGCCTAGCAACCTCTGCATAGGGGAAAGTAATGGGCAAGGCTTTGGATGGAGTGCGCATTCTCGACTTCACCCACGTGCAGTCGGGTCCGACCTGCACGCAACTGCTGGCGTGGCTGGGTGCCGACGTGATCAAGGTCGAGCGGGCGGGCGAAGGCGACATAACGCGCGGTCAGCTTCGCGACATACCCGGCGTCGACAGCTTGTATTTCACGATGCTCAACCACAACAAGCGCTCGATCACCGTCGACGCCAAGAACCCGAAGGGCAAGGAAGTTCTGGAAAAGCTGGTCAAGCATTGCGATGTGCTGGTCGAGAATTTCGCTCCTGGCGCGCTCGATCGCATGGGGCTCACCTGGGAGCACATCCAGTCGCTCAACCCGCGGATGATCGTCGCCTCGGTCAAGGGCTTCGGCCCCGGCCCTTACGAAGATTGCAAGGTCTATGAGAACGTCGCGCAATGCGCCGGTGGTTCCGCGTCGACCACCGGCTTCGACGATGGTCCGCCGCTGGTGACCGGCGCGCAGATCGGCGATTCCGGCACCGGGCTGCATCTCGCGCTCGGCATCGTCGCCGCGCTATACCAGCGTAAGACGACCGGCCGCGGACAGAAAGTTCTCGCCGCGATGCAGGATGGCGTGCTCAACCTGTGCCGCGTGAAGCTTCGCGACCAGCAGCGTCTCGCGCGCACGCAGGTGATGGAAGAGTATCCGCAATACCCCAACGGCAACTTCGGCGATGCGGTTCCGCGCGCCGGCAACGCCTCGGGAGGTGGTCAACCCGGCTGGATCCTCAAGTGCAAGGGCTGGGAGAGCGATCCCAACGCGTACATCTACTTCATCACCCAGGCGCCGGTGTGGAAGGACATCTGCGAGGTGATCGGCAGGCCGGAGTGGCTCACCGATCCGCGTTACGCGACGCCCAAGGCGCGACTGCCGCACCTGATGGAGATCTTCGGCGAGATCGAGAAATGGACCATGACCAAGACCAAGTTCGAGGCGATGGACATTCTCAACAAGCGCGACATTCCTTGCGGTCCCATCCTCTCGATGAAGGAGATTGCCGAGGAGCCGTCACTGCGCGCGACCGGAACCGTCGTTGAAGTCGACCACCCGACCCGCGGCAAGTACATCTCGGTCGGCAATCCGATCAAGATGTCCGGCAGCCCGAGCGAGGTGAAGCGCTCGCCGCTGCTCGGCGAGCACACCGACGAAGTGCTCTCCGAGCTCGGGTACAGCAAGGACCAGGTGGCGGCGCTGCGCGCCGAGAAGGTCATCTGAAGGACAATCCGCAGGATTCCCGTTCGCCCTGAGCCTGTCGAAGGGCGACGACAAGGAACGGACGCTCTGTGGGCAGCCGTTCACGGTTCGACAGGCTCACCGCGAACGGACGAGAGGACTAGCGATGGCGAACAAGAAGAGCGAGGTTCGGCGTGTTCTGGAGACAGTGAAAGCGGAAGGGCGCACTTCGCTTACCGCGCCCGAAGGCAAGCTTGTTTGCGACGCCTACGGCATCCCCGTGCCCAGGGAAGGCGTTGCAAAGTCGGCTGCCGAGACTGCGAAGCTCGCGACCCGCATCGGCTTTCCGGTTGTGCTCAAGATCGTCTCGCCTGAGATCCTGCACAAGACCGATGCCGGCGGCGTGCTGGTAGGTGTCAAGAACGCTGCGGAGGCGCGCAAAGGCTTCGAGAAGATCATGGCCAGCGCGAAGAAGTACAACCGCAAGGCCAATTTGCTCGGCGTGCAGGTTCAGCAGATGCTCGGCGGCGGCCAGGAAGTCATCGTCGGCGCCGTGACCGATCCGTCGTTCGGGAAACTCGTGGCCTTCGGTTTGGGGGGCGTTCTGGTCGAAGTGCTCAAGGACGTCACCTTCCGCCTCGCGCCCGCGTCGAAAGACGATGCGCTCTCCATGCTCGACAGCATCGCCGCGGCGCCGATCCTGAAGGGTGTTCGCGGCGGCGACCCGGTCGACCGGCAGGCGCTCTCGCGCATCATCCAGAGCGTCTCGCAGCTAGTCTCCGATTTCCCCGAGATCGTCGAGATGGATCTCAACCCTGTTTTCGCAACCAGGAAAGGCGCGATCGCGGCAGACGTGCGCATCGTCGTCGACTTTGCCCCGGCCCCTGCCCGCTACCGGCCGAGGCACGAGGACATCGTGCGCGACATGAACCGCATCATGAAACCCGATGCGGTCGCCGTCATCGGCGCATCGTCGGAGGACGGCAAGATCGGCAACTCGGTGATGAAGAACCTGATCAACGGCGGCTACGCCGGCGACATCTACCCGATCCACCCGAGCGCGAGCGAGATCCTGGGGCGCAGGGCGTACAAGAGCGTCAAGGACGTTCCGGGCAAGATCGACGTCGCGGTGTTCGCGATCCCGGCCAAATTCGTCGCCGACGCGCTGATCGAGGTGGGCGAGAAGAAGATTCCGGGCGCCGTGCTCATTCCGTCCGGATTCGCCGAGACCGGCAACGTCGAGGGCCAGAAGCAACTCCAGGAGATCGGCCGGAAGTACGGCGTGCGCCTGATGGGGCCGAACATCTACGGCTTCTACTACACGTGGAAGAACCTCTGCGCCACATTCTGCACCGCCTACGACTTCAAGGGCCACGCCGCGCTTTCGTCGCAATCGGGCGGGATCGGCATGGCAATCATCGGCTTCTCGCGCTCGGCCAAGATGGGCGTCTCGGCGATCGTCGGCCTTGGCAACAAGTCGGACATCGACGAAGACGACCTGCTCACCTTTTTCGAGCAGGACGACAACACCCAGATCATCGCCCAGCACTGCGAGGATCTGAAGGACGGACGCGCATTCGCCGAGGTCGCGAAGCGTGTGTCGAAGAAAAAGCCTGTGGTCGTCCTCAAGGCCGGCCGCACCGCGATGGGCGCGCGCGCGGCGAGCTCGCACACAGGGGCGCTCGCCGGCAACGACAAGATCTACGAGGACGTGCTCAGGCAGTCCGGCGTGATCCGCGCGCGCAGCTTGCGCGACTTGCTCGAGTTCGCGCGGGCGATCCCCGTGCTGCCGACGCCCAAGGGCGAGAACGTGGTCATCATCACCGGAGCGGGCGGCTCGGGAGTGCTGCTCTCCGATGCGGTGGTCGACAACAATCTCAAGCTCATGGCGATGCCTCCGGACCTCGACGCCGCGTTCCGCAAATTCATACCGCCGTTCGGGGCCGCCGGAAACCCCGTCGACATCACCGGCGGTCAGCCGCCGAAGACGTATCAGGACACGGTCCGGCTCGGGCTCGAGGAGCCGCGCATCCATTCGCTCATCCTGGGCTACTGGCACACGATCATCACGCCGCCGATGGTGTTCGCCAAGACCATGGTCGAGGTGATCGAGGAGATGCGCGCCAGGGGCATCCACAAGCCGGTCGTCGCCTCGCTGGCGGGCGACGTCGAAGTCGAGGAGGCCGCGGAGTACCTGTTCGATCACGGCATTCCCGCGTATCCCTACTCGACCGAGATGCCGGTCGCGGTCCTCGGGGCCAAGTATCAATGGGCTCGCGGTGCGGGGTTGATCTGACAGTGCGTTAGGAATCCGTTCGTGGCGAGCCGGTCGAACCACGAACGACCTCGTCGCAGCCCCGGCCCTTCGACAGGTTCAGGGCGAACGGTTAACGACCGCTAGCCCGCCCGAGGCGCGGACAGCGCGGGCCGAAGATCGCCGCTGACGAGTGTCGCGGCGTGATGTAATCTCACGTATTCCCCGCGTGACCCGTTGCGCCTGCGCGCTGCCCGGCAGCCCGAATGAACGCCAACCTCTACGCGCTGCTGCACGACCATTTCGCCGAGCACGCGGAGCAGCCGTGCCTGCTGATTCCCGGCGGGCCGGTCATCCATTACGACGATCTCGACGCCGCGTCGGCACGCATCGGCCATGCGCTGCTTGCCGCGGGCTGCCACACGGGCGATCGCGTCGCCGTGCAGATCGACAAGTCCTGGGAGGCGCTCGCGCTGTACCTCGCCTGCCTTCGCGCGGGCCTGGTGTATCTGCCGCTCAACTCCGCCTACCGCGTCGAGAGCACGAACGAGCTGCCGTACTTCTTCGCCGACGCGGAGCCTGCGGTCATCGTGTGCCGCGCGAACATGCTCGAC
>DASPTZ010000013.1:0-2024 GCA_035623155.1 Casimicrobiaceae bacterium | reverse complement strand
GCATTTTCGTGTGTCTCAGCGTTCTCAACGTCTCGGCGGTCTCCTTGATTCGCGTTCATCGGTCTGAATCCGCGGTGGAAATTTCCAAGAAAGAGCCCCGCGCTTGCGCGCGGGGCTCGACCCAACTGCATTCTCCCTCGGCTCGGGCTTACGCCCTCGCTCGGGATGACAATCAATCAGAAGCCAGCAGCTAAGAGCTAACAGCTAATAGCTGCCTTTAGTACATTCCGCCCATGCCGCCGCCGTGGCCGCCGGGCATTGCCGGTTCCTTCTTCTCTTCCGGAATCTCGGAGACCAGCGCCTCGGTGGTCAGCATCAGCGAGGCGATCGAGCCCGCGTTCTGCAGCGCGGTGCGCGCCACTTTCGTCGGATCGAGGACGCCCGCCTTCACCAGGTCTTCGTACTCGCCGGTCAGGGCGTTGTAGCCGAAGTTAGCGGCCTTCGACTCGCGGATCTTGCCGACCACGATTGCGCCCTCTTCTCCGGCATTGCCGGCGATCTGGCGCAGCGGCTCTTCCAGCGCGCGCTTGACGATGTTGATGCCGATCTGCTCATCGCCTTCGGCCTTGAGCTTATCGAGCGCCGGCACGCAGCGCACCAGGGCCACGCCGCCGCCGGGCACGATGCCCTCTTCGACGGCCGCGCGGGTGGCATGCATGGCATCTTCAACGCGGGCTTTCTTCTCTTTCATCTCGGTCTCGGTCGCAGCCCCGACCTTGATCACGGCAACGCCGCCGACCAGCTTCGCCAGCCGCTCCTGCAGCTTCTCGCGATCGTAGTCCGAGGTGGTCTTGTCGATCTGGGCGCGGATTTCCTTCACCCGGCCTTCGATCTCGTTGGTCTTGCCGCGGCCTTCGACGATGGTGGTGTTGTCCTTGTCCACGGTGATCTTCTTGGCGCGGCCGAGGTCCTGCATCTGCACGTTCTCGAGCTTGATGCCGAGATCTTCGGTGATGGCCTTGCCGCCGGTCAGGATGGCGATGTCCTGCAGCATGGCCTTGCGGCGATCGCCGAAGCCGGGCGCCTTGACGGCGATGGCCTGCAGCGTGCCCCGCAGCTTGTTCACGACCAGGGTCGCCAGGGCTTCGCCCTCGACGTCCTCGGCCACGATCAGCAGCGGCTTGCCGCTCTTGGCGATCTGCTCGAGCAGCGGAAGCAGGTCTTTCATCGAGCTGATTTTCTTTTCGTAGATCAGGATGTAGGGATCTTCGAGCACGGCTTCCATGCGCTCGGGGTCGGTGACGAAGTAGGGCGAAAGGTACCCACGGTCGAACTGCATGCCCTCGACCACTTCGAGCTGGGTCTCGAGCGTCTTCGACTCTTCCACTGTGATGACGCCGTCCTTGCCGACCTTCTTCATGGCCTCGGCGATGATGTTGCCGATGGTTTCGTCGTTGTTGGCGGAGACGGTGCCCACCTGGGCGATCATGTCGCCGGTGACCTTCTGCGAGTACTCGTCGATCGCGCCCTTGCCGCGGTTGCCTTCCTTGTCGAGCGTGCCGCAGACGGCGGTGATGGCCTTCTCGATGCCGCGCTTGAGCGCCATCGGGTTGGCGCCGGCTGCGACCGTCTTCGCACCCTCGCGATAGATGGACTGGGCCAGCACGGTGGCCGTGGTGGTGCCGTCGCCGGCTACGTCACTGGTCTTGCTGGCGACCTCGCGCACCATCTGCGCGCCGATGTTCTCCAGCGAATCCTTGAGTTCGATTTCCTTGGCGACCGTGACCCCGTCCTTGGTGATGGTGGGGGAGCCGAATTTCTTCTCCAGGACCACGTTGCGGCCCTTGGGGCCGAGCGTGACCTTCACTGCGTCCGCCAAGGTGTTGACGCCGCGCAGAATTGCCTGCCGCGACTCTTCACCATGTACGATCTGCTTTGCCATTGCTTGTCTCTCCTTAATTAACTCTCAAAAAACTTGATTAGGATCCTGTCGCGCCGCGTTCGCGCCCGGGGGATCCGGGCGAGCGACCGCGCTTATCTGCGCGCTCCTGCCTTCTCGCGCTCGGCCGGCTTGTGGGCGCCCG
>DASPTZ010000012.1:0-26142 GCA_035623155.1 Casimicrobiaceae bacterium | reverse complement strand
AACTCCTCGCCGGGCTCGATGTGATCCTGTTGTCGGATCTCGGCGGGCAGGATGATCTGGCCCTTGGTGGAAATGGTGGTCTTCATTGGAGGTAAGATAGCGTCTTACCCACTGACTGTCAAGCGGAAATCGCGCTGGATGGCACGCTCGACCGCCATCCTTACCCGCTGACCGTGCCCGTCGCGCCGCTGCGGTTTCGATCGTCCTCCGGCTGCATTTCGCCACCCGGCGTCTCAGCCATCCGAGCGAGATCATCGTGAACCATGCGCAGGTGAATTCGTAGTCGCTGGACGTCGACTTCGAACGAGCCTGGGACGCGGATCGATCGATGGGAATGTCGCGGGGCAGGTCGATGAGCCATCGCCACAGCACGGCACGCTCCAGCCCAGGGATCATCTTCGAGATGGCTTCGGTCTCTATCCGCCGAAGTGCAATTCCTCCGAGGGTCGGCTTCGCTAACACGCATCGCGGTTCCGCTCGTCGAGGTCGACAGCAGCTAATACGCGAAGCCGAAGCCCGAGGTTGCCGAACTCTGGGCCAAGCGCACGCCACCCGACTTCACGTTCAACATAAAGGCGTTTCGGCTCTTCACCGGCCACCAGACTACGCCGGCGGCGCCGCCGAAGGACATCGCCGAGGCCCTCGGATCTGTCGAGAAGCGAAACCTCCCATCGCCAACCAGCGATCCAGCGATCACGATGTCCGCAGCTGAGCGAAGTCCCCAACGCCAAGAAAAAAGGAATATGTAGCCGGCGGAAGCAATGACGTCTTCGGGTTGCGCGTCTGGTGCCCGCATCAGTGTTCAACGATTGCGTCGCTTACTGTTCGGTTCGGTACGCTGCTGGGGCCACAAGTCGTTGAGTGCACCCATTTTGCGCGCCGGGCGCCGGTCGCATTAGTATGACATCGCGCAAGGTGATCGGTGGCTTCGAATCCTCTCCTCTCCGGCAAGAAATCCAAAATCCGGCTCGCGTGCACGGTGGTGTTGCTCCGCGATGGACCCGGGAGACTCGAGGTCTTGGTCCTTCGCAGGGCGCAGACTGCCGCCTTCCTGGGCGGTGCATACGTTTTCCCTGGCGGCGCCGTGGATGACGGAGATGGCGACGGCCGAGTTCTCGCGCGCATGCGGGGTCTTTCGGACTCTCAGTGCAGCGCGCAGCTCAGCACGTCCCGAGACGCACTGCGATTCTGGGCTACCGCGGTGCGCGAATGCTTCGAAGAATCGGGTGTGTTGATTGCGCGCGATACTTCGGGCGCCCTGCTGAAGCCGAACCGTATGGCAATGCTCGCGGATGCGCGCCGCGCGCTGCATGCCGGCACGCTAACGTTCGCCGATTTCCTTGATCACGAGGGATTGTTCATTCACACGGACGATTTCGTGTACGTCGACCATTGGATCACTCCGGCGGGTAGGCCGCGCCGGTTCGACACGCGCTTCTTCTGGGCGCGTACGCCGCCCGAGCACCGCGAATCGGCGGACGAGCTTGAGACCGTCGAGCTCGAGTGGGTCGCCCCCACACAGGCTTTGGCACGGGCGGACGCCGGAACCATCCAGCTGCCCTTCGCCACTCGCCATATGCTTCGCGATCTCGCCCGTAGGGTAACCGTGACTGACGCTCTTGAGAATGCGAGGTCCCGCGGGCCGATCGAAACCAAGCGTCCGGTCGTCGCGCAAGGCGCGCGCGGTCCCATCGTATTTCGCAACGGCGATGCAGCGTATGCCGAGATCCATTGGACCGATCCCGAAGAGACGGCATCAACCACGTACGATCTTGTGCCGAGCACTCCGAAGCGCTTGGACCGCTTCGTCACTCGGGTGATCGCGCCTAACCCGAGCATCATGACGGGACCGGGTACGAATACGTATCTGGTCGGCGGCGGCGAGCTTGCGGTCATCGACCCGGGGCCGGCGATCGATGGTCATATCGACGCTGTGCTGGCCGCCGGCGAGAGTCGAATTCGCTGGATCCTCTGCACTCACAGTCACCGCGATCATTCACCTGCGGCGACGAAGCTCAAATCGTTGACCGGCGCGCATATTATCGGCGCTGCCGCGCCGATCGATGGTCGGCAGGACCCTACCTTTTACCCGGACACGCTGGCCATGGACGGCGCTCGCTATGCGCTCGGTGACGTCACGCTCCTGGCACTGCACACCCCTGGTCATGCGTCGAACCACTTCTGCTATTTGCTCGAGAACACCGGCATGCTCTTCAGCGGTGATCACGTGATGCAGGGGTCGACCGTGATCATCAACCCGCCGGACGGCGACATGAGCGCGTACCTAAGCTCGCTCGGCGCATTGCTGACACGCGATGTCGCGATCATCGCGCCCGGTCACGGTTATCTCATCGGCAAGCCGCACGAGGAGATCCGCCGATTGATTGCACACCGGCAGCAACGCGAGAGCCTTGTGCTGCAGGCACTTGCGCGGATAGACAAGGCAACCGTTCAAGAATTGGTACTAGAGGTCTATGCCGATGTACCCGTCGAACGTCACGGCGCGGCCGCACGGTCCCTCCTCGCCCATCTTTTGAAGCTGGTGGCGGATGGTGTGGTTCGTGAGGTTGATGGTGTTTACGCGCTTGCGCCTACTTAGTACCCGGTCTGGTCTGTGTCGAGCAGCCCGTGAGTACGTAAACGCCAAATGTGTGGGTGCTAAGACGCCGGGCCGCGCGAATTGTCGGGGAAGTCAAGATCGAGCGTAATCAGTAGACGCGATTCATTGCGACAGGCGTCGAGCAACTGCGCATCCGGGGTACCCTCGACATGCTCATCGACGACGGACTGCACCTCGTGACCAGCCGCACGTAGCAATGAAGCAGCGTCACCGGGGATGTTCTGGTCCAGTTTGAAGCGCACGACGATCTGCCGCGCTATGAAGGGACCGGTACCACGCGCTCGCGCGCGAGGTCGGCAGCGTACGCGATCGCGGCGGCAATATGCTCGGGCTTCAACGTCGGGTACTGCTCCAGGATGCGCTCCGGAGTCTCGCCGGCCGCTGCGGCCGGCCTTCGGCGAACGGCGATGGCAAGCTCGACTACCGCACGTTGAGCAGTGTCGACGTGCGTATATCGAGGCTCACCCCACCGACTATTCGCTGAGCATCGCCGCGCTCGCCGAGGCTGTTTCGCTGAGCCCGTGCCACTTCCTGCGCAGCTTCCAGCGCACGCGCCACATGAACTTACGCGCCCTTGGGCAAAGCTGCCCCGTGGAAGAAGGCAGCATCAACACAAGCCGGCCCGGGCGGATTGTTGCTTTCCACGCACAGGTTTTTCTCGGGAAGAACAGGGCTCGTTGACCAAGTCATGCCCATAATCAATCCCATGGGTGCGAGGAGGCAACCACGACTCGGAAGAGCCGTGCACTGCTCTCTTGCCGCTGGCGCTCTGTCTCTGATTCGCAGGAGGTAGATTTGGACACCGATATTATTAGCATCGACGGTACCGTGTGCCCGCCAACAATGGAGCCGCAGTTCCAGAAGTGGTACGACGAGTGGCACATCCCGGAGAGCATGAAATTCAAGGGGCTGCTCGGGGTAACCCGCTACAAGTTCGCGGCTATAGGCGGCGATGCTACCGTCACGGAATACCCGGGGTACCTGGCCATCTTGCGCTTCACGGACCTCGAGGCTTTCGAGGCATGGAATGCGAGTCAGGAGCTGCAGCGCGCCTGTCAACATTTCGATGAGCTGAGGGCCGCCGGCGTCGAGCTGTGGTGGCGCGTGCAGTACCAGTGCATCAAGCGTTGGAAAGATACGTCGCCAACGCCGCTGATTAGCCTGACGGCTCTCCATTGCGGCCCGGAGGCCGAAGCCGCCGTGGACAAGTGGTACACCGAAAAGCATGTTCCAGACTTGCTTAGGTTCAAAGAGATTCTGGGAGTCACCCGCTACAAGTTGGCCAATGCTGGAGCTCGCGGCATCAAGCCGAACTGGCCTGTAAAGGTCATGGACTATCCCCGTTTCCTGACTGTCTACAACTACCCTAACATGGCCACCGCGCAGGCCTTCGACACCAGCCCCGAGCGCGCCGCTGCCCGCCCGGATTGGTTGGAAGTAGCCAAAAAAACCAAGGCCTTTCGCATGTGGCGCGTCCGCTACACTCCCCTTCGCACCTGGTCGAGGTAGGCTTTCTTAAGAGCTTCGCGGCGACCGCTATGGCCAGCCGAAGCCGGGCAGACTGTCCGACGTAACCGTTCTGGAACGTCTTCACGCTGAACCAGTCTCGGTTTTCCGGCGATCTTGAGCTTAAGTCAGGCCGGCAGGTAGGGCCCGACTCACAGGGTCGGGCGAAAGTGGGCACTACGCGCGCGAACGGCGAATCTCGCGCTAAAGGTTGCATGCCGGGCAACGGGCGCGCCTTCGCGTGCCAAGGACGACCGTGGCCTGCACCGAAAAGATCAGCGTGCTTCGCCGATTTGAGCTGCGCCTCTGAGGCAAGACACCTTCCTGAGATTTGCAAGGCGCGCTGCGTGGCGTTAGGCAACAATCTCGAAGCCTGAGTGTTTCAAAGCACGATGAAGCCACACCCTCTCCGCAGCGAATCGCTGAGCGAGCATTGGCGGCCCGATCACCGGGTGTTTGCCGCCGGTCTCTCAGGCGAGTCCGCCCTGCTCCGTGACGAGTTGCGCCGGGATCCGCTACGGGCGGCCGGCATTGAGTTCACGAGCATTCAGTTGCCGGGCGTCGACCAGATCGACTACCTCGCCACGCACCCCGGGGCGCGCGTCCAGGCATATTTCATGACGCCGAGCGTGCGCGCGGGCTTGGCGCAACGCCGCGCTGCTTTGTTCCCACTGGACTACACGGGCATCGCAAGGCAACTGCTTGAGGCACCGCCCTTCGATTGCGCCATTGCGCAGTTCACGCCACCGGACAGCGACGGCTGGTGCAGCCCGGGTTTGTCGTCGGATTTCGCACCGCTGGTATGGAAGCGCGCGCTGCGCCGCGTTGGACATCTGAACCCCGAGGTGCCCCGGATCGACAGCAGCTTCAAGGTGCACATCTCCGAGTTCGATGCAGTGGTGGAGGCTGGCGCTCCCGCACTCAGCGTCGCTCAGCCGGTGTCGAACGAGGTGAACGAGCGAATCGGCCGCCATGCAGCGAACATCGTGCGCGACGGCGACACCCTCCAGTTCGGCATTGGCTCAGTCCTTCCCGATATCGCCCGAGCGCTGCATGCGCATCGGCGTCTGCGCATCCATTCCGGCGTGATTTCTCCGCTGTTGCGCACGCTGTGGGAAAGCGGTGCACTCGACCGCGATGCGCGCATCGTTACCGGAGTCGTGCTCGGCGAGCCGACTTTTTACGATTACGTCGGCAGACTGGGCCGCGTCTACCTCGACGACGTGCGGAAGACGCACGGTCTCGACGTGATCGCGGCGATCCGGCGATTCGTTGCCATCAACAGCGCGGTCCAGGTGGACCTGTTCGGCCAGGTCAATTCTGAACGCAGCGGCGGTAGCATCCAGGCCGGACCTGGCGGGCTGCCCGCGTTCGCGCAAGGCAGCCAGATCGCAGTTGACGGTCGCCTCCTCATCTGCCTTTCGGCCACAGCCCGCGACGACCGCATCTCGCGCATCGTTCCCATCCTCGACGCAGACGGGCTGTGCACCGTTCCGCGTCACCAGGCAGACGCGGTGGTGACCGAGTTCGGTGTCGCGGAGCTGCGCGGGCGTTCCATGGCCTCGCGCGCGGAGGCGTTGATCGCGATCGCCCATCCCAACCATCGCGATTCGCTGGCAGCCGGCTGGGAGAGCATGCTCAGTCGGCTATGACGGCGGCGCGGATCATCGCGGGCGCGATTCGCCCTGCCGCCCGAACAGCGCCAGTACGAACTGAATAAACGAGGCTACCTTGGGGGGCGGTGAGCGGTGCGGGTACACGAGGTAAAGCGATGCATCGGTGTCCGAAGGGCGCACGTCGTAGTCCGTCAAGACGGTTTGCAGGTGGCCCTGCTTGCAGAAGTCGGCGACCATCCATTCGGGGAGTACCGCCAACCCCAAACCGCTGAGCGTGCTGTTCAGAAGCGCAGCGCCGGTGTCCGTTTTCAGATTGCCTGAGACAGGCACTCTGATGGTCTGACCGTCCTTGCAGAAGATCCATTCCGCCGCATAGTGAGGGGCCGAATAGAGCAGACAGTTATGCTTCGCAAGATCTGCCGGAACGGACGGCTTCGGATGCCTCGAAAAGTATTTTGGGCTTCCGCACAAAACCCGGCGCGGAGAACCGAGGAGGCGTGCCACCAGACTCGAGTCATCCATACTGCCGCGCCAGATGGCGATGTCGACCTTCTCGGCCACGATGTCCACCCGCTCATCGGTCAGCGAAAGATCCACGATCACTTCCGGGTTCTGCGCAAGGAACTGCGGGAGTGCAGGAAGGATTATGGCGGACCCCGCGGACTTACCGCAATGGACTCGAATGAGGCCGCGCACTTCGTGCTGGTAGACGGCGGCGCCGCGCTTGGCGTCCTCCACTGATTGAAGAATACGCTTGGCGTCCTCGAGGAAGCGCTGCCCCGCTTCGGTGAGCACCAACTGCCTAGTCGTGCGATTGAACAACCTCACACCGAGGTCTTCTTCGAGGCTGTTGACGAGCCTTGCGATGGAGCTGGTCGAAGTGCCCGTAAGCCGCGCGACCTTCGAGAAACTACCCTTCTGGGCAACTTTCGTGAACACCCGCATCGCGGCCAGTTCGTCCATCGCTTGGTGCCTCCCCCGAATATGATACGACAGGTGCCAGGAGGTGGTATCGGCACCCCCGGCAGTCACTGCGGCTTCCCAGCGGGGGGGCTTGGCGAATTACGCATAGGTGTTTGCTGTCGTCGATGCGAAAGCTCCGGTACACGGTTCATACAATCATCGGCGTTATCAAGAGGGGCTGGTCAATGACTGCGCGACTGCAAGGCAAGGTGGGAATTGTCATCGGAGCGGGGCAAATGCCCGGTGAATCAGTCGGAACCGGTCGCGCCACGGCGCTGCGGTTCATGCAGGAAGGTGCGTCGATCATGGCAGTGGACCGGGATCTCGCCTCTGCGCGGGAAACGCTAGAGATTGCCGGGAACGATGCCCGCGATTCCGACGTGTTCCAGGCGGATGTAACGGTCAACGAGAGCCTGCGTCGCGCGGCCGAAGCTACGAAGGCCCAGTGGGGCCGCGTCGACATCCTGTTCTATAACGTGGGCGTCTCATTTGCGGCCGGCGACAAGGCACTCGATGAGATGACCGACGAAGTTTTCGACCGCATCATGCACATCAACCTGCGCGGCGCGATCATGGCGGCGAAGTGCGTGGTGCCGTACATGCGCGAGCAGAAGTCCGGGGTTGTAATCAACCTCGCGTCAGTATCGGCGATCGAGACCACAAGGCCGAACGTCGCCTATCGCACGAGCAAGGCCGGGCTGATTGCGTTCACGCAACAGCTTGCGATACAGAATGCGTCGTATGGCGTGCGTGCCAACGCGATCCTTCCTGGCCTGATCGACACCCCCATGGCGGTCGACCAGCGGGTCCGCCTAATGGGCCTCACGCGCGATGAACTCGTCGCGAACCGGAACCGCGAGGTGCCCCTACGCGGCCGGATGGGCACGGGCTGGGACGTCGCCAATGCGGCCGTCTTCCTTGCATCTGACGAGGCCAGTTTCATCACTGGCGTCAGCCTGCCAGTCGATGGCGGCATGCTGATGAGGATCGGTTATTGATCCAGCAGATATCCATCCGATGTCGATCAGCAACAAATCGAGTGCCGGCACAAGGGAGCCCGCCGAAGGCGGCGCAATCCGGATGCCGTGTTCAGCGACCTGGCCGCTGCGGCGGACGTGTACTGAGCTTTGGCCGTGATCCACGAGGGTGCCTCAGCGTTCCGGCAGACGGCGCCGGGAGCGAGCGCGCCCTCGCTGCGCATCACAACGCATGCCGCACTCAGCAGCTTCCCCCGGCCCGCGATGTCGGCGCGTAACGTTGCTATCAGCTGCTCTGAACCCGCTTCCAGCGACTCATACGAATTCCCCGCGAGAGCGTTGCCCAGAGATTCGTAATGTGAAAATGGCACTCATGCATCATTCCTTCGACTCAGCTGCCGTGCCAGCTTCTCGCCGATCATCATGCACGCAGCGTTGCTGTTGCCGCTGATCATGTGTGGCATCACCGAGGCATCCGCTATCCAGAGGTCTTCTACGCCTCGCACCTTGAGCTCCGGTGTCACGACGGCATCCTCGTCAATGCCCATGCGGCAAGTGCCGGCCGTATGGTAGGCTAATCCGGTGCGAGCCTTTACATAATCGACAAGTGCTTCGTGGGAGCTGGCCTCCTCCCCCGGCTCGACCTCCCCGCTCACGATACCGGCCAATGGTACTGCGGCGATGATGCGACGCAGGATGCCGATGCCGCGCACCAGTGTTTGCACGTCTCGTTCATCGCCAAGCAGGTTTGGCTCGATCAATGGTGCCGCCCTCGGGTCGCCACTTGCCAGGCGGATCTGCCCTCGGCTCAATGGATAGTTCTTGTTGATGAAGATGGAGATCGACGGGTACGGAAGCACCTTTAGGTTCTTGTAGAACTTGATCTCATCCGCATACACGGCACCAGCCAACGAAAAGTGCATTTGCACGTCCGGAGCCGGTTCGGCCGGCGATGTCCTCAGGAAAGCTTGTGCCTCGGTGATCGTCGCAATCGGCCCCTGGCCCGTGAACACGAACTTGGCAAGAAAGCTGGCCTTCTGCCAGATTCCCTCCGTAGGGCTGTAGCTGGGCTGCTTAACCCGAAAGGTCGGTCTTATGAGCGGTTGCTCCATCATGTTTTGTCCCACCGAAGGGCGATCCACCACCACCTCGATGCCATGCGACTGCAAAGCTTTTGCATCACCGATGCCCGACAGCATCAGCATCTGCGGCGTATTTACTGCACCGGCGCACAGAATAACGTTGCCGGCCCGAGCCTCCTGGATCGCGCCATTGCACTCAAAACGCACACCCGTGGCGCGACCCTCTTTGATCAGCACCTTGTGTACGAGGGCATCGGTGATCAGATTCAGCTTCTTGCGTCGCAAGGCGGGCTTCAGAAAGGCATCCGCCGAACTCCAGCGCATTCCCCGGCGCTGGTTAAACTGGCCATACCCTACGCCTTCTTGCTGCGCGCCGTTGTAGTCGCTCGTCCGGGGAAAACCTGCCGCTTGCGCCGCCTGGATGAAGGCATCTGTCAAGGGGTGGCAGTTCCGCACCTCGCGGATCGGTAGCGGGCCGGATGCTCCGCGGATCGCATAGTCAGGCGGCGTCTCGTATCCAGGCTCGCATTGCTCCAGTTCTCGAAACAGCGGCATCACATCATCGGCCGACCAGCCCGCATTACCCATGGCGGCCCAGCGATCGTAGTCGGCGCGAGTGCCACGAACATAGTTCATGCCATTGACGCTGCCGCTGCCGCCCACGACGCGCCCGCATCGCCAATGATCCGTTCGCATGTTGCGCGAAGCGTCCGGCTGCGACCGGTAGCCCCATTCGAACCGCGCCATGTCGAAGTAATAGCTGAGGCCAAATGGTTTCATGAGAGCCACATCGTGCGGGCCAGCCTCGAGCACCAGGACACGCTTCAGCCCGGATTCGCAGAGGCGCCCTGCCACGACGCAGCCTGCGCTCCCCGCACCAACGACGATGTAATCCCACCCGCTCGATTCAGCAAGCACGTCTATCCGTCTCGCACATTTACCGCTGCAAAAAGGGGTTCGATGGGATGCCAGCAGCCGTCGAGACCATGACGGTCTTGGTCTCGAGGTATTCGTGGATCGCGTCGATGCCGTATTCGCGGCCCACGCCGGAATGCTTCATCCCCCCGATCGGCGCCGTGACGCTGTAGGCCCTATAGGTGTTCACCCACACGAGGCCCGCGCGAAGTGCCTTGGACATGCGCACGGCGCGTCCGATGTCCCGCGTCCAGACGCCGGCCGCCAAGCCGTAGATGACATCGTTGCCGATCGCCACGGCATCCTCTTCGGTATCGAAACCGATGATGGACAAGACGGGACCGAACACCTCTTCCTGCGCGATGCGCATGCGGTTCGAGACATCCGTGAAGATGGTCGGCTGCACAAATTGGCCACCTTCAAGACCGGGACCATTGGCTGGACCTCCACCGAGAATGCAGCGCGCCCCATCTTGCTTGGCCAGGTTGATGTAATGCAGCACCTTCTCATACTGCGGCGGGGTGGCGATCGGGCCGATGTGGGTATCCGGCCGCATGGGATCGCCGAGCTTGATGTCGCGGGCGACGGCGAGCAGGCGCTGCGTGAACTCCTCGCGGACGGAGTTCTGCACCAGCAGCCGGGACCCTGCCGTGCACATCTGGCCCGCCGCGGCGAAGATGCCCGTGACCACGCCGATGCACGCAGCATCTAGATCGGCATCCTCGAAAACGATGTTGGGGGACTTGCCGCCCAACTCCATCGCGACGCGCTTCATCGTGCGTGCCGCAGCCTCGTAAACCTTGGCGCCGGTCTTGTCGGAGCCGGTGAACGCGACCATCGCGACATCGGGATGCTCAACCAGAACGGGCCCCAGTTCCTGCCCTGTTCCGGTCACAACGTTGATCACGCCGTCGGGCAGGCCCGCCTCTTTCGTCAATGCAGCCAGCTCAAGCGAGCTGACCGAGGCGAATTCGGACGGTTTAAGTACGACTGAGCAACCCGCCGCCAGAGCCGGCGCACACTTGGCCGCGAAGAACGTCAGCGGTGTATTCCATGACGTGAGCGCTGCGACGACACCGACCGGTTCGCGGTAGGTCATCGCCAGCATGTCCGGCTTGTCGATTGGCAACACGGTGCCTTCGATCTTGTCGGCAAGTCCGGCAAAGTAGTACCAGTGCTCCGGCAGGTACTTTAGCTGACCCTGCATCTCCGCAAGTATCTTGCCGTTGTCTCGCGACTCGATTTCGGCGAGGCGCTCCGCATGCTGCCGATCGGCAAGCACGTCCCCGATCCGACGCAGGACATGCCCCCGCTGAGTAGCCGTCATCCGCCTCCATGGGCCCTCGTACATCGCATGCCGGGCGGCGGCGACGGCTCGGTCGGCGTCCTCTCTCGTGCCTCGCGCGATGCGAGCCCAAGGCTTTCCTCGGTACGGGTCGAACGTCTCGATCCATTTGCCGCTGGCGGGGGGCGCAAGCGCGCCATCGATCCAATGCGGATAGTCTTTGATTGTCGGTTGGTAAACCATGGTCGGATTCTAGGAACGGCTTCGCATCGGAACTAGCCGGCGGCATAGCAATGACATTTGCGCCGTAAGCAAAGGTGGTCCGCGGGCCGATATCGTAGCCACCGACGAACGCTTTCCGCGCAAGCGCGCTGCCGACGGCAGTCGCGCGGCATTTTGCGCACGCCGGCAAAGAGTTTCGCGGCTGCTGCCGTAGATCAGCACGCCACAACTGCTTACGCTTTGGGAATACGCAGTCGCACCCGGTAGTTCCCGGTCGACGGGCAGCAGTGATAGGAGGAGGTACTGATGATTCGTTTCCGCGCGATGTTGGTCGCCAGCACCGCCGCTCTGGCACTCGGTGCCGTCGCACCGGTCCAGGCCCAGGAGATCCCGATCATGTCCATCATGGCCCAGACAGGCCACTTGGCATTCGCGGGCGTTCCCGTACAGAACGGCATCCGGCTGGCGTTCGAAGAGGCTAATCAGAAGGGCACGCTCGGCAGCGCGAAGATCAAGTTCATCGATGCCGACTACGGTGGTGACAAGGGCCAGGCCATCAACCTCGCCAATCAGGCAGTAAACCGGGAGCGCGTCGTGCTGGCCATGGGGCCCACCAACACACCCGACACGCTCGCCGTAGCTCCGATTTACAACGAGAACAAGACTCCGTTCATCACGCTCGGGACCTCGGACCAGATCATCACCACGGGTCCGTGGTCCTTCAAGATTGCGCAGAGCGGCGCCGACACGATTCCGGACGTGGCCAAGTACGTGCTCGAGAAGACGCCGGTGCGCAAGGTCGCGATCGTGTACGACCGCACCAACGACGCCACGATCGAGTTCAAGAACGTCTTCCGCGACACGTTCAAGGCCGGGGGCGGCACGGTAGTGACGGAGGAAGGGACTGCGGTTAACGACAGCAACTTCCTGCCGCTCGCGACCAAGTTGATGTCGATGGACATCGACGGCGTCTACTTCACCACTCAAGCGGAACAGAGCGCTAACATCATGGTGCAGCTGCGGCAAGCTGGATTGCCGGCCAAGGTACGTTACTTCGGCACGATTGCGTTGGGAACACCGCGGGTCGTTGCGATCGCCGGCAAGGCCGCCGACGGTACGGTGTTCGTTTCGGACTTCCTGCCCGGCGTTGACCGGCCGTTGAACAAGTCTTTCGAAGCCGCCTACAAGGCCCGCTACAAGACGGAACCGGACAGCTGGGCCGCCCTCGGCTACTCCATGGGACAGGTGGCGCTGGCGGCGCTCAAGAACGCCGGTCCCAACCCGACCCAGGAGAAAGTGCGCGACGCCCTCATGAAGCTGCGCGACGTGCCGGTAGTGGTGGGTTCCGGGAAGTGGAACCATTCCGACCGCAAGCCAAGCTTCGGTGTGACCATGGTCCTAGTGAAGGACGGCAAGTTCGTCCCCGCCCCCTGACGGGGCGTACCACGAACCGGTAGCCGTCCACGCAGCCGGTGCGCGGACCCGCATCGTTGGTTGCGCGTCGGTCGGGACCGAATCATTCGAGTGGATCATCTGTGCTGACGCAGCAGTTGTTGAACGGTCTGGTCGTGGGCAGTGCCTACGCCGTCTTCGCGCTGGGTTTCACCCTGCTATTCGGCGTGAACCACGTGCTGAACATGGCGCACGGCTCGGTGTTCATGTGGGGCGCGTTCGCGGGCCTTTACGTCGTGCAAGCGTTCGACACGTCGTTCGCCGTCGCGCTGCTCGTGGGCATGGTGGCTGGTGGCGTGCTGTCGGTGCTGCTGGACTTCGCTGCGTTTCGGCCGCTGCGTCGGCGGCAAGCGGCCGACTTCGCGACGATCCTCACTTCGATCGGCGCCAACCTGGTGCTGCTGGCGGTGGCGCAAAAGGTGTCCAACACCACGGTAATGCGCTTTCCCTTCGAATTCTTCCCGATCGTGATGTACGAGTTCATGGGGCTGCGCATCCAGCTGCTGCAGATCACCATCGTCTTTACCGGCGTGCTGATGGTGACGGCGCTGGTGTATGCGCTGTATCGCACCGGCTTCGGCCGCAGGATTCGCAGCGTGGCTTTCTCGGGAAATACCTCGCGCCTGCTGGGCATCAACGCCGAACTCGTGAACGCCGAGGTGTTCTTCGTTTCGGGCGCACTCGCTGGATTGGCGGGGGTGCTCATCGGCGTCGCTTTCAACTCGGTTCACTACCTCATGGGTGAGCCATTGCTGATGCAAGCCTTCGTGATCATCATTCTCGGTGGGCTCGGCAGCATTCCGGGCGCGCTGCTCGGCGGGCTGCTCGTCGGCGTGGTGCAGTCGCTCGCCTACGCGTACATTTCATCGACGGCCGCGGACGCGATCGCCTTCGCGATCCTGTTCTTCATCATCCTGATCCGTCCGACCGGCATTTTTGGTCAAGCCAGCGCGGTCATGCGGGTGCAGCGCCGATGATCCGGCTCTTCGCCACTTATCAGTCGGTCTTCGATCAAATTCTGATCTATTCATTGCTGGCGATGAGCCAATACGTCGTTTTGCGCGCCGGCACCTTCTCAGTGGGCTCGGCGGCGTTCGCCGCCATCGGCGGCTACACCACCGCAATTCTGAGCACGAGAAGCGGCTGGCACCCGGCCCTAGCGATCGCCTGCGGCGTCGTGCTGGGCGGCGTCGTCAGCGCCATCATGGCGTTCCCGCTGTCGCGCCTGCGCGGCGTGTTCCAGGCGGTGGCCACGATGGCCCTGGTGCAGGTCGTCGTAACCATCGCTCTGAACTGGGAGGACGTAACCCGCGGCGCCCTCGGCATCAACGGCATCCCGAAGGTGGCTACTACCGGATGGCTCGTACTGATTGTCGCATTCGTGGTGGCGCTGTTGCATGTCTTGGGCCGCTTCAGCATCGGTCGCGCGATGGACGTGATACGCGAGGACGAAACCGTGGCGGTTTCGCTCGGCATGTCCGTCGCTCACTACCAGCGCATCGCGATGATTCTTTCCGGCCTGCTGGCAGGGCTCGCAGGCGGCTTGCAGGCGTGCAATTCGTACACGATCAAACCGGAGGACTTCGGCTTCACGCTGCTCGTGAACGGCCTCGCCATGGCGGTGCTGGGGGGTCGCACCTCCGTATGGGGCGCGCTGGTGGGCGCTGCCGTGTTGACGACGCTGCCCGAGCTGTTCCGCGTATTCGCTGACTACCGCAACGTCGTGCAAGGCGCGCTCTTGATGGTGATTATCATCTACTTGCCCAACGGCATCGCCGATACCCTGTTCGGACTCGCGCACGATCGGCGTGTGCGGCGGTTGGTGACCGGACTCGAGCCTCGCGCCGCCGCTGTTTCCGATTCAGGCGCAGGCAGCGAGGTGACCCGGTGAGCACCGCGACGAACGCCATTCTTCGCCTCGAGCAAGTATGCCGGCGGTTTGGAGGCGTTCACGCCGTCAACGAGGTGACGCTGTCGGTGCCGGCCGGCACCATCACCGGCCTCATCGGGCCCAATGGCGCCGGCAAGACGACAGTAGTCAACCTGGTAATGGGTCTGCTTCACCTGTCGTCGGGGCGAGTGCTACTCGATGGGGCGGACATTTCGCGGGCGGAGGCACCGGCACTGGCGCAAGCCGGCGTGGCGCGCACATTCCAGAACATCCGCCTTGTGCCCCATGCGACGGTCCTTGACAACATCCTGGCCGGCTACCACCGGCACGAAACCGCCGGTTTCTGGGCGAACCTTCTGGGCCTGCCCAGCGCGCGTGCCGAAGCCGCTGCGCACGAGTCGAAGGCCGTGGCCCTGCTCGAACGCTTCGATATGCCAATGTTGGCGGAACACCGCGCCGGCGGGCTTTCGTACGGCCATCAGCGCCGCATCGAGATCATGCGCGCGCTGGCGATGAATCCAAGGGTGCTGCTGCTTGACGAGCCGGTAGCGGGCATGAACGACGCGGAGGCCGCGAGCTTGGGACAGATCTTCCGCGACGTCGCCGCCGAAGGCGTCGCCGTCCTTCTTATCGAGCACAACATGCGATTCGTGACCTCCGTCTGCTCGTACCTCTACGCGCTGTCGTCCGGACGACTGATTGCGGAGGGTGCTCCCGACGCCGTGCTCAAGGATGCCGGCGTGGTGCAGGCGTACTTAGGGACATAAGTGGGCGGCCATTCAATGTCCGACTCTGCAACGGCCGCTCCTTTGGCGGGCATGCCGGCCGTCGATGCCCTGACCGTGGTCGACCTCGAGGTGCACTACCGAGGAATCGCGGCCTTGCGTGGCGTATCGTTCACCGTCGGGCGCGGTGAGATCTTCGCCCTGATCGGACCCAAC
Organism: Casimicrobiaceae bacterium; assembly: GCA_035623155.1. Lineage (GTDB taxonomy): Bacteria > Pseudomonadota > Gammaproteobacteria > Burkholderiales > Casimicrobiaceae > PALSA-1003. The sequence goes on along the minus strand of DASPTZ010000012.1, from coordinate 10,672 downwards.
GGCGCCGGCAAGTCGAGCCTAGTCAACGCCATCTGTGGCGTCGTACCCTCAACCGGTCGGATCATGTTCGAAGGGGGCCTGGTAAACGCGCTGGCGGCGCACCGTCGGGCACGGGCGGGGATTATCCAGGTTCCGGAAGGACGCCGTGTCATCGCACCGCTCACCGTGCTGGAGAATCTACAGCTCGGAAGCGAGGCAGCTCGTGATCGCGCGACAAGCGTCGTTGCCGATCTGCAGCGCGTGTGCGAGCTATTCCCCGTTCTTTCCGAGCGACGCCGACAACTGTCGGGAACTTTGTCCGGCGGGGAGCAGCAGATGCTCGCCATCGGACGCGCGCTCATGGGCCACCCCAGGGTGTTGCTGCTGGACGAGCCGAGCCTCGGCCTCGCACCTGTGATCGTAGCAGGCGTGTTTCGCGCGCTGAAGCGCCTCAACGAGCAAGGCATGACGATCCTGCTCGTGGAACAGAACGCGCGACTCGCCCTGCAGACGGCGCATCGGGCGGCAGTCCTGGAGCAGGGACGTATCGTGCAGCAGGGTGTTGCCAGCGATCTCGCGAGCGACCCCGTGATCGTCGATCACTACTTCGGCCAGCGTCCCTCGGCGACCACGTTGGCCTGACAGCGAGCCCTCTTGGAAGTTATTGGCCGCCCTCGATGCGGAAAAACTCTTGCCTCGCCCGCGCAGCACGATCACGCGCGGGCTGGGATCGTTATCGAGCCCCTGCACCGGATCGTCGAGCTCAGCGGTGAGCGTCTCGTCAAAGGCGTTGTGGCGGTCGGCCCGGTTCGTCCAGATCGTCGCAATACCTGACGATCTTCTGGTCTAGCTGAAGGCTCCGGCAGTCCACCAGGGCGTGCCCTTGCGCTCGGTGATCGCGCTTACACGATCGTCGTCCCGTGGAGCGCACGTCGAGCTCTCGCGGGTCAATCTTCCCCGCGCGCAGCGAGTCAGCCTCGCACGACGGATCGCTGGGCGTAGCGCCCGGTGTCCGCGTCGATGCAGTAGTGGGCGGTAAACTTCCACCGGCCTCGAATGCTCACCACCGTGCTCACTTCGTCCCCTTCCTGCCGATCGATCGTTTGCCCCGTGCGCGGGCGCGCTCGGTTCCGCCTGACCCTTGCGAAGACATGCGGGCGCCGACGGGGATCGCGGCGGCATCCGTCTGCATGAACGCAACGACGCGCGCCGCCGTCACGTGGCGCGCCATCCGTCGCTGCGCCGCGTCCGCGTCGCCGGCGACGATCGCCGCGAGGATCGCGCGATGGATCGCGAGCGTCTGCGCGCGAACATCGGGACAGTCGAACGCCCTGACTTTGATCGCACGATGGATCGCTCGCGCGACCACTTCCAAGAAGTTCACCACAAGCTCATTGTGGCTCGCGCGCACGACCGACATGTGCCACGCGAGGTTCGCGTCGGGATACTTGGACACGTCGTCGGCCGCGGCTTCGACTGCCTCTGTCCTTGCGACGAGATCGGCGATGTCTGCTTCGGTGCGATTGCACGCTGCCATGCGCGCGGCGAGCGCCTCGAGCGCCTCGCGCACGTCGTGCAAATGGTCGGCGCAGATGTTGCGCCCCCAGATGAAGAGCTCGAGCTGACGCACCAGTCCATCGCCGGTGGGACGGCGCACGCGCGCACCGCCGCCGCGCCCCGGACGGATCTCGACCAGCCCCTCGTGCTCGAGTATCCGCAGCGCCTCGCGCACTATCGCACGGCTCAAGCCCGTCTGCTCCGAAAGCTGACGCTCTGCCGGGAGCGCGAGGCCCTCGGGCCACGCGCCGGAGCGGATGTGCCCGCGCAACTTGTCGGCCAGCACGTCCGACGCCTTCGGCGTGGTGATGCGGCTTACGGTGAGCGGAGGGCGGAATTCGTCGTCAGGCATCGTCTGCTGCTTCTGCCGGACCGTACGCCTTAGTTCAAACCAACCACAGTTCGGCCCAACCTGCTGTGAAGCCAAATGGGGATGTACGCGGCGATGGCGATCACCGGGTCAAAAGCCCACCTTATAAGGCCGCGTATCAATCCTGGATGATCCGTCGTTGGCTTCGTCAGTAGGATTTGGGCAATCCCAGCGCTTTCTCAGCGATGAAGCATAGGATCAATTGCGGGCTGACCGGCGCAAGCCTCGGGATCCACGCCTCGCGCATATAGCGCTCGACGTGGTATTCCTTCGCATACCCCATGCCGCCGTGCGTCAGGATCGCGTTCTCGCACGCCCGGAAGCACGCTTCCCCCGCAAGGTACTTCGCTGCGTTGGCCTCGGCACCGCAGCTCTTGTGCGCGTCGTACAGCGAAGCCGCCTTGAATACCATCAAGTTCGCCGCCTCGAGCTCGATCCACGACCGGGCGAGCGGATGCTGGATGGCCTGGTTCTTTCCGATAGGCCGTTCGAACACGATGCGTTCGTTGGCGTATTGCGCGGCGCGTTGCAGGGCCGCCTTGCCGAGACCGACCGCCTCGGACGCGATCAGAATACGCTCGGGGTTCAACCCATGCAGGATGTAATCAAACCCCTTCCCCTCGTCGCCGATTCGATCCTCCACGGGAATGCGCAGGTCATCGATGAACACCTGGTTCGAGTCGACGCATTTCCGGCCCATCTTTTCTATTTCTCGAACCTCGACGTGGTTCCGGTCGAGATCGGTATAGAAGAGCGTGAGGCCGGCGGTTCCCTTTGCCTCCTCGAGCGGCGTCGTGCGCGTCAGCAACAGAACTTTGTTCGCGACCTGCGCAGTGGAAATCCAAACCTTCTGACCGGAAACCACGTAATGGTCGCCTTGCCTGATCGCGCGGGTCTTGAGCTTCAGGGTATTCAAGCCCGCGTTCGGCTCGGTGACGGCGAAGCACGCCTTGTCCTTGCCGGCGATAAGGAGAGGCAACCAACGACGTTTCTGTTCGTCGCTGCCAAACACGACCACCGGATGCAGGCCGAAGATGTTCATGTGTACCGCCGACGCGCCGGACAGGCCCGCGCCACTGGCGGAGATCGTTTGCATCATCAGCGCTGCTTCGGTGATGCCCAAACCGGCACCTCCGTAATCGGCGGGCATTGCGATGCCGAGCCAGCCGTCGTCGGCGAGCGCCTTGTGGAAGTCGCTCGGGAACCCGCCTTCGCGGTCCTTTCGCAGCCAGTAGTCCGCATCGAAGGGAGCGCAAAGCCGCTGGATGGCGTCTCGAATCTGTTGCTGGTCCTGGTTGAGCTCGAAGTCCATGCCGGCACCTTTCAACTCGTTGAGCTATCCGAGGCAGAGAGCCTTCGAGCTAGCGGTTCACCCTTGCACGGTCGCGCGTCGATCGATACGACAGCAAGTTTAGAAACGGGCGAACTGACCGCCAAGGAGCCCGCGCGGCAAACACCATTGCCATTGCTGCAAAGAATGGGTTGCGCAGGCTGTCGAGTGGCGCTTCCATACTGGCCGGCATTCGACGCGATGTCACTGAGGCGTCAGGTTGATCTTCTTTGCAAGCTCGGAGTATTTGAGCACGTCTTGGCGTATCACAGCCTGCGCCTCTTCAGGAGTGCTGACCTTGATGGTATTCCCCTGCTTCTCGAGCACCTCCCTCACGGCCGGGTTGTCGAATGTCACGAGCAACGCATCGTGCACTTTCTTGACCACAGTCGGTGTCAAGCCTTTGGGTCCGAGCACGGCGAACCAGACTTCCGCGATAGATTTGGGGAAGCCCTGCTCGGCGAAGGCGGGAACCTCCGGCGCTATTGCGACGCGCTCAGGCGTCAGCATGCCAACGATCCGCAGCTTGCCGCTCTTGACGAACGCATCGACGGCGGGTAGCGATGTGACCACGAAATCGATCCGCCCTCCGACAAGGTCGGTGACCATCGGCGCCACACCCTTATAAGGAACGTGAGTGACCCTCACGCCGATTTCGTCCTCGATCAATTCGACAGCCAGATGCAGTATCGTACCGTTGCCGCTCGAGCCGTAGTTCAGCGTGTCGCCCTTGCTCTTGAGCAACGCGATGAACTCCTTTGGATCTTTGGCTGCGACTCTTGACGCATTGACAACTACCGCCAGAGGGATGGTCCCGACGATTGCGATTGCGGTGAAGTCTTTCGATGCATCATACGGCGCCGGCCGGATCAGCAGTGGCGCAATGACCATGTTATTCGTCTGCAATGCCAGCACCGACCCGTCAGGAGCCGAGCGGGCGAGAGTCTGCATCGCAATCACGCTTCCAGCCCCTGCGATGTCCTCAACGACCAGGGGAGCACCAAGTGCGCTGGCGAGTGCCGATTGCACGGATCGGGCGATCACATCGATCGTCGACCCCGCTGACGAAGCCACTATCAGGCGTACCGGACGCGACTGCGCCGATACGCGAATGGGCAGCGCTGCCATGGCGGTCAAGGCAGCAAGCATGCGACGGCGGTTGAGGCTGAGCTTCGGAGAGTTCATGTTATCGAGGTGAGTTGTCGCTGCTCGGGCGTCTGGCGGGTGGCCAGCGCAGCACCACGCTCACGACGCAATCCGGCGATGGATCTCGTCATCGATTTCGATCCAGTCGTTGGTCGCCGCTGCAGCGAGGCGTACCTGCGTCCCGCTGCCCGGCGCCCGCACCGGCGGACCGCCAGGAATCGGGCGGGAGCTCTCGACGGCCGATCGCAGCGCGGCGATGCGTTGCTTGAAATCCTCCAGCGGCATGAGCAGCTCGGGGTCGATCACGATAAACAGGTAACCCCACTTGCCCACTTCCCCGACGACAGGATCGCTGCCCGCAAGGATTGCCAAGGCCTGCACGACCATCGACACGGCAAATCCTCGCGCGCCGCCCCAACCGAGAATCGCTCCGGTCAGCGCGGAATTCGGATCAACCGTCGGCTCGCCTGCGGCGTCCACAGCGCATCCAGGGGGCAGCGACTTGCCAAGTTGCTGGTGATAGACGACGTCACCCCACATGATCGCGGCCGTGGCGAAATCGATGACCAGCGGCGGACCAGCGGCTGGAAACGCGAACGCGAACGGATTGGTTCCCAGCACACGATCGGCCCCTCCCAGCGGTGCGACCATGGCGGTGGAGTTCGCTGCATGGATGCCGATGAGGCCCGCATTCGCGGCACGCTCGACGTAGTAGCGCAGCATGCCCGAAAACCAGCTGTTGTTGACGCCGACGATGCCAACGCCCCACCTTCTCGCGAGACCTATCGCCGTGTCGATACCGAGCAGCGACGTGACATAGCCAATGACGTTGGCTCCGTCGATGACGGCGGACCTGTCGGTTTGCTTCACGACCCGGATCTCGCCGCCGACTCCGCTTCGGCGGAGTCTTTCGGCAATCGGCAGCAATCTCGATAAGCCGGCGAACGCGTGCCCCGCTCGAGTCGCGTAAATCAGGTGATCCGCGACCACTTGCGCGTGCTCCGCCGGCATCCCGTGACGCTCGAGGAAGCCGATTGCAAGTGCCCGCGCTTCGAGCGCTGCGATCTTCATGCCCGAGTCAGTCGCGTGACGCCAGCCCTGTACCAATCAGGTTCGTTCGCGCGGCGCCGGCAGCACGCTTGCCACGAGATCGTCGTCGAAAGGCTTCCCGGCCGCGATCGCTTGGCGATACGCGAGGAAGTCGATGACATCGCGGCCGGTCTGCTTGCGCGTGGCGAACGCGGTAAATCCGAGAAACGCCTCGCCCGACATGTTGGTCGCGAGCCAGTGCCGGTTCGGCACCTTCATCTGGTCCCAGAAGACCTTCTTCTTTGCGCGAATGCCGTCGATCGACTTCATGAGGCAACCCGGGAACAGGTTCGCGAACTTCCAGACCAGGCGGTCGACTTCGGCGTCCACGCGATCGAGCCGGATCTCGGACGATTTGACCAGCGCACGTGCGGCATCGAACCGGTCGGCCGGGACAGGTTCCCCGTACACGATTTCGCCGTCGTCGATGAACATGTCCGTCCGCACGAGCGGATTGCGCACGAACTTTCCCGAGTGCCACAGCACCGGCAGGGCCGCGCTGATCAGCCCTTTGAGCTTCATCTTGTAAGCGCTCCAGCTCTCGCACGACACGCACGAGTACATCGCGTCCTCGATCGACAGAAACCAGGGCAGGAAGTCTGTTGCGCCGCCGTCCGGCGCCGAGCCATGCTTCGGACCGGCCTGCCCGAATACCGCAAGATCCGAGGAAATCGTGAAGTCGCACGCCAGGCCGATTTCCTGGCCGCCCCCGACGCGCAAGCCGTTGACGCGGCAGATCGTCGGCTTCTTGCAGTTCAGGATCCCGTCGACCATCCCGTTGAACAGGTCGACGTATTCGCCGTATTCACTCGGTCGACGGCTGTAATACGCCGCGTATTCGTCCGTGTTACCGCCGGAACAGAAGGCCTTGTCTCCGACGCCAGTGAAGACGACTGCCACCACGCCGCGATCCACGGACGCCTGCTGGAACGCGAGGGTCACTCGCTTCACCATGTCCGTCGTGTACGAGTTGTACTGCGCTGGGTTGTCCAGCGTGATCCAGGCTGCGGAGAGACCGGCGACCGCCTTGCCCTCGGGCGAAGCCAGCGGTCGAAGCTCGTAGCGCACGGTAGGCGGCGTGTTCGCGTGCTCGTACGAATCCAGGTGGTGATCCTTTAGCGCGTTGTCGCGCGGCAACCAGGCGAGGTCTTTCATCGGTGTCTTCTCTCTTGACGACAAGTCAATTGGATTGGATTGCGAATCGGCCGCTACACCCTAGCGCTGCGCACGGCTTCCGACGCCGCGCGCGCAAGCGTCAGCTCGCCGCGTCTCATGCGCTCGCACAGCTCGCCCATGACGGCCTGGGGAAGCGCGTCGAGCGCCTGTTCCATCGCTCGCAGGGCGCGGCGCACGATAAGCCGCGCGAGCGCCGACTTCGCGAAATCGGGCGGCCGCACGTGCGCGCGGGCAGCGAGTGCCTCCACAAGCTCGGCGATTCCACTGCCGCTCATGCTCGATGTCGAAATGATCGGAGGCCTTGCCTCGGGACGGCGCAATCGCACCAGCGACAATAGATGCTGCCGTACGAGATCGGCGCCCGGCAGGTCGCATTTGCTGATCACGAAGACGTCTGCGATCTCCATCACGCCTGCCTTGATTGCCTGGACTTCGTCGCCCAAGCCGGGCGGGAGCACGACGATTCGCGTGTGGACCATGTCGGCCACTTCGACTTCGTCCTGGCCCGTGCCGACCGTCTCGACGATAACCGGGTCGTAGCCTGCGGCATCGAGCACGTCCGCGGCACCCATCGCCGCGAGCGAAAGTCCGCCGACATCGCCGCGCGAGCCGAGCGAGCGCACGAACACATCGTGCCCCTCGGCATTCTTCTCCATCCGCACGCGGTCGCCGAGAATCGCCCCGCCGGTGCGCCGGCTCGACGGATCCACTGCGACGATCCCTACGCGGGCACCTTCGCGCGCCAGCGCGTCGATCAGCGCGCCGACGAGCGAGGACTTGCCGGCGCCGGGCGGTCCGGTGATGCCGATGCGGTGCGCACGCCCGACGCCTTCGGCGAGCGCCCCCACCACCGCGCGGCCGAGGTCCGTGTCCTGTTCGATCACCGAGATCGTGCGTGCTATCGCGCGCGATCGGCCTGCGCGCACGCCTTCGACGAGGGCCCGCGCCTCTTTCATGGCGCTGCCCAGCACTCGCCGCTCCTCGGACGGCCTGTCCGGGTGCTCGGCGGAAACCGACGGCATGACCGCCATCGTCTCGTTCACGCCCGCCACTCACGCAACGCGCGCGCGATCAGCACGCGCTGGATCTCGTTCGATCCGTCGACGAGTTGCAGGTGCTTCGCATCGCGCATCAGCCGCTCGACCGGTGCGTCGGTCGAGTAGCCGGTGGCGCCGAGACACTGTACGGCTTCGAGCGCCACTTTCATCGCCGAGTCCGTGGCGAGGCACTTTCCCATAGCGAGGATTCCGATCAGCTCCTTGCTGGGGATCCCGCGGTCGATCAGCCGCGCACCGGCGTGCACGAGCTGGCGGGACGCCTCGATCGCGATGGCAAGATCGGCCAGCTTGAACTGCATTCCCTGCAGATCAAACAACGTGCCGTCGAACATCTTGCGGTTCAGACAATGGTCGACGGCGATCTCGAACGCGCCTTGCGCAAGCCCGATGCCGCGCGCGCCGATCACGGGACGGTTTGCCGTCATCGAGCTCAGCAGCGTGGAGAGGCCCTGGCCTTCGGCGCCGATCAAGGCGCCGTGCGGCAGGGTCACGTTGTCGAAGAAAAGGCCCCCGGTCGGCATTCCGCGGATGCCCATCTTCTTCTCGAGCGGCCCGATCGTGATGCCTGGCCGGTCGCGCGGTACGAGGAACGCCGAGATGCGCCCCGCGGCTTTGCCGTCGGCATGCCGCGCGAAGACGATGTACATCTCGTTGACGGTCGTGCCGGTAATGTAGGACTTCTGGCCGGTGATCGTGTAGCCGTCGCGCGTGCTCGCCGCTTGCGTGCGGATCTTCGCGACGTCCGAGCCGGCGTCGGCCTCGGTCAGTGCATTCGAGAAGCGCACGCGGCCGGAGGCCATTGCAGGAAGGAACTCCTGCTTCTGCGCCTCGCTCGCGTAGCCGAGCAGCATGACGGTGGGAATGTTGGAGATCACCGGTATCAGCGCGGTGGCCGTGCAGTACTTGGCGAGCTCCTCCACAACGATGCAAAGGTCCATCACCGTGCCGCCCGCGCCGCCGTACGCTTCCGGGATCGTGATCCCCACGAGGCCGTTCTCCACGAGCAGCTCGAACATGTCCTGCGGATATTTGCCCGTGGCGTCGATCTCCGCCGCGCGCGGAGCCACACGCTCGCGCGCCAGGCGTGCGACGCTCGCGCGCAGCGCCTCCTGTTCTTCGGTCAGAAACCAGTGAGGATTCTTTGCGTACATGGCATCAGCGACGCTGGGGCGAAGTGGCGCCAAGCAGGAAGCGCTGCACTTTGCCCGATGCGTTGCGCGGAAGTGCGTCGATGAACTCGACGGCCCGGGGCGCCTTGTATTTCGACAGATGGCTGCGACAATGCTCGATCAGCACGGCTTCGGTCACTTCGGCCCCCGGCTTCTTGACGACGAACGCCTTCACCTGCTGGCCCTTTTCGCCATCTGGGACACCGATGACGGCGGCATCCGCGACAGCGGCATGCGTATACAGCACTTCCTCGACTTCGCGCGGATAAACGTTGAAGCCGGACGTGATGATCAGATCGTCCTTGCGGCCGACGAGGAAGATGAAGCCACGCTCGTCGCGCCGCCCGATGTCGCCGGTGTGGAACCAGCCGTCGCGGTAGTCGCTCCGTGTCTTGTTCGGCATGCGCCAGAAACCCTTCGGGATCTGGTCGCCGCGAATGGTGATCTCGCCTTCCGCGCCCGGCCGCACTTCGCGACCCTCATCGTCGACGATGCGGATCTCGCTATTGATCGACGGATCGTGGTCGCACAGCTGCTTGCCGATCGAGCCGACGACGCGCTCGCCGTGCAGCGGGTTCGACGTGCCGGTCCAGCCGGTGCAGCCCCAGCCCTCGATGATCGCCGCGCCGGTGCGCGCCTGGAACACCTTCTGCAGCTCGATCGGCATCGGCGCGCCTCCGACACGGCAGACCCGGATCGAGCTGATGTCGTAGCGCTCAAAGTCCTCGTAGGCATTGAGGTACGAGTACATGGTCGGTACGCCGGCCATGAACGTTATGCGGTGGCGCTCGATCAGCTCGAGCACCGTCTTCGTGTCCCAGCGGCGCAGCAGCGTCTGCGGGCAGCCGACGTAGCTCGCGAGCAGCGAGGGGACGATGAGTCCCTTCGCGTGGAACAGCGGCAGCGCGACCATCGTGTGATCCTGCACCGTCACGCCCCACATCATCTGCTCGGCGCGCAGCAGGCTCGCGAAATTGAAGTGCGAGCACATGACGCCTTTGGGGCGGCCGGTCGTGCCCGACGTGTAGTAGATGTCGCAGAGGTCGTCCGGCGCGCAATCGCGCATTTCGACACGCTGTCCCGCGAAGCGACGCTCGAGCTCGGCGAACGAGAGCGTTCCTTCCACCTCGGCGTCGACGAGAATCAGGTGCTGGAGATGCGGGCACTCGGGCCAGATCTCCTCGATCAGCGGAAGCCGCTCCGCCTCGCTGACGAGAACGCGCGGCGACGCGTTGTTCAGCACGTACCGCGCCTCGCGCGCCTGGTACATGATGTTCATCGGCGCGGCAGTGGCGCCGATGCGCAATGCGGCCCATCGTGCGATCAGGAACTCCGGCGCGTTGGTCAGATACAACCCGACACGGTCCCCGGGTCGGATGCCGAGCGAGGCGAGCGCTGCTGCGAACGCTTCGGCGCGAGCGAGCAGCCCGCTATGGGTGATCGTCGCGCCTTCGAAGTGAATCGCCGCGCCGTCGGGGTAGCGCTCAGCGTTCTTGTCCAGCCATTCCGATAGGTTCATGACGAAGCCATTCCGTGAACACGCTGATGCCGCTCTTCGCTTACGCGGCGCACGAACGCGACGACGTCGTCGAGCCGGGCGCCTTCGGTAAAGACCTCGCGCACGCCGAGGGCCTTGAGCTTCGGGATGTCTTCGGGAGGAATGAAGCCGCCAGCGAGCAGCACGATGTCTTCGGCATCCTGCTCGCGCAGCAGCTTCGATACCCGCTCGCACATCGGAAGATGTGCACCGGACAGGATGCTGACTCCCAGCACGTCGACGTCCTCCTGGATGGCGACG
>DASPTZ010000011.1:0-2445 GCA_035623155.1 Casimicrobiaceae bacterium | reverse complement strand
CTTCACCTCATCCGGCATCGGGAAGAACGTCGGATGCCGGTAGACCTTGCTGTTGGCCGGCTCGAACAGCGGCTCTTTTTCTCCCGGCGAGCTGGCGCTGACGTCGGCCGACTTCACCACCCAGATGCTCACGCCTTCGTTGCGCCGCGTGTAGACGTCGCGCGCGTTCTTGATCGCCATCTCGGCGTCCGGAGCGTGCAGGCTGCCGACGTGCTTGTGCGCGAGCCCGTGCTGGCTGCGGATGAAGACTTCCCATAGCGGCCATTCCTGATTCATATCGGTCTCCTCACGCTGCCTTCTTCCTCGCAGCCTGTTTCGCCGCGTGCGCGAGCGCAGCCTCGCGCACCCACGCGCCCTCCTCCCACGCTTCGACGCGTGTGCGCAGCCGGTCGCGGTTGCACGGCCCGTTGCCCTTGACGACCTCGTAGAGCTCCTCGAAGTCGATCGGTCCGAAGTCGTAATGGCCACGATCCTCGTTCCACTTGAGCATCTGGTCGGGCACCTTGAGCCCGAGGTAATCCGCCTGTGGCACGGTCTGGTCGACGAAGCGCTGGCGAAGCTCGTCGTTGGACAGGATCTTGATCTTCCACCGCGCCGACTGCGCGCTGTGCACCGAATCGGCGTCGGGTGGACCGAACATCATCAACGACGGCCACCACCAGCGGTTGAGCGCGTCCTGCGCCATCGCCTTCTGCTCGGGTGTCCCGTTGCACAGAGTCATCATAATGTCGAAGCCCTGGCGCTGGTGGAAGCTCTCCTCCTTGCACACCCGGATCATCGCCCGCGAATACGGCCCGTGCGAGCAGCGGCACAGCGGTATCTGGTTCATGATCGCCGCGCCGTCGACCAGCCAGCCGATGGCGCCGATGTCGGCCCAGGTGAGCGTCGGGTAGTTGAAGATGCTCGAATACTTGGCCTTGCCCGAGTGCAGGTCGGCGACGAGCTCGTCGCGCGACACGCCCAGCGTCTCGGCCGCCGCGTAGAGATAGAGGCCGTGGCCCGCCTCGTCCTGCACCTTGGCCATGAGGATCGCCTTGCGCTTCAGGCTCGGCGCGCGGGTGATCCAGTTGCCCTCGGGCAGCATGCCGACGATCTCCGAGTGCGCGTGCTGCGAGATCTGCCGGATCAGCGTCTTGCGATAGCCCTCAGGCATCCAGTCCTTGGGCTCGATCTTGACGTCGGCGTCGATGCGCTGCTGGAACGCGCGCTCCTCCGGCGACATCTCTTCGAGGGAGCGCAGGCGCTTGGCCCCGGTGTCGACCATCTGTGCGTACATCGGCGATTTCCTCCTGGCTCGCCCGGACTGGCGGCGACAGGACGAAAACGATACACTTTTGTCGTGACAAAGGCAAATTCTGTATCAGGTTCGACGGCGTCGGGCGGCCCCCGGCCGCAGGGCGCACGCGCCGCAGCGGAGCGCTGGATCCGCACCGAGCTCCGCGCTGCCCCGCCCAAGGCCAGGTCGCTGATCGTCACCGTCTGGGGCGATTCCATCGCCCCGCACGGCGGCGCCGTGTGGCTGTCGGGGTTGATCCGGCTCATGGCGCCTTTCGGCATCAACGAGCGGCTCGTTCGCACCAGCGTCTATCGCCTGGTGCAGGAAGGATGGCTCGCCGCGCGGCAGGACGGCCGCCGCAGCCTGTACCGCCTGACCTCGCAGGGCGCACGCCGCTTCGAGCACGCCTACCGCCGCATCTACGCGGCACCGTCCGACGGCTGGGACGGCGAGTGGGAGATCGTCGTCGCGCCCTCGGCAGCGCTGCGCGCTGCCGATCGTGCTGCGTTGCGCAAGGAATTGTGGTGGGAGGGTTTCGGCGCCGTCGCGCCGGGCCTGCTGGTGCGCCCGGCACGCTCGACTTCCACCGGCGTCGGTGAAATCATCGCCTCGCTCGGCCTCGCCCGCGATGTCTGGATGCTGCGTGCGCGCGATCTCGATGGCGAACCCGGGCGACTGCTCTCAGGGATCGCGGGTGAGTGCTGGGATCTCGATGCGGTGAGCCGCGAGTATCGCGCCTTCATCCGGCGCTTCGAGCGCGCCCTGCATGCGCTTGGTCAAGGCAGGGCGGTCGACCCCGAGCAGTGCTTCGTCGTGCGAACGCTGCTCATCCACGCCTTTCGCCGGGCGACGCTGCGCGATCCGCAATTGCCAAGGGAGCTGTTGCCCTCGGCGTGGCCGGGACGCGCCGCGTATGCCCTGTGCCGGGATTTCTATCGGCTCACGCAGGCGCGAGCCGAGCGTCACCTGGCGGCAACGCTGGAAGGCGAGCACGGTCGGCTGCCGTCCGCGGCGGAGTACTTCTACGCTCGCTTCGGCGGCTTGCGCTGACGGCTAAGCGTCCACAGCGTTTCATCTTCGTCGTCCTCATCGTCGTCCGACCAGCCGTCGTCCTCTTCGGGATCGATGTCGCCGCCGCCCGAGCCACCGCCCCCGCCGTCTTCATCGTC
>DASPTZ010000010.1:0-61606 GCA_035623155.1 Casimicrobiaceae bacterium | reverse complement strand
TGCACGATCCGGACGGCGATGCGCATGCTCGACAATGTGATCGACATCAACTACTACGCGGTCGCGAAGGCGCGCAACTCGAACCTCAAGCACCGTCCGGTCGGCCTGGGCATCATGGGCTTCCAGGATTGCCTGCACCTGCTGCACGTGCGGTACGCGTCCGACGAGGCGATGATCTTCGCCGACCGCTCGATGGAGGCGGTGTGCTACTACGCGTACTGGGCGTCGACCGAGATGGCGCAGGAGCGCGGCCGCTACAGCAGCTTCAAGGGGAGCCTGTGGGACCGCGGCGTCATGCCGCAGGATTCGCTTAAGCTGCTCGACGACGAGCGCGGCGGCTACGTCGAGATCGACCAGACCGCAGCGATGGACTGGGACGCGCTGCGCGAGCGCATCAAGCAGCACGGGATGCGCAACTCCAACTGCATCGCCATCGCGCCCACGGCGACCATCTCCAACATCGTCGGCGTCGGCGCGTCGATCGAGCCCGAGTACCAGAACATCTACGTCAAGTCGAACCTGTCGGGCGAGTTCACGGTGGTCAACGAGCACCTGGTGGCGGAGTTGAAGAAGCTCAACCTCTGGGACGAGGTGATGGTGTCGGATCTGAAGTACTTCGACGGCTCGCTCGCCAAGATCGACCGGATACCGGTGGATCTGCGCAACCTCTACGCCACCGCGTTCGAAGTCGATGCCAGGTGGGTCGTCGAGGCCGGCGCTCGGCGGCAGAAATGGATCGACCAGGCGCAGTCGCTCAACATCTACATGGCGGGCGCGTCGGGCAAGAAGCTCGACGAGACCTACAAGCTCGCGTGGATGCGGGGGCTCAAGACCACGTATTACCTCCGGACGCTGGCGGCGACCTCGGCCGAGAAATCCACCGGCCAGGGCGGCGAGCTCAACGCTGTGCCGACGTCGAGCGCTATGAGCGGAGGCGCGAGTGCCGCCAACGCGGCGGCAACGCGCGCCAGCGCCGCGGCGCACTCAGTGCAGGAACCCGAGGCGCCGAAGTTCTGTGCCATCGACGATCCGAATTGCGAGTCGTGCCAGTGAGGCAATGTCGAAACAATCCGTCGTCCCCCGCGCAAGCGGGGACCCAGCGGCGGTCAGCCAGACACTGGATTCCCGCTTCCGCGGGAATGACGATTCAATGGCCTAATTTGGAGAGCTATCGAAGAGACAACCGAATCACCACACAACCGATGCCGGCGCGCACCCAGACAGGAGTTGCGTTTTTCGCCGAGCGTCAAGCATCAAGCGGCGGATTGAACCGTCGCGTTGTGGCAGTGGAGCAGGAGCGGTGACGCAGGCGTTTGACGCAACCAAAGGAGGCCCCGTAGATGGCCCAGTACGAGCACGTACCATGTCATGTGGTAGATGCGCGGTATCTAGGTGACTACAAGGTTTGGTTGGAATTCAACGATGGCAAGAAAGGCGTGGTCGATCTCGCCGACGAGCTCTACGGCGAGGAGTTCGAGGCGCTGAGAGACAAGGAGCGATTTGCGGAATTCACGCTCGATTACGGGCTCGCGACCATCGCGTGGTCCAACGGCGTGGACTTCGCCCCCGATTATCTGTACGAGAGGCTTAATCCGGTGCACTGAGTAAGGTTTGACTTTCGCAGCCCTCCCTGGAAGGGAGGGCGACATCGACGTTCTGGGCAGGAAAAGGTCCCCGCCCGGCGAATCGGTGCCGGTGCGAGGACCAGACGACCCAAGACAGGAAGCGAGGCAAGTATGCTCACATTCGAAGACGATTTTGTGACGCCGCCGGTGCAGCCGCGTGCTGCGCCGCGCTCGCCGGAAACGATCCTCGCCCACGCAGTTGGCAACATCGCCGGCGGCATCCTCTCGCGCGAGCCGGTGCACGATCTCGACGTCGAGGCGCAGGCCATGGCCAACGGCTTCCGCCGCGTGCGCGTCGAGGACAAGCGCGTCATCAACGGCCAGTCGGACGTCAACCAGCTCGTCCCCTTCAAGTACAAGTGGGCGTGGGAAAAGTACCTCGCAGCGTGCGCCAACAACTGGATGCCGCAAGAGGTCAACATGCAGCGCGACATCGAGCTGTGGAAGAACCCGATGGGCTTGACCGACGACGAGCGGCTGATCGTCAAGCGCAACCTGGGCTTTTTCGTTACCGCCGATTCGCTGGCCGCCAACAACATCGTGCTGGGCACGTACCGCCACATCACCGCTCCGGAATGCCGGCAGTACCTGCTGCGGCAGGCGTTCGAGGAAGCGATCCACACCCACGCCTACCAGTACATTGTCGAGAGCCTGGGACTTAACGAGGCGGAAGTCTTCAACGCCTACCATGAGATCAAGTCGATCCGCGACAAGGACGAGTTCCTGATCCCGTTCATCGACACGCTCACCAACCCGACGTTCAAGACCGGCACCATGGAGGCCGATCAACAGCTATTGAAGAGTCTGATCGTGTTCGCCTGCATCATGGAGGGCCTGTTCTTCTACGTCGGCTTCGTGCAGATCCTGGCCATGGGCCGGCAGAACAAGATGACCGGGTCGTCCGAGCAGTACCAGTACATCCTGCGCGACGAGAGCATGCACTGCAACTTCGGAATCGACCTGATCAACACCATCAAGCTAGAAAACCCGCACCTGTGGACGCCGGAATTCCGCGACGAGATCCGCGAGCTGATGAAAAAAGGCGTCGAGCTGGAATACGCCTATGCCGAAGACACCATGCCGCGCGGCGTGCTGGGACTCAACGCCCCGATGTTCAAGGAATACCTGCGCTTCATCGCCAACCGCCGCTGCCAGCAGATCGGCATCGATCCCCTCTTCGACAAGGCCGACAATCCCTTCCCGTGGATGGCGGAGATGATCGATTTGAAGAAGGAGAAGAACTTTTTCGAGACGAGGGTGATCGAGTATCAGACAGGTGGGGCTTTGAGTTGGGATTAGCTTAGCGAATAGCGTAAAGAGTTCAGGGGCGGCAGTGATGCTGCCCCTTTTTACAGCGATCCGCTGGTGCCGCTACCGCGGACCGATCCGAGCGCTGGTCACAACGAGATCGTCCGACCCGACTCCGACGATTCGCGCACCGCGTCGAGTACCTGCTGACAACGCAGCCCGTCGCCGAAGTTCGGTTCGGGCGAAGTGCCCTGCTCCACCCCGCGCGTGAAATCCCGCACCAGCAGCCGGAACGCCATCAGGCGGTGGTCTCGCGCGTCGGTGAACGGGGTGTACTGAGGCGGCGTCGCCAGCTTCTCGAGCGGCGACCCGCCGCGGCTCGTGACGACGACGCCGTTCTCCAGCGGGTTGGGCCCGGGCTGCTCCGCGATGAGCGTGCCGTCATCGCCCATCACCGCGATCTTCGCCCCGCGCGTCGGCGTAATGGCGAACGACGCGAGCATCATAGCCACGCCGCCGTTCCTGAAGGTGAGCGTGAACGAGAAGGTGTCGTCGGCGTCGGCCCTGGCCGGCTTGCCCGTCGCCGCGTCGACCAGGTCCGGACGGAGAACGGCCAGACGCCCGCTGACCGAGGCGACTTCTCCGAACCAGTCACGCAGGCCGTCGATATAGTGCGAGCCGAGCGCGCCTAGCAGACCGCCGCCGTCGGCCTTGCGGGCGATCCAGCCGAGCGGCCGCGGCTGTGCCGTGACGTAGCGGTCGAGGAACAGTTCGATGGTGCAGAGCCGGAATTTGCCGATGTAGCCTTCGGCCAGAAGCCGCTTGATGTACGCGCGCTGCGGAGTGTGGCGAAACTCGTGCGCGACCATCGCCGTGCGCCCTGCTTTCGCGGCGGCGTCCACCATCTCCTGCGCCTGCCTCGCGTCCATGGCGAAGGGTTTCTCGCACATTACGTGCTTGCCTGCGCGAAGCGCGGCGATGGCGAGCGAATGGTGCGCGTTGGGTGGCGTGATGATCGACACGGCGGCGAGATCGTCGCGCCGGATCAGCTCCATCGGGTCGGTGTACGCATCGGCGATGCCGGCGTCGGCGGCTGCCTTCAGCGCTTTCTCGCGCGAGCGGCTGCAGATGGCGGCGACATCCCAGCCTTCCGATCGAAAGCCCGGCACGTGCACCTGCGCGCCGAAGCCGACGCCGATGATGCCGATCCTGGGTTTAGCCGCTGGCATTCAAGATCACTCGCACGAATTGCGTTTGGAGTTCAATATAGCATCCTCGTTCAATAACCGACCAGCGACGCAAGGAACGACCATGCCACGAGTTCGAGCAGGCAACGTCACGTTGAACTACGACCAGCAGGGCAGCGGCGAGCCTCTGGTGTTGATCCCCTATCTCGCCGCCGATTTCGCCTGTTACGCGTTCCAGGTCGCCGACTACGCCAAGCACTTCACTTGCATCTCGGTCGACCTGCGCGGCACCGGAGATTCCGACAAACCGGCTGGCACCTGGTCCACCGAAATGTTCGCCGACGACCTCGCCGCGCTCATGCAGGCGATCGGCGTTCAGAGCGCGCACGTCAGCGGGCTGTCGCTGGGGGCGGCCGTCGGAATGTGGCTCGCCGCAAAGCATCCGGCTCGCGTCAAATCGCTCTCGCTGCACAGCGCGTGGCACAAGTCGGACCCCTATCTCAAGACCGTCGTGCAGAGCTGGCAGGTGATGGCGAGGGCGACGAACAGCGTGCCGGAGATGGTCATCAAGGGCATTTTCCCCTGGTGCTTCACGCCGGAGCTCTATGCGCAATAACCGGAATACATCCAGGCGCTTTCCGACTTCGTGCGCAGCCGCCCCGCCCAGCCCCTCGACGCGTTCATCCAGGAATCCGACGCGGTGATCGGCCACGACGCCGAGGCGGAGCTTGGTGCGATCCGCGCTCCTACGCAGATTACCTTCGGACGGCGCGACATGGCGACTTCCACGCGGTTCGCTGATCCGCTCAAGAACGGGATCAGGAATTCAGAGTTGCACGTCTTCGAGGATTGCTCGCACGCGCCGATCTACCAGAACGTGGCCGGGTTCAACGAGAAGACGCTCGCGTTTCTGCGCAAGCAAGCGGGGCGCGCGTGAAGCTTGCAACGCTGTGGTGATCGCGCCAGCGTCCAGGCTCGCATTCCGGAAAAGGATATCCATGCCACGCACCGTACTCGACGAAGCCCACGTCCATCCCGCCATCAGGGCAAAGATCTCCGAGCATCACGCGGACCTCGTCCGTGAAGTGCGCGCCGCGGTCGACGAAAACGATGTTGTCGTGGTGGGGATGAAGCAGAACCCGTTTCCCAAGAAGGCGCGCCGGGCGCTCGATGCCGCAGGCATTCCCTACAAGTACCTCGAATACGGCAGCTACTTCGGTCCGTGGCGGCGCCGCAACGCGCTCAAGATGTGGACCGGATGGCCGACCTTCCCCATGGTCTTCGTGAAGGGCGTGTTCGTCGGCGGCGCCACCGACGTCAAGCGGTTGATCGACAGCAGCGAGATCCAGACCATGCTGCGGGGCAAGCGCCCGAAGCATGCGGGCGGGCGCTGAAGCTAGTGGCCGCCGAAGCTGCGGGCCGCCTGGTCGATACCCTGGCGGATCGAGCGCGTGCTCTCCTCCATGGCCGCTTCGACAGCGATCGCGGCGCCGGTGCACAGGTCCATCCAATCGGAGACAAGTCGCAACGGGTCGAACCAGGATCCCGAGAACTTTGCTGCTGGAGGCGGCAACGACACTCCTGACTCGACTCCGGCCGGAGCGCCCTGTTCAAGAGCATACCGGGCCGCGAGGTGAAACGGCAGGCACGTATTCAACGTATGCGTGGCCCACGGCACCAGCACGGTCGCTTGCGGCAGGATCGAATTCATCAGGCCGAAACTATCCAACATCCCCATGAACTGCTGGACTCCCGCGAGCGACGCAGGCAATTCGACCAGCGCGCTCAGCGTCGTCACCTTGAGGCGCGGACAAAGCTTCTCCCATTGTTCCTGCGTCAGGTTGTCCAGCGCGGTTGCGATGGAGAGATTGCCTTTACTGTGCCCGACCATGATCGCCACGCGTGAATTCGGTAGGGACAGCAGCGAATCCAGGCAGTCCGTCTCCGGAAAACCTCGGACGTAGGCCACGAGCCGGTGCGGATCGGCATTGGGTTGCGTATCGGTGCTGATTCGACGCAGCGCGGGCGTCAGCGGCGCGAACCACGCGTCGACGAGCTGCCGCAAACGGTTGGATGGCCGCAACACGAACCAGCCAACCAGGCCCTCGGCCACGGCGTCGGCCAGACCATATCCGGAAACGATGCCTATCACGGGGCACTTCAGAGCGTCGGCCACGTTGGCGGCGAGCGCCGCTGTGCCGAGCGCGGAGCTGCCGACGCCGGCGATGGCGACCACATCCAATCTTTTCGCATACGCCGAGGCGAGGAAGTCATCGACATGCTCGAAATGCGCGACCTCGCGCTTCTCGCCATTGCCGGGATGCACGACCAGAATCGAGCCGTCGGGGTCCGACCAGCGCAGCAGGGAGCGACGAGTCGAAGCCGGGATCGTGTGGATGTCGTAGAACAGAAGGTCGAGCACGTTGTTGCCTGCACGCAGGAGTCGCACCGGCGTGCGCAGGAACAACCGCTCCAACACGGCGAGACCGGAAAAGTCGATCCCGATGCGCACATCCGGAACAGTGTCGCGAGTTTCGACCAGCGCTGGCACAGGCAGCAGCCGGCGGCTTTGACCGGGACGCGCGGTGCGCATTCGCAACCGCGCGCTCGCATGCCGCTTCGATTGCGACGACACCGGCCTGCGACGTTCAGTCGACGCTTTACGTAGGAGCGTTGCCATGAGTCCCTCTCATAAGCCCTGCAGCGAAACTCGATGTGCCGTGAAGCTACCAGTCGCCGCCGAGCCGCGCAACGTGAATATTCTCGGCAACTCGGAGGCTGTATCATGACGCACCGTTTCGCTTCGTCGCCCGCCTGTCATGGAGGAGTCATGCTTGCCCGCTGCGCGTCGCTGATCCTGTTGCTTGGACTGACGATCGCCTGCTCCACGGCGGTTGCCCAGAACGTCAAGATCACGCCGCTCGGCACCCACCCCGGAGAGCTCTGCGACCGCGACCGGGCGACCATTTTCGAGGACCCGACCGGGCTGCGCATCCTCTACGACGCCGGGCAGTCAATCACCGGTGCGGACGACCCTAGGCTCGGCACCGTGCACGTCGTTCTGCTCAGTCACGCGCACGGCGATCACATTGGCGACCTGAAGTTGAAGGCGCTCGGTGCGGGAACGTGCGACAAGCCCGAGCTGGTGTCCGCCGCGCCCAATTCCACCACCGCCGAAGTAGCGGCCGCCAAGAACTCAGCAGTTCTCATGATGATCGCGACGGCGAACTTCATCGGCCGCAAGATCGAGAATATCCGCGGAAAGCCGACCGGTACCTGCCCGCAGAGCGGTCCCGATCTCGTCGCGCCCTTCGCCGCGCCGTGTCTCGCCAGCGTATGGATTGGCGGCACACGCACGGTCAAGATGGCGGGCGCCACGAGCGCGGTGGAGATCACCGCCGTGACCGCCGCGCACGACAGCACGGTGCCGCGCGAGCTCTTAAGCGAGCAGGAGCGCAAGAACCTCGAGCCGGACAACGTCAGTCTGACTCTGGGGCCTTCGAGCGGCTACGTGATCCGCTTCACCAACGGACTGACGGTGTATCTGTCGGGCGACACCGGGTTGCACGCCGAAATGAGTTCCATCGTCAGGGATTTTCACAAGGCCAACCTGATGATGTTGAATATGGGGCCGAATGCGATCACCGCATACGCCGGCGCCTACGCTGCGAACCAGCTTGTCCAGCCTGCCGCCGTGATCGCAACTCACGTGAACGAAGCCGCGACCAAGGACGGCAAGGTCCTGCCGGCCTCGCGCACCGCGGCATTCATCGCCGCCGTGAAGGGCCGTCCGGTCTACCCGGCGCTGAGCGGCAAGACCATGGAGTTCGACGGCAACGCGAAATGCGTCGCTGGATGCTAGCCGTCGACTCGGAGGACACGCATCATGAAAGTCACCGGTCAATGCCACTGCGGCGCGATTCGATATGAAGCCGAGGTCGACCCCACCCGCGTGCACGCCTGCCACTGCACGGATTGCCAGCGGCTGTCGGGCTCGGCGTATCGCGTGACGGTGGGTACGCCCAGCGAAAAGTTCCGCTTGCTCAAGGGCACGCCCAAGATCTACGTCAAGACCGCCGATAGCGGCAACAAGCGGGCGCATGCCTTTTGCGACAACTGCGGGTCGCCGGTCTATTCATCCGCGATCAGCGACCCGCCGTGGTATTCGCTGCGCGTCGGCTGTCTGGACCAGCGCGCGCAGCTGCCGCCGGTGAAGCAGATCTGGTGCCGCTCTTCGCTCGGCTGGGCGATGAACCTGGAGAACGTCCCGACGGTCGAGCGCCAGTAGCGGCTGCAACGCATCGCCGGCAGCGGATTGCGGTACGATTCAGCCGCAGCGCCGGAGTCATATCCAAGCCCGCATGAAAATCGCCACCTGGAACGTCAACGGCATCCGCGCTCGCGAGGCGCAACTGTCCGAGTGGCTGGAGCGCGACCGTCCGGACGTTGTGTGCCTGCAGGAGATCAAGGCGCGTCCCGACCAGGTGCCGGAGCGATGCAAGCTGGCGGACTACCACGTCTTCTGGCACGGCGGCGGCGGCTATTCCGGAGTGTCGCTGCACCTCAAGCGCGAACTGCTGGAGAAGCCGGAGTTCAGCCATCCCCACTTCGACATCGAGACGCGGATCGTGCAGGTGACGCTGGACAATCTAGTGCTCGCCTCGGTCTACGTTCCCAACGGCGGCAAGGACTATCCGGCGAAGATTCGTTTCATGAACCACCTTGTGGAATGGGCGAAGCAGATGCATGCGGAGGGCCGCGACCTCGTCCTCTGTGGCGACATCAACATCGCCCGCGCCGATATCGACGTGCACCCCAAGGAGCGCAAGGCGGACGTCATCGGCCAGCGGCAGGAAGAGCGAGATCTGTTCGAAGCGCTGCTTGGCGCGAACCTCGTCGACGTCACGCGCACCAAGGACCCGGCCAACGACCGGCTGTTCACGTGGTGGCCGCCTTGGCGCAACATGCGCCAGCGCAACATCGGCTGGCGCATCGACTACATCCTCGCCTCGCGCGCCATTGCCGAGCGCGCGAAGAGTTGCACCGTCCTCGCCGATGTCGGCACCAGCGATCACGCGCCGATCGTGTTGACCACGGCTTGAGCAGCTACGCGCTTGCCCGTTCCAGCGCCGTCATCGCCTCCGCATCGATTTTCAGCGTCGCCCCGCCAAGAATCTCGCGCAGCTGATCCAGATTCGTCGCGCTGACGATGGGCGCTGTCACGCCCGGCTGCCGCATGAGCCACGCGAGCGAGACCTGCGCCGGCGTTGCGCCGAGGCGGCGCGCCACTTCGTCGAGCGCGTCGAGGATCTTCATTCCGCGCGGGCTGAGATACTTTTTCATTCCCGGGCCGCGCGCGCTCTTGCCGAAGTCTTCTTCCGAGCGGTACTTGCCGGTAAGGAAACCCCCAGCGAGCGAGAAATAGGTGATCACGCCGAGGTTTTCGCGCAGGCACAAGCTCTGCAGCTCTCCCTCGAAGCTCGGCCGCTCGCACAGGTTGTAGTGCGGTTGCAGGGTCGCGTAGCGCGGCAGTCCCTTTGACTTGCTCACCTCCAGCGCCTGCGCGAGGCGAGGCGCCGTCAGGTTGGATGCGCCGATCGCTTTGACCTTGCCCTGCCGCATCAGCTGCTCGTAGGCGCCCAGCGTTTCCTCGAAGGGCGTGTTCTCGTCGTCCCAGTGCGACTGATAGAGGTCGATGCGCTCGACCTGCAGGCGCTTGAGCGACGCCTCGACCGCCCGCAGGATGTAGTCCCTGCGCAGCTCCTTGTGCCCCTGACCCATGTCGGAGCCGACCTTGGTCGCGATGACCACGTCGTCGTGTCGCCCGCGCCGCGCGATCCAGCGCCCGATGACGGTCTCCGACTCGCCACCCTGATGTCCCGTCACCCAGCGCGAATACGAGTCGGCGGTGTCGATCAGGTTGAATCCCGCGCCGACGAACGCGTCGAGCAGCTTGAACGACATCGCCTCGTCCGCCGTCCAGCCAAGCACGTTGCCGCCGAAGGCGAGCGGCGCGACTTCGAATCCCGCGTTGCCGAGCTTGCGTCGTTGCATGATCGTCGATGCCAAAAGCGCAGAGCTTACACGACGAGGTGCCACCCGTTCGTGCGCATCGGACCTGCAAGGCTGGGCGTATCGATGGGGGAACGCCTTCCTAAGTGGTTCCTCCAGATTCGGAGGCTCCCGGCCAGAGCGGCTCGGGGCGAAATCGACCTTGAATCCGGGGTGAAACCTACTATGCTGGTGGTAACTGGCGCTGGCAGGCCGCTGTGGCGAGGGTGATGGAATCATCCGCCGGTGGCCGAGGTGGCGGCGCGCGAGGGGGTCCGGTTTCGGCCGGGCCCTTTTTGTAATCCATGGAGGCTTGATCTAAGACAAGGCGACTCGACCGATCCCAGACGTAGGATCGAAGCGTGACCAGGGCGCTTGCATCCTGGTAGGCGACGAGACCAGTGGTGGAAGGAGGGCGAACCGATGGTTTCGGCTTGGTGGTTGTTGGTGGCGTTCTTTGGAGGCGGGTTCGCTGGGGTATTGGCCGCCGCGTTGATGCGGATGTCGGGCGGGTTGCCCGAGCCGTCCGCGAGCAGCGTTCCGGATCTCAACGGCCAGCCTTGGTAGTCGGGCCGGCGTAGTCCCGCCGGCCACAAGGTCGCCAGCCGTCCACGGCTGGGCGAGGGTGTAGTGTCCCCTCCGAGGGTCGCCAGGCTTCCGGCTCCCCGACCATCAAACCGCTCCTTGGAATCGCATGACGCCGCGCTCGGTCCCTACGGGCGCCGGTCCGCGCGGGGGCTCGCCAAGCGCACGACGATCTTGCCGCGGCCGTGGCCCGTCACCATCGCGCGCAACGCCTCGGCGACCTCGTCCAGCGAGATGACGCGCTCGATGTGCGGGCGCAGCGTGCCCTGGCCCACGAGGTCGAGCAGCCGTTGCCAGACCGGCGGCCCGTTCCTGAGCACCAGGGAAATCGCGCGCTGGCGCGACGTGAGGCGCGCCAGCACCGCGCTGGCAGCCGTGCCGACCACGGAAGCCGCATCCCCGCCGGTGTTGACGTAGCGACCCGATTGCGTGAGCACGCGTCGCGAGGCCGTGAACGACGACGCGCACGCGGCGTCGAAGACGACGTCAAAACGCTCGTCGCGGCGAGTGAAGTCCTGCGTGGCGTAATCGATGACCTCGTCGGCGCCGAGGCTGCGCGCGAAATCGGCGTTGTGCGCGCTGCACACGGCGACCACGTACGCGCCGAGATGTTTGGCAATTTGTACGGCGAAGTGGCCCACACCGCCCGCCGCTCCGGTAATGAGCACCCGCTGGCCCGCGGCGAGATGCGTCTCGTCGGTAAGCACCTGCAATGCCGTGCCGCCTGCGATCGGCAGCGCAGCAGCCTGAATATCGTCCACCTCGGCAGGAAGCGGCAGCAAGCGCTCGTACGGAACGACGATGTGCTCCGAGCAGGCGCCGTCGCGTCCGAAGGGAAGAAGCGAGCCGAAGACCCGCTCGCCGACATGCCGCTCACTCGCCCCACCCCCGATTCCGACGATCTCGCCGGCGAAGTCGCAACCAATCCCCCGGGGCGGCGAGCGGAACGCCGGGAGGAGGCGAACGTGCCCGGCGAGGATCTTCCAGTCGAGAGGGTTCAGCGTGACCGCACCCACGAAAACCTTGGCTTGACCGGCGGCAGGCGACGGCTCGGGCAGCTCCTCGATCTGCAGCACATCGGGCGAACCGTAGCGATGATAGCGGAGCGCACGCATCGCTACATTCTAGCTTCCGGACAACCGATTCGCAGCTTGCCGCGGTTCGGGATCGCATCAAAGCGAAGCGACCCCGAAGGGCCGCTTCGTAAGGCGCTTGCGGAATTGCCGTTTCCGGTTATCCGCGTGGCTGACCGAAGCCGTTCACGGCGATGGTCGAGCCAGGGGGCGCGCTCAGTTGCACGTGGTGCTCGATCCCCTGGAACTCATACGTGACGTCCCAGTATGCGGTGGCTCCCGCGACCTTCTCGCAGCGCTGAACGTACGGGGTCGTTTGCGGCTTGCCGGCTAGGAGGTCACCCATGCCATTGAGCAGCACCCCTGGCAGCTCCACCGGGCCTACCTGCTGGCGTTCCATCCAGCACCGCTCTGCTGGCGCACCGCTGATCGGACGCACCGATGTCACCCGCGCGGCGAAAACCTGATCCGCAGGGTTTACGCTCGCGACCACCGGCGCAGGCGCCTGATATCCAACCCGTGCTTCGGCGACGGGACGTACGGAGGCGACACTCCGCATCATCTGTATCGAAGCAAGCGACGGATAGCTACCGGGCTCCAGCACCACGCAGCGGCCCTGGAATTCCGGCTTCGAGCACGCTTCCCAACGACCGTTGGCAACGCTCGCCGATGTCGCCCTATCGTCGAATTGATAGAGGCTTAAGTCGGGGATCGCGCCGTCCGCCGTGAGAAAGCGTCCAAGATAGCCTTCGCCTTCGTAAAAGGTGACCTGTGCACCTGCCTGGGCCGCCAAGGCAAGCCCTGCGACTCCAAGCAATACCTTCAAGCTACTTCGCATGTCTGCCTCCGTTTCATGTCGCCTCCCACGAGCACAATGCTAGCGCGGGGCGCTCGGGATGAAAGTCGGCAACCGCCGCGACATTCGTAGGAGATGCACCGGCGACGCGTGCGCTGTAGACTCGCCTCGATCTCGGAGTCACACCTACAGGAAAGGGGACATCGTGAAAACGATTCGCATCGCATGGGTTGCCCTCGCCGCTGGGCTCACCGTCTTCGCGCCTCCCCTGGCAGCGCAGCCGTGGCCATCCAAGCCGGTGAGAATCATCGCCGTTTTCCCGCCCGGCGGCTCGGTCGATCAGGTCGCACGCGCGCTCGCTCAGCAGATGACGGTGCAGACCGGGCAATCGTTCGTCGTCGACAATCGCGGAGGCGCGTCGGGATCGATCGGCACTGCGGTGCTCGCCAAGAGTGACCCCGACGGATACACCCTCGGCGTCGTGTTCGACACGCACGCGGTGAATCCATCGCTGATCCCGAACCTGCCGTTCGACACGCTCAAGGACTTGACGCCGCTGATGCTCGTCGGCACCGGCGCGATGGCGCTGGTCGCCAACGTCGCGCAACCCTACAAGTCCTGGAGCGATGTGGTCGCTGCCGCCAAGGCCAAGCCGGGAAGCGTCGCCTACGGCACGATCGGCGCCGGCAGCCTCGGCCATCTGACGATGGCGCTACTCGGCAATCAGCTTGGCGTCGAGTTCAATCACGTACCGTATCGCGGCGGCGGACCGCTGATGAACGACGCCATCGGCAACCAGGTGCCGCTGGCGATCGGCTCGGTGTTCCTGGTGAACCCGCACGTGCAATCGGGGCGACTGCGGGCCATAGCGGTGACTTCGCTCAAGCCTGATCCCAGCCTTCCCGGCGTGCAGCCGATCGCGGCACAGGGCGTTCCAGGATTCGAGGCTTACACGTGGTGGGGCGTGTTCGGGCCCGGCAACATGCCGGCACCACTCGTCAAGCGCGTCTACGACGAGCTCGCCAAGGCCATCAACGCGCCGGCGGTACGAGAGAGGCTGGTCGCCCAAGGCATCGACGTGAGCGGCGCCCCCGGCAGCGAGCTCGATGCCTTTGTCCGCAAGGAAATGGCGCGCTGGGCGAAGGTCATCAAGGACAACAACATCAAGTCGGGGGATTGAGCGCGTTCTACTTCGGCAGAGTCGCTCCCGGAAACGCCTTGCGATAGAGCTCCGCATCGATGTACTTCATCGGGTCGCTGAAATCGCGCTTGGGGGTCCCGTACTTGGAGCGCAGCGCAAGCACGACCTTGAAGCCTTCCATGTCGATCCTCAGGTCGCGGTACAGCCCGCCTTTCTTGTCCACGAACATGTCGTAGGTCTTCTTCGCCAGCGCAGGAGTCATGTCGCGATCGTTGGCGAGCAACAGCGCCTCGCAGACCTCCCGGTTCTGCGGATCGTAGATCCAGTCCATCGCCTCGCGCAGCGCGCGCATGAAGCCGATCACTGCGGCTTCGTTGTCCCTGATCCAGCCCCGCATGCCGAACGCGGCGCGGCCCTGGTACGCGCCGAGGAGCTCAGTCGCGCTGCCCACTCGCGTGAAGCCCTTGGCCTCGGCCTGCAGGTCATATGGAGACGAAAGCAGCGTGGCCGCGTACTTTCGATCGAGCAGCGCCGCATAGCGCAGATTGGTGCCGCCGGCCCGCACGTACTTCACTTCGGAATCCTTGATGCCCGCCCGCTCGACCATCTCGCGCAGCACGAAGGCGAAGCCCGTGGTGAGCGCATCCACCCCGAGATCCTTGCCGCGCAGGTCGGTGACGCCCTTTACCTCCGGCAGCGCGACGAGATTGAGAAAACCGTCGTCGGTCCCCAGCAACGCCACCAGATCAGGCTGGACTTGTACCGGCGCTTCGCCCTGCCCCTCCTGATACGCCACAAGGTTGTCGATAGCGGCGGTTGCCACGAGGTCGAACCGGCCCTCGATCAGCCCGGTCATCAGATAGGCCGAGCTGGGCGTGTAGCGCAGATTGACGTCGACGCCATGCTTTGCGAAAAAGCCCTGCCGCTGCGCCACATAGGTCGGAAGGTTGAGCCCGCCGGCGAAGGTGATGACGTTGATCGTACGCAGCGCCGGCAGCTGCGGTTGCGCCATCGCGCTTCCGCCAGCAAGCGAGAGAACAACGATCGACATGAAACGCTTCACGAATCTCCTCCGTCCGGTCCAGCGCGTCGCGCAGGGTCGCGCCCCACGCGCAACTAGCGAGACGCCGCGTCAACGCTCGCTGCCGAATTTGACGCGCTGTTCGTGCCGACCACCCGCGCGCTCAGAGGCAGATATCCCGACGCGCGATAGGGCCCGTGCCGGAAAATCTGCACCCGGGCCAGCGCAGGATTGGCGTCGGCCATCGGAGTACCGATCCAACTCGATTGCTGGATCCTATACCCGCGGCTCGCCGTTCTCGTTCACGGTGATGGTCGTGCCCGGCGCAAAGCTCAGCTGCGCGCGATGGGTCACCCCGCGAAAGACGTAAGTCACGTCCCAGTAGGAAGGCTGTGCCGAACCGGGCACCGTTTCGCAACGCTTCACATCCTGTGTATAGGTCTGCGTGCCGCGGTCCACGTTTGCCCCCAACGCGGCGCCGCCGACCGCGCCGATGGCGGTGGCCACATCGTTGCCTCGACCGCTGCCGATCTGGTGACCCAATACGCCCCCGATCACGCCGCCGATGATGGCGCCCGGAACGTTGGGTTGGTTCGGCTTGACCACTTGCTGCTGCTCGACCCAGCAACGCTGTTCCGGAGGCCCCATCACCACACGCGTCGCCACGACATCGGCGGTGTACAGCGTCTCCTCGTGACGCGGGTAGTAGGAATAAACCGGCGTCGACGGCGGCGGCGGCGCGTAAACCTGTTGTGGCGGCGGGCCACTGAGCGGTCGCACCGACGAGATCTTCCTGTTCATCCCGAAGGAGGCGAGCGATGGATATTGTCCGGGCCGCAAGATGATACACGCGCCGCGAAAATAGGCATCCTCGCAGACTTCCCAGTCTCCGCGCTCGACGACGGCGGACGACGCGCGGTCGTTGAAGCCATAATCAGCGAGGCTGTTGATCGGGCTGTTGACGCTGAACACGCGGCCGCGCAGCCCTTCGCGGTCGTACAAGATCACCTGCGCGCCAGCATACCCTGCGAGCAGCAAGAGTCCCAAACCAAGAGACACGAATGTTTTCATAGAAACTCCGTTTGGTGTACAGCGGGTCGGTGAAGATGCTCCACCCGCAGTACGGGTTTTATCTGACCCAAATGCTACCAGCCGCCTCGCGGGCAAGGAAAGCGCCTCGAGCCTCCACACTGCTAGACTCAACGGCCGAGGCCCCTGCTCGGTGGACGGCCCCGGCGCCCCGGCCAACCATTCGATAGATCGTGGCAGCTCCAACCTTACTCGCACAACTGGTCGATACATCGCAAGCGGTCGCCGCGCATGCTTCACGGCGCAGCAAGATCGGCTATATGACGGAGTTGCTGCGAAGGCTGGCGCCGGAAGAGATCGAAATAGGAGTCTGCTATCTCGCGGGCGTCATCCGGCAGGGGCGAAGCGGCATCGGCTGGGCCGCGCTGCGCGACGCACAGCCTGCTTCGAACATCCAGGCGGCGGAACTGACCCTGGTGGAGGTCGATGCGACCTTAAGCGAAATCGCTCGCACAGCCGGACCGGGCTCGATCGCCACCCGCACCCGCTTGCTCTCGGATCTGTTCGCGCGGGCCACGCCGCGCGAGCAGGAGTTCCTCGAGCGCCTGCTCATCGGAGAATTGCGGCAGGGCGCGCTCGAAGGCCTGATGATTGAGGCGGTGGCCGCCGCCGCCGAGCTGCCGGCCCAGGCCGTGCGCAGCGCCGCGATGGTCGCCGGCGGGGTTGCGGCCGTGGCGGCGAGCGCGCTCGACGAAGGCGCGGAGGGGCTCGCCCGCTACGCCGTCGCGATCTTCCAGCCGCTCGCTCCGATGCTGGCGCAGCCGGCGGACGACATCGCCGATGCGCTGAAGCAGATTCCTGTGGCGGCATTGGAGTGGAAGCTCGACGGCGCGCGGGTGCAAGTGCACAAGGACGGCGATGAAGTGCGCGTCTTCACCCGCACGGGCAACGACGTGACAGCCGCCGCGCCCGAGATCGGGGCGGCGATGCGCGATGTGGCCGCAAAGACGCTCATCCTCGATGGCGAGGCCATCGTGCTCAAGCCCGGTGGGGCACCCTACCCCTTCCAGGACACCATGCGCCGTTTCGGACGCGTGCAGGATGTCGACGCGATGCGCGAGAGCATGCCTCTGTCGGTCTTCTTTTTCGACTGCCTGCGGCGCGAAAGGCAGGACCTCGTGCCGATGCCGGCGGAGGCGCGCTTCGAGGCGCTGAGCGCGGCCATGCCGTCCGCGCTGCTGATCCCTCGCCTGGTCACCCGCGACCTCGCCGCCGCGCAGGCCTTCTACGACGACGCGATCGCGCGGGGACACGAAGGCGTCATGGTCAAGTCGCTGGACGCGCCGTACGATCCCGGCGCGCGCAGCGCTCTGTGGCTCAAGGTGAAGCGCAGCCACACGCTCGATTTGGTCGTGCTGGCTGCCGAATGGGGACACGGTCGCCGCAAGGGAAGGTTATCGAACTTGCATTTGGGAGCAATCGATCCCGCGAACGGGCAATTCGTCATGCTCGGCAAGACCTTCAAGGGCATGACCGACTCGATGCTCGAGTGGCAGACTGGGGAGCTGCTCAAGCGCGAAGTCGCGCGCGACGAGTGGACGGTTCGCGTGCATCCCGAGCTCGTAGTCGAGATCACCTTCAACGACTTGCAGGCGAGCCCGCGCTATCCCGGCGGCCTCGCGCTGCGCTTCGCGCGAGTGAAGGGCTACCGTCCCGACAAGAAAGCCGAGGATGCCGATACGATGGACGCCGTGCGCGCGATCTACGCTAGGCAGGAGCAGTCTGGCTAGCGCAACCTGCAGCCGCGAGATCGCCTAGTCCTGGTCTCCTTCGGGAACGCGGCCGATTCCCGGCAGCTTGAGCGCCGGACGGCGCAGGTCGACGCCGAACACGAGGCCAAGCACGTTGATCTCGATCCCCTCGTCGCGCGCGGCACTCGCCCCGAGCAGGCCAAGCAGCGAGACCTGATAACCTGTTCCGCTCGGGGTGCGCGCGAATGCCTCGCCCAGGGGAAGATAATCCTTGCCGATCGCGGTCGACGGCAAGGTCGCTTCGAGCTCGGGGATCTCGCGGGCGATGTGAGCGATGAAGGTATTGCTGTTCGGACCCGGCCACACGCTGTAGTCGAGCGCGTGCGGATATGAAGCAACCGCCTGTCCGAGCTTGGCGATCGCAGCTTCCGCATCGGCGCCGCGGCGGTCGCTCAACAGTACCGGCGCCGCACCGTACCACTCCGCGTCGGGCGGATGCGAGCTCGACACTGAAATCACCGGCTGGCCCATGCGCGCTAGCCAGCCAATTACTTCGTAGCGCGTGTAACGCTCGGCGTCCCTGGGCTTGGCGGCGAGCCAGGTGTGCACGCCGAAGGCGCCGCGCCAGCCGAAGGCACGGCTGGCGTAGACCTGCACGACTGCCTCGCGATGAGTCGCGGGGTCGGGCGCCAGGCCCGTTGGTCGATGGCTCGCGTTGCGCCAGTCGCCGTGCAGCGGCACGCGGCCTGAAGCGAGCGTCCACAACGGCCCCGCGATTAGTACAAGCAACATCGCGACAAGCCACAGCGCCATGGTGTTGAGCTTCCTTGCGGGTTTGGGCACAGCACGATGTTACGCGCGAATCGCTGGTCGCGGGTAATCGACGCTGTCCCGCGACCTCGTTTCAGCGGTCGTCACCGCGTGCCCGTCGACAGCCGCCCGCCAAATGCGTATGGTGCGGGATGGCTCGCCTTCGATGCACACACCCTCCGCATGGACGCCAAGACGCTTCTCTCGACCATCTCTGCGCAATGGGACAACGAAATCGTCCCGCAGCTCACGGACTACATCCGCATCCCGGCCAAGTCGCCGCATTTCGATCCTGAGTGGGAGGCTCACGGATACATCGAGCGAGTCGTCCAGCTCGCGCACGCCTGGGTCAAGCGCCAGCCGGTTCGCGGTCTCGTAAGCGAAATCGCACGCCTGCCTGGACGCACGCCGCTGCTCTACTTCGATGTGCCGGGCGGCAGCGGCAGCGCTCGCACCGTGTTGCTCTACGGACATCTCGACAAGCAGCCAGAGATGACGGGATGGCGCGAAGGCCACGGTCCGTGGGATCCGCTCCTGCTCGACGGCAAGCTCTACGGCCGCGGTGGTGCAGACGACGGGTACGCGGTGTTCGCAGCGCTTAGCGCGATTGCCGCGCTTCAGGGTCAGGGCATCGCGCACTCGCGCTGCCTGGGCATCATCGAGACCTGCGAGGAAAGCAGCAGCTACGATCTTCCCGCGTATCTCGAAGCGCTCGCTCCACGCATGGGAGCAGTCGACTTGGTCGTGGGCCTGGATTCCGGCTGCGGGGATTACGAGCGGCTGTGGGCGACGACCTCGCTGCGCGGGCTGGTCGGTGGCGTGTTGACCGTCGAGGTGTTGACCGAAGGAGTGCATTCGGGTGATGCGAGCGGCGTAGTGCCGTCATCGTTTCGCATCGCGCGGAAGGTTCTCGATCGGCTCGAAGACTCGGGAACCGGTCGCCTGCTGCCGCCCGAATTCCATGCGCCAATCCCGCTGGAGCGCGCGGCGCAGGCTTGCCACGCTGCGGAGGTCCTCGGCGAGTTGACCACGCGCAAGTATCCGTGGGCCGGCTCGACGCAACCCATGGTCAGCGACCCCACGGAAGCGTTGCTCAACCGGACCTGGCGGCCGGCGTTGTCGATCACCGGTGCGGATGGCCTGACGCCGATCGCGAGCGCCGGCAATGTTCTGCGCCCGCAGACATCGCTCAAGCTCTCGCTGCGCTTGCCGCCGACGGTGGACGGCGAGCAGGCGACCCGGGTGCTCAAGCGCGTGCTCGAAGACGATCCGCCGTGCGGCGCGACGGTGCGTTTCGAGGTCGAGGAAGGCGCGACCGGCTGGGATGCTCCGCGCAGCGCGGCTTGGCTCACGCGGGCGCTGGATGCCGCCTCGTCACTCTTCTACGACAAGCCGTGCGTGGCGATGGGCGAAGGAGGAACGATTCCGTTCATGGCCATGCTCGGTAGACACTTCCCCGCCGCGCAGTTCCTTATCACCGGCGTGCTCGGCCCGCACTCCAACGCGCACGGCCCCAACGAGTTCCTGCATGTTCCCTACGCCAAGAAACTGGCGGCGTGCGTCGCTTCGGTCATCGCGGCGCACGCCGGCTCATCGCTCTAGCGTCCTGTTCCGTAAGTTCCGACGATAAAGGAGCGGATGAAGTCGGCCGTCAGGCGAGGCGCGAGGCCGCAACCGTAGTGAGTGCTCCGGTGAGGTCGAGCAACAAAGCATGGCGGCCGAGTTCGCCGCGAACTATCAAGCGAAGTTGCGGAACAGGGCACTAACTCGACCGTGGGGCCTGGTTGGGCCCGACGACGTGGCGTGAATCGGTCGCATAGACCCCGGGCTGTCCGGCGGCATCCAGTCGTTTGACGTCGCCGGTGAGCTCGCCGCCCTCCTCGACGATCAGCTTGCCGTAGCGGATGGTGCCCGAAACCCGGCCGGTGCCATGAACGACTAACCGCGTGCGGGCGGTGAGCTCGCCCGAGAATTCGCCTTGGATTTCGGCGACGTCGATGAGCGCAGTGCCCTTGAGCGCGCCGGGAGCGGCGACTTGCATCAGCTTGCTGTGCACCGTGGCTTCGACCTGCCCTTCGATGACCAAGGCGTCGCAGTCGGAGATCTCAACGCCCTTGAGCTTGATGTTCACCCCGACGTAGAGCTTGCTCCCCGGAGTGTCGGTGAGCACCGGCGGCGAAGCGGCGCCGGGAGCCTGGACCATGGTCTGCCTGGGCGCCTCCGCTGGCGCTAGGGGAGGCGGTGCCGCGTCGCGCGACGCAGGCGCGGCTGGAGCCGCGGGGCGTGTGGCCGGTCCCGTCGTGGACCTGGGGGTCGATGCGGGCGGGTCGTAGATCGCTGGCTTGAGGGGAGACTTGGCGTCTTTGGCATCGGTGGGACGGCTGAAGTTGAGCATTGCGCCTCCGTAAAGCGGTGAACGGGCCCCATGACAACGTCATTATGGGCCGGGTGTGGGCGACGTGCAAGCTCATCTGCTCGACGTCCTTGCACCGCCAGTGCGGATCGGCGTTCGCGTGTCGGTCTCGCCTCAGTCGCTCAACCAAATCATTCGAGCACGTCGCTGAACTTGACCCAGTCCCTGCCGTCGAACTTGATGAGATAGAGCTGCTTGATGGGGCGGTAGTCGGTCGGGCTGGTCCTGATCCGGATGCCGGGATAGAGCATCGTGACTTCCATGTCGAGTGAAGTTGCCTGGCGCAGGACGTTGGCACGCGTGAGGTTGTCGCCGCATCGCTTTAGGACTTCCACCAGTACCTGCGCTGCGCCGTATCCGTACACGTTGGCCGAGTCGCTAACATTCGCGCCGGCGTTGTACCTCTTCATCCAGTCGAGGAAGTCGCGCACCTGCGGGTCGTCCCGCGCTTGGGCGCTCAGCCAGCCCTTCGAGCGCGCGCTGGAGATGATGCCGGCCGACTTCTGGAGCCCCGCGGGATCGAGGAACGCTCCGGTCGACTGGGACATGTTGGCGATGAATTGCATCGGATGCCAGCCGCTGTCGAACGCCGCGCGAATCGCTTCGGTGGCGTACCTCCCGGCAGCCATGTTGAAGAAGACGTTGGCTCCGGAGTCCTTCAGCGCCGCCACCAGCGCCCCGATGTTCTGCGCGTCGCCGTCGTAGGCGACCTCCTTCACGATCGTGCTCGATGCCTTGTCGCCAAGGGCGTCGTACACGCCGGCAAGATAGTCCCTGCCTGTCTCGTCGTTGCCGTAGAGCACCGCGATTTTCGCGCCGGGCTTCACGAGCAGCACGTACTGGGTGAAAATCGCCGCCTCGGTGCGTCCGCTCTCCTGATAGCCTATCGTCCATGGAAAATTCGAAGGGTCGTTGAGCTTCGACGACGTCGCAGACGCGAACAACTGCGGCACGCCCTTCTGGTTCATGTAGTCGCGGATCGCAAGGTTCGTTCCGGCTCCCTGCGCACTGAAGATCAACAGCACCTGATCGCGCTCGACCAGGGTACGCGCCAAGTCGAGCGATTTGCGAGCGTCCGAGCCGTTGTCAACGCTGATGAAGTTGATCTTGCGGCCGTTGATGCCGCCGCGATCGTTGATCATCTTGAAATAGGCCGCCTCGGCCCGGGCCACCGCGCCGTACTGCGAAAAGAAGCCGCTGTAGGTACTGATGTTGCCGACCTTGATCTCGGTGTCCGACGCACCGGGATCGTACTGCTTCTGCGCGGCCGCTGTCGTCGCCGCCAGTGCCAGTGCCATGGCCAGCGCAGCGACGATGCGGTTCCTGCGCGCCTTCGCGCCGTGTGAACAGCGACCCAAGACCTACCCTCGATTGAACCAGAGCACCGACAGCGCCGCGGCAGCGACTAGTAGCGCAGCAGCCACCGCGGTGAACAGAAAGCTGATCTCGGTGTCCTTCTTTTCCAGGACGAGTCGCGCGTTGAGGTTCTGATACACCTTCCTCAGATCGGAAGCGGTCCCGGCGTAGAAATATTGGCCTTGCGTGATCTCGGCAATCGACTTCAGCGTCTCCTCGTCGAGGCGAACGTAGATCGACCAGCCTTCGAATCCGATCTGACCGCCCTCGGCCGTCCCGAAGCCCACCGTGTAGACGCGCACCCCGTGGTCGGCGGCGAGCCTTGCCGCGTCGAGCGGATCGGGTCCGGTGGTTCTCCGGCCGTCGCTCAGCAGGATGATCACGCCCGACGTGTACGACCCCGGCGCGACCGGCTTGAAATCCTTCTTCGCCGGCCTGGGCGAGTCGAGCGATCTGCCGCGGCTCCCGTCGCGGCTGAGCCCGCCATTGAAGACCAGCGATTCGAGATCGATGCCGGCATCGGGAAACAACGTCTGCAGCGCGACATAGAGCGCACTGCCCGTGGCCGTTCCGCGTTGCAACTGGAAGCGATCGATCGCCGCCAATAACTCTTCCCGATTCTGGGTAGGCGGCTGAACCAGCGAAGCCGTAGCCCCGAACGAAACGAGGCCGATGCGCACGTCCCGTGGATGATCCTCGATGAAGGCCTTGGCCGCGATTTGCGCCGCAGTCAACCGGTTGGGATCGACGTCGCGGGCGCCCATGCTGAGCGACACGTCGATTGCAAGGATGACGGTCTGCTGCGACGAAGGCAGTGTGATCAGCGCCGTCGGGCTCGCCATCGCGAACACCATCGCCACCAGCGCTACCAGGAAGAGCAACGGCGGAATGTGGCGCCGGAACCGCTGCCGCGGCCCCATGGCTTCCTTAACGATTCCCACGCTTGCATACCTCACGGCGTGGCGCTTGCGACGACGCAGAAGGAGCCAGTACACCCACACGAGCAACGGCACGCTCAAGAGCAGCCAGAGGATCTGCGGGTGCAGGAACTTCATGTCGTCAAATCTCGCGGTCCAATGATAATCCCGGCGCAAGTCGTCGTGGGGACTGATTGTCGGCGGACAGTCAGGTCATCCGCGTGCACTCGCGCAGAAAGATCGGCAATTGGCGCTCGAACCGATCGTCGACCTTCGCTTTCCCTGACAAGCGCTCGCCCGGACGCGACCCCCGCTCCTTGCTTTCGCCCGGTGGCATTGGGACAATTCAGCGACTGCGCCCGGCCACGGGCACGCTTCTCGAAGAGGGTACATGCGTCCGGTCCTGCTGTGTTTGGCCATTTGTCTGAGCGTTGTCTGCGCGGGCTGCGAAAAGTCGCCCGAGCAGAGGGAGCGCGAGCAGGCCGAGATCGACGCCAAGGTAGCGGAGAAGCTGCGAGGCGAAAGGATCGCCGAGGCGCGCGCGCTCTCGGAAGAAGTATCTGCCTCCAAGGAGCGCGCCAAGCTTCGCGAAGAAGACATCCGCCGCGAAGCGAGCGAGGCATTTTCCAAGTACGAACGCGAGTGGCCGAAGCAGGAAATGGGAGAAATCCAGGACGCCGCCACGCTGGAGGCTGCTGCCACCCGCGTGAGGATGCTGATGAGCGACCCTTCGTCCATGGAAGTGCGCAAGAGCAGCTTCAACGGCGACAAAACGGCCGTATGCATGGAGATCGACTACAAGGAGCCGGGGTTCAAGGTCAGCGGTCGCCAGGCGGTCGTCACCTCGGGGGCAGTCCTTGTCGAGCCTGACAAGAACAACGTGGCTCACAAGGTATTCGAGAATAGCGCCAGGGATCTTGGCTGCGACGTCGCCCTCGCGGCTCCGTCCAAGGGCAAGTGACTTCGCCGATGAGAACCGACGGGGGCAAGGCCTTCTCTGGCTGCAGCGGAAGGCTTTGCACGCCCGTGTCGCGTCCGCGGCGCGGTCGCTGAAGCGACGACGCGGCTCGTGCGCGCGTTAAGAGACCTCCCCGGCCCTAGCGGGCTCCCGCTGCTGGGAAGCTTGCTGCAGCTCGACATCGCCCGCGCCCACACTATCCTCTGTGAATGGGCAGATTGCTTCGGCCCGCTCTATCACTTCCGCGTTGCCTGGCGCAACGTCCTTGCCGTCGCCGACGCGAATCTCATCAACGAGCTGCTCCGCGACCGTCCCGGCGGCTTCCGGCGCAGGAAGGCGCTGCAGGATGCGATGCTCGAGCTCGGCATCGATGGCGTCTTCACGGCCGAGGGCCTCGACTGGCGGCGCCAGCGCAAGCTGGCGATGCACGCGCTGAACACGGCGCACCTGCGCGAGTTCTTCGGACACCTCGATCAGGTCACCGCACGATTGCAGCGACGCTGGAATCGGGCAGCGGCGAGTGGCGAGCCTGTCGATGCGCAGCGCGACCTGATGCGCTTCACCGTCGACGTTACCAGCGGCCTTGCGTTCGGCAACGATCTCAACACCCTGGAGCAGGAAGGCGAGATTATCCAGCGGCATCTCGATAAGGTCTTCCCGGCGCTGGCGCGGCGCATTCTCGCGCCCTTTCCCTATTGGCACTGGTTCAAGCTCCCGGCGGATCGAAGGCTCGACGCGGCGATGGTCGAGGTCCTCAAGCTGGTCAACGCGCTGGTGGCTGCGGCGAGGAATCGCGTCGCTGCGAACGGACCTACCGCGAGCCCCGGCAACCTTCTCGACGCCATGGTGATGGCGCAGAGCGACGACGCGGCGTCGTTTACCGATGCCGAGATCGCCGGCAATACGCTGACCATGCTCCTCGCCGGCGAGGACACGACCGCGAACACGCTGGCCTGGATGATGCACTTGATGCTCGAGCATCCCGATGTGCAATCGAAGATGCAGGCCGAAGCCGATCGCGTGGTGGGCGCCAGCGATCGACCGGCGGACTTTGGCGTGACCGAGGAGCTACGCTACATCGAGGCTGTGGCGCACGAGGCGATGCGCCTGCTGCCCGTGGCGCCATTCATCGCGCTCGAGCCCAACGAGGACACCGTGATCGGCGATGTGCGCGTTCCCAAGGAAACGGCGGTTTATCTTCTGACGGCACACGTCGCGGCCGCTGCCGAGAACTTTGCCGACGCCAAACGGTTCCGCCCCGAGCGCTGGCTTAACGGCGCCGATCACGGCGACGGCGCGCACAACTCCAAGGCCTTTCTGCCATTCGGCGCCGGCCCGCGCTTCTGTCCGGGACGCCACCTCGCCATGCTCGAGATCAAGATGGTCGCCGCGATGCTCTGCCGGAATTTTTCCGTGCTGCGCGCCCCGAACACGCCCCCAACCCAAGAGGTGTTCTCGTTTACCATGATGCCGCGGAACCTGTGGGTGACGCTCAAGCGGCGGCCGCGCGAGCCCGTCCAAGCGCGGACGACGCGAATGCCGTGAGGTGGTTGATCGGACTATGCCGCGCATTGCCATCGTGCCCATCCTGGCGGCGACGCTCGCTGCCGTCTCCGCTGCGCCCATGACGCCGCCCGCCGCGGTCACCGAGCTCGCGCCCACGGGCAAGCTGCGCGCGGCGATCAACTTCGGCAACCCGGTCCTCGCCAGCAAGGACCCTTCGACAGGCGAAGCGCGCGGGGTGTCGGTCGACCTTGCGCGCGAGCTGGCTCGCCGCCTCGGCGTGCCGCTGGAAATGGTGACGTTCAATGCGGCCGGCAAGGTCGTGGAAGCGGCCAGGACGGGCGATTGGGACATTGCATTCGTCGCGATCGATCCCGCGCGAGCGGTCGACATGGACTATAGCGCCCCCTACGTGCTGATCGAGGGCGCGTACCTTGTGCCGAGCGCGTCGTCGATCATCACCAACGCCGACGTCGATCGGGATGGGGTGCGCGTCGTGGTCGGCTCAGGCAGCGCATACGACCTCTATCTCACGCGCGAGCTCAAGCGAGCACAGATCGTTCGCGCTCCGACTTCCGGCCAGGTCGTGCAAGTAATGCTCGCGCAGAGCTGCGAAGTGGCGGCGGGCGTCAAGCAGCAGCTCGAGACCGATGCCGGACGCGTTCAAGGCCTGCGCCTCCTCCCGGGCCGGTTCATGGTCATCAACCAGGCGATGGCCACGCCCAAGGGCCGAGCCGCGGGCGCGGCCTATCTGGCGGAGTTCGTCGAGGATATGAAGGCTTCGGGGTTTGTCGCCAATGCACTCGCGCGGCACGGCATCGACGGCGCCGCCGTCGCTCCGCCGGGCCGGTAAGCTACATCGGAAAGAGGAACGCAATGGCAACTAGGTCGGCGAGCAAGCGCAACTCCGTCCGCGAGCAGGTCAGCGACGCCGAGTGGGCGAAGCGCGTCGACCTCGCCGCGTGCTACCGCCTGCTCGACCTCTACGGGATGTCGGAGCTGTCGGCCAACCACGTCAGCACGCGCGTCCCCGGCGAGAGCAACGCCTTCCTGATCAACCCGCACGGGATGCTCTACGAGCAGATGCACGCCTCGTGCTTCATCAAGCTCGATCTCGCCGGCAACATCTTGTTCAACCCGACCGAGTACGACATCAACAAGGCGGGCTACGTCGTGCACAGCTGCATCCACGCGGCGAGGCACGAGGTCGACTGCGTGATCCACACCCACACCATCGCCGGCATGGCTGTCTCCGCGATGGAGTGCGGTCTTCTGCCGATCGCGCAGACGTCGATGCGCTTCGCCAAGATCGCGTATCACGAATACGAAGGCGTCGCGCTCAGGCTGGACGAGCAGGAACGGCTGGTGCGCGATTTGGGCGATCACGAAGGCATGATCCTACGTAACCACGGCTTGCTGACCGTCGGAGCGAGCATCGCCGAAGCCTTCAACAGCAT
This sequence comes from Casimicrobiaceae bacterium, assembly GCA_035623155.1. Taxonomy (GTDB): domain Bacteria; phylum Pseudomonadota; class Gammaproteobacteria; order Burkholderiales; family Casimicrobiaceae; genus PALSA-1003. Next base: position 34,685 of record DASPTZ010000010.1, on the reverse strand, counting down.
GTTCCGGCTCGAGCGTGCATGCCAGGTGCAGGTCGCGGCGCTCTCGTGCAACGTCAAGCTCAAGCTGCCGCCCGAGGCAGTGGTCAACGAGTCGTGGCGGCTCTACCAACCCGGCGTGCGTCGCCGCTTCGGAGTGCTGGAGTGGCCGGCGCTTCTGAAGAAGCTCGACAAGATCGATCCTTCCTACCGCGACTGACATGAGAGAGTGTCATCCCGAGCGAGCCGAGGGATCTGCTTTTCCCGCAGTCGACGCCTTCTGAACAGCCGATTCCTCGTCGTCAAGCTCCTCGGAATGGCAACTAGCGACCCTTTCGGACTCCTGCGCCGGGCGTGCGTGTTCGTCGCGCTGGCCATGGCGGCGTGCCCTGCGTTTGCCCAGGGCGCCTACCCCAGCCGGCCGATCACCATCGTGGTGGGCTTCTCGGCAGGTGGCAGCACGGACATCGTGGCACGTCTCATGGCGGAGGAGATGCGCAAGACCTGGGGTCAACCGGTCGTGATCGACAACAGGCCGGGCGCCGGAGGCAACATCGGCGCGGCGATGGTTGCCAGGGCGAAGCCGGACGGCTACACGCTGCTCATGGGATCGGTGGGCCCGCTGGCGATCAACGCCTCGCTGTACGCGAAGATGCCCTACGACAATCTGAAGGACTTCACGCCGATCTGCCTGGTGGTGCACGTGCCCAATATGCTGGTGGTGAACCCGGCCGCAATGCCCGTGAATTCGTTCGCTGAATTCGTGGCGCTTCTGAAAGCGAACCCCGGGAAGTATTTTTTCGCTTCGACGGGGACCGGCACCTCGGCGCACCTTTCCGGAGAGCTTCTGAAAAGCATGGCCGGCGTCGAAATCACCCATGTGCCTTACAAGGGTGCGGTCGCGCTCAACGACCTGCTCGCCGGCGATCAGGTGCATTTCATGTTCGCGACCATCCCGTCGGTGATCGAGTTCGTCCGCGCCGGACGCTTGCGAGCGCTCGCGGTCACGAGCAAGCAGCGGTCGGCCGCCGCACCGGAAATACCGACCGTCGCCGAATCGGGCTTTCCGGAGTTCGAGGCGTCGTCCTGGTTCGGCCTGCTCGGGCCCGCCGAGCTGCCGCGCGACATCGCGGCGAAGCTCCAGGCAGAGGTCGTGCGCATCCTGATGATCCCCGAAATCCGCGATAAGCTCGTGCAGCAGGGCGCGGACCCGGTCGCCAGCACGCCCGAAGAATTCGCAGCGTACATGCGCGCCGAGACCATCAAGTGGGCGAAAGTGGTCAAGAATTCCGGCGCCAGAGCCGATTGACCGAACTCACGAGGGCCCGATGAACTCCAATCGACCGTTTGCTTCCGGAGCGCGTCTCGCGCTCGGCGTGATCGTCGCCGCGTCGGTCCTGAGGTCGATCTCGGCACTCGCCGAGCCGACCAGCATCACGGTTGCCAAGGAGTACGGGATCGGTTACCTGCCGTACATGATCATGGAGCGCAACAAGCTGATCGAGAAGCACGCCGCCGCGCTTGGCGTCAAGGACTTGAGCGTCACCTGGCAGACCTTCGGCGGCTCGGGCCTGATGCAGGGGGCGATGATCGCCGGAAGGCTCGACTTCGCTTCGAGCGGCGTCCCATGGTTTCTCACCATGTGGGATAAGCTCAACGGGCAGGTCAAGTCCCCGGGCGCGCTCGACTCGATGCCGCTGTATCTGAACACGCGCAACCCGGACGTGAAATCGCTCAAGGACTTCAGCGACAAGGACCGCATCGCGCTTCCGGCCGTCAAGTCTTCGGTGCAGGCGATGACGCTGCAGATGGCGGCGGCCGGGCAGTTGAGCAGCATTGGCCGCGGATTGCCCTAAGGTGAACCAGAAATCGTTCGATGTCGTCGTAGTCGGCGCGGGCAACGCCGGCTTGTGCGCAGCGCTCGCCGCGCGCGAGGGCGGCGCCAGGGTGCTGGTGCTGGAAGCCGCTCCCGAGACCGAGCGTGGCGGCAACTCCCGGTTCACCGCGGGCGCCATGCGGGTGGTCTACCGCGGCATCGACGATCTGCGCGAGTTGATTCCGGATCTCACCGACGCCGACATCGCTCGCACCGATTTCGGCGCCTACACCGAGAGCGACTTCCTCGACGACATGGGCCGGATTACCGAGTACCGCAGCGATCCCGACCTGGTCGAGCTGCTGGTCAGGCGAAGTTTCGACACGTTGCGCTGGATGAAGAGCAAGGGCGTGCGCTTCGCTCCCATGTATGGCCGGCAGGCGTTCAAGGTGGGCGATCGCATGCGATTCTGGGGCGGCCTGACCGTGGAAGCCTGGGGCGGAGGACCGGGACTGATCGACCTGCTGATGCAAGCCATCGGGCGCGAACGCATCGAGATCTGGTACGGAGCGCGGGCACTCCGGCTGATCGCCGACGATACCGGGGTTCACGGCGTGGTGGTGCGGCGCGAGCGAAGCGCCATCGACGTGACTGCAGCCGCGGTCGTTCTCGCTTCGGGCGGCTTCGAGGCGAACGCCGAATGGCGGGCTCGCTATCTTGGGCCGGGATGGGACCTGGCCAAGGTACGAGGCACCCGCTTCAACACGGGTGGAGGCATTGCGATGGCGCTGGAGATCGGGGCGTCACCGTACGGCAACTGGTCGGGTTGCCACGCCGTGGGCTGGGACCGCAACGCCCCCGAGTTCGGCGACCTGGCGGTGGGCGACGGCTACCAGAAGCACAGCTATCCCTTCGGCATCATGGTCAACGCGGCGGGCAAGCGCTTCGTCGACGAGGGCGCGGACTTCAGAAACTACACCTACGCCAAGTACGGGCGCGTGATCCTCGCGCAGCCACAGCAATTCGCATGGCAGATATTCGATTCCAAGGTCGCCCACCTCCTGCGCGACGAATACCGCATCAAGCAGGTTACCAAGGTCCGCGCCGACACGCTCGAAGCGCTGGCGGCAAAGCTCGACGACGTCGACGGCCCCGCGCTTCTGCGCGAAATTGCAGCCTTTAACGCAGCGGTGCGCAAAGACATCGCCTTCGACCCCACCGTGCGCGACGGCCGCTGCACCCAAGGCCTGGCGGTCGACAAGTCGAACTGGGCCAACACCCTCGATGCGCCGCCCTTCGATGCGTACGCGGTGACCTGCGGCATCACTTTCACCTTCGGCGGGTTGCGCATCGACACGGGCGGTCGCGTGCAGAGCGTCGACGGCGAACCCGTCGCCAGGCTGTACGCTGCGGGAGAGCTGGTCGGCGGTCTGTTCTACTTCAACTATCCGGGCGGCACGGGTTTGACCTCAGGCGCGGTGTTCGGACGCATTGCGGGAACGTCGGCCGCGCGGCAAGCGCTCGAAAGCTCCAAAGCGCATGCGAGATGACGCGCGACGGATGCTGTTGGGCGGTGTTGCGTGCCCTCGCGGCCGCTCAAGGATGGAAGTAGCGACTTGAGGTGACGGACACTGTTCGCTGCACCCACAACACCGGCAATTCGCCGGCTGCGCTCTGCTTACCCTGCCGACCCATGGCGGTCTATCTCAACCCGGGAAACAAGGCCTTCAGCGAACGATTTTTTACCGGACGCGCTCCAGCCGCATCACTCCTCAAAAATTGCAGAGTAACCCGAGACGGAACGAACGGCTTTCCATCGGATGAAAGTGAATGTCGTTCACGCCCTCCGCCGGTTCGCCCGGTAATCGCGAGGTGTAGTAATAGGCGATGTCGTTGGTCTTGGCATTGAACAGGTTGAACACGTCGAAGCGGATGCGCGCACCCGGGTTGAGCTGATACGTCGCCTGCAGGTTGAACACGGTTGTTGAATTCGACTGGATGCTGCCGTCCTGGGTCAGGTAGCGCGGACCGAAGTAGCGCCCGAAGATGCTGGCGGTCCATGGACCCAGGTTCTGGACGGTGATCCCCGCTTGCGCGGTGGCCTGCAGCGCTTCGGGAATGTAGTTCCCGTCCGGATTGTTGCCGGTGAATCGCGCTTTCGTCCAGGCGAGATCGAGATCGAGCAGCAACCAGGGAACCGGAGTGTAGTGGTTCGACCATTCGACGCCGATGCGCTTCGATGGGAAGCTGGCCTCGGTGGTCCCAGTGTCTCCGCCGAATACCAGCTCTGAATCCAAGTGCAGGTACCAGAACGCGATTGAAGATTGAAGATGGGGTACGTATTCGCTGCGCAGGCCAATCTCGGCACCCTTGGCCCGAACCAAAGGCGTCGCTGGTGAGACGGGTTCGAGAGTCTGGGGATCAACCGTGGCGACCACGCCGCGTGCGTCATTGCTGTGCAGACCCTCGCCCGCATTCAGGAAGAGCTCGGTCTTGGCCCACGGCCCGAAGACGAGCGAGAGCTTGGGCAATCCGATCCCTGCCGTGGTGCCGCCGGAGTTCTCGGGGATGTTGCTGGCGACCTCGAAGTGATACTCCTCGCCCCGCACCCCGACTACGCTCCGCATCCAATCGGCCCATTGCGTCTGGTTCTCGAAGTACACCCCGTAGCTCGTCTCGCGGACGTTGTCTTGTCTCACCGTGTCGAGCCTCTGCCGCTGCGCCGTATTGTAGAGGCCGACCGGGTTGATCCGATCCTGGCGGATGTCCCAGCCGATGGTGTTCTGCATCGAGTACCCGAAGACAGCGTCGGATCTTGTCCAGCTCCCGTTCCATCCGTAGATCTTTCGGTTGTCGTACTGGTTGATCTGGTCGCCGTCGATGGGGTTGTTGAGGTAAAAAGTGAAGTTGGAGAAGAGGCTCAGGTAGTAGCCGATGCCGTACGCCGTCGTCTGCAGCGTTCCACCGGCAAGCCTGCGTGAATAATCCACCGACAAGCTGTAGCGATAGCTCTGGCCACCGTCGCTTGGATCGAGCGAGCCGAAGCGGTCGATCAGTCCCTCATCAACGGCGCGCAGCGGAATCTGGTCGGTCGCCGTCCACTTGCCATCGTAGCCCATCGCCGTCACGGCTAGTTGGCCGTTGCCAACCGGCATTGTGTATCGCAGCACACCATTGTACTTCCGGTAGTTCTCCGGCACATCCCACGGTCCGTTGTCGTGGTAGGCCTCGAAGGCGTAGAGGAGTTGGCCTGGTCCGGTGGAAGCGGTACCGATGAGCAATGCACGGCCATATTCATAGCTCCCCCCCGTCAGCTCAACGAGATTGTTCTTGGTGGTGTTGAAGTAGTGGATGTTGGCCCCTCCCGCCGTCGCGAAATCGCCTTCGCTCGCGTAGTAGGGTCCCTTGAAGTAGTCGATCCGCGAGACGAGTTCCGGGATCATGAAATTGAGATCGGTGTAGCCCTGGCCGTGGGCGTGGGTGCGCAGATTGACCGGCATCCCTGCGAGATAGGTGTCGAAATCGGTCCCATGGTCGAGGTTGAAGCCACGCAGGAAGTACTGGTTCGCCTTCCCTGCTCCGCTGTGCTGGGTGACGATCATTCCGGGGATGTACTCGAGCACTTCGCCAGGGCGCAGTAACGCTCGATCGTCGATCAATTGCGGCGTGATTACCCCGGCGCTAGCCGCATCGGTCGAACCAATTTCATAGTGACCGGTGACGACGACCGATTCGAGCTCTTGCACTTCTTGAGCAGTCGTTGAGGTGGCGAGCGCCGTTAACATCAAAGTCATTGCAGCGCGCATCGGAAGGAACGATTGCATTGCGAGACTTACCGTCTGAGCTCCAGGGTCCGTACGTAGAAGCTGTACGCACAGGCCGCCGCTTCCGATTCGGCGGCCATCGGGCCACGCCACGCCGAGCGAAGGCAGCGCCTGCGGTATGACGATTCTGACGTGTCTTCCTACTCCGCGCCAACAAGCACCCTGGAGGTATATCGGTCAGGACCGAGGAATCAGGTGCAGGCGCCCGCGGTGATGGTGCACCGCCCCATCCTTGTGCTCGTCGCTGGTTTCCACGGTTACGACGTTGAGGTACCCATGATGCACACCGCGCTCTGCCAGAAGCGAATCAGCAAAGGCTCGAACGGATGCGGTCAGCCCCTTCAGCACGACGGTTTCAAGACAGTGCGCGTGGTCAAGATGCACGTGCATGGTCGCGGTCACCAGGTCGTGGTGCGCGTGTTGCGCATCGGCTAACCGCTCAGCCAGGTTGCGCGCATGGTGATTGTAAACGTACGAGAGTGTCGCTACGCAGTACCCTTGTTCGTGTGAACGATGCGCCTCGACCTCTCGTCGCAATAAGTCGCGCATGGCCTCAGACCGGTTAGTGTACCCGCGACGCTTTCTGAGCAAATCGAACTCGCGAGCCAAGCCGTCCTCGATAGACATCGTAATGCGCTGCATCTGCGGTCCTAGGCTACGTCGCACGGCGGAGCTCGGTGTGACTCCCCCGTCCCCGCCGCGCACGTATAGCTCTACATTCGTAGCCTCATTTGCTGCGCCTGGTTTGTGGCTCTGCTACTTCAGCTGGCCGCGGATTTCGCCGCCCGGATTCGCGGCACTGTGCACATTGAAGTAGAGCTCGCCGGCCTTAAACGCAGTCATCTGCTCTGCCGTGAGCTTGGCGCCCGCCGGTGCCTTGTAGGTGTCTCCGTCCTTGGTGAATGGCACGACCACTGGCCCGTTCTTGCCGGCGGCCCCAATATGGATGTGCGCGGCCGTTCCCGGGACACCCTTGGTCGTAACGCTGCCGGATACGCTCCCGTCATCGGCGACGGAGATGGTGCCCTCGCCAGTGGCTGACGTTGTGACTGGCGGAACCTCGTTAGCGCCGGAGAGCACGACTTTGACGTCGGCGCTAAACGCGACGCCGTAAAAAAATGCACCAGTTGCGAAGGTCGCGGCTGCCAACATAGATTGCTTGATGTGGGTCATGTGGGGTCTCCTGTGTAGGAAGGGTCTTGGCAAAGCCCATTGGGGCTCGCGCAACCGAGATGTTACCCTGCGCAGCGCCGCTGGGTAACATTCGATAGAGGAAGTTCCCTCGACAGCCGCTACCCCTAGCAAATGGGACATTGCCCCGTCGGATCAAATCCAGTCTTCTACGGCCCTCAAGCTTCTCGCGGCATGGTGAACCAGAGCCGGTTGCAACTGTCCTCGTAGGCATAGCGAGCACCTGCGACGAGCTGGCCGAGCAGGTAGACGCCGAGCCCGCCCACCGGTCTGGTCTCCGCCGACGCGGCGAGGCCCGCCGGCGCGACGGACAGTCGAGCGACGGGGTCGTAGCGCGGCGCCGAATCCTCGTAAAGCACGCTGACGCATTCTTCACTCATGGTGAGCCGGATGCGAACCGGCGAGTCGTTCTCGCGGCCATACCCGTGCTTGACCGTGTTGGTGAACAGCTCCTCGAGGACGAACGTCAGCCGCAGCGCCGCGTCGTGATCCACGCCGTTGCGTTCACAAAAGGCGTGCGCAAAGACCGCCGTATCGTGCAGCGCGGTCAACCGGGCCGGAAAAGAGGCTTGTTCGCTGGCTGACATGAATGGCAACGTGTAAACTAGTGCAGCGTCGGTGCATTCCAGGACGCGTCGCGTTCGTCCGATTTGCGCATTCTACTGTGTCGTCGGCCGGGATTCCGGGAGGAGGCAGATGTCGATTCCACGCGGGCATGTTGGTCGCGGTTCACTCGCCGTCGCTCTGCTATGCATCGCAACGCTGGTAGGCGCGGCGGAAATCGGGCAGATCAAGACTGCCAGGGGCCAGGTCACGATCGAGCGCGAAGGCAAGACGCTCCCTGGCGGCGCCGGCGTCCGGGTGCAAACCTCCGATATCGTCAGGACGGGCGCTGACGGGTCGGTGGGCATCACCATGGACGACGATTCGTTGTTGTCGGCCGGCCCCAACAGCGTATTGTCGCTTGACCGCTACGCCTTCGATCCGACGACCGGCAAGGGGCGTTTCGACGCATCGCTGAACAAGGGGACGCTCGCGGTCATCTCCGGCCGCATCGCAAAGCAGTCACCGGACGCGATGACGGTCCGCACGCCTACGGCCGTCCTTGGCGTGCGCGGCACCGAATTCGCGGTAAGCGCCGGTGATTGAGGCCGCTTCGCACGCTGGCCGTCGCGGCGCGCTGGTGATGGCGTGCGGCATTCTGGCTGCTTGCGCAAGTAGCGGGACGGTCGTCCTGCTGCCGGAGAAGGATGGCAAGCCCGCGGCGCTCACGGTCAAGCAGGGGGACAAGGAAGTCGTGCTCGATCAGCCTTACGCCGCCGCCAAGGCCACTGCGTTCGGACCGCGACCTTATACCTCGAGCGCGCAGGAAGTGCAGTCGCAATTCGGATCCGCCCTCGCCGCGCAGCCTCCACGTCCAATACCTTACACGCTGTACTTTGTCGAAGGCAAAGACGAATTCACGGACGAGTCCAAGATTCTCTTGGAGCAGGTCCTCTCCCAGATCAAGCAACACCCTGTGCCGGATGTGCTGGTCGTGGGCCACACGGACACCGTCGGAAACGATCAATACAACGACGCGCTCGGGCAGCGGCGGGCCGATGCGGTTCGCGCCGTTCTGATAAATTTCGGCATCGCGGAGACTGACATCCGCGCGATTTCTAGGGGCAAGCGCGAACTGGCCGTCCCAACGGCCGACGGTGTCGCCGAGCCGCGCAATCGACGGGTCGAGATCATCGTGCGCTGACCCCGCGGCTCACATTTGATCGAGGCAGGTTGCGTCCGTTCGTGAACGAACTGAGCATGCGAGTCACTTCGAAATCCGGGCCGTTGCCTCTGGTCGTTCTCTCAATCGGCCTTCTGTCGACACCGCTATTCGCAGCCGAGCCTGCCGCTGCGCCAGAGCCGGCCACTCCCCACGCCTCTGCCGCGCCTGCTGCCCCCACGCTGTACGACATCGTCGGAGAGCTTGCGCACGCCGACGCCCTGCAGCGGGAAATCGCCGCGACGCTACGGGACACGGCCGAATTGACCGCACTGACTGCACCACTGGAGGCGTCGCCGCTCGCTCCACAGCTCCAGACCTTCGTAGAGGAGCGCGATGCGGTGACGCGCGTGCGTTACATGGAGCTTCGCGCCATCGATGTGCCACTTCGCGAGCGCATTCGCACGGTTGGCGACGCCGCAACCGCACTGGGCCACCTGGCGCAACGGGTGGTCGCCGATCTGGACCGCCTCGATCGTGAGATAGCGCTCTGGCCGCAGCGCTCGACGCTCGCACGAGAGAATGGAGCGCCAGCAGATGTTCAGCGCAGTATCGACGCGATGGGTCCTGGGCTCGCCGCGCTGCGGGAGCGTCTGGTCGCGCGACGCGACCAGCTCCTTGTCGCGTACGAGCACGCTGTCCGGCAGCGGTCGCAGCTCGACTCGCTGCGCAGTGACGTTGCCGAACGCAGGGAGCGCTTGTGGGCAGCGCTGCGCACCTCCGTGGGGGCGCCAATCTGGCATCCGGGGGCTATCGGGCTTCCTCTGGAGGAGTTGCGCGCCGATACTCAGCTCATGCGCTACGAGCTCCTCGACTACTTGCGGCAGTTCGGCGAGCGAATCGCCGCATTGTTCCTTGTGCTGGTCACGTTCGCCTTCCTTCTCCTGCGTCGGTCGGTTGCAGCGACACGCGAGCGGTCCGCGCGGCCGGGTCTCTCCGTGGCCGTCGCTGCTTGTGGCGCGCTGAGCGTGGCAATCGCCTTCACCAACCTGTTTGCGCCGTCGCCGGTACCTTTCGTTTTCTACCGTCTCGTCTGGTTCCTGTTTCCGCTGCCAACGGCGGTGGTGGCCACTCGGAGTTTCGCACGGACGATTCCCCCGACTGTGTGGACTCTTGCTCTCGCGCTGTTCCTCAATGAGTTCCGTGCGATCGCCGAGATGAGTCCCGCGGTCGACTGGGGACTGCTTGTGCTGCAGGTCGTGCCGCTGGGAACCGCTCTCGTCGTCGACTGGCGCCGCGGTGCACTGCGGGCGTTCTTCCCGCATTGGCGAGCGGTGCCGCTGCGGCGCCTCTTTCAAGCCGAGCTGGCAATGCTCGCTGCGGCGGTCGTCGCGAGCTTCGTAGGATACGTGGGGCTCGCGCTCGCGCTGGTGGCTCTCGCCGTGATCGCGCCAGGATACGTGCTCGTTTTCTCCGCACTGGCCTGGACGCTCGATCGCGCCCTTGCGAGTTTAGTGGCCATACCACTAGCGCAGACGCTGCGCAGCCTGCGGGAGCAACCAGATACGGTCCTGCGCACTTTGCATTGGATCGTCGTCATCGCGGCGTCTGCAGGCGGGGTGGTGACGTTTGCTCTTTCCTACTCAGCCCTCGACGATGTGCTTCGAATTGGCACCTTCATTGCGAACACGAGCGTGACAGTGGGTGACGTGACGATCACGCTCAAGGCGATACTTGCCGCGGTGGTCGTGATCGTGCTGACGTGGGTCGTGACCAAGCTCGTGCGCTTCGTGCTGCACTACGAGCTCTTGCCGAGGTTCCGCCTGCGGACCGGAGTACCGGTTGCCATATCGACGATCGTCGGCTACGTGCTGGTCGTAATCGGCTTCGTGCTGGCAATGGCCGCGCTCGGCATCGACTTGACCAAAGTGACGCTGCTCGCCGGCGCAGTGGGCGTAGGTGTCGGCTTTGGTCTGCAGAACGTCGTCAACAACTTCGCCTCGGGTTTGATCCTGATGCTCGAGCGCCCGATCAACGTGGGCGACCAGATCGATGTCGGCGGCGTCGTCGGCGAGGTCAAGCGCATCGGCGTCCGCTCCTCGACCATCCGGACCTTCCAGGGCGCCGAAGTGATCGTCCCCAACTCCGATCTCGCGGGCAAGCAGGTGACAAACTGGACGCTTTCCGACCGCGCGCGCCGTTACGAGATCGACGTCGGTGTGGCTTACGGCAGCGATCCAGCGAAGGTGCTGCGACTGCTCGAGGCCGCGGCCACGAGCGTACCGGAGGTGCAGAAGAAGCCGGCGCCCCGGGCGCTGTTCACCGGGTTCGGCCAGAGCTCGCTCGACTTCCGCCTTTACGCCTGGGTGGAGAGCGTCGACATCGGACTGGAAGCGCAGAACAGTCTACGCATGGCCATCCTCAAGACGCTCGGCAACGCGGGGATCGAGATTCCGTTCCCGCAGCAGGAGCTGCGTATCCGACAACTCTCGGCCGCTGCCGAGCTGACCGCTGTACCGCGTGCGGTCAGCTGACCGCCGCGGGCCCGGTCCATCGCAGCGCAAGCACCGTGACATCGTCGGCTGGCTCGCTGCCGGCGGTGAACGCGTGCACGTCCTTGCATAGCGAATCGACCAGGTTGCTTGCCGTTCTCTGCGTTCCCTGCAGGCGCGCGAAGACGGCTCGCAGCCCCGCGCTGCCGTAACGCTCTGCACGGCCATTCTGCGCGTCCACGACGCCGTCGGTCACGATACAAAGCAGCTCCCCGCGACGCAGCGACCGGTGGCCGTCGCCATAGGCGAAGCCTTCGACGGTGCAAAGAGGAGGACCGGCGGCGTCGGCAAGCTGCACGACGCCTGACCCGTCCGCGCTCAGCAGATAAGGGTTTTCGTGTCCCGCGTTGCAGTACGCAAGCTCTCCGGACTCGAGGTCGAGCACGCCGGCGAAGGCCGTCACGAAAAACATCTCCGGGTTGTCGCGCGAGACTTCGGCGTTGGCGATGCGCATGAGCTCGCTCACCGTCGCCTTCAGGCTGCGCAGGGTCGCGCTCTTGTAGAGGGCCTTGCTCACCGCCATGAACATGCTCGCAGACAATCCCTTGCCGGCGACGTCGCCGACAAGGAAAAACAGCCGATCCTCATCGAGCATGAAGAAATCGTAGAGGTCGCCACCGACCTCGCGCGCCGGTGACATGGAGACCGCCAGCTCGACGCGGTGATCGTCGCGCAGAAGGTCGGCACGAGGCAGGAAGCCCAACTGGATGCGCTTGGCAGCCTCGAGCTCGCCGGAGATGTAGGCCGCCTGCTCGCGCTGCGCCTGGACGACGCGCTCGAGCCTTCGGCGCTGGCGGGCAGCCTCGGCGAGCGTGAGGACAAGCAGCACGCTGAACAGGATCAGCAGTCCGACGGAAGGCGCCGCAGCATCGAACACCAGCCGCTGGGTGAGGAACGCGGCGATGCCCAGGGCGACGGGAAGCGCGATGCAGCCGAGCGCCAGCAGCGCCGCGTTGACGGGCTTCCATCGCGGTGTCGCCCAAATGAGCGAGGCTCCGAGCAGCACGAACACCGAGAGCTCGAGCGCAGGAGCCCACGATGGCCGGCGCAGCCAGGTTTGATCGAAGAGATTCTCCAGCACCTGCGCATGGACTTCGCTGCCGGGCATGCGCTCGCCCAGCGGCGTGTTCTGATAGTCGACCACCGCTAGGCCGGTCGTGCCGATCAGAACCAGCTTCTGCCGCAAGCGCAGCGGATCGACCTTGCGGTCGAGGACATCGATGGCCGAGACATAGCGACGGGAATCGCGTTTGGAGTAGTACACGCGCAGCTCTCCGTCGGATTCGGTGTCGGCCACGAAATCGCCGATAGCGATCTTCTCCACCGAAGGCCCGCTCGCCAGGAGGCGCACCTCGGGCGCCCGTAGCGCGACCCGCAGCATCTCCAGCGCCAGCGAGGGCACCGGGCGCTCGTTGATGAGAAACGCCAGCGGAACCCGCCGGATGACGTCGTCCGAGGGACCGGCCGAGATCACACCGTGGCCGGTGGCTACTCGATCGAGCTCGTCGATATTCGCCAGCGCGCCGGCATGCCGAGGAAGGCTCGCAGGGGCGCTCGTCGTCGGAAAGCCGTACCTCGCTCGGTCGACGACCACGAACGGCGGGCCGAGCGGCTCCTTCTCGGTCCGGTCCGAAATGCCTGCAATCCCTAGAACGACAGGTCCCGCCGCGATCGCGCGCCCAAGCTCGCTATCGCTGGAGGGCAGCGCGTCGAGATGGCGTGCGAGCACTGGGTCCTCCCGCCTCGCGCGGGCGAGCAAGCGTTCCGGCGAAAGCCGGTCCGGCTCGGGCATGAGGATGTCGATCCCGATCGCAGCAGGCTGCTCCCGCTCGACATCGCGCACGAGCTCGGCCAGCAGGGTGCGCGGCCAGGGCCACTGGCCGAGCCGGCCGAGGCTCCTTTCGTCGATCTCGATCACCGTGACCGGCGTCGATACGACCTCGCGCGGCTTGAGAAGCTGATAGGTGTCGAACCACGCCGCCTGCAGCCGAAGATTCCAGCGCGACTCGAACCAGATGAGCGCAGCCAATACGGCGAGCAGCGCGACGCCGACCGCAGTGGTCCGGCCGTAGGATGGCTTGGTCGCTCCCTCGGCCGTCGCGACGCTCACAAGCGGATTTCCATCCCGTCGTAGGCGGCCGTCACCAGCAGTGGATTCCCCTTGCGTGAAATCTCCTCGTAGCGCCGCGTCTCCGTCAACAGTCGGGCGATCGTCTCGTCACTGCTTACCGGCTCGTGATGGAACAGGCAGAGGTGGCGCGCGCCAGCCATGTGGCAGAGCTCCACCCCGACGATGTTGCTCGAGTGTCCCCAGTCGGCGCGGATCGAGATGGTATCGGTCAGCGAATACATGGCGTCGAAGATGACCAGGTCGGCGTCACTGAAGAAGTCTACGAACCTCTTCGTTTCGGCGAGATCGGCGAGCTTGTGCTCGGAGTCGGTGGTGTAGATCACCGTCTTGCCCTCGGAACTGAAGCGATAGCCGTACGAATCTCCCGAGTGCTCCTGGAGCATGAGGTTCACGTTCAGTCCGGCGACGCCGTGGGATCGCCCGGGCTCGAGATGAACGAACTCGATGCTTGCGCCGAGGGCGGAGAAGTCGACCGGGAACGACGGTGCCGCCTGCTGCCGACGAAAGGCTTCCTCAAGCACCGCGTGCGCGCCGTAGATGCGGATGCGGTTGCCCTTGATGTACGCCGGTGTGAAGAACGGGAACCCCATGATGTGGTCCCAGTGCACGTGCGACATGAAGATGTGATAGACCTGCGGCGAGGCCGGCCTATGGCGCTTCATCGCCCTCTGGGCGAAGGGCCGTACGCCGGTGCCGAGATCGCAAAGCACGTACTCGCTGCCGCCGGTCTCGATCTCGACGCAAGGACTGTGGCCGCCGTAGGTGCCCGCCACGGCCATGCCCAGGGTATCGACATAGGCTTCGATCTCGGCGTCCGAAGCGAAGCTGCGGCCGGACGCGCCGCGCAGCGCGGCGATCACTTTCTTGCGGACTACCTCCGCCGTGAGCGCGACCGGCAGCGATCCCCGCGTGCCCCAGAAGCGGATGCACTTCATTTGGCGGCACCGTCGTAGGCCGCCAGCGCAGGCTCCGAGACCTCCTTGAGCGCGGCGCGCACGGTGGGGAACACTTCAAGCACGTGCCTGAAGCGCGCGATGTCGAAGATCTCATCGACGATCGGCTGCAGGGCGGCCACCGCGATGCGCGCGCCGTGTGAACGCATCTGCTTGGCTGCCACCATCAGGACTCGCAAACCCATGCTGCTGATGTATTCGACTCCGGCGAAGTCCAGCACGAGCGACGTCCTCGCGGCGGCGGCTTCGTCCAGAACCGGCTTGAGCGCTTCCTGCAGCTTTTGCGCGCTGAGGTGATCGATCTGGCCAACGGGAGCAGCCACGACGACATCGGCAAGTCTGCGAATGGAACAATCCATGTCTGTGCTCCCGGCTGGCGCAGCACCGCCCCTCACCCCTTGCTGTCGCGATTATACGGGCCCTTCGAGGATCGCTATGAGCTATGGCCAGAACATCTGCTGGATGTATCGCCAGGCGGGCGGCTACATTGGGCAGATCCTCAAAGGGGCGAAGCCGGCCGACATGCCGGTCATGCAGTCGACAGACTACGAGCTCGTGATCAACCTCAAGACTGCAAGGCGCTCGGGGCTCAAGGTCCCACCAGCTTTTCTTGTTTCCGTCGACGAAGTGATCGAATGACCTTGCTACCCGGCCCCGACCCGCTGCAGCAATCTAGCCCACGCATCGTCGACCTCGGCCTGCAGCGCTTCGATGTCGGCGGGCGTGAGATGGCGGTAGCGGCCCTGAAGCGCCAGGTACTCGCCCACCGCACGCGTCTTGGACGCGTGGTTGAGCGTGTAGGTGCGCCCGTTCTCCACTTCGTAGAGCGGAAACGCGCCGCACTCCACCGCGTAGCGCGAAGCGGTTAGGCCCGCGTTGTCGGGCAGCCCCCAGCCGTCGAGGCAGGGAATGAGCAGCGTGATGATGCGCGTGCCGTGGATCGCCTTCGCCTTCTCGACCTTGCGGATGAGATCGGGAAGGAAACCCACGCTCGCGGTCGCCGCATAGGGCACCTCGTGCGCGGCCATGATCTCGATGAGGTTCTTCTTCTTGGAGGTCTTGCCCGCGGGGGTCGATCCCGTGCTCGCGAGATGCGGCGTCGAGGACGATTTCTGCGCCCCGGTGTTCATGTAGCCTTCGTTGTCAAGGCAGATATAGATGAAGTTCTCGTTGCGCTCGGCCGCCGAGGACAGGCACTGGAATCCGATGTCGTAGGTGCCGCCGTCGCCAGCGAGGACGACCACCTGCGTGTCGTATTCACCCTGCGCGTCGAGCGCTCGGCGCAGTCCCGAAGCAGCAGCCGCGCTTGCCTCGAGCGTGGGCTGGTAGACGGGAATCTTGAGCGAGCTGTACGGCTGCGGGCCGGCGATGATCGCCATGCACGATGGCGGCACGACCGCCATCGTCTTTGGCCCCAGCGTCGCCAGCACGTGGCGCACGGAAAGCGCGTCGACGCAACCCGGACACGCGGCGTGCCCCGAGCACAGCATCGGATCCTGTCGCAGCTCGAACTTTTGCATGCTCACCTCGCCCAGACCGACTCGGATTCTGCTTCGCTCGTTCTCGCCCTGCGGACGAACTCGGCGATCTTTGCGGGCGAGACGTTGACTCCGCCGACGCCGGCGAGATAGCCATGGATCCGTGGCGCGTCGGGCATGCCGTAGAGCGCCGCGCGCAACTCCTGGTGCAGCACGCCGCCGTGACCGGGCGAATAGTTACGGTCGAGCACGAGCACTTCGGCAACGCCGGCGAGCGCCGCGCGCAGCGCCTCCGTCGGCAGCGGTCGAAGCATGCGCACCTTGACCAAGCCGACCGCTTCGCCTGCATCGCGCATGGAATCGACGGCATCACGCGCCGTGCCGCACATGCTGCCCATGCTCAGGACGACGCTATGCGCCCCTTCGCAGCAATACCGCTCGACCAACCCGTAGCCTCGACCGGTCGCCTCGCGCCATTCGCGGTCGGCCTCGAGCGCCGTTGCGGGGACCTGCTTCATCGCCTCGCCCAGCGCCTGGCGGTGGCGGTAGTACATGTCCTGCGTGACAACATTGCCCCAGGACTCGACCTTCGCGGTGTCGAGCCTGTGCGGCGGCGCGTACGGTGGCAGATAGGCGTCGACCAGCTCCTGCTCGGGCACCAACACCGGCTCGAGCGCGTGCGAGACGTAGAAGGCGTCGAGGTTCACCATCGCCGGCAGCAGCACGCGCTCGGCGATTCTGAACGCCTGGATTACCGTGTCCAGCGCTTCCTGCGCGCTCTCGGCGTAGAGCTGGATCCAGCCGGTGTCGCGCTGCGCGATCGAGTCGGTCTGGTCGGGCCAGAACGCCCAGGGCGAGGCGAGCGTTCGGTTGACGTTGGCCATCACGATCGGCGCCCGCGCGCCGCTCGCGTAATGCAGCAGCTCGTGCATCAGCAGCAGACCCTGCGATGCGGTCGCTGTGAACACGCGAACCCCAGCGAGCGAAGCCGGTATGCACGCCGCCATCACCGAATGCTCGGACTCGGGCGTGATGACCTCGGCGTCGAACTCCCCGACGGCCTGGAACTCGGTAAGCTTCTCGAGCACCGGCGTCTGCGGCGTGATCGGATACACGGGTACCACCTTGGGCCTCGCCAGGCGTGCCGCCCACGCGACCGCGTGGTTGCCGGTGAGCAGCATCGGCCGTTCGCGCGCGGTCATCGCTTCTCCTCGATCATCTTCATCGAGCCGGTCGGACATTCCGTGACGCAGATGCCGCATCCCTTGCAATAGTCGGTCAGCACCACGTAGCCATCGTCCTCACGCTTCACCGCGAGATCCGGGCAGTAGTGGACGCAGTTGTCGCAGAGGATGCAGGTGCCGCAGGAAAAGCAGCGCTCGGACTCGGCAAGCGTCTGCTCCAGATCGAAACCCACCTGCACTTCGGCATCGGTGGAGAGTCGCTGCGCAGGATCGAGCCTGTGCTCGGCAGCCCGCGCCTGCGTCGGGTAATAGAAGGTGTTGATCGCTGCGAGCTGAACGACGCCTTCGGCTCCGGAATCGTCTTGATCCCCGCCGGCGTTTCCGCGCAACGCGCGATCGATCTCGCGCGCAGCGCGCTTGCCCATGCCGATCGCCTCGGTCACGAAGCGCGCCATGCTGGCGACGTCGCCTCCGGCGTAGACGCGATCGAGGCTGGTCGCCTGATGCTCATCGACTCTGAGCAGCGCGCCTTCGGCTTCGAGCGCGGATTGCAACGGCGCAAGGTCAGGATCCTGTCCGATCGAAGGAACGACGGCGTCAGCAGGAATGCGAAATTCGCTGCCAGAGATGGGGGTCACCGTGAACTGGCCGCGCTGCATGCCCGCCTCGAAGCGCACCCGCACGCATTCGAGCGAAAGACTTTCGCTGCCCGCATCGACGACGTCCACCAGCATCGTTTCATCCAGCAGCGCAATGCCCTCCTCCAGCGCTTCGGCGACTTCCTCGCGCTGCGCCGGCATCTGCGAAGTGGCTTCCAGCGCCAGGATGGTCACCTCGTGGCCCGCGCGGCGAGCGCTTCGCGCGACGTCGATTGCGGCGCTGCCGCCACCGATCACGATTACGCGCTTGCCCAGCGGCGGAGCTGTGCCGGCATTCGCCCGCGCGAGATACTCGGCGCCATCCATCACCCAAGGCTTGGTGTAGTCGAGTCGCGGCAAACGTTTCTGGCAGCGCGCACCTATCGCGAGATACACGCCGTCGAACTCGGCCCGCACCCGCTCGAATTCTTCGGGCGTTTCCAGCGCGTCGCCGCAGCGCACGTCGATGCCCAGCGCGACGATGCGCGAGATCTCGCCGTCGAGCACGGAGCGCGCCAACCGGTACGACGGAATCCCGTAGCGCATCAGCCCGCCAAGCTCGGCGCGCGACTCGAACAAGGTCACTGCGTAGCCACGCCGGCGCAGATGGAACGCCGCGGCCAGTCCCGAAGGTCCGCCACCCACGACCGCGATCCGTTCCTTGCGGGTGACTTCGACCGGCGGGAAAGCCCAGCGCTCCTCCAGCGCTCGGTCGCCCACGTAGCGCTCGAGGCGGCAGATGGCGAGCGAGGCGTCGAAACCGGCGCGATTGCAGGCGGCTTCGCACGGATGGTGGCAGATGCGGCCGGCCACTGCAGGGAAGGGATTGTGGCGGGTAAGGATCTCCCACGCGCCGCGAAAATCGCGCGCCCGTGCGCGGCCGATCCACTCAGCGATGTCGCCGCCGACCGGGCAGGCGGCATGGCACGGTGACGGGGCATGGATGTGCTGCGGCAGCGCCGAGCGCCACGTGCCGGTCTTGAACACCTCGGTCGTGCCGGTCGTCCAGGTGCTGGGAACCGGGGCTTTGGCGTTCATGCTGCCGCTCCCTGCAGTTGCGCCTCGACGCAGCGGTACCCTTCTTCGCATGCCGCGATGTTGGCGTCGTGCAGCTTCGGTGCCTCCTCGGTGAGCACGTGGGTGAGCACGTCGAGCTTTGGCGCCTCGATGGCGCGCGCGAGCGCTCCAAGGAGTGCCGAGTTGACGATCCGTCCCAGACCGTGACGGCGAGAAATCGAGAGCCCGTCAACCGGGATCACGCGATAACCGGGCAGCTCTTCGGCGTGCTGCTCGGGCGTCTTCGAGGAGTTGACCACGATCAGCGTGTCGTGGCGCGCCGCAGCGAGCAGCCGCGCTTCGAGCAGGCTCGCATCGAAACACAGGATCACATCCGCCTGCTCGATGTCGCAGCGAACGCGTATCGGCCGTGTGTCGACACGAATGAATGAGCTCACCGGCGTCCCGCGCCTCGCGCCTCCGTAGCTCGCGAACGACTGCACCTGGCGACCTTCGGCGAAGAACGCCATCGCCAGCAGATTGCCCGCGGTCTGCGCGCCCTGGCCGCCTCGGCCTTGAATGATGATCTGCAGCAAAGCCTTGCCTCGTTGGGCGTCCGGGAACGTCCACGTCGCGGACGCAACGCATCAATTGTCGGTTGAGCGCGTCGCCAAAACCTTGCAGCAGATCAAGAACACGGCGATGCGGCGGTGCAGCAGTGGCGGGAATTGTGCGGGCGCTATGGCAAAAGCCGTCCCGAGCCAGTCCCAGACGGAATGCGAACAGGGCCGCCGAAGCGGCCCTGCGGTTGGACCGTGGCTCGGTTTCGCGACTCAGCGGCTCATTGCGCGCTCACGCCACCAGAGGCTGATTTTCCCGTCGAGGGGCGAGAGCGCCCAGGAGGCGACCAGAACGTCGCCGGGTCGTGACTGGTATTCTGTAGCGCGATGCAGATCCACACACCCGATCCGGCCTACACCGGTTCCGAGCGGGCGCGCGCGAATTTCAAGCTCGCCTGGAGGATCGCGCTGGCATTCGTAGCCCTGATCTGGCTGATCCAGCTATCGGACTGGGCGCTCGATCTCGGGCCCGAGGATCTGGGCATCCGTCCGCGGCAGCTCGCCGGGCTGCCCGGCATCCTGTTCGCACCGCTGCTGCACGGTGATTTCATTCACCTGATCGACAACACTCTTCCCTTGTTGGTCCTCGGCACCACAATGCTATATCTCTACCCCAGCTCGGCGCGCATGATCTTGCCGGCGATTTATTTCGGGCCCGGCGTCGCAGTGTGGCTGTTTGCCAGAGGCGGATCGGTTCATATCGGGTCGAGCGGATTGATCTACGGCATGGCGAGCTACATCCTGGCCGCCGGCCTGATCCGTCGCGACAGGCGCGCGATCGCCGCGTCGCTGCTGGTCTGCTTCATGTACGGAGCGCTGGTTTGGGGAGTACTGCCAATCGAGCGACGAGTTTCCTGGGAGACCCACCTGGCGGCCGCGCTGATCGCTCTGGCGCTCGCGATCGCGCTGCGCCATCTCGATCCGCCGGCGCGCAAGCGCTATTCCTGGGAAGACAACCCCGAGGAATTCGCCGATGGGTGACTCTTGCGGCTTAGCCACAGAGCTCACCGCAGTCAGCGAACCGTTAATGCCCGATGCGCATCGCCTCGAGGAATCGCGACACCATGTTGTATGCGGCGATGGTCGCGACGAGCTCCACGAGCTCCTTGGGCCCGAAGCAGCGCGCGACGGCCCCGAACACCGCGTCGGACACCTGAACATCGCGAGTCATCGCGTCGGTCAACTCAAGAATCGATCGCTCGGATTCGTCGAAGGGTTCCGCGATTTCCATGCGCTCGAGCGCTGCGATCTTCTCTTCGGTCACGCCGACTTTGCGCGCGATCGGACGATGCGCCTGAAACTCGAACGGCGCGCGGTTGAGCACGGCCACGCGCAGCATCACCATCTCGCGCAGCGCCGGCGGCAGCGAGCCGCGGTTGCGGATGGCGGTGAACAGCTTCTCCCAACCTTCGGCGAGCGGTACGCTGTTCAGCAGCGCTTGATACAGAGCGTTGACGTGCCCGCGTTCGGCGAAGATGGTCCTCTCGATCGCGGCGAGCTCGGGACGCGTTCCCGGCTCGACCAGTGGGATGCGGGGTCCGCTGCTCATTGCTCGGCCTCCTTGCACGGCTGTGCGCACCAACGCGGCCTCGCGTCGGCTTTGCCTCGCTCGGCGCGCTCATTCGCCGACGATCTTCTTGTCGCGAATTATGCGTCCCCACTTGGCGCCATCGGCCTTGACCAAAGCAGCGAGCTGCCCGGGCGTGGTTGCGCCAGGCTCGGCGCCAGAGTCGACGAGTCGCTTCCTGTAGCTGTCCGAAGCAAGCACCGCGCGCACCGCTGCGTTGAGCTCTGCGACGCGCGTCGGCGGCGTCTTCGCCGGGGCGAACAGCGCGTACCAGTTGTTCGACTCCACGCCGCGGATTCCCTGCTCGTCGAGCGTTGGCACTTCAGGAAGCAGCGGATGTCGCACTGGCGCCGCGATTCCGATGGCCTTGAGCTTGCCGCCACGGACGAATCCGATCACCCCTGGGACGTCGCCGAAGAATCCGCTCACCTGTCCGCCCATCACGTCGGTGATCGCTGGCGCGGCGCCCTTGTATGGAACGTGCATAAGTTTGGCTCCGCTGGAATCCGCGAAAAGCTCCATCGCCAGATGCGGCATGCTGCCGATGCCCGACGAGGCGATCGGCACTGGCGCCGCCTGCTGCTTCGACTGTGCGACGAGGTCAGCCGCACTCCTCGCGGGGTTGGAGGGATTCACGACCAGCACCTCGACGTTGTTGACGACCAGCGACACGGGTGCAAAATCGCGCTGCACATCGTAGGTGAGATTCTCGTAGAGGGCAGGATTCATCACCATCGCGCCGGCGCTGGAGAGCCAGAGCGTCGTCCCGTCGGGCGCCGATTTGGCGACGGCCTGCGCGGCGATGCCCCCGTTTGCACCGGGACGATTCTCGACGATGACGCTCTGTCCCAGCTCCTTTGCAAGTCCCTCGGCAAGGACGCGGGCCACGAAATCGACCGGCCCTCCGGGCGGAAAGGCGACGACGATTCTGGTCGGCCCACCCGTTTGCGCGAACGCGGCGCTCGTCGCCAACCACGCGCAGGCGATCAGTGCGACGACAAGTCTTCCCGGCACGATTCCTCGAGCGGCAGTCAGGCGGCAGGCTTCCGCGGACAGCTATGTTATCAAAGGCTCTCGCGAATCCGACGATCGCGAGTCGGGGCACCCCGCTGAGCACAATCGTCGCCTCGGTTCCTGCCGGTTGCATATGCGGTGCGTGCATGGGTATCCGCTCGAGAGCCGCTCGAGCGCGAGGCACGGGTTAGAATTAGCCGGTCCTGGAACGAATAACAGGCCAGAGCACATCGATGTTGGCATTCCGGCAGCTCTTTGATCCTCAGTCGTCGACGTATTCTTATCTCCTCGGCGATCAGCGTACGCACGAGGCGGTGCTCGTCGATCCCGTTTTCGAGCAGGCGCGGCGCGATGCCGCCCTGATCGAGGAGCTCGGGCTCACGCTGCGCACCACGCTCGAGACGCATGTGCACGCGGACCACGTCACTGGCGCGTGGCTGTTGAAGCGCCGCTTGGGCAGCAGTATCGCGCTCGCCGCCGCAAGCGGCGCCCAGGGCGCCGACCGCTATCTCGCCCATGGCGACCGGGTACAATTCGGCAAGCGTTATGTCGAGGTGCGCGCGACTCCTGGACACACTCGCGGCTGCCTGACCTACGTTCTCGACGACGAGAGCATGGCGTTCACCGGAGATTGCCTGCTCATTCGCGGCAGCGGCCGCACCGACTTCCAGCAGGGCGACCCGCGAGACATGTACCGCTCGGTGCGCAGCCAGATCCTGACGCTTCCGCCCGCGTGCCTGCTCTACCCCGCGCATGACTACCGCGGTCTCATGGTGACGAGCGTCGCCGAGGAGCGCCGCTTCAATCCTCGCTTGGGCGGCGACATCGGCGAAGGCGATTTCGTCGGCTACATGAACAATCTGGGATTACCGCACCCGAAACTGATGGACATCGCCGTTCCCGCGAATCTGCGGTGCGGGAAACCCGAACACGAAGCGGCGCTGCCTGCAGAGCCGGCGTGGGCGCCGCTCACTTTCACGTTCGCCGGCATCTGGGAGATCCAACCCGACGCGCTCGAGGAGAACGCTGCGAAAATTCAGGTTGTCGACGTGCGCGAGCCGGACGAGTACGCCGGGCCGCTGGGACGCATCCAGGGCTCGCGCCTCATTCCCCTCGGGCAACTTCCCAAGACAACGGACGAGCTCGACCGCGATCGGCCGGTCGTGACCGTGTGCCGCTCGGGCGCTCGTTCGGCACAAGCTTCGGTGCTGCTGCAGAAGGCCGGCTTCAGGGACGTCGCCAATCTCGCCGGCGGAATGCTGCGCTGGCGGGCGGAGGGCCATCCCGTCGAGGGCGCAAGAGAGTAAGCCCCGAAGGTCGCCCGGCCCGCGAGCGACTCAGGGCCTACCAGGGCGTGCCGTTGAGGTCGGGCACGTGGCAAGATTGCCTGGGTTGATGCGCAGCCATGTGCACCAGCGCCGCAAGCACCGTACCGGCAAGTCCCCCGCCGACAAACGCCACGACTAGCCACCATGCGGAAACCATCGATCGCCTCTCTCCAGCGCGTTGGGGCAACGAACACCCGCAACGATGGAAGCAGAGTAGCGATACTGGTGCGGCACGGCGATCGGACCGAAGCCGATTTTGGCGTAGGACGCGCAGCCCACAACGCGTCCGGGGTCCTCCTACGCTTACGCTCGCTGTCCGTTGCTCAGCGCCGGGGAGTCCTGCCGTCCTTCTTGGCCACCTTCCTCTCCTCGCGGAACTCGATGCCGCTAAAGAAACGCTCGAGCGGGCACGGCGGGACGCCGGTGCACTGATGCTGATGGGCGCATTCCCGATGCGTCTGGTCGAGCAGCACGTATTCCTTGCAAACCGGGCAGAATGCGAACGGGGAGCCGAACATCGCGTCCTCCTCGCGCAGGTCGGGTGCGAACAGGATACCTCGGCTCCGCCCCGAGCGATATGCGATCCTCGCCAAGCGCAAGTGAATCAAGCTAGCGGGCCTTGGCTGCTCGGCAACCACTCATCGACGGGGTAGCCTCGTCGAAGCGTTGAACACGGCACCAGCGCGTGGCACCATTGCTGCAAGGCGCTACAACCGCGCCACGCGATCTTGCCACATGGAGGTTGTTCGATGAAGCTCTATTATCATCCGGTGTCGACGACCAGCCGGCCGATCGTGCTGTTTGCGAACGAGTCCGGCATCGATCTCGACTACAAGATCGTCGATCTGTTCACGGGCGCGCAATACCAGCCCGAATACGTGGCGATCAATCCGAGCTCTCAGGTGCCGGTCCTGGAAGACGGCGATTTTCGCCTGACGGAGAGCTCGGCAATTCTCAAGTACCTCGCCGAGAAGATCGGCTCCCCGGCGTATCCTGCCGATCTGCGCAAGCGCGCGCGCGTCAACGAGCGGATGGACTGGCTCAACACCGGCTTCTACCGCGACTTCTCCTACGGATTCGTCTATCCGCAGATCTTCCCGTTCATGCGCCGCCCCGACGACAAGGTGCAGGCCGGGACGGTCGCCTGGGGCAAGGATTTGGCGTTGAAGTGGCTCAAGGTGCTGGACGGCAGCCTGATCGGTCCGAGAAACGCGTACCTGTGCGGCAACGAGATCACCATAGCCGACTATCTCGGCGCGATGATGGTCCTCGGCGGCGAGGTCATCGACTGCAGGTTCGCCGCGTACCCGAACATCTCGCGCTGGCTCGCCAACATGAAAACGCTCAGGAGCTGGGCGAAGGTCAACGAGGCGTTCTACAAGTACGTGGTCGAGCCCAACAAGGGCAAGGACTTCGTGCGCGTCTGAATCCGCTGTGCGCCGCCGCGGCGCGCAGCGACCGCCTCGACTCGAGGGCCGATGAAGCGCTTCGACGCCATCGTGTTGGGCCTGGGCGCGACGGGCAGCGCTGCCGCCTATCAGCTAGCCAAGCGCGGCAGCAAAGTGCTTGGCCTCGACCAGTACGCGCCGCCTCACAGCCAAGGCTCCTCGCACGGCGCCA
Organism: Casimicrobiaceae bacterium; assembly: GCA_035623155.1. Taxonomy (GTDB): domain Bacteria; phylum Pseudomonadota; class Gammaproteobacteria; order Burkholderiales; family Casimicrobiaceae; genus PALSA-1003. Next base: position 10,092 of record DASPTZ010000010.1, on the reverse strand, counting down.
CCCGCATTACCCGCCTGGCGATTGGCTGGCGGGCTTGAGCTCATGCTGCCTCAAAGCCGTGACCTGCCTGTACACGGTCACACCCGACTTCGGCTTCCTTCTCGACACCCACCCCGAAAGCGAACGGGTGCTAATCGTGTCCGCTTGCTCAGGACATGGATTCAAGCACTCCCCGGCAATCGGAGACGCGATCGCAGAGTCGGTCCTCGACGGTGCGAGCCGGCTCGATCTGAGCGGCTTCAAAGCTGACAGGTTCGTCAGCGCAGCGCGTTAGAGGTGCCGACGTTCTGCGTCAGTGCCCGGCGCTCGGGTCGAAGTCGAGCCATGCGCACAGCGCTTCCTTGAGCGCCACGCCGGCTGCCTCGTAGCCCCGGTCTGCCGGATTGAGTGTGGACGCGTGGGCGACGATCAAGACCAAGGCGCGCCTCTTCTCCTCAGGCGTGAGCCCGGGATTGCCGATGGCGTCGCGAAACTCCCGGACCTCCAGCAGGAAGGCGTTCGGAGTCAAAGCCTGACTGAAAGCGTGGTCGTACATGAGCTCGTAGTTCCTTTCGCCGCCCGGCTGTACTGCATCGGCGGGCGGATCGATGGCCTTTCGATTCCTCATACGCAAGGACCGTACCAACGTGCTCGACGGTCGCACGGTTGACGCTGGGAGCCCCGCCGTCGTCCACGCCTCCGCGCCAAGCGGCGAACGGGCTCGACTCACCGATAGCGACGACGCCGCTCTGGGCCCGGAGCGTCAGGGCAGACTGACGCGACGCGTTCGGCGCCGCTACACCGGGCGCTACCCGGTCTCCCTCGATCGGCCTTCTGTTCATGGGATAATGCGCAACTTCCGGCAGTGCTCGCAGTGCCGGAGCACCGAGGAGCAATCGCAGATTGGCCGGCACAAATCCGCGCCCCGCGTTGGCCGGACAAGTTGTACTGATCACCGGGCATGCGCGCGGCAGGCGCGCATCCCTGAAGAAGCTCTGCGGCATCGCTGCAGCCGCCCTGTCCGGCCAGCTCCTCGGGCAGCCGGCGTATCCGACCAAGACGATCAAGATCATCGCTCCGGTTCAGCCCGGCGGCGGCGTGGATCTGGTGGCGCGCACCATCGGCGACCGCCTGTCGCGAGCGCTGGGCCAGCCCGTGGTCGTCGAAAACCAGAGCGGAGGCGGGGGCGTGGTCGGATCGATGTCGACCGCGCGCGCCGCGCCCGACGGCTACACCCTGATGGTCGGCTACGTGGGAACGCACGGCACCAATCCTGCCGTGCGCAAGCTCCCCTACGATGCCGTCAAGGACTTCACGCCGATCGCGATGATCGGCGGCACGCCGAACGTGCTGGTGGTGCCGCCTGTACTGCCGGTAGCTACGCTGCGCGAGTTCGTGCAATACGCCAAGGCGAATCCAGGCAAGCTTTCCTACGGCTCGTCAGGTCCCGGGACTCTCACCCATCTCGCCATGGAGCAGCTCAAGGTCGCGGCAGACCTCGACATGGTCCACGTGCCCTATCGCGGCATCGGGCCGGCGATCAGCGACATTCTCGGCGGCCAGACGCAGGTGCTGTTTCCGGGACTGGCGGCCGCGCTGCCGCACATCAAGGCGGGGAAGCTCAAGCCGCTGGCCGTCACCGGGACCGCGCGCCACCCGCTGCTTCCCGACGTGCCCACCTTCGAGGAATCGGGCTACAAGGGCTTCGACGGGGTGCAGTGGTATGGCATCGTGGGACCGGCCAACGTGCCCGCGGCCATCGTCAAGCGCTTGAACGAAGAGATCAACAAACAGCTCGCGAGCGCCGATCTGCGCGAGCGGCTTTCCGGCGAGGCGCTCGAGCCCATGCCCATGTCGCCCGAGCAGTTCGCCAAGTACATGCGCGAGGACATCGCCAAGTGGTCGCGGCTCGCGCGCGAGCGCGGCATCGAGATCACCGAATGAACACAGAAGCAGTCCACCAACAGCCGACCGCGGCCGGCGCTGCGAAGGGCGATGCCGTTCCGCCGGTCACCCGAATTCTCGCCGAGTTCGTCGCCGGGCACCCTTCCCGCGGATGGCACGAGCACGTCGAGCGCGAAGCGCAGCGTACGCTGCTCAACTGGGTCGGCTGCGCCATCGGCGCGTCGCGCCATGCAGCGATCGAGGCGGGGCTCGCGGCGCTCAACGAGCTCGAGCCCGCAGCTCAGGCCACGGTTCTCGGCCGCGCCGAGCGAGTCGACATGGCGAGTGCGGCGCTGCTCAACGGCATCAGCTCGCACACTTTCGACTTCGACGACACGCACTTGAAGACCATCATCCACCCTGGCGGGCCAGTCGTTTCGGCTGCGCTCGCGCTCTCAGAGCACAGCGGCGCGAGCGGCCGCGTGCTGCTCGACGCGATCGTTCTCGGCGCCGATGTCGCGTGCCGGGTCGGCAGCGCGATCTATCCCGATCATTACGACCGCGGCTGGCACATCACCGGATCGACCGGGATGCTCGGGGCGGCGGCGGCGTGCGCGCGAGTCCTCGGACTCGATGCGCAGAAGACGGCGATGGCGCTGGGCATCGCCGCGTCGCAGCCTGTCGGCGTACGCGAGCAGTTTGGCTCGATGACCAAGGCGTTGCACGTCGGCGCCACCGCACGCGCGGGTCTCACCTCGGCGCTTCTGGCCAAGCACGGCTACACCGCTTCGGCCCGGGCGCTGGAGGCGCCGCGAGGGTTGTTGCGCACTTATTCCGACAAGTTCGACTGGAGCGAGATCGGCGATGCGCTCGGCGAGCGCTTCGAGATCGCCTTCAATTCCTACAAGCCATTCGCCTGCGGCGTGGTAATCCACCCTTGCATCGACGGCTGCGTTCAGTTGCGCAATGCGAACGCGCTACGCGCGGACGATATCGCTCGCATCGAGCTCAAGGTGCATCCGCTGGTGCTCGAGCTGACCGGCAGGCGATCGCCCAAGATCGGGCTGGAAGGTAAATTCAGCGTCTACCACGCGTGCGCGGCGGGAATCGTGTTCGGCGAGGCGGGAGAGCGCGAGTTCTCAGACGCAGTGGTCGCGCGCCCGGACGTCGTCGCCCTGCGAGAGCGCGTTCATGCGAATGTGGATCCGTCGATCGGAGAAGCCTCCGCCGATGTCACCATAAGCTGCAAGGACGGCCGCAGACTGCACCTTTTCGTCGACCACGCGGTCGGAAGCCTGCAGCGGCCGATGAGCGACGACGATCTCAAGCGTAAGTTCCACGGCCTGGTCGAGCCGGTGCTGGGTGCATCGCGGGCCTCGACGGTGATTGAGCAATGCGCGGCGCTGCCGGCAGCGGCCGACGTTCGCAGCCTGACTTCTGCGACGCGCTATTGAGCGCTATGATGACTCGCGTCGCGACTCATTGCCGGATTTTCGCATTGGCGTGCGGCGTGTTTGCCACAGCCGTGCACGCACAGGACTACCCTTCGCACCCGGTGCGACTCATCGTGCCCTTTTCGCCGGGCGGAGCAGTTGATGGCCCGATTCGCGTGATCGCGCAGGAAATGTCGAAGCGGCTTGGCCAGAGCGTCGTGGTGGAGAACCGACCAGGCGCCGGAGCCACCATCGGCAGCGAAGCAGTCGCCAAGGCGCAACCCGATGGCTACACGCTGCTGCTCGCCTCGCAGACCAACGCCATCAGCGCGACCCTGTACCCGAAGCTCTCCTTCGATCCGGTCGCGGACTTCGCGCCCATATCGCTTATCGGCCGCGAGCCAGGAGTGGTCGTCGTCCATCCCTCGCTGCCGGTGATGACGCTGCGCGAACTGATCGCCTACGTCAAGGCACGCCCCGGTCAAGTCGACTACGCCTCCTCGGGCAACGGCAGCGGCCAGCACCTGTTCGCGGCCCTGCTCTGCTCCATGACGGGCATGCAGATGAATCACATCCCGTACCGAGGCAGCGGGCAGGCGACGGCGGATTTGCTCGGAGGCCAGGTGCAGATGGCAATCCCCGGACTGGCCGGCATGCTCGGTCACATCCGCTCGGGTAAATTGCGCGCGTTGGCGGTGACCGGCGCCAGGCGCGCTCCGCAGCTCCCGGACGTGCCGACGGTCAGCGAAGCGGGCGTTCCCGGCTTCGAAGCCTATGTCTGGATGGGCCTGCTCGCACCCAAGGGCACACCGAGTGGCATCGTCGACAGACTGCAACGCCAAGTCGTCGCCGCGCTGGCAACGACCGAAGTGCAGAACTATATGGCGGGAGCAAGCATCGAAGCTGTGAGCTCGACGGCGGCGGAGTTCGCCGCCTTCCTGGGTTCCGAGAAGGACCGCTGGGCGAAGATCATCCGCGAGACCGGGGCGAAGGTCGACTGATGAATGCTGAGGCGATGCCCGTGGTGGCGCCGGTGACCGGCGTCGAGCATTGGACGCGCAAGGGCGACGTGCGCCTGTTCCTGTGGGAGAAGTACGCCGGCACGCCGCAAGGCAAGCCTGCGGTGCTGTTCGTCCACGGCTCGTCGATGGCCTCCCAGCCCACTTTCGATCTGACGGTCCCGGGTCGACCCGATTCATCGGTGATGGACTGGTTCGCGAGGCGTGGTTTCGTCTGCTGGTGCGTCGACATGGAAGGTTACGGACGCTCCGACAAGACACGGGACATCTTCTGCGACATCGCCAACGGCGCCGACGATCTGGAGGCAGCGACGGCTTATGTTGCGCAAGCGCGTGGCGTACGGCGGTTCATGACGTACGGCATATCGTCGGGAGCGCTGCGCGCCGGCTTGTTCGCACAGCGCCATCCCGAGCGCGTCGCGCGCCTGGCGCTCGACGCGTTCGTGTGGACCGGACGCGGCGCGCCCACACTCGAGCAACGCCGCAAGAAGCTGCCCGAGTTTCTCGCGAGCAAGCGGCGCCCCATCGACCGCGCTTTCGTGCACTCGATCTTCGAGCGCGACCATCCCGACACGGCGGAGAAACGCGTCGTCGACGCCTTCGCCGACGCCATTCTCGCCCTCGACGACTCGATTCCCAACGGCACTTACATCGACATGTGCTCGAAGCTGCCTCTGGTCGACCCCGAGAAGCTCGTCGTGCCGACGCTGATCATGCGCGGACAGTACGATGGCATCGCCGCTTTCGACGACCTGGTGGAATTCTTCAAGCGACTGCCCCATCCGGACAAGCAGTTCACGGTGATGGCCGGCATTTCGCACGCGAGCTTCCAGCAGAAGAACTATCTGACGGTCTACGCCATCCTGCACGACTGGTTCACGCGCCCGCAGCCGGCCTACGTCGCGCGTTGACCATAGACACGTCGATATTCGGCATCCGGCGCGAGGGCGCTACCGCTTGAGCGAGGCCCGGGTTTATGCTATTGTCATAGCAGTCTCCGGACATCGGAGGAGCGCGATGAGGGAACGGACTCTCATTACACAGCGGCGGTATTACGGGCTGGATCCGCTTGCTTTCCGCGCTGCGTCGACACGCGTGGTGTTCCGCGTTGCCGGGCTTCCACCCGAGCGTGTGCGCGTGAGTGCCCGCAGCCTGCGCCAGGACTTTGCACTGGATACGGTCGACGGCACTGCGCTGCTCGACAAGATGGTTGCCGACGGCCTGCTCGAGCCGGAGCCAGGCCGCCGCGACGATTACCGCCTCACCGAGCGCTTTTTCGAGTACGCGACGGCGCGCGTCGTCGAGCCCCTGCCCCGGGAGCGGGCGAAGGAACTGTTGTCTCGTGCTTGCCTGCTGGCAGAGCGCATCAACACCGAGTGGACGAAGAATCCGCTGGAGATCGAGGCGCTGGCGGCTTTCGGCAGCTACATGAGCCGCGATGAGATGCTCGCCGAGTTGGCGCTGGGTGTCGTCGTATGCCCCAGAGCGGAGTGGCGCCGCACACGATGGGGACGTGTCGCGAGCAACGCCGACGGCGCCCGTGAAATTCGCGTCGCCCTTCGCGATTTGAGCTCGTTCGTGCGGGTGCGCATGGTGAACGAGTTGCGCGGCGTGCCCCGCCCCTTCAGCGTCGCCTTCGAGCAGAAGTAGCTGCCGCGACCCGCGGTTCCCGTCGAGCTGGCGCGCATGGGTGCCACCGTCGGCGTGCGCTAATATTGCACTGCTCCCGACGCGATGTCGCGCCGGCAGTCGACATCCCGCCGGGGTTCTGCAACGTTTAGACTAGATTTCGAGGAGCCGCGCGGCCAGGTCACATGGGTAGGGCGCTAGTTCTGACGAGTTACTCCCAACCCTCGCGCGGCCGCCCCGGCAAGCGTTCGAGCGTAATATTCCACGACAGCGTCACCCGCGGCCGAAGGCCGTAGTATGGATTCACGCTGTGCAGGTAGTCGCTGGAGAAGATCAGCATGGTCCCCGAAGTCATCGTTGGAATCACGGGCCGCGTTACTCGCCCTGGCTCGTGCGGGCAGCACCAGGGGATTCGCGGATCAGCGAGCCAGAGCTTGCCGGCTAACTTATCGTCGGGATCCTCGTCCCCAGGATCGAGCATATAGACGATGCTTACGTACGAACGCAGGTGGCTATGCGCAATGCAGTAGTCGCCAGCACGGTACACGCTGGCCCATGTGTCGTCGGCGAAGACTGCCCGCCGTGACAGCGTGTAATGGGCCACCATCAGGGCTCTTGCGTGGATGAGCGTGGCAGCGGGCGTGTTCCAGGCGGGAATGTTGCGCACCTTCACCCCGCAGCCACCGCGAAGCATTGGCGCCCGGAAACGCGGGTCTTGCTCGGCGGCCATTGCGGTGGCGATGAGCTCTGGGTGATAAACTGCAACATCGGGGAAGGTTGTAATAGCGAGCAGGGATGCAGGATTGTGCGCGGCCGGCTGGCCCTGCGGCCAGACCGGCAGGTCGACCCCGTTAACCTTGATCGACTCTGGAAGCGCCGCTTGATCACCCGCCGCTACCATGAGTTCCGCGGTCATGGCGACTCCCCTTGTGTGGGTCCGCGCCCATTTTAGGTGTTGCCCGTCGGGTTGGCGTAAAGCTCTCTCCCAGAAAGACGTGTCTAGTCGTCGACTGACCGAGCGCAATTGCGTTTAGCGACGTTTATACCTTTACCCAGATGGAACGATCCTCCGACACACGCTCTCGCCCGAACCCCCCTTACACTCGCCGGGCGCAACCTACCCCTGTGGGTTAGTAATCCGTGCCTCTTACGGGCCCCTGTGCAGTGCGTTCCGTCGTCGTGCTCGCTGTCGTCGCCGTGCTTGAGGCCGCATCGCTGGTGGCTGCCGAACCGATGAGTTACCTGGACAACGGCGTGATTCGACTCGGCGTGGATTTGGGCAAGGGCGGAACGATCACGTATCTCGCCACGTCTGGGTCGGGGGAAAATGTGGTTAATAGCTGGGACCTGGGTCGGGAAGTGCAGCAGTCGTATTACGCCGGACCGCTCAACTTCGGAGATCCGGCACCGCCTTGGACGAACTTTCCATGGAATCCGATTGGTGCGGGTGACACCTACGGTAACCCCGCGCCCGTCCTTCAGCAGTCCAACGACGGCCTAACGCTCTACACGAAGACAGCTCCTTTGCAGTGGGCGCTTAACAACGTCCCGTGCGAGTGTTTGATCGAGCAGTGGATCACGCTCGACCGCAACTCTGTTCAGGTTCGTAACCGCCTCACGAACAATCGATCCGACCAGACCCACTACGCCGCTATGTTCCAGGAATTGCCGGCCGTGTACACGAATGGCACATTCTGGCAGCTCATTACCTACAGCGGTCCCTTTCCCTACACTAGTAGCCCGCTCACCCAGATTTTCGCCTCGTTGCCTAGCCCGCCGCAATTTTCGGCGACCGAGCACTGGGCGGCGCTCGTGAACGATTCGGGATTCGGTCTCGGTGTCATCAACTCCTTTGCAACTCTCTTTAGCGGCGGGTTCGCCGGAACCCCGAATACTGGCGGCCCGGGCGATAGCTCAACCGGCTACATTGCGCCGCAGATCTCGGAGAGTCTCGACTGGAACATCGTCTATGAGTATAGGTATGTGCTCGTGCTTGGCACGCTCGATCAGATCCGTGCGTACGCCGTCGGGCATCGGCCGGACTGGAGTTGCGACAGCGCCACGTGCGCAAGAGGCCCGGGAAGACCTCCTTCGTAGGCGCTTAAGCGATGTAATCCAGGAACCGGATGCTGAGCGGCGAGTCGACCGAGCAGCAGGACTTGCCACGCTCACCGGCGCGACGCCTACTCTCAAAAGGAGCCAGAATGACCAATCGCACTCGATTGTTCCGTGGAATCGCCTTGCTCGCAGTCTTGGTATTTGTTGCGCTGTTGACCGCTCGGATAGCCTCCCCCCAGCAGCCAGGCCGGCCGCTGCCTATGGGGGCGGAAACCTTGTACGCATCAGCGGGAGTAGGGGAGCTTGGCACAAATGCGTCAGTCGCTTGGTTCATTGCGACACCGAAGTCCGGCGACTCATATCCAGTTGCGTGCAAATTTGTTGGAGAATCCTTCGTGTGCAAGAAGGGCACATTTCAATAGCACGAAAGTTCTGGCAGCGCGAGCCAGGCGCGGATTGGGAAGTGGCCGATCTGGCGCAGGGCTCGCGCGTTACCTTCAGCTCGGCCAACGGGTTCGCGTCACGTTCGAAGTCGCGCACAACGAAATCGGCCAAGCCCTCGACAGTGCCAGCCGGTGTGGACTTTAGGTAAAGGCTGATGAGGCGCGCCAAGCGTTCGGAATTCCCCACGTTGACTTCACACCGGCGCATCAGTTGCCGCCGCAGTTCGAGGCGCTTCGATCAGTCGTAGGCGCTCTCGGTCCTGCTCCCGATGATGTGATCGAGCTGGATCTCGCGTCGCGGTTCTTGCCTGCTTCGGCGCACCACGACTTCAAGACGGAACGCGAGGAGTGCCGCGAGTGCTTGCCCAGGGACCCGAGCACATCACGATAGAACTTCCTGACAGCTTCTCGGATAAAGATCTTGTGCGGATCACGCGGGGTCGGGCAAACAAAGACGGCCCCCGGACCGTTGGCCTCGCGCCAGGTCTTAACCTCCGCGAGCAGGCGGGGAGGAATCGGGACGATGTGCCGCCCGCGCGGAATCGACCCCACGGCTTCCTGCAAGTCGAATTCATTCCACCGAGCACCGGCGGCCTCGGCGATACGTTGCCCGGTGCAGCGGTCAGCATGTGCGCCCGGGCGACGCCCTTGCACGGCCAGCGCCGGCTTGTCGTGCTCGAGGCCGCATTGGCGACCCTTCACAGCGGCTATTGCAGCCGGATCTCGCCTTCGAACTTGACGTTGATCTTGAGCCCCGGCACGACCAGGGTGACGTGCGCTGGGAACGCCTCGTTGCCGGCGATCGAGCGGTCGGCGATGGCTTTGGCCACGGCGTGCTCGATCTCCCGTTGCGAGCTGATGCCGACCATCTTGAGGAACTTACGAATGCTCAGGTTGAGGGTTTCTTCATTCATTGATGTCTCCATGCGGAACGGCAACGCTCCCGAGCCGCGCTTGACCGGTTGGCGAGACTCGGGACGGGTCTTGTATTATCTCCTTTTTGGCGTCGCCGTCGCCTGACGCGCCGCGCATCCGCGTCTATAGCGACGGCCGGGTCGAGTCCCCTGATCAGCGTGGTCGAACGCAATTGATATCGGTGCGAGGCGGCCCCATCTGACTGGCCATGCTCAAGCGACACAAGAAGCGGCCGGCGGTTCGGCGAGGGCGGAGGCGCATCGCTCGCACCGTCAACCCGTGGAAACACGTGGTCAAGGCCGAGCTCGCCAATTTCGAGCTGGTCAAGGCGGGATCGTCGCTGCGCCTTGAAATCTTCTCCAACGACGAGAAGATCGGGGAGCTCGAAGTCGGGCGAGGATCGTTGTACTGGTACGGCCGCAATCGCAAGACAAGAGAGCGCGTCGACTGGTCGCGCTTTGCGGAAATGATGGACGAGCTCGCCTACGGCAAGTAGTGCCTGCGCGCCGTCGGCATCGCCCGGCGCGTCAGGCGAAACATCAGACGGTAGTGGCATGTAGCTGTCCAGGGTAATCGGCATGAGCTTAATGATCCTCGGCCTCGCGCTTTTCTTCCTTACGCACCTGCTTCCCGCGTTTCCTGCAGTCCGTGTCGGGCTGGTGACTCGATGGGGCGAGCAGCGTTACAAAGGGTTGTTCTCGCTGCTGTCGGGCGTCGGTCTCATCCTGATCG
>DASPTZ010000009.1:0-76850 GCA_035623155.1 Casimicrobiaceae bacterium | reverse complement strand
CCGACGCCGATGATCGAGCCGATGAGCGTGTGCGAGCTCGACGCGGGCAAGCCGAGATACCACGTGCCGACGTTCCAGATGATCGCGGCGATGAGCAGCGCGAAGACCATCGCGAACCCCGCCGCCGACCCCACCTGCAGGATGAGCTCCACCGGCAGCAACGTTATGATCCCGAACGCCACCGCGCCGCTCGACAGCAGCACCCCCAGGAAGTTAAATGCGCCCGACCACACGACCGCGAAATGGGCGGGAAGCGCGTGGGTGTAGATCACCGTCGCCACGGCGTTCGCGGTGTCATGAAAGCCGTTCACAAACTCGAACCCGAGGGCGACGAAGAGCGCGACGCCGAGCAGCAAGAACGGGACCCAGGTCGTCACCCGCGTATCCGCCGCCGTCACGTCGTCGTAAAGACTGTAGGCCGTGAACAGCAACCCGGCCCCCAGGATCAACAGGAAGACGACGGCGGTGACCGGATTGATGCCGCCGTCGAGGGAAGGCTTCGCAGCCGGCGCGCCGGTCGCTTTTTGCAGTGCGATTTCTGACATCGGGACCCCGCAGGCAATGATCGCGGGTTTCAGTATCGGCCTTCGCATGTGACGCGCGTATGACAGCCGACTGCGCCGAGGCCGGACGGGCTTATAGCGGGCCAAACCCGCCATACGAGTCCCAGTGTCCCCGCACCCCATCCAGCCGCGCCGGCGGGGAGCATCGTAGGTCTGCTATCAGTGATAACGGTTGAATAGCTGCTCGCAGCCGACTGCGGATATAGCAAGCAGTCGCTGATTGGGGACGTTCAATCGGCGGCATCGACCCACAGCAGTCGTCCACGGCAGGGCATAGCGGACGTTCGCTTCTGCAGCGAACGCGGGCTCGCCGCGGCTGCTGGATCAGCAACGAATGCCAGTCAGGATTGCGAGCTGATCCTCTGCAGCCACGCTCAGTGGCCGGCCGCGAGGCCGATGATGGTCTCGAACCCGCCCCAGAACATGCGCTTGCCGTCGAAGGGCATCTTCGAGGGGTCCATTGACTCCTTGAGCTGCGGATCCTCCATGACCGCCTTGTTAATGCGGTCGCGCTCCTGCTTGTCTCGGTACACGACCCAAGCCAACGCGATTACCTCGCCGTCCTTGAGCTGCACGGCCTGGGGAAACGAGGTGACCTTGCCGGGCTGAGCGTCGTCGCTGATCGAGTCGGAGTAATACAGTGCACCGTGGCGCAGGTGAGCATTGCCCCATTCCGCGGACATGCGCTTGTAGGTGTCGAGGTTAGCACGGGGAACGGGAATGACGATGGCGTCGATGTAGTGCGACATGGCACCTCCGCGGGGGTAAGCCTAATTGGACCGGTCGCGCCCGCCGCCGTTCCGCTTCGAGCGATGGCATCGGGTCAGCGGCCGACTGTGCCGCAGACTGGGTTCGGAACCCGCGCGGCGATTGGCGGTACGAGCTGATCCGCCTCGGTCCTCGGCGAGATAGCATGGCGCTGTCGAATCTCCGGTTGCGGCCGAGCTGAGCACTGGTTGGCTCAAGCCGACCCTTACGGTTATCCACCCGCTGCAAGACCGGTCCGACGACACCAAAGCCGCCCCCCTTTACCAATTGCCCGGCAAGCCACCCCGCCACCAGGCCGATCAAAATGAACCAGATGAATTCCATGATCGCTCCTGTCGATAGGGCCTCGAAGGTCTGATTGACAAGACGTAACGAGGGGCCAGGCCTCTCAGGCTGCGCCTTGCCTTGAATGCGCTTCTTCCCGGGGTTCCTTCTCTAGCTTGGGGCAGCTCTCGCAGCGTTTCGGGCCGGGCGGCGGACAGTGACCAAGTTCGGGTCCCGAGCATAGTCTCGCGCTTCGAGCAACCAAATGAATCCGCAGCAACACTCGCGATCAAGTCGGCATGTCAGCTTCTATCGAGCGGGCCATGGTTGTCGCTCGTCGCCAAGCGAATTTGATGGCTTCCGCTTCGCTTTCGAACAGCGGATTCTCCCATTCATGGCAAGACTTCCACCCCGAATGATCGGTCGCCGGACCAAAGATGACCGTCACTGATGATATAAATACCGAACCGCGGCGGATCGCACCCGCAACAATCTCGATATCTCCGATTACTAGTCGCTTCACGCAACCCAATGTACAAGTGAATCGTTACACGAATGTGGCACCAGAAGTGATGCGTCGTGGTGGACGAAGCTGTCAGACCGCAAGCAACATCACGGACAGCGCAAGAGAAGTCATGCTGGATCGGTATGGACGCAGAGTGCCAGTCTCGGACCCCGGTCTCGATTGATGTTAAGTATGCTGAACATCCAATTCGGAGCATTGAACCCATCCTCGTGAAACCACGCTTTGCGGAAGTCCTCGTAGGTTTTCCCCTCACGTAATCTGCGGCGCAGAATGGCAACAGCAATCATGGTCAACCCCTTCGCCTCGCTTCGATAATTACCCATTTCCGCCGGCTAAGTTCGGCTCGCAAGTATGGGTCGTCCTTCGTTACCCGCCGTGCGGCTCAGCCCGGCCAGGGCCGGTCATTCAAGATCTTTTTCGAACGAGGCGCGGCTTCGGGTGGTGAGTCGGCGTTCGGGGAACGCAAAGCTTCCGGGGAACTTAGGCTAGGTGGCAGCAATTGGCTGGCTACCTCACGAACCTTCGCGCACTCGCGCTCCAGCTCGTCGGCAACCTGCTGCGCATAGATCAGGAAATGTTGTGCCGCAACCAGCGCGCGCAGTCCCATCCCGAGCTTCACGGGATCATTCCGGTAGCGGCGAACCACCGTCCCGAGAAAGCCCCAGTACGCGCGCCGGTAGCCGGACCTCACGCCCTGAGTCCACATTGACGACGCGAGCAGCCGCAGGTCGTCCCACACCGGCGTGTCCGGCACCGTCTGGCTCGGCTTCGTCTTCAACACCTCCAGCGAGCGCAATGCACGTCGGAAGTAGGCGCTCGGCTCGTACAGGTCCGCTAGCAACCCGCTCAGCCCGTGCAACAGCGTCGGCAGCGGCATCGTCGTGCGGAAGTTCGGTGCGCTGAAATTCGTGGTCATTTCGCTTTCTTGCACAAGGCGTCCTTCGGCCTTCATGCGATCGTAGAGCGGAGTGGTTGGGGGTGCCTGCAGCATGCCGACCATGGCCCAGGCGATCGCGGCCCGCTCGATGAACTCGCGTTGCCGCTCGAAGATCGCCTGATCGTCGGAATCGAAACCGACGATAAATCCTGCGAGTACCCAAAGACCATTCTCCTGAATGATGCGCACCTGCTCCAGATTGTCCCGGCGCAGGTTCTGGAACTTCTTCGATCCGCTGAGAGCCTCGGCTGAGGGCGATTCGATGCCAAGGAATACGAACGTGAAGTTCGCCGCAACCATCGCTTCCATCAATTCGGGGCGGTCGGCGAGGTCGACCGACGCCTGGGTGAAGTAGGTGAACGGGTGTCGATGCGCGCCACCCCAGACGGCCAGTTCCCTGACCAACTGAAGTGCGTTCTTCCGATTCCCGATGAAGTTGTCGTCCACGACGAACACGTCGCCGCGCCAGCCCAGCTCGCGCAGACGGTCCAGCTCGGCGACGAGTTGGGCCGGCGACTTGGTGCGCGGCTTGCGGCCATAGATCGTGATGATGTCGCAGAAGTCGCATTGGAACGGACAGCCGCGCGAAAACTGCACGGGCATGGTGGTGTACTTGTCCTTGCGGAGCAGGTCGAACCGGGGAATCGGGCTGCGGGATATGTCCGGCTTTTCTGCCACCAGGTACATGCTCTGCGCGGTGCCGTCTTCCAGTGCTTGGGCAACACCCGAAAAGACCTCCTCCGCCTCGCCCACCATCACGTGGTCAGCTTCCAAGCGCACGACATCGGGCTCGCTCGACGCCCATGGCCCCCCCATGAAGGTGCGGGTTCCCAGCGCTCGCGCCCGGCGCAGAATCGCCAGCGCATCGACTCTTTGCGCGTGCATTGCACTGACCATCACGAGGTCGGCGCATCCGAGATCTTCGTCGGTAATTTCATCGAAGGCATGATCGAGGAGCTTGAGCGTCCACGTGGGTGGACAAAGCGCCGCGACCGTAATCAGCCCCAGCGGCGGCGTCATCGCAGCTTCGGGCATCATCTTCAGGGCGCCTTCGAAACCCCAGAAGGATGGCGGGAACTTCGGCCAAACCAGCAGAACCTTTGGGTTCGGGCCAAGCGGTGCAAGAGAAGCGCTCGGATGCCCCTTTGATAGGATGCGCACGGGTACGCCAGGGCTGCCGTTGGGCAAAGGCATCGGAGAATTCTCATCCATTTAGGCGATGAAGTGTCGATAATGTACCTGATCGCGCGCATTTACTGGTAAGGCCTGTCCAGCAAATAGTCCCTCAGCGCAACGCAATCCCGGTCCCTTGATCGAAGAGGTGCAAATCCCGCGCTGCAGCGGTGAGCGTCACGGTCTTCTCTGCCTTCACCGCCTGTTCTCTTGGCACACGCGCCGTGAGTGAACCGCTTTCGGTGGCGACGTGGACATATTGTTCCGCGCCAATCATCTCGACCAGCTCAACGATGCCGCGCACCATCACTTCGGCGGTCGATGCACGCTCTTCCGGTGCCAATGTGAGGCGTTCCGGTCGGATGCCGACGAAGACCCGTTCGGCGGTGGTCTTCGCTACGGCCTGCGCCTTGGCCGGCGAGAGCCGCATCCGGGCCGAGTCAGTGACGAGCTCGACGCCCTGGCTTGATCGCTCGATGCGGCAAGCGATGAAGCCCATCGCCGGCGTGCCGATGAACGACGCGACAAACTTGTCGATCGGCACGTCGTAGAGGTCGGCGGGCGTGCCCACTTGGTGGATCCGCCCCTGGTTCATCACCACGATCCGGTCCCCCATGGTGAGCGCCTCCACTTGGTCATGCGTCACGTAGATCGTCGTCGCCGTGACAGCGCGATGGACTTTGAGGATTTCGCCCCGCATTTGCACGCGCAGGTGCGCATCGAGATTCGAAAGCGGTTCGTCGAGCAAAAACACCGCCGGATCTCGCACGATGGCGCGTCCGAGCGCGACACGCTGCCGCTGGCCACCGGAGAGCTGCCGCGGACGGCGGCTCAAGAGGGGCTCAATGCTGAGCAAGCGCGCGGTGCGACGCACATGCTCGTCGATCTTGTTTGGGGACAGCCTCCTCCGTCGCAGGCCGAACGCCATGTTGTCGTAGACCGACATGTGGGGATAGAGACCGTAGTTCTGGAACACCATCGCAATGTCACGGTCGGCGACGTCGACGTCGTTCACGCATCGGTCGCCGAACCAAACCTCCCCGGCGCTGACGTACTCCAGTCCCGCGATGATGCGCAGCAGCGTCGTCTTGCCCGAGCCGGACGGTCCCACAAGAACGACGAATTCGCGGTCCTGGATGTCGAGAGTGCATTCGGTTAGCGCCGCAACTTCGCCGTAGTGCTTGGCGACGCCGCGTAACGAGATCTGCGCCATATTAGTTGTTCCGAACGAGCGACGAGCCCCAAGTCGCGCGGGAGCGATCGAGGCAGGCGCGAACGGCGGCTTCCGAGCAGGCTCTAGGCACCGGCGAGCGCTCCCGACGCGAGCCCCCTCACCATCGATCGCTGCACCGCGAAGAACGCGATCATCAGCGGGATGGTCGTCAGCGTCGAAGCGGCCATCATGCCGCCCCAATCGGTCTTGAACTGGCCCGTGAAGGTAAGCACCAGCGCTGCAGGCAAAGTTTGACGCTCCAGCGTGGTGACGAACGTGAGCGGATAGATAAGACTATTCCACGCTTCCATGAACACGAAGGTCCCCGTGCTGAGGAGCCCTGGCACGATCAGCGGGGCCACAACGCGCATCAGGATCTGCCAGCGCGGATAGCCGTCGATCCGCGCGGCCTCCTCAATCTCGATCGGAACAGCTTCGATGAAGCTCTTGATCATCCACACCGCGAACGGCAGGCCGAAGGTCGTAAAGCCTACGATCAATCCGACGAACGAATCGAGCAGCCGCGCTTTGAGCAGCAGCAGATACAGCGGTGCGAGGAGCACCACCAGTGGAAGCATGCGGAACATGAGGATCGAGTAGCCGATCGGCACGCGGAGTCGGAAACGCGCGCGCGAGAGCGCGTAGGCAGCGGGCGTAGCGATGAGGACCGCGACAATCGCGGTGGCGAAGCAGGTCATTGCGGTGTTTGCGAAGAAAGACACAAAGGGCAACGATCCCGCCCACAGGCTTGCATAATTAACCCCGGTGGCGTTTTGCGGCCATAGCGTCGGCCTTAGACTCGCGGCTTCGAGCTCGGTCTTGAGCGACGTCACGACCATCCAATACACTGGGGCTAGGCTCCATGCGAGCGCGAAAGCGATCGCCACTGCGCGCATGATCACGCCGAAACAGCGTGGACGTGTTGCCAAATGTCGGTTTGCACAGGTAGTGAGCACGAAGTCGGCCGTCGAGCAAACCGCCTCAATTTCTTGCGAGTGCCCGCAAGTAGGCGACCGCAAAGACAAGGAGCAGCAGCAGCCAGACAACGCCGACAGCAGAAGCGTAGCCGAAAGAAAAATTCTCGAATGCCTGACGGTAGACGTAGATCACCAGCGTGGTCGTGCTGTAGCCGGGCCCGCCTTGCGTCATCGCCCAGATCTTCGCGAAATCGTTGAAGTTGGCGATGATCATGAGCAGGCTGCTGACGAGCAGGGCGTTGCGCAGGAATGGAAGCTTTATCCGAAAGATCATGTCGAGCGCGCCGGCACGGTCGATACGTGCCGACTCGATGACCTCGTTGGGAATCGCGGCGATCGCGGCGCTCATGATCAGGAAGAAGAAAGGCGTCATCGCCCAGATGTTGGCGACCATGACAGCCGGCAGCGCGAGCAGGGAAACGTTTAGCCAGGAGATAGGGGTAGCGATCACGCCGGTTGTGAGCAGGAGCGCGTTGATCGCACCGCCGTTCTGCAAATACATGTAACGGAAGAGGAACGCGACCACGACGAAGGGTACCGCCCATGGCGTGAGCAGCAGCGCGCGCACGAACCGGCCACGCCGGCCGACGAGCCCATCGGTGAGGAGTGCCATCGCCAATCCCAGGAGTAAGGAGACCGCGACGCTTCCGAAAGTATAGAGTGCCGTATTGCGAAGTGCCTGCCAGAAAATCGGATCGTCGAAGAGCTTGTGATAGTTCGCGCTCCCGACGAAGCGTGCGGGCTCAGTGCCGAGTAAATTGTATTCTTGCGTGGAGAGCAGCAGCGTATAGATCACCGGATAGCCGACGACGACCGCGAGCACGACCAGCGTGGGCATCACCATCGCGTCCAGCCATGGAAGCCGCGCTCCGCTCCGCGCGAGGTCCGATGGCCGGGCGAGCGCGTGTGTCATCGCCGCGAATACCCTGCGTGCACGACGCCCGATCGCATGGCCGCGATCAGAGGAGTATCGCTACTTGCGTCGCAACGAGCGCCGATCCGAGGCTAGCCGTCACTTGTGCTCGAGCTGCTGCTGGACTGAGCTGGCGATATGATCGATAGGCTCGGAGCCGGTCACCGCCTGTTGCACGGCGGCCATGATCGCCGAGGACGCGGACGCAAAGGCGGGGCCGAACGGCGGAATCGTCAGTGTAGGAACGATGCTGGTCGTGAAGCTCTTGTAGATCGGCGTATCGAGCTTCGCCGAAAGCTCCGCGTCAGGCGCCGCAATCAGCGGTGGAATCGACGCTCCCGGACCGAGCGTATATGTCTTGATCGCGTCCGGTGATGCAGCGAGATACTCGATCAACATCCACGCGGCTTTCTTCTGCTTGCTGTCAGCGAAGATGACGAGCTGGTGGCCACCCTCGAAAGAGTAGGGTTTGCCGCCAGGGCCGACGGGCTGCGTTGTCACACCCCAGTGGCGATAGAACTCCGCATCCGGCATTTTGCTCGCGCTTTGGATCACGCCTTGCAGCAGCACTTGGTCCCAGATGAACGCCACCTTGTCCTGCGCGGCCAGCGGACGGAATTCACCGATCTTGCGACCCGGATCGATGTAGCCCGCCTTTGCGAGATCGCGCATCCACGCAAGATAGCGCTTCATCTCCGGCGAATCGGCGCGTGCCCTTTCGCTTCCGATCGGCGCCGCACCGAAGGTCGCCATCCACGGCCAATTCGACTGCAGCGAAAACGGGCGGTTGGTCGTGTCAAGCGCGAGCGGAATGACGTCGGGCTGGCTCTTCTTGATCGTCGCCATCGCCGCCATCAGCTCGTCGATGGTACGTGGCGGTTTCTCCGGATCAAGCCCAGCTTTCGTCATGACGGCTTTGTCGTACCAGAAACCCGCCGGCGCGAGCGTCCAAGGCATCGCGATGAGCTTGCCCTGATATTGCAGCCCGCTCATAGCATCGGGCTTGAGCCGCGCCTTGAGATCAGGGCCAACGTACCCGCCCAGCGGTTCGAGCTTGCCCGTCGCGGCGATTACGAAGGTATCGTTGCCTGCGAGCTGCGCGACGTCAGGCGGGTTGCCTGCGTTGATCCTAAGCACGAGCTGGCGTCCGATCTCCGAGAACGAGATCGCCTCACTCTTGACCTGGATGTCCGGATGAACTTTCTCGAAATCGGCAATGACCTGATCGATGGCCGGCTTGGTCGTTCCCTCGGCTGCGGCCCAGTTGGCGAACGTGATGGTGACTTTGTCGGCAGCGACGGCTGAGGACGAGAGCACGACGCCAAGTAAGCTCAATGCCGCGAACAGAATGCCGCGACCCAGTCTGCTTGATTCGAACATGAGATTTCCTTGCCGATCACAGGCTCGCACACGTAACGGAAGCACAGCCAGATCGCGATGGCTTTAGCGCAGTCGCCAGAAGACGGTCCTGCCGACACCGCCCTATTCTAGTATATGTCACGTTGCGACGGGCTTGCCCTGATAAGACATTCTCATTTTTATCGGGGCCGCTGTGATGGGTGCTCAAGAGTCGCTGCTAGAGTTGTCTTATGGGCGTTGGCGCAGTCAGACCCTCTATGCTGGGGTCCGACTCGGCGTCTTCGAAGTGGTCGGGCCCGAGCGCAAGGACGCCGACCAAGTTGCCGCCGAGTTGCGACTGGAGCCGGCGCTCAACTATCGGCTACTGCGAGCGTTGAACGCATTGCGTGTGCACTTCCTGGATCCGCAAGCTAAGGGTCGGAAATCGCTGCCCACTGATTCCCGGCGACATGTTTATCAACGTCCGGTCGCATACGTGACGGTGGAATTCGATGGCAAGGCGAACGGGATGAATCCCCGCATCGCACCCTCAAAGGCCGCCTCGCCGCCCCAGGAAGCGGCCGGCACGCTGCGTGACCTCGGTACCATGGCTGCATGCAAGCGTACCATTGACGATCACGTGCTCGATGCCGCGCGCAGCCTGCCTGGGGTGCTCGAAGGTCGCGGCATCCGCGACGGTCCGCGGATCGAAAACGGTAATGTCGGCGTGGAATCCGAGGCGGATCTGGCCGCGCTGTTCGAGGTTAAAGCGTCGGGCGGAGAGCGCCGTCATCTTGTGCACGGCGGTCTCAAGCGAGAATAGCCCGATGTCGCGTGAATAGTGCCCCAGGACGCGCGGAAACGTGCCCCACAGACGCGGGTGCGGATGCGCGTCGTGGGGCAGGCCGTCCGACCCGATCATGGTCGGCGGATACGCAAGCACGCGCCGAACATCGTCTTCGCGCATCTGGAAATAGCAGGCGCCTCCGGGTTGCAGGCGCTCGCAGGCTTCCTGTTGCGTGCAATTCCATTCACGCGCGATATCGGCGAGGTGCCGTGCCGACATTTCCGGATGCGGAGTCGACCACGTGACGAGGACGTCGATCACGCCGTCGATGAGATCGCTGCGCAGCACCGTGGACCCTGCAATGTAGGGATACGCGTCGAGGCCGATGGGTTGCTTCGACCGCGCGTCATCGATGTACGCGATCGTTTCCGCCGTTCGTCCCCAGTTCTTGGGACCCGCGCACTTGTGATGCGAGATCACGATCGGAATATTGCCGCGGCGTGCCGTGGCGAACGCTTCGTCTAGCGACGGGATGACCTGGTCCATCTCCTGCCGGATATGGGTCGCGTACACGCCGCCAGCCTCGCCTGCGACGGCGGCGAGCATGGCGAGCTCGTCGATGTCGGCCGCGGCACCTGGCGCGTAGAACACGCCCGACGAGAAGCCGATCGCGCCCGCCGCCATGGCCTCGCGCAAGAGCGCAACCATGTACGCTTGCTCCTCCCGCGTCGCAGGGCGGTACGGGTCGCCCATCGTAGCCACGCGCAACGTCGAGTGGCCGACGAGCGTCGCAACGTTGACGGCGGGGCGCGCTGCCTCCACGGCCTCGGCGTACGCCGCCATGGTTGGATGCACATAGTTGTTGCCGAGCAGGTTCAGAGGCGGCGGGACGTCGGTGCGCACGAGCGGTGCCAGACTGATGCCGCAATTGCCGACGATCACGGTAGTGACCCCCTGACTGATCTTGGGCAGCGCGTCGGGCGCGGATAGCACCATCCGGTCGTCGTGGGTGTGCACGTCGATGAATCCGGGCGCGACCACTTTGCCCGCCACGTCGATGACCTGGGCGCCGTCGCTCGCGAGCCCGGGGTCGATGGCGGCGATCCGACCGTCCTCGATGCGCACGTCCGCCGCGAACCGATCCGCGCCAGTGCCGTCGATAACGGTACCGCCGCGGAGGAGCAACGGCAGTTGTGTGTAGCCTGCGCTCACGTCGTCTCCGTCAGAAGTACGTGCGGATCGCTCCGGTCACGCGATAGTTATCGTCGACGGTGAACATCACACGCCACTTGTCGAAGGTGGTGCAGGGGTGCGAGATGCCGCAGCCGATGAGATCGCCGACGCACACATCCGTCTCCGGCAGGATGCGCAGGTAGGCATGCTGATCGTTCATGGCCGTCACCTTGGCGTCATTGTGGATCGCGCGCGGACGAGCGTCGCGGCCCCTTCGGAATTGCCATTGCGGCCGAGGCATGTCGAGATCGAAGGACGCGTCGCGCTTGCCCATGGTGAGGATGGCCAGTGACGGCTCGGGTCGCGATTGCACCTGCGCCCACACTTCGAGCGCGGCACGCAACCCTTCCCGGGCCTCCCACTCCCGGCCGCTGCGCGCCCGAACGTTGACGAGCATGCGTTCGTAGAAGCCCACATCGTGGGTTACATAGCAGCCGCTCCGCAGGATGGTCTGTACCGGCTTCGACAGTCGCATCGGCAGCTCGTGCGCGACGATATCGAATGCGGCGGAGCCACCCGCGGAAAGAATGATCGACGATCCCGCGAACCAGCCTGCGCGGTCGCACGACACTGCCACGTCCTGCACCGCGCGCATGAGCTCCGCCACGAACTTCGCATCGTGAGCCGAGTCGCCGTTGAGCTGCAGACCTTCGTAGCACTCGACGCCCGCGAGATCGACAAACTCGCTCGCCGCGACCGCCCTGGCGAGTGTAAGCGCCTCGTCGGCGTTGCGGCAGCCGGTGCGTCCGCCCGTGACTCCGAGTTCGAGGAGGGCGCACAATCGTCGTGATCGCGCCTGCAGTCCCGCGTCGGCCTCGATCGAGCGCAACTGCGCAAGCGAATCGACGAGGAAGTAGAACTCGAGGTCCGGATGCTGCCTTTGCAGGCGCAACACCTCGGCCACGGCGGCAGCGCCCAAGAGCTGATTCGCCATGATCACGCGTCGAGCCCCGAACCTCGCACACACCGCAAGCTGATGCACCGTCGCCACCGTGATACCCCATGCGCCTGCGGCCAGCTGCTGGGCGAAAATCTGCGGGGCCATGGTCGTCTTGCCGTGCGGCGCGAGCAAGACGCCCGTTGCTTGGGTGAAGTCGCGCATCCACGCGTGGTTGTGGGCGAGTGCGCTCTCCTTGAGCACCGCCTGCGGAAGCGGCAACGAGCCTTCGAGCAGGTGCCAGCCTTGTGCGCCGATCTCGCCGAGCGGGATCGGCGGCGCACCGTATGGGAAGCCCTTGGTCGATGCATCGATGGGCTCGCGCTCGATCAAGTCAAGATTAAGCGTCCTGATCATGGGATATCGTCCCGCAGACAAGCCTTGAGGCGGCCCGGCGCGACTTCGCGCAGAGCAGGCACCTGCGCCGCGCACGCGGCCTGCGCATAGGGACAGCGCGTGCGGAATACACAACCGGAGGGAGGATCGATCGGGCTCGGGATGTCACCCTGCAAGAGCCGCCGTTCGCCCCGCGCGTCCGGATCCGGGCGAGGTGAGGCTGCCAGCAGCGCCTGCGTGTAAGGATGCCGCGGCGTCCGGTACATCGCTTGTGCCGGGCCGGTTTCCATCACCTTGCCGAGGTAGAGAACGACGATGCGGTCACACAGGTACTCGACCACGTCCAGGTCGTGCGAGATGAACAGCATGGTGAGATCGAAGCGCTCTCGCAGATCGCTTAGGAGGTTGATGATCTGCGCCTGGATCGAAACGTCGAGCGCCGAAACAGGTTCGTCGGCGACGATGAACTCCGGCTCCACCGCGAGCGCGCGTGCGATCCCGATGCGCTGACGCTGCCCACCGGAGAATTCGTGCGGAAAGCGCCGCGCGTGCTCCGGCGCGAGGCCAACGAGCGAGAGGAGTTCGGCGATGCGTCTCGCACGGACGGATCCCTGGTGCAGGCCGTGCGCATCGAGCACTTCGCCGATCGCATCGCCGACGCGGCGGCGCGGATTGAGGCTCGCGTACGGATCCTGGAAGATGATCTGGAGGCGGCGGCGATAAGGCCGCATCGCACGCGGCGACAGCGGGGCAAGATCGACGCCGGCGAAGCGCACTTCGCCCTCCGACGGCTCGATCAGCTTCAGCACGCTGCGCCCGATCGTGCTCTTGCCGGAGCCGGACTCGCCGACGAGGCCGAGCGCTTCGCCTTTCGCGATGTCGAAGCTCACGCCGTCCACCGCACGCACCGGTCGCTCGGGGCGGCCGAAATACTTGCGGAGCGCCCGGACGGAAACCAGCGCGTGGTTCATACCACCGTCCACCGCACGCAGCGTGACCGCTGGCCGTCCGCAAGCTCGGCCAGTGGTGGCATGGCGACAGTGCATTGGCTTTCCGCGAGCGAGCAGCGCGGCGCGAATGCGCAGCCCGGCAGCGGATCGGTGGGGCTGGCGACTTGCCCCGGAATTGCGTTCAGCCGCCGGCCGCTCTTCGCGGACACGCCCTGCTCGAGGGCACGTCGCGGGAGGCAGGCGAGAAGGTCGCGCGTGTAGGGATGTCGCGGTGTCGCAAAGGTCGCACGGACGCCGCCTTCCTCCACCACACGGCCGGCGTACATGACCACGACGTGGTCCGCGATCTGCGCGACGACACCCAGATTGTGGGTGATGAACAGCACCGCCATGCCGGCGTCGCGGCGAAGCTTGTCGAGCAGCGCGAGGATCTGCGCCTGAATCGTGACATCGAGCGCGGTCGTGGGCTCGTCCGCGATCAGCAGCAGCGGATCGCACGCAAGCGCCATCGCGATCATGACCCGCTGGCGCATGCCGCCCGACAACTGGTGCGGATACTCGGCAAAGCGCTGTCGCGCCGCCGGGATCTCCACCATATCGAGCATCTCCAGAGCGCGCTGTCGCGCTGCGGCGGCGTCGAGCGGCAAATGCAGCGATGCGGCCTCCGCGATCTGGTCGCCGATGCGAAGCACCGGGTTGAGGCTCGTCATGGGCTCCTGGAAGATCATGGCGATGTCGCGTCCACGCAATCGGCGCAGGGACTTTTCGGGCAGTTGCGCAAGATCGACGACCGTGCCCTCGCGCGTGCGGAAGCGCATGGCACCTCCCACAATCCGCCCCGGCGGGTTGGGGACGAGCCTCATGATGGAAAGACTCGTCACCGACTTGCCCGAACCGGATTCGCCCACGATCGCCAGCGCTTCTCGGGCGTGTACCGTAAACGAGACGTCGTCGACCGCCTTGAGGAGTCCGTCGTCGGTCATGAAGTGCGTCGCGAGGTGGACGACTTCGAGAAGCGGCGAACCGGTCATGGCGACCTCTGCGCTCACAGCGCCTTACGCAGCTTGGGATCGAGAAGGTCGCGAAAGCCGTCGCCGACCATCTGCAACGACAGCGCCGAAAGCACGATCGCGATCCCTGGGAAAAGCGCGAGCCATATGGCGTGATCGGCGTACTGCTGGCTGCTCGCGATCATGGTGCCCCAGGTCGGCAGCGCGGGCGGCACACCCACGCCGAGAAACGACAGCCCGGCTTCGGCGAGGATCGCATACGCGAAGATGAACGTCGCCTGTACCAGGATCGGCGACGTGATGTTCTGCAGGACGTGGATGAACAGGATCCGCCACGTGGAGATCCCGAGCGCTCGCGCTGCCTCGATGAACAGAAGCTCGCGCACCACCAGAGCCGAGGCGCGCACCACGCGTGCGACCCGTGGCGTGTAGACGATCGCCAGCGCGACGACGACGTTAATCATCGAGGCGCCCAGAACGGCGACCAACGCGATCGCGAGCAGAATGTCGGGGAACGACATCATGGCATCGACCACGCGCATGACAGGCGCGTCAAGGCGCCGGAAAAAGCCAGCGGCAAGCCCGAGGAGCACGCCGGCGGCAACGGAGCTGACCACCACCAGCGCACTGATCATGAGCGAGTAACGGGCGCCGAACACGATGCGGGAAAACACATCGCGCCCCAATTCATCCGTCCCGAACCAGTGCGCGGCGCGCGGACTTTGCAGGCGGTCGAGGACCTTGAGCGCCATCGGATCGTACGGCGTGATCCACGGTGCGGCCACCGCTGCCAGCGCCATCACAACAATGACCGCCGCGCCGACCAGCACGACCTTGCGCCCGAAGAGCTTGCGCAGGAGGGTCGCCGTCAGACCACGCGACGACGGTGCCTCGTTAAGGGGGGCGGCGAGGGTCGTCATCGGGACTGGCCCTAGTATTTCACCCGCGGATCGATGACGAGATACATGAGATCGATCGAGAGGTTGATCAGCACATAGAGGCCGGCAATGACGAGCAGTGCGCCTTGAATGACCGGGTAATCGCGGCGAAGCACCGCGGATACCACCAGATTGCCCACGCCCGGCAAACCGAACACGGTCTCCGTGACGATCGCGCCGCCGATCAGCAGCGCAAACGTGAGGCCGACCACCGTGATCACCGGGATCAGCGCATTCCGAAGCGCGTGATGCAGCACGACGCGTGCCTCGGACATGCCCTTGGCGCGCGCGGTCCGGATGTGGTCCTCTCCGAGCACGTCGAGCATGCTGGCGCGCGTGAATCGGAGGATGAGCGCCGAGTTGACGACTCCGAGGACGATCGCCGGCAGAATGAGATGGTACAGGCGATCGGACAGCGGCACGCCCGGGTCGCCGTAGCCAGCCACCGGAAACCAGCCCAAGCCGACGGCGAATATCTCCATCAGGACGAGTCCGAACCAGAAGCTCGGAATGCTCGCGCCGAGCATCGCGAAGGCGGAGAACGTCTGGTCGACTGCTTTGCCGCGCCAGACGGCGGCGACGATGCCGCATGGAATGCCGATCAGCATGGCGATGGCGAGGGCGAACACCGTGAGGAAAAACGTGGGCTCGGCGCGTTCGGCGAGCGCCTGAGTGACGGGTCGCTGCAAGAAGATCGACTGGCCGAGATTGCCGTGAGCGAGCTCGCCCAACCAATACGCGAACTGCACAGGCAGCGGCCGATCGAGGCCGTATGTCCCGCGCAGCTTGGCGATGTCGGCGGCGGTCGCCTGTTCGCCCAGCATGACCGCTGCCGGGTCGCCGGGCGCGAGCCGCGTGATGATGAACACAAGCGTCGCGACGATCAGCATCACGATTACCATCCCGGCGAGGCGTGACGCCAGATACCGGATCATCATCAGCGCGGCCGCGTCGATACTGTCGCCCGCATCCGAGCGCGGCTGAAGCCAAGCTTTCCGATCACTTCGACAGGCCGGCGTTCCAGAAGAACGGCCACGGCATCGCAACGTAGCCATCGAGCTTCGCTGAGCGCGCGGTCAGGTTGTTGAAGTCGCCGATTCGGATGTACGGCACCTCGGTGAACACAACGCGCTGCACGTCGCCCCACAGCGCCGCCCGCTTCTTGGGGTCGGCTTCTGCGTTGAACGCGGCCAGCGCCGCGTCTTTCGCTGGGCTCGCCCACCAGCCGGGCGCGCCGTCGCCCAATTGCGGCGGCGTGAGCGTCGGCTCGGGCAGTACCGCGGAATGAGTGATATAGATGTCCCAAAGCGCGGGATCGTTGCGGCGCTGGATGAGCGTTGACCAGTCGACCACCTGCATGTCGACCTTGTAGCCTGCTGCCTTGAGGTTCTCCGCCATCACGAGGGCAATGCGGTAATGGAAGTCGTATTGCTGGCTCGTGAGGATCCTGATCGGAGTCCCGTCGTACTTCGCCGTGGCGGCGAGGGCCGCAGCTTTCTTCGCATCGCCCTTGCCGTAATTCTCCGTCCCGGCCATCGAAAAGAACGGCGTGTTCTTCGCGTAATGGTTGGGATCGGTGTCGTAGAACTTCTTGTCGCCAAATGCGGCCGCCATCATGTCCGAGTTGTTGAGAGCGGCCTCGACGGACTGCCGCAGCGTTACGTTGACAAGCGGTCCCTGCTTGGTGTTGAGGACCATGTACGGGAAGCCGAACGGGGAGGTCAGCACCGGTTTTACGTTGGACGCGTTTTCGAGGCGCGAATACGCCTCCACGGGGAGCACGTCGGCGAACTGGTACTGGCCCGCCAGCACGCCTTCCACGCGAGTGTTGGCGTTGGGCACCGGGATAAAACGCAGCTCGTCCAAAAGCGCCTCGCGCTTCCCGCCATAGCCGCTCGCCGGCTCTTTGCGCGCGCTGTAAGCTTCGAAGCGCACGAGTTGGACGTACTGATCGGGCTTGCGCTCCTTGAACATATACGGCCCGGTGCCGACGAACTGGGTCAGCGGATTCGCGATCGAATCCTTCGCCATGATCGCCGCGAAGCCATTGGACAACGCCAAATGCGCGACGAGGGGCGCGTACGGCCGATTGAGCGTGATGACGACAGTGTACGACCCCTTGGCCTCGACCGACTTCACTTCCTTGGCGACCGCCTTGCCGCGTGGCGCCATCTGCATCCAGCGCTCGAGCGATGCGACGACGTCCTCGGATGTCATCTCCTTGCCATTGTGGAACTTCACGCCGTGGCGAAGCGCGATCGTATAGACGAGGCCGTCCTTCGAAACGGCCGGCAGCGCTTCGGCGAGCATCGGCACGACGTTCGAGTTGGCGTCGTAGGTGTAGAGCAGCTCGTACACATGCTGCATAATCGTCCCGACGAGGTCGGCGGTCGATGACATCGGGTCGAGCGTTTGCGGCTCACCAATCATCGCGATGTTGGCGACGCCGCCTTTCTGGGGCGCAGCTTGTACGAGCGGCGGCGCAATGAGCGTAACCGCGACGGCGGCCCCGGTAAGCACGGCGCGCGTGGCACGGAAGCAGATGTTTATGCGGCTATTCGCGACGAGGCGAAGCATGAGACCTCCTGTGTGTGCCGTAGGGGCCCTTTGCGAGCCCTCGACCTATGACGCGGCGCCCAAGAGTCTACGCCGCCGCCGGGCAGCGTCAATCGTCGCGGACCCGTTACCATCACGAATTAGGTCGCGCACGTCTGTGCGATCAACGACGAGGGAGCCAACATGAGCGTTGAATTTCTTGGAAGCATGCGTGCGGGACCCGGCGGCCAACCGCTGCCGTTTTCTCCTGCGGTGAGGGCTGGGCCGTTCATCTTCGTATCGGGACAGGTGCCCATGGGCGAGAACGGAGAGATCGTTCCCGGGGGCATCGAAGCGCAGACGCGGCAAGCGCTTTCAAACGTGCAACGCGCGCTCACCCTTGCCGGGTGCACCCTCGACGATGTCGTGAAAGCGACGGTTTGGCTCGACGATGCGCGCGACTTCTGGATCTTCAATCGGGTATACACGGAGTTCTTTGGCGGGAACAAGCCTGCGAGGTCGACGACCCAGGCGAAACTCATGGTCGATGCCAAAGTCGAGATAGAGGTCATCGCGTACAAACCTTGAGCGGCCATTCTTTTGGGCGCTCAGGCGTGAGTCCGACGCCATCGGCCTTAGACGGATGGTTAGCTCAAGGCCGGCGGCACGTGAGTGTTCAGGAAGTCGATGAACGCCCGAAC
This sequence comes from Casimicrobiaceae bacterium, assembly GCA_035623155.1. Lineage (GTDB taxonomy): Bacteria > Pseudomonadota > Gammaproteobacteria > Burkholderiales > Casimicrobiaceae > PALSA-1003. The sequence goes on along the minus strand of DASPTZ010000009.1, from coordinate 58,751 downwards.
CGAGGGAAGCAGACCACGGCGCGACGGCAACAACACGCTCAGCGTTGCGATTCCCGCATGCCATTGCGGCAAGACACGCACAAGGAGGCCGCTTTCGACTTCGTTGCGTCCGACATAGCCCGGCAAAGCTACGATTCCGTGAGTGCGAGCGGCGACCTTTAGCGTCCCCATGTCGTCGCTCTGAAGGCACGGCGTGTAGGAGACGGTCGCCTTTCTGTCGGGATGTTCCTCGTGCGTAAGTGACCAAACGTACGCCTCCTCGGACTGCTGCAGGCCGACGGCGTCATGCGCTGGCAGTTCTTCGGGGCTTGCCGGTGTGCCCTTGCGCGCGAGGTAAGCGGGGCCTGCGAACAGATGCCACGGGATGTCGACGAGTCGTCGCTGGATCAAAGTCGAGGCGGGTAGTAACGTCGAATGCGCGCGCAGGCAAACGTCGAATCCATCTTGCACGGGATCGACGAAGCGATTGGTTGCGTGCTGAACAATGCGGATGCGCGGATACAACGCCATGAAGCGCGGAATCAACTCCGCGAGTCCGAGCTGGGCGAGCGCGACTGGACAACTGAAGCGAATGGTGCCGCTTGGCTCGGCCACCCGTTGCCGGACGACATTTTCCGCGCTTTCTGCCTCGACGAGCGTGGCGAGGGCGCGCTTGTAGAACTCCTGGCCGACCTCGGTCACGGCAAATCCGCGCGTAGTGCGTTGGATGAGGCGTGCCCCCAGCGCGGCCTCGAGCGAGAGGATTCGTCTGCTCACGGTCGATTTCGGCAGATCGAGGGCCCGCGCTGCGGCGCTGATGCCCTTCTTCTCGACGGCCTGAACGAAGTAGTGGACGTCCTTTAGGTCGAGCATCTTCCCCCCTTTCTCAGGGAGATTGTCCCATATTTTGCGACAATCAGTCTCATTCTGCCTGATTACGCGGGCACTGTCTCGTCGGTAGCATCTCCCATGTCGACCTAGAGACATTCCAAGGAGCTGACGAAATGAACCCAGCCAACACCACCTCCAAGCGGCTCAAGCGCGACAACGCCGTCCTGCTCCTCGTCGATCACCAGATCGGTCTGTATACCGGCATTCACGACACCGACGTCCTTCACCTCAAGCACAACGTCGTGGGTCTGACGCGCGCGATGCTGGCACTGAAGGTGCCGGTTGTCGTGACGACGACATCAGAGAAGATGTGGGGGCCGATGATCCCCGAGCTCGCCGACGTGTTGCGAGGGGTCAAGATCATCGAACGTACGACGGTCAACGCGTGGGACGAAAAGCGTGTCGCTGACGCAGTCAAGGCCACAGGCCGGAAGAAACTCATCGTGACGGGAATTTCCACAGACGTGTGCCTGGCCTTCCCGGCCATCGCCGCACTTGCCGACGGCTTCGAGAGCTATGCGGTCATCGACGCATCGGGCGGCTTTACTCAGACTCAGGTCGACATGGGGATCCTGCGCATGCAGCAGGCCGGCGTCATTCCGGTGAGCTACTCGAACGTCTCTGTTGAAATCCTCGCTGACAATGCGGCCCCAGAGGCCGAGGCAGTCTACGCGGCGCTTAGCATGCCGTTCAGCGGCTTGGTCTCTGGGCTGAGGCAATACTATTCGCATGCGTGAGCGCCGCACCGAGGCATCCTACGCGGCGGCAATCGGTGGTTTTGAGTGCGCACGCAGGCTTTATCGCCGGTGAAATCGGAACCCGGCATTTCGTAACGTAACCGCCCACTTGGGGCTTGGAGATCAAGATGGCTAAGAGTTCAGTCGTACTGGTACACGGAGGATTCGTCGATGGATCGGGTTGGGAGCAAGTCTACAAACTGCTCAGGAAAGAGGGCTATCCCGTAACCGTCGTGCAGAACCCGACAACCTCGCTCGCCGATGACGTGGCTGTGACGAAGCGCGCCATCGCGAGTGCGCACAGTCCAGTCATTCTCGTCGGGCACTCGTACGGCGGTGCTGTGATTACCGAAGCGGGCAACGATCCCAAAGTAGCCGGGCTCGTCTACATCGCGGCGTTTGCCCCGGACAAAGGCGAATCCGTGGCGACGCTGATCAAGAATCCTGCGCCCGGAGCCCCGGTCCCGCCGATACTGCCTCCACAGGACGGGTTTCTGCTGCTCGACAATACGAAGTTCGCAGCGTCTTTCGCGGCCGACCTGGCGAAGGACCAAGCTGACTTCATGGCCAACGCGCAGGTCCCGTGGGGCCTGGAGGCGCTGAACGGGACGGTGTCCGAGGCAGCCTGGAGGAGCAAGCCGAGCTGGTACCTCGTTGCGACCGATGACAAGATGATCCCCCCTGACGCGCAGCGTGCGATGTCGAAGCGTGCTGTGGCGCGCACCTCCGAGGCCCGGGGCAGTCACGCCGTGTATGTTTCAAACCCCGAAGCAGTGGCCACCCTTATCAGAGCGGCAGCCCAGGTGTTGGACGCGCAGAAAGCGACCGCGTAATAGTAGAACGACAAGCCGCCGGGAACGCTGGCAGACTTAGCCCAGGTCCCGGCGGCCTGGCACTTGCAGTCCAGCCCGGTCTACCAATCCGGCCGTTAAACCTGCGCGAAGCCGCCGTCGACGAACAGCTCCGTTCCGGTGACGTAGCTGCTATCGTCGGAGGCGAGAAACACGGCCGCCTTCGCGATCTCGTCGGGTGTGCCGAATCGGCCGAGGGGGACGATGTTTGCAATCATCTTGCGGCGTTCGTCGCCGACCGGCGATGAGGCGAGCAGGTTACCGAGGCCAGGCGTGTCGACGGATCCCGGGCTCACTGCATTGACGCGGATGCGGCGCGCCTTGAGGTCAGTGGCCCAGGTACGCGCGAAAGAACGGACAGCAGCCTTGGTCGCACTGTACAGTTCGAAATCCTCGAGATAACGCACCATTAGAGCCTCGCTCGCGTGCGCCGGCGTCGCCGGGTCGAGGTTGCGGCGGGCTTTTCGAGTTCGCACGAGACGACGTCGCCTAGTAGGCCGCGAAGATCGGCCGCGCGGCCGGCGCCGAATCTTTCCTCGAATTCCTTCTGTGCCTCGACCCACAGTTCGACGGCGCGCTGCAGGCGCTCGGTGCCGGATTTCGTCACGGCCAGCTCCTTGCTGCGGCGATCAACGGTTCCCTCCCTGATGGCGATGAGACCGTCGCGCTCCAGCGGCAGCATGGTTCGTCCAAGCGTGGTGCGGTCCATGACCAGCTCGCGGGCGAGAGCGTTGATCGTCATCGGTCCCAGGCGTTTCAACTTCGCCAGGATCGAGAACTGCGTTGTCCGCAATCCACTCGGTGCCAGGTACTGGTCGTAGAACTGGCTCACGTGACGCGCCGCCTGGCGCAGCGCGAGGCAATTGCACTGAGGAAGCGATATCTCGGCGGTGAAGGAAGGCATGGTTCCTCGGGGGCTTGACAATGTGTGCATATGCGCTCATATTATGCGCATATACGCTTAATGTCAAGCACCGGAGTACCGCCATGACGCCTCATATTCAACCGCGTGCCGGCCTCGCAGATGAGCATTCGCACTGGCTCGATACCTATCCGGAGCACCTGTCCCGAACCTGGACCCTGGCCTCGGGTGAGATCGTCCTCGTGCGGCCCGTACGCCACGACGATGACGAGCGCGAGGAAGCGTTCGTCCGCGGCCTTTCGCGCGAATCGGCATACCAACGGTTGCTGAGCGGGGGCATCAAGATCACGCCGGAGTGGATTGAGCACATGACGCACGTCGACTACCACCGGCACATGGCCTTCGCGATCACCACGGCAAACCGCAGCGTCGAGCAGATTGTCGGCGTCGGGCGCTATGTCGTCGCACCCGGGTCCGCGAGGGCGGAGATCGCGCTCGTGATCGCGGATGCGTGGCAAGGCCAAGGCCTCGGTCGCCGCTTGCTGGAGACCTTGCTCGAGCACGCCGAAGAAGCAGGCCTGCACGAAGTCGCGGGCACCGTCCTCGCCACCAATCGAGCCATGCTGGGGCTTGCGCGCTTGCTCGGTTTCACGGTGAGCGCAGAGCCGGGCGACGCAACGGTGGTGCGCATCCGCCGCAGCCTCGCGAAGTCGAATCCCCAACCCCATTGAAACGCAGGAGAAGCATATGTCAGCCCGAGATGTCGTGTTGTGTCATCCCGTCCGGACCGCGATTGGCACGTTTAACGGCACGCTGAAAGACACGTCGGCCACGGAACTGGGCGCGGTGGTTGTTCGCGAAACGCTGCGGCGGTCGAAGCTCGATCCAGCGCGGGTCGGCAGTGTGGCGATGGGCAATGTCGTCCAAGCAGGGAATCGGATGAATCCGGCGCGGCAGGCGGCCATCGGCGGCGGCGTTCCGGTTGCCGTGCCTGCACTGACCGTCAACCGCGTTTGTGGGTCCGGCGCGCAGGCGGTCGCATCGGCGGCGCAGGAGATCTGGCTCGGCCACGTCGACGCCGCAATCGCGGGTGGGATGGAGAACATGGATCGGGCTCCGTACCTGCTGCCGAGCGGGCGTTGGGGACAGCGCATGGGCGACACCCAGATCTACGACAGCATGTTGCGCGACGGGCTCAACGATGCCTTCTCCGGCGAGCATTCAGGCTGGCATACCGAAGACTTGGTGGCGCGCAAGAACATCAGCCGCGAAGACCAGGATCGCTGGGCGGAGCGATCGCAGAAGCGGTTCGCTACGGCACAGGCGGCCGGACGTTTTGCAGAGGAGATCGCCGGCGTGGAAGTGAAGACGCGCAAGGGCAGCCAAGTCTTCGCGATCGACGAAGCGAACCGGCCTGAGACGACATTCGAGGTGCTGGCCAAGCTGAAACCGGCGTTTCGCAAGGACGGCACGATCACCGCGGGCAACGCACCGGGGCTCAACAGCGGCGCGGCCGCCATGATTGTCGCGAGTCGGTCCTTCGCCGATGCGAACGGCCTCGAGCCGCTCGCGCGCCTGGTCTCCTACGGCGTTGCCGCCGTCGAGCCCGGGATGTTCGGTTTGGGTCCGGTCCCGGCCGTGCGGCAAGCGCTGGAGCGCGCGGAATGGAGGCTCATCGATGTCGGGCGCGTGGAGATCAACGAGGCGTTCGCAGCCGTGCCGTTGGCGGTGTTGCGCGAGCTCGGATTGCCCGAAGACATCGTGAACGTGGAGGGCGGCGCGATCGCCCACGGCCATCCGATCGGCGCTACCGGGGCGGTTCTGACGACCCGCCTGTTGCACTCGATGCGTCGCGACGGGGTGAAACGCGGGGTCGTGACGCTATGCATCGGCGGAGGGCAGGGGATCGCGCTCGCGCTGGAAATGCTTCGATAGCGACACGGCGTTCATCGGCCGGAATGGTCGGTTTGAAATTATCCAGATGAACGAGCGGGGGAAAGCAGCGAACCAGAACGCAGTTGATTCGCGGCTGAGCCCTCGCGACGCTCTGCTGCGTGGTCCCGTTGCACGTAGGCTTCTCGGGCTGGCGCTCCCGATTCTCATCGTCTTGGCTGTCCAGACGCTGGTCAGCGTTGCCGAGACCTATTTCGTCGGCTTCCTGGGGGACGACGCGCTGGCCGGTGTCGCGCTTGTGTTTCCGGTGCTCATGCTCATGACCATGATGTCGAACGGCGGGATCGGCGGGGGCGTCGCGTCCGCGATCGCCCGCGCGATCGGCGCCGGACGCATGCGCGACGCCGAGGCGCTTGCGACTCACAGCGTCCTCATCGCGATCGTCTTCGGCGTGGTATTCACTGCAGCGGCGGTGGGCGGCGGCCCAGCTCTTTTCAGCGCACTGGGCGGCCGCGACGAAGTTCTCGTGAACGCGCTGCGTTATTCGACCCTGGTGTTCGGCGCAGCGGTGCCGATCTGGGTAGTCAATCTGCTGGCTGCAGCACTGCGCGGCGCCGGCAACGTCAGGGTGCCGGCCATCCTGACCGCCGCCGGAGCTGCGATGACGCTCGGTCTTTCCCCGCTGCTCATCTTCGGCTGGGGACCGGTTCCGCGCTTCGGGGTGGCCGGTGCCGGACTTGCGATGATCGTCTATTACGTGACGGCGATGATGGCGTTGATCGCGTACATGCGCTCGGCGCAAACCCCGATCCGGCTGGTACCCACCCGCATCCGCTGGCGGCTGTTGAAAGACATTCTCGGCGTGGGCGCGCTGTCGGCCATCGGTACGGTCGTCGCCAACCTCACCGTGGTACTGGCCACGGGATTCGTCGGCGGCTTTGGCGGTGCTGCGATCGCCGGCTACGGGATGGCTTCGCGGCTGGACTACCTCCTGATCCCGCTCCTGTTCGCGCTCGGCACCGCCTCCTTGACTATGGTCGGCACCAACGTCGGCGCCGGACAAATGCCACGCGCCCGGCGGATCGCCTGGACCGCGGCACTCCTCTCTGCGGGCGCCACCGGGGTAATCGGTCTCGCGGCCGCGTTCGCGCCGTCGGCGTGGCTTGGCCTCTTTAGCGACACACCCGAGGTGATTCGGATCGGCGCGAGCTATCTTCACCGGGCGGCGCCGTTCTATGCCTGCTACGGCTTGGGCATGGCGCTCTACTTTGCAAGTCAGGGGGCGGGCAGTGTGCTCTGGCCGTTCATCGCCGGGTGCCTGCGTCTCGCGCTCGTCGCCGGAGGAGGCTGGTACTGGGTTAAGGTCCTCCAGGGATCGCTCGACGGCTTGTTCTGGATCATTGCCGCGAGCCTGATCCTTTTTGCGGTGGTCAACGTGGCGGCGTTTGCGACCGGCCTGTCCTGGAGCAGGCTCGCATCGCCGCCCTCAGCTGGTCGGCGCTCGCCCGTCGTGTCTCTGCGATGATGTGTTAGCCTTCTCCCGGAGAAGGGCACGGGTTGCGGCGATGCGACCTTTTTTTTCCTCCGCGGCAACTGGCGCGGAGGCCTCCAATGGACTATTCCGTCCTTTCGCTAGTGGTGATTCTTTGCGCAACGGTCGCCGCGCTGAGCGTCGCCGCACAGCGCCTGCGCGTCGCAGCGCCGATTCTCATGCTCGTTGCGGGCGTCGCCATTGCCTTCGTTCCGGGCATTCCACAGGTCACGCTCGATCCCGAACTGGTGCTCGTGCTGCTGCTGCCGCCGCTGCTGTATTCCTCAGGCGTCGGCATGAGCTGGCGAGGCTTTCGGTCGAATCTGCGCCCGATCCTGTTGCTCGCCATCGGCTGTGTGCTGTTCACGGCAGGCGCGGTGGCTGTCGTAATGCACTATGCACTGGGCTTTTCCTGGGCGGTCGGTTTCGTTCTCGGCGCCATCGTGTCGCCGCCCGATTCGGTGGCGCCGATGGCGATCCTGCGCTCGATGCTGCTGCCGCGGCGAGTGGTCACGGTGCTCGAAGGCGAAAGCCTCGTCAACGACGCGACTGCGCTCGTGACACTCGGCTTCGCGATAGGCGCCGTGACCAGCGGGACGTTCTCGCTCGTCGCCGCCGCGTCGGAATTCGTGGTGGTGGTCGTCGGCGAAGTCACGTTTGGCATAGCTGTGGGGTGGGCAATGCTGCGCTTGCGCCACCTCGCGTCGGACGCCCGTGCGGAAGTGATGCTTGCGCTGATCACGCCTTTTCTCGCCTTCTGGCCGCCTCACGTGCTCGGTGGCTCGGGCGTTGTCGCCTGCGTTGCAGCGGGTCTCTACGTTTCGTGGAACGGCCGGCGGATGATTCGCCCCGACACGCGGCTGCAGGGTTATTTCATCTGGGGCTTGCTGACGTGGGCGATCGAGGCACTCGTGTTCCTCCTCACCGGCCTGCAGGCACGCTCGGTCGTGGTCGGGCTCGCGGGCGACGGGCTGGATCGGGCGCTGATCGCTGCGGCTGCCGTCACGCTGACCGTCATCGCGGTGCGCTTCATCTGGGTCTATCCGGCGACCTACCTGCCGCGACTGCTTATGCCCAGCGTCTGTGCCTCCGATCCGCCGCCCGACTGGCGCATGCCTTTCCTCGTCTCCTTCACCGGATTGCGCGGCGCGGTCAGCCTGATCGGCGCACTCTTGATCCCGACGGTCATCGCTGGAAAGCCGTTTCCGGACCGCGAGGTGGTGCTGTTCACGACCTATGCGGTGATCGTGGCAACCATCGTCGGGCTCGGGCTGAGCCTGCGGCCGGTGGTGCGTGCTCTAGGGCTCGGCGAGGCTGGCGCCGATGAGTTCGCGGCCAATCGACGTGACGAACGCGAGGTTCGCCTTGAAGCGCTCGATGCGGTGCTGCAACGGCTCGATGGCGCGTCGGGTCGGTCCGCGGAAGCGCTGCGTCGAGCGTACGCGGACCGGCGTGCACGCATCGCAGCGTCGGAAACCTCGTCTTCGCCTCCCGACACGGCTGCTCGTTGCGCACTCGAGCTGCGCCTAATCGACGCGGAGCGTGAATCGATTGCGGGGTCGTACGAGCGGAATCGCATTACCGATGAGGCACGGCGACGCATCGAACGCGAGCTCGATCTTGAGGAAGCCCGCGTGCGCCACGCAATGGCCGTGGCGTCGCGATGAAGTGCAGCGACGCAGGACGGGTGACCAGATCAATCGCCATTGCGCCCAGGGTCGCGGGACGCCCATCCGACACAGGTTTGCGTCATACTAGGGCGCGATGCGATCGCGGACAGACAAGCGCCTACCGCTCGAGCGCTTGCGGGAGGTCACGTAACGGGATCAAGGCAACCAGCATGCGGCTAGGCCTGAAGCGGCGCTTCGCGTTGCTGTTATCGGCCGGGCTGCTGTTTGGGGCGTCGATAACGCTCGCCCTGGCACAAGCTGACGAAGCCGATCCCGCAGCCAGGCGAATCCGTGCGTTCTACGACTCGCTTCTGGCAGTGATGAAGCAGGCGGATCGACTGGGCATCCAGGGACGTTACGACAGGCTGGCTCCGGCGATTCGCGCAACGTTCGACATCGCGGCGATGACTCGCATTGCGGTAGGCCCCGACTGGAACGGGATCGCACCGGGACAGCAATCCGAGCTGATAGAGACCTTCGCCCGCATGACGATCGCGACCTATGCCAATCGTTTCGATGGGTACTCGGGAGAAAGGTTCGAGGTCGAGCCGGCGAGTGAAGAGCGCAGCACCGGACGAATCGTTCGCACGAAGCTTGTGCCCTCGGCTGGAGAACCGGTGACGCTCAATTACCTGATGCGCGGTTCCGGCGACAACTGGAGGATCGTTGACGTCTATCTCACCGGGACGATAAGCGAGCTGGCAACGAGGCGTTCCGAATTCAGCGCAATCCTGAAGACTGGCGGTCCGGACGCCTTGATCGATAGCCTCCGCAAGCAGGCCGACAGGCTCATGCGGTCTCCTGCAGCAAAGACCGAGACGAGTGGCTGAGCGCACCGGCCGGGTCCTTTCGGATGTCACCTCGGGAACTCGTCCCCGGATGTCCCCGGGTCGATCAGCTCCTGCGGCTCCCCGGGGGCCAATCCGCGCGCCTCGCGGAGCTGCACCTGGCGCCGCTGCTGTGCAATACTCTTCAGGCGGGCGTAATAGTCCACCGCGCTCGCGATGATTTCGTCAAGGTTTTCGATATTCCGCGACCTCAGGTCCATGCCATCGACCGTGCCGACGACCAGACCCGTGACGACGCCCGCGTGACCGGGAACGAACACGCCGGGCGGGGTCGTGAACAAATCGACGCCCAGACCAACGGCATCGCGAAGGTTCGATGGCCCGAAAAACAGCAGCACGAGGTACGGTCCATCGGAGAGGCCCCAGGCATAGAGCGTCTGGCCGAAATCCCCGGACTGCTTGGGGAGGCCTTGTTGCGTCGCCGGATCGAACATGCCTGCGAGTCCGGCCGTCGTGTTGATCACGAACCGCCCGAGGGTGATGCCCGCCGCATCGGCTCGACCTTGCAACAAGTCGTTGGCGAAGATTCTCGGCTCGGTAAGGTTGTCGATCGCCGATCGGATTCGGTCGCGCGCGAATTGCGGGACGATCTGACGGTAGGCTTCGGCAGCCGGCTTGATCAGCGCCTTGTCCAGAGCCGAGTTGACATCGAAGACGGCACGATTCAAGGGTTCCAAAGGATCGTCGGGCGGTGCGCGATCGGCGGCGAGGGTCGCGCAGCCGGAGAGCGCAACGCAAGCGGCCAGCGCGGCAGGCCAGCGAAGACTGGCAAGGCAAGAACCAGTGACGCAGCTCTGCAAGAGGAAGGGCGCCGACCTGGCGGGATTGATTGGGTTTTTGCGCGCGTAGGTTAATCCACGTTGACGGGCAACGGAAGCCGAATCCGAGGTGCGGACAGAGATGGCCGACACCTTTAGCGCATGGTTGGGTGCCGCCGGTTTCGTGTTGGCGGCGGCCGGTTGCGTCTACGTGCTGGGCGCGGCCTTGGCGGTGCGGCGCTTCGCCGGCGACAGCGGCGTACCCGCCACCGCATTTTCAGGCGTCAGCATCCTCAAGCCGCTCTCGGGTGCCACGCCTGGGCTGTACGAAGACCTCGCGTCATTCTGCGATCAGGACTATCCCGGTCCGCTGCAGATACTCTTCGGAGTGCAGGATCCCGACGACGCCGCGGTCGCTCTCGTCGAGCGCCTGATCGCCGAGCGCCCCGGGCGCGATCTTGAGCTTGTGGCGCGCGCTTCTGCCCATGGACCGAACCCGAAGATCGCTAATCTTTCCGGCCTGGAACGCCGCATTCGACACGAGGTGGTGATCATCGCGGACGCCGACATCGCCGTGCCGCGGGACTACCTCCAGCGGACTGTCGCGGCGCTGCACTTGCCCGAGGTCGGTGCGGTGACGGTCCTGTATCGGGGCGTCACCCGTGGAGGCTTATGGGCGCAGCTCGCGACCATGGGGATCGACTATCACTTCCTTCCCAGCGTAATGGTTGGGATCGCGCTGGGGCTCGCGCGCCCCTGCTTCGGTTCGACCATCGCGCTCCGTCGCGAAACCCTCGCCGCGATCGGTGGGGTCGGCGCCGTCGCCGACCGCATCGCCGACGACTACGCCATCGGCGCGGCGGTGCGAGGCGCCGGAATGAAGGTGGCGATCCCCTCGATGGTCCTCGAGCACACCTGCTCGGAGCGAACCGCAATGGAGCTTCTGCGCCATGAGCTGCGCTGGGCGCGCACGGTGCGCGCCGTCAATCCTGTCGGCTATGCGGGCCTGATCGTCGCGCACCCGCTGCCGTTCGCGATTCTCGCGGCGGCGCTTGCGGCGAGCGCCCTTGGCATGGCGATGATCGCCATGGCGGTCGGCGCCCGCCTTGTCCTGCAGCTCCAGGTTGATCATACTCTGGGACTGCGGTCGGGCCGCGCGTGGCTGGGGCCCGCACGCGATTTGCTTGCTTTCGGCGTGTATGTCGCGAGCTTCTTCGTCAACGTCGTCGACTGGCGCGGGCGGCGCTACCGGGTTCGGTCGGACGGAACCTTGATTGCGCTCGGAGAGCCCAAGGCGTGATGCGAACTCTCTTTCTTCAGGCTCCCTCGTTCGAAGGCTTCGACGGAGGCGCAGGGTCGCGCTATCAGGCGCGGCGGGAGATCCGCTCCTTCTGGTACCCGACGTGGCTTGCCCAGCCGGCGGCGCTGGTCGAGGGCAGCAAGCTGGTCGACGCGCCACCGCATGGACTGAAGCTCGCCGACATCGCGCCTGCTGCACGCGACTACGACCTCGCCGTCCTGCACACATCGACCCCGTCCTTTGCATCCGACGTCAGGGCGATCGACGCGCTGAAATCGGTCAACCCGCATCTCAAGGCGGGAATGATCGGTGCCAAGGTCGCTGTCGACCCCGCCGGGAGCTTGAGTGCGTCCAAGGCCATCGATTTCGTCGCCGGCAACGAGTTCGACTTCACCGTCAAGGAAGTGGCCGAGGGTCGCGAATGGGACAGGATCGCCGGCCTGTCGTATCGCGATGCCCATGGCCGCATCGTGCACAACGCGGCGCGTCCGATGCTGGAGAACATGGACGCCCTGCCGTTCGTGACACCGGTCTACAAGCGCGATCTCGACATCCGGAAATACTTCATCGGTTATCTCAAGCATCCGTACCTTTCACTCTATACCGGCCGCGGCTGCAAATCGCGTTGCACGTTTTGCCTCTGGCCGCAAACCGTGGGCGGGCATCGCTACCGCACGCGCAGCGTCGGCCACGTCATCGAGGAAATCGCGTGGGCCCAGAAGGCCTTTCCGGAAGTGAAGGAGTTCTTCTTCGACGACGACACGTTCACCGACGATCTGCCGCGCGCCGAGGCCATCGCCAAAGCGCTGGGCAAGCTGGGTGTCACCTGGTCGTGCAACGCCAAGGCCAACGTTCCGCGCGCGACCTTGAAGGTCATGCGCGACAACGGCCTGCGCCTGCTGCTGGTCGGCTACGAAACGGGCAACCAGCAAATCCTGTACAACATCAAGAAGGGGATGCGCATCGAGTTCGCGCGGCGCTTCACCAAGGACTGCCACGAGCTCGGCATCACGATCCACGGGACGTTCATCCTCGGGCTCCCTGGCGAGACCAGAGAGACTATCGAAGAGACGATCCGCTTCGCCACCGAGATCAATCCACACACCATCCAGGTGTCGCTGGCGGCGCCCTACCCGGGCACGTTCCTCTACCGGCAGGCGCTGGAGAACGGCTGGCTGGATCACGCCAACGCCGAGCTGGTCGATGGGCATGGCGTTCAGCTCGCGCCGCTGCACTACCCGCACCTCACCCACACCGAGATCTTCGATGCGGTCGAGACGTTTTACAGGCGCTTCTACTTCCGCAGCAGCAAGATCGCGTCGATCGTGGGCGAGATGGTGAAGAGTCCCGAGATGGCGAAGCGACGGCTGCGCGAGGGCATCGAGTTCTTCCACTTCCTGCGCGAGCGGCGCGAGGCCGCGCACTGAACGGTCTCGTCGTCACGGCGGACGATTTCGGCCTTGCGCCCGAGGTCAACGAGGCCGTTGAGTTCGCGCACGCCAAGGGCATCCTGACAGCGGCGAGCCTGATGGTGGGCGCGGCGGCCGCCGCCGACGCGGTGGCGAGAGCGCGCCGCCTGCCCTCGCTGCGCGTCGGTCTACATCTGGTGCTCGTCGACGGGACGCCCGTCTTGCCGCCGGAGCGCATTCCCGGTCTCCTGGACGGGCGAGGGCGATTGCGCCGCGACCTCGCCAGGGCAGGCATCGAACTGTGCATCAGCCCAAGAGCGCGCCGTCAGCTCGCCGCAGAAGTAGAGGCGCAGTTCGCGGCATTTCGCCGCACGGGCCTCAAGCTCGATCATGTCAACGCACATCATCACTATCACCTGCACCCCATCGTCTGCCGCATGGTGCTCGACATCGGCGGGCGCTACGGAATGAGTGCGCTGCGGGTGCCGCGCGAGCCCGCAGACCTTCTCGATCGCGTTGACCCTGGCGTTCGACACGGCCGCGATTGGCTTGCGCCGTGGGTTTCGCGGCTGCACAGGACGGCACGGCGTCACAACCTGACGGTGCCGGACCAGGTCTTCGGGTTGGCGTGGACGGGCGCCATGACCGAAGAACGAATCGCTCGGGTGCTGGGGAATCTCCCCGCCGGCCTCACCGAGATCTATTGCCATCCGGCGACTTGCGATGGATTCAAAGCCGCTACGCCCGGCTATCGCTACGCCGAGGAGCTAGCTGCGTTGATCGCACCGCGCGTGGGGGAGCTACTGCTCACCTGCCCAACGCGACGCGGCGGCTTTTCAGATTTCGTGGCGCCATGAGGCACGCCGCGGGAGTGCTGGCGCTCGCCGGGCTCGCGCTCGCCGTGGTCCTGTTCGCGCGCAGCGATGTCGGCGCGCTCGCGGCGCTACTCGTCGCCGCCGGTCCAGGGCTACTCCTCGCAAGCCTGTTCCATGTCGTGCCCATGATCGCCAACGCACATGCGTGGCAACTGCTCCTGCCCGTGCCGCAACGCCCGGACCTGCGCACCATGACGCGTGCGACCTGGATCCGCGAGTCGGTCAATGGGCTGCTGCCGGTCGCTCGCATCGGCGGCGAGATCGTCGCTTACCGCATCGTCCGCAGCCAAGTCGAGCGCCGAAGCGACGCGGCGGCTAGCCTCATCGCCGACATGACTTTGTCTGTCCTCAGCCAAGCGGGATTCGCGCTGTTCGGCCTGTCGTTGCTGTTCGCGAACCACCAGAGGTCGGTTGCGACGCGAGAGCTCTTGATGGGTGTCGCAGTCATGATTGCGTTCGGTGGAGGATTTCTGCTTGCGCAGCGAAGGGGCGCGCTCGTCCGCGTGTTCAATCGGCTATTCGCGGGACGGCTGGCGATCGCGCACTGGGGCTCACTGCGCTTCGAGGAGGCGCTGCGCGCCGTCTATTCGCGCCACCGCGACATCGCGGCCTGTGCTGCGTGGCAGCTCGCGGGCTGGGTGCTGGGATCGGGGGAAATCTGGATCGCTCTGCATTTTCTCGGTCGACCGCGAAGCGCGTTCGATGCCATGATTCTCGAGGCGCTGATCCAGGCGGTGAGCAGCGCCGCATTCATGGTGCCCGCCGCGCTGGGCGTGCAGGAGGGGGCGTTCGTGCTGGTCGGCGCTGCGCTGGGAATCGACGCTACGACCGCGCTCGCGCTCGCCACGGCGCGGCGGCTTCGCGACGTCGTCGTCTTCTTTCCAGGGCTGCTCGCGTGGCAGCGTGCCGAGACGCGGATGCGCGAGGCGCGTTCAACAGGCGGCGCACGCCAGCGCTAGGCCTGACGGTTGTGTAGTTGCACCGTCGAGCGGCGATCAACGAGGCACGTGCGGCTCTCCGAGGAGGGCAGGCAGGAAGAGCAACGCCGAAGCGATCGTGCACGCGAGCGCGAGCGCAAGCAGCTCTCCCATGCTGGCGGTGCCGGGATGACGGGACAGCCACAGACTGCCGAACGCCGTCCCCGTGGTCAGCGCGCTGAAGATCACCGCGCGCGTCAGGCTCGACTGCAGGAGCTCGCGCCTGCCGGCCCGCCACGCCATCACCAGGTAGATGTCGAACGCCACACCGATGCCGAACAGCAGGGGCAGGGCGATGATGTTCGCGAAGTTGAGCGCCAGTCCGATCGCAGCGCATGTACCGAACGTTGCGAGCGCCGAGAGCAAGAGTGGCGTCAGGGCCAGCACGACGTCGCGCGTGCGGCGCAGCGCGAGTGCCAGCAACGCGACGATCGAGACGAACGCCCACAGCCCGGCTTTCGCGAACGCCACAACGATGGTGCCGGTCGATTCTCTTGTCGACACCGGCGCGCCGGTGGCTTGGGGAGCCAGCGCCAGCACGGCGGTGACGAAGCGCTCGATAGTCGCGTTGTCGTTCGGGTCGCCGCTCGGGAACACTTCGACGCGTGCGCGACCGTCGGCTGCGACCCAGTCGCGCCTCACCTCCTCGGGGATGTCGGCGAGCGTTACTGGGCGAGGCTGCAGCGCAGCGCGCAGTTGCGCGAGTACCGTGACAAGCCCGGGAATCAGCATGGCGCTGGCGTGCTCGCGCCGGCCTGCATCGCCCTGGGCCAGCGTCTTGAGCGTCTTGCCCAGGCGCACCGCTTCTGCGGCGGCCGGCGTCTGCGGACGTGACACGGCCATGCGCTCGAGGGCTTCCGCCGCGCGCGACATGGCTTGCGCCGTCTGCTTGTCCTCCGGTGGAGGCTTGACCTCACCGGCATTGAGAACCGGATCGAGCAACAAGGCAGCATCGTCGATCAACGCCAGCTTCTCGTCCTGCCGCTCCGGTACGAAGCTCGCGAGCGTCAGTGCATGATCGACTTCGGGAAGCTCTTCCAGCCGCTGCCCTAGCAGCGCGGCATCGGCGACCGACGCCGTAAGCACGTCGATCGTATTCGGCGTCGTGTTCGGATCGCGCATGAGGTCGACCAGCGTGGAGACGGATTCGACGTTCCCGCTTCGCAAGTGCAGCGGGTTGAAGTCGAATTGAAGCCGTGGCAGAAGCACCACGCTGCCGGCGGCGACGACGCCCCCGAGGGCAAGCACCAGACGGCGACGCCGCAAGAGAAGCCGATCGAGAGGGGCGAGCGCGGTGAGCCCGACGCTCGCCGGCTCGCGAGGCGGGCGCAGCAGCGCCATCAGCGCTGGGAGCAGCGTGATAGCGCAGACGAAAGCGATGAGCATGCCGGTGCCGGCGATCACGCCCAGTTCCGAGACGCCGCGATAGTCGGTGGGAAGGAAGGCGTAGAAGCCGCTGGCTATGGCAACGGCGGCGAGCGCCAGAGCGGGTCCGATCTCCTCACCGGCTGCGCTCAGCGCGAGGTGAAGATCGTCGACCGCATGACGCTGCGCCCGGTAGCAGACGCAGAACTGGATGCCGAAGTCCACACCCAGGCCCACAAAGAGCACCGCGAAAGCAGCCGAAATCAGATTGAACGCTCCGAAGAGCAGCAAGCCGAATGCCGCCGTGACGATCAGCCCGACCGCGAGGCATAGCACGATGGCGAGAATCGGGCGCCAGGAGCGCAGCGCCGCCCAAAGCAGCGCCACAACGGCGAGCGTCGCGAACGTAGCGTTGAGCCCTGCGCGATCGGCGAGGGTGGCGAATTCCTCGTCGGCGAGAGGCACAGGACCGGTGAGCCGCACGCGCACGCGCGCATCGGCGTCGAATCCGAGAGCACGTGCGGCGTGGCGGATCGCGGCACTGGCGGCTTGGCCCGGTTGCAATGCACCGTAGTCGAGCACCGGCTGCACAAGGATGAAACGCCGCAGCTCGCGCCGATCGGGCGCTTGTCCGGTGATCAATTCCCGCCACGAGAACGACGGCGATTCTTGGGCCGCAATCCTCTCGAATACGTCGGCGAGCCGCCGAAGCGGTCGTGTCAGCTCGTCAAATCGCGACGGGTCGGCTTGCGCGCCTTCGGTAAAGCGCGTTAGCGCGTCCATCAGGCCGCGCAGGCTCGGATCCCCTGCAAGCGTACCGAGCAGCGGTTGAGCGGCAATGAGCGCTTGCGTCGTACGAGCGACTTCGTCTGTCGACTGGAACAGGAGCCCCACGCGATCGAAGAACGGACCACCGTCAGGTCGCCACACCAGGCGGAACAGGCGGTGCTCGTTAGAAAGCTGCGCGGCCAACGCGCCGGTCGCCTGCTCGGCAAGCTCGGGCGTCGTCGCGTCGACGACCACCGCGATCAGGTCCGCGCGGTGCGGGAAGGCGGCATCGAAGGCGAGCTCGCGCTTGCGCCAGCTCACCTCCTCGGCAATGAGCTTGGCTGCGTCCGTGTCGATGGCGATGTTCCGCTCGACGTAGCCAAGCGCGCCGGCACCCGCAGCAGCGGCAAGCACGACTACCAGCCAGTGGTGGCGCGCGCAAGCTGCAACGATGCGAGCGATCAATGCGGACACCCGCGGCTCTGTTTTCATGCGATTCGTGGCGTCGCGGGCTTCGCCACGCTCACGCCTCCCGGTAGTCGAGCAGCAGCAGACCGATCACTACGAAGCAAGCGGGCCAAACCCATCCCGCCCAACGTCCCTCTTGCGTGGGCGCCTGGACTTCGAGCCAGCGCGCCCACCCAGCCGTGACTCCGAGGACCGCAATGGGCAGGTGCGTCAACTCGATCAACAGCTCCTCTTTCACGTTGCCGAGCGAGTGCGAATGCGTAAGCAGCAACGTGCCGCCAAGCGCCATCAGCAGTGGAAACAGCCGCACCGACGCTCGAGAAGTGAGGCGCCCCGTGCTTACGCCCCACTCGAACAGCGCGAAACCGACGATCAGCGCCTCGAACAGCCGGTGTTGCGCCACCTCGGGGTCCTTGAGGCTCTCGACGAGCCCGATTTCACCCATGGGCCACACTTCCGGATCCGCGCGCAGCAACAAGAATGCCGCCAGGAGCAGAAACAGCAGCGGCCAGTGCTTCGCCCAAGGCGCGCTGCCGCTCCGCCGAGCGAGCGCGGCAAGACCCATCACCAGAATGAGCAGGCCGGCCCAATGATGGTTGTACTCCGACCAGGCGATATCGAAGGCGTTTCGTGGCGGTGCGATGCCGCCACCCGGAACGAAGGCCTGGGGCCGTGCCGCGTCGTGCGCGGCTTTCGCCTCGGCGTCGAGCCGTGCCTGTAGTGCCGGCAGCGCCAGGGAAGCATGGTCGGGGCCGGAGAGCCGTGGCCACCGGGGCGTCATCCGCGACGCGATGTCCGATATCTGGACCCGATCCTCGAGGAGGTCGGCCGCTGGAGGCAGCGAGGTGATCGACGCCGCAGACATCAGCACCGCGAATCCGATACCCATCTCCACTTCGACAAAGCGTTGCACACGTCCCATCGCGCCGGCATCGTCGGCGAACCGGCGCAGCGCATGAAAATTTGCTGCGCCAAGTAGCAGCAGCATTCCAAACAGCACGCTCTTGGCGCTCGCCATTGCGCCGTAGGCGGTGCCGTATGCGGCACCCAGGGAGCCGATGTACCTGAGCGCGAACAAGGTTGCCCCGGCGATGATCAACGCGACACCGGCCATCGCCATCGCGGAGTACCGCATCGCTATGATTTGCGCCGCTCGGGGTGATGAGCGACCACGGTCAAGTGCCAGCCATAAGCACGGAAGCCCGCCCAACCATAACGCCGCGCCGAGTTGGTGAGCGCCCGTTGCTAGAAGCATCTCGCTTCTACCGCTGAGTTGCGCGACGGCATGGCTGGTAGCGACCGCTGCGCACAGAACGAATAATGCGCTGACGCCCATTGCAATTCGATTCGAAGATGCCTGCAGCCGCGGTTTGGCGGTGAGCGCGCCGACCACCACCGCGCCTAGCATCTTGACCGTGCCGGCGATGGCGAACTCGGCGCTGGCGACTTCCCACCAGGCTATGCTCAGCGACGCGGCAAGCACAACGCCGTTCAGCGCAGTGGATGCGACGGCCGTGATGGCAGTGGCCAGCGCGGCCACAGCGATCACTCGTCGAGTGCCGATGCACGGCTCGGGTTCGCTCCGGGCGGCACTGCCCGGCGGCACTGCGACTAGCAGCAAGTACGACACGCTGCCGATCAGAACAGTCTGCGCCACGAGACCGAGCCCGTGCAGGACGACGCTGACGTAGCCGAAGATATCGAACAGGGTCGTCAAGGCGCTGAGGGCTTGTTGCTTACCGTGAAGCTCACTTCGCCCCGCGTGACGTGGCCGTCGAGCGAAAGCACCTGCCAACGCAATTTCCAGTGCCCGGCCACGGTCACGCTTGCGCGGCCGGCAAGCGCGTTGGGCCCTGCGTCCCCGATGGGCACCACGGGTGTCTGCGATCCGTCCGGTCCCATCAGGCTCAAGCGCGATCGCGGTGGATCGATCCGGGAATTGAAATCGAGCTTGATATCGAGATCTCCCTGCGGAACGGTCGCATTCATCGCCGGCTGCGCTCGAACGACGATGGCGTGCGCGCCGGCGGCAGCGGGCGCAAGCGCAGCCAACGTCACGAGCGCAAGCGAGCCGCTCATGGCCCGTAACACCTGCGTTGCCCGCCTAGCGCTGCGGAACTCCGGCATCGACGATTCGCTTGAAGGAAAAGTTCTAAGGGATTATGCGCGATCCCGTCAGCCGCCGCCCCCACGCAGGCAAGCGTGGACGGCAACAGGGTTGGCTTGCGGTTTGCTGTCGCCCCTGCGCTTGTCGGACGGTGCGTAAAGGCGGATGATGCCGCCGAAGAGGTCGACCCAAACTCCTATCCGCAGCCTCAGCAGTCAGTCTAATGCATTCCGTCGTCGCGTCCGCAATGCTGAAACCCATGCGCGTAGTGCTCGCGCAGCCGCGGGGTTTCTGCGCCGGCGTGATCCGCGCCATCGCCATCGTCGAGGAAGCGCTCGCCAAGTTCGGCCCGCCTGTCTATGTCCGGCACGAAATCGTGCACAACCGCCATGTGGTCGACGCGCTTCGGGCCAAGGGCGCACGTTTTGTCGAAGATCTCTCGGAAGTGCCCGCTGGAGCGATGACCATCTTCAGTGCACACGGGGTTGCACGTCGTGTTGAGGATGAGGCGCGGGCGCGGGGCTTGAGGGTCCTGGATGCGACCTGTCCACTGGTCGCCAAGGTCCACGGCCAGGGAAGGCGCTACGTTGCGCAGGGCCGTGTCGTCATTCTCGTGGGGCACGCCGGCCATCCGGAGGTCGAAGGAACGATGGGCCAGATCGAGGGTCCGGCGATGCTCGTGCAGACCGAGCGCGACGTTGATGCGCTGAGCCTCGCACCGGACACGCCGGTTGCTTATATCACGCAGACCACGCTGAGCGTCGACGATACGCGCGCGGTGATCAGCGCGCTCGAGCGGCGGTTTAGCAATATTGTCGGACCCGAGATCGACGACATCTGCTACGCGACCCAAAACCGGCAATCCGCCGTGCGCGAGCTGGCCGGCATCGCCGATGTGATCCTCGTTGTAGGGGCGAGGAACAGTTCGAACTCCAACCGTCTGCGCGAGATAGGCGTCGAGGCCGGCGTGCGCAGCTATCTGATCGCCGACGGCGGCGAGCTGGACGCCGCGTGGGTGCGGCACGCCGACGTGGTGGGGATTACCGCGGGCGCATCAGCGCCCGAGGCGCTGGTCGCTGACGTCATTGCCGCCCTGCGGCGTCTGGCGCCAGTCGAGGTATCGGTACTCCCCGGGGTCGAGGAAAAAGTGGAGTTCCGGCTTCCCGCCGAATTGCTCCGTCCTCCGAGGGCGGCTTTGGCCTAGACCCGAATAGCTCGCCCGTCGATCGATGGCTATCCCCTTACTGCAGAGGGCGCGCATCGGCGCCTACATAGTCCGCCAGCAGCTGGTGGGGCGTCGGCGCTACCCGCTGGTGCTGATGCTCGAGCCTCTCTTCCGCTGCAACCTGGCGTGCGCCGGCTGCGGCAAGATCGACTACCCGGACGAGATCTTGAATCAGCGTCTGTCGGTCGAGCAGTGCCTGGGCGCAGTCGACGAGTGCGGAGCGCCGGTTGTATCGATCGCGGGCGGCGAGCCGCTGCTGCACAAGGAGATCGACGCCATCGTCGACGGCATCGTGGCGCGGCGCAGATTCGTCTATCTGTGCACCAACGCGCTGCTGATGCAGAAGAAACTCGGTCTGTTCCGGCCAACCCCGTACTTCTGCTGGTCGGTGCATCTCGACGGTGACCGCGAGATGCACGACCGCTCGGTGTGCGAGGAGGGCGTTTACGAGCGCGCGATCGCGGCGATCCGAGCGGCGAAGACGCGCGGCTTCCGAGTGAGCATCAACTGCACCCTCTTCAACGACGCCGATCCGGCGCAGGTCGCGCGATTCTTCGATCACGTGGGCAACCTCGGCGTCGATGGCATCACCGTCTCGCCGGGCTACTCGTACGAGCGGGCGCCCGATCAGACGCACTTTCTCACACGAGAGCGCACCAAGCGGCTCTTCCGCGAGATTTTTCGGCGCGGTCGCGGCGGACGCGCATGGGCGTTCAGCCAGTCGAGCTTGTTTCTCGACTTCCTCGCCGGCAACCGGGAGTACCGCTGCACGCCGTGGGGCAACCCGACCCGCAACGTCTTCGGCTGGCAACGGCCGTGCTATCTGCTGGGCGAGGGATACGCGAGAAGCTTTCGCGAGCTCATGGAAGAGACCGACTGGGACGCCTACGGCACGGGCAATTACGAGAAGTGCGCCGATTGCATGGTGCACAGCGGGTACGAAGCCACGGCGGTGCAGGACGCGGTGCGCCACCCGCTCACAGCGCTCGCCGTCGGCCTGCGCGGAGTGCGTACCGAAGGGGCCATGGCGCCGGAGATCGCGCTTACGCGCCAGCGGCCGGCGCACTATGTCTTCTCAATGCAAGTCGAGCAGAAGCTCGCTGAGATCCGGATACGCCAGGCCGGGGCCGAGGAGTCGACGGCCGCGTAGGAGCGCGCCGAACGCCCTTCGGGCATCGACGGCGGTGCGGAGCAGCAGAGGCAGCTGGTCCGGAACTCGGGCGAGCGAGCCCAGCACCGCTGCGCCGCTGATTCTTCCATTGGGTGTTACCGCAGCAGACGCCGCGGGAGGGAGACTTCGCTGCGCGCTGTCGGCGACGACTCTGAACGCCGCGAAGGGGAGCCCGTGCGACGCGGCGATCGCCGCAGCGATGTGCGATTCGGTATCGACAGCTACGGCACCGGTCGCTTCCCGAAAGGCACGTTTGGAGGCGGAATCCATCAGCGGCGTATCGGCGCCCGCCAGGTCCGCGAGGACGGCTCCTGGAAGCCGATCAGCAATGGCCTGAGCCCACCGTGCGTCGCACGGGCAGCGTCCTGGCGGCGTGACGATGGCGCGAGCGACGAGCCAGGTCCCGCTCGACAGACCCTCGGCGAGGCCGCCCGCGATACCGAAGCTGATGAGCGCGCAGGCGCCGCGCGAGATCTCGCGCTCGAGCGCCGCGGCAAGCCGCCGCCCATCGCCTCCAGCGACGATGGCCCGCACCCCGGGCCCCGCGGCGATGCGCGCCTCCCTGGCGAGTCCCGCGACCGCCAGCACGCAGTGTCCTGCTTCCGCGCTGGCGTTCACATGCCGTAAGGGAGGCGGCCCCCGCCCGACTCGGTGAGGTTGCGATAGCGGGCGAGCGCCCACAGCGGAAAAAACATTGCGTAACCGCCGTAGCGCAAATAGAACACTCGCGGAAACCCGGTCGCAGTGAATTGCGGCTCGTTCCAGAAGCCGCCCGCGTTCTGGCGCCGAACGAGATAGTCGATGCCGCGCGCGACGGCGGGGTGGCGCACGTCGCCCGCCGCCATCAGTCCCAGCAGGGCCCACGAAGTCTGCGAAGCCGTGCTCGGCGCGCGTTGGTGGCACGGGTGATCTAGCGCGTAACTGTCGCCGGTCTCGCCCCACCCGCCGTCGGCGTTCTGCGCGCCGATGAGCCAGGCTACGGCGCGGCGAACTTCCGGTGCTTGCGGGTCCACGCCCGCCGCGTTGAGCGCACAAAGCGCCGACCACGTCCCGTAGACGTAGTTCATGCCCCAGCGTCCGTACCAGCTCCCGTCGGGTTCCTGGCTGCGCCGCAGGAAGCGAAGGGCCTTCGCGAGCGCCCGAGCGTCCGCAGCGTTGCCGAGCTGCGCGATCATGCTTACGCAGCGTGCGGTGACGTCGGCGGTCGGCGGGTCGAGCAGCGCGCCGTGATCGGCAAAGGGAATGTGATTGAGGTACTCGCTGGTGTTGTCGGCATCGAAAGCGCCCCATCCGCCATTGGCGCTCTGCAGGCCGAGGACCCATTCGCGTCCACGCGCAACCGCTTCGCGGAAGTCCGGCTCGCCGCGTACAGCACGGCGACGCGAGAAACGGTCCATCGCCATCACGACGACGGCGGTGTCGTCGAGATCGGGATAGTGCGGGTTCGCGTACTGGAAGGCCCAGCCTCCGGCACGCACATGGGGTCGGCGCTGAACCCAGTCCCCGCTCGTCTGCAGCACCTGACGACCCTCGAGCCAGGTGAGCGCGCGCCCAACTGCGGCGCGCGCTTGCCTGCCCGCGACGTCCATGAGCGAATGGCACGCGAGAACGCTATCCCAGACCGGTGAGACGCAGGGCTGACAATAGGCCTCGTCGCGGTTGACGACGAGCAGCTTGTCGATGGCCTTTCGCGCCGTGACCACGGCCGGGTGATTACGAGGGTAGCCCAGCGCATCGAACATGAGGAGGGCGTTGGCCATGGCCGGAAAGATGGCTCCCAAACCGTCCTCCGCGTTCAGGCGTTCGGTTACGAATGCGACGGCGCGGGCGATAGCACGCTGGCGAATCTCTTGGGGAATCAGCGGTTCCACGAGACGCAGGATGGCATCCACAGTGGCGAAGAAGGCAAACCACGCGCGCGATTGATGCGCAGCCCGCCCCCAACGGCGTGCGCGCGGACGCGACCCCGGGAAAAGCTCGTCGATGGTCACCCTGCGCGGATTGCGCGCCCGCGGCTTCACCGCGTGCAGGACCAAGAGCGGGACCAGGACGGTGCGGCTCCAATACGAAACCCGCGACAGGTGAAACGGGAACCACCGCGGCAGAAAAAGGATCTCGACCGGAATGGTTGGCACGGAAGTCCAGGAGAGGACCCCGAAAAGGGCCAGGAGGATGCGCGTGAAGACGTTGGTCCTGCCCGCACCGCCGTGGGCGAGGATCGCATCGCGCGCCCGCCGCATGTGCTCCGCGTCAGGCGAATCGCCCGCGAGCTTGAGCGCGAAATACGCCTTGACGCTCGCGCTGATGTTGAAGTCCCCCCCATGGAACAACGGCCACCCGCCGTGCGGGCCCTGCCGTCGGCGCAGATAGTTTGCGATCTTCGCCTCGAGCGCCGGATTGCTTTCCGCAAGGAAGTACTGCAGCGCGATGTACTCCGCCGGGATGGTCACATCGGCTTCCAGCTCGAAGACCCAATGTCCGTCGACGCGTTGCCGCCCAAGCAGCGCAGCGGTAGCGTTCTCGATGCAGCGCTCGAGATCCGATTGCTCGGCCCCAAGAGGCAGTTGCCGCGCGATGCCGCCGCGGCGATCCCTGCTTCGCGCTTCACGTGGCGAGGAGCGCATCAGTCCTTGGCTTTCACGGAGCGATTCTGGCCGAGCCATTCGTGCACCAGCACGATCCACAACAGCCTGCCGCGTCCCACGTGGACCGGGCGGCGCGGTGGCGCCCATCCACGGAGAGCAAGGCGCTCAAGGATATCCTCGTAGACCAGAGCCATCATCCGTGGCGCTCGCACGATGTGCTGCGGCTGGGGCTCCATCAGCGTCCGGGCCTCGGCAAAGTGCCCTCGCGCATCGTCGACCATGATCCCGCAAACCACGCGCAGAGCGGGGTGCGCAAGAACAGCTGCCGGGTCGGTCTGGTCGATCCCCGCGGCGTGCAGCGCTTCGCGCGGCAGGTAGAGCCGCCCCTTTGCGGCGTCCTCGTCGAGATCGCGCAGAATATTCGTGAGCTGAAGCGCCCGCCCCAGGTGGCATGCGAGTGCCGCGCCCTCCTGGTTCTGCATGCCGAACACGCGAACCGAAAGGCGACCGACCGCACACGCGACTCGGTCGCAGTAGAGCTCGAGCATCGCGTAGTCAGGGGCGACCATGTCGGTCGCGACATCCATCTGCATCCCCTCGATGACGGACAGGAAATCGTCGCGCTCGAGGTCGAACGCGAGCAGCGGCTCGAGCAGCCCCTGAACACGCTCCGGTGGTACGCCAGCAAACAAGGCATCGACGTCCCGACGCCACGCGTCCAGCTGCGTCAAACGTGTATCCCGGTCTGCGCGGCCATCGGCGATGTCGTCGACCGCACGACAGAAGCGATAAATTTCGAACATCGCACGGCGCTGCGCCGGCGGGAGCACTCGCATCCCGGCGTAAAAGGAGCTGCCGATCAGCGAGGTCCCCTCCCTGCGCGCAGCCTCGCCCATTCGGCTTCGTCTCAGCTCAATGGCCATGCCCGGGGAGTTCATGCGACGTCGTTTGTCGGTGGATGCGCCCCTTCCATTCGCCACCCCTGCCACGCATATGCCGGCACGCCGAGTCGATCGTGAACACAAGGTAGGCGCCGGCGATCGCCGGCAAGGCTAGACCCCACCAGCGCGATAGACCATAGAAGCGCAAGCTCGGTTGCATCGCCAGCGCCATCTGCGCCCAGGCAAGCGCCCCCAGGACTTGCGAAGCGCCGCCGCCGCTGAGAATCAGGACCGGGGGTGCGAGGAACGCAACAGTCATGGCCACCGCCGTAGCCGCAAGCCACCACGGTGAATGCTGCAGTTCGGCGTAGGCGCAGCGGATGATCATGTGCCGCACATCGCCGATCGAGGGGTAGGCGCGAGCGCTACGCACGCGCTTGCTCAAGCCAAGCCAGATCGGGCCGTGACGCTTGAGCAATCGAGCCAGCGCGCAGTCGTCGATCAATTCACCGCGAATCGCGCCAAGACCGCCCGCCGTCTGCAGCGACCGGCGCTCAACCAGCATACAGCCCCCGGCGGCGGCGGCCGTCTTGCGATCCGGGCGGTTGACCCAAGCAAACGGGTAGAGCATTTGAAAGAAAAAGACGAACGCAGGGATAAAGGCGTGCTCGGCAAAGCTCGAGCAGCGAAGCCTTGCCATCAGCGATGTCAGAACGAGGCGATCACGAACCGCGCGTCGCACCAGCGTCGTGAGCGTATCGGCTGCATGGCGGATGTCGGCATCGGTAAGAAGCAGGTACGCAGGAGGTTCGGGCAAAGCTTGGACATATCTGACTCCTAGATGCATCGCCCACAACTTGCCGGTCCAGCCCTCCGGAAGACTCGGCGCCGTCAGGACCGTGACCCGGTCGGACGCCCTCGCCGCCGCGGCGGCGCGCCGGCTCTTGGCGACAGTGTCGTCGCTGCTGTGGTCGTCGACCACGATTACGTTGAAATCGCCTCGGTAGTCCTGCTTGAGCAGCGCGGCGAGGGTGCCGCCGATGAGCCCAGCCTCGTCGCGAGCTGGTATGACCACAGCGACCCGCGGCCAGGCGATGTCCCCGCGAAGCGTCGGCACGGGCTCGTCGTCGCGCTGCGCCGCACGCCAGAAGCCGCCGCGTGCGGCGAGCAGGTAGATCCAGACAGCACAGGAGAGCGCAGCAACCGCGAGGGCAATCATTGAAGGTATCCCGCCTGGCGAAACCACTCGATGGCGTCGCGAAGCCCCTCGACGTAGGGCCGTGCATGAAATTCCAGCTCACGCTCAGCCTTCGCGCTGTTGTAAAACATATGCTGCTTCGACATGCGCAGCCCGTCGAGCGTCAGCAGAGGCTCGCGCTCGGTCAGCGCCGCAATCACTTCAGTCGCCGCCGCCACCAGGTACAGCGGTCCGCGTGGGAGCTTGAGTCGCGGAGGGTCCCGTCCGACCAGCGCAGCGATTTCTCGGAGCATGTCCGCAAGAGGCACATTGTCGCCGCCCAGTATGTAACGCTCGCCGACCGTACCACGCTCGAGCGCGGCCAGGTGCCCGGCTGCGACGTCATCGACGTGCACGAGGTTGAGCCCGGTATCGACGAATCCTGGCATGCGACCGCGAGCGGCTGCGACGATCATTTTCCCCGTAGGCGTGGGCCGGATATCTCGCGGTCCGATCGGCGTCGATGGATTGACGATAACCACTGGCAGCGAATCGCGCGCAGCCATCGTCTCCACGAGCCGCTCGGCGATCACTTTGCTCCGCTTGTACGCGCCGATAGCCGCATCTTCGGGCAAGGGCAGGGTTTCGTCGGCCGCCTTCCCGTTAGCGCTAAGTGCCAGCGTGGCGACGCTGCTGGTATACACAATGCGTTCGACGCCCGCCGAAAGCGCGGCTCGCATGACAGTGCGCGTACCCTCGACATTGTTGCGCAATAGCGTACTCGGGTCGCGGGCCCACAGGCGATAGTCCGCCGCCGCATGGGCAAGGTAACGCACGCCGGCCACCGCGCGCGCGACCGCGGCCGGGTCGCAGATGTCGCCTTCCATGCTCTCAACCTCAAGTCCTGCCAGATTGGCGCCCGGGCTATTTGGCCGCACGAGCACGCGCACGGGGTATCCCGAGGCTAGAAAGGCGCGGACCAGTGCCGATCCGACGAAACCGGTCGCCCCGGTAACAAGAACGCGTCCTGGCTTTCCCATCAAGCGTTACGAATTGCCCAGCGACCTACTAGGCGATCTGGCTCTCCTTGACGGGAGCGTCCTGGCCGAAAGTCGGGCGCAACTTCATCGCCTTGCCTTCGTCCACGGTGAGAGTTCGTTTCCACGATAATGCCTTGGCGTGCCATCGATCTTGGCCTCCCGTTACTTTAGTTCATTCCGCGCTGCGTGTGGTCGAGCGGCAATGGCGCAGGCGCTGTCCGGTAGCGGTCTTGTCAGCAAATCGTCAGTTTATCCCGGGAAATCGATCGAGTCAGACGCGTCGGGGCGAGACCTCGCTGCGCGAAGCGTCCGGCCCAAGCGCGGCGGCGCCGCATCCTGACGAGACTTGCCCGGCGGAGGGCGCCATTGGCTCATATAGACTGTGGAGGGAGCGAGCAACGGCCAGAGGGAAGGAGAGACGAGATGGAGACTGACATCAAGCGCTACCGGGACAACCTTCGCGATGAGTTGAATGGCGCGGCACTGTATACCGCCCTCGCCGAAGCAGAAGGTGATCCTTTGCGCAAGGATCTGTTTCTGCAGCTCGCGCAAGCCGAAGGCACCCACGCGCAGTTCTGGCGCGAGAAGTTGGCTGCCGCGGGCATGCGTGAGGAAGTCTTTGTTCCCAGCTTCCGCACGCGGCTGTTGGCGAGGCTCGCGCGGCGGTTCGGTCCGCGGTTCGTGCTTCCAACCATCGCCGCCGCTGAATTCGCCGACCGTAACAAGTACTCCGGGCAAATCGATGCGCGCGCGCTTTCCGCCGAAGAGCGCGGGCATGCGGCGGTTGTGCAGGCGGTCGCCAGCACCTCCGGCACCGCCGTGGGGGTCAGCGGCGCCGACATCGCCCAGGCCGAACCCTGGCATCGCGGCGCGTCTGGAAACAATCTGCGCGCCGCGGTGCTGGGCGCTAACGACGGGCTGGTGTCCAACTTCTGCCTGATCATGGGAGTGGTCGGCGCGGGAACCTCGAGCAAGACAATCCTGCTGACCGGCCTGGCCGGCCTGATAGCGGGAGCCAGTTCGATGGCTCTCGGCGAATGGCTGTCTGTGACGAACGCGCGCGAACTGGCGCGGACCCAGATCGGCAGGGAGGCAGAAGAGTTGGAACAAACGCCGCAGGCTGAGCAGCACGAACTCGCGCTTATCTTTCAGGCGAAGGGCCTGCCCAAGGGCGACGCTCAGCGCGTCGCCGAGGATTTGATGCGCAACAAGAAGGGAGCGCTGGACACCCTGGCGCGAGAAGAGCTGGGCATTGACCCGGCGGAGCTTGGAGGTAACCCGTGGAGCGCCGCGGCCACGTCCTTCGCGCTATTCTGCACTGGGGCGATTTTCCCCATCGCTCCGTTCCTGTGGATGAGAGAACAGGGTGCCGTTGCGGCAAGCATCGGCGCGAGCGCGCTGGCACTCGGAGCAATCGGCACGCTGACCTCCTTGTTCAATGGCCGAAGCGCAGCGTTCTCCGCTGCACGGCAAATCGCGTTCGGCTGTCTTGCAGCCGGGATCACTTACGGAATCGGCCGTCTGTTGGGGGTTTCGCTTTCTTGAGCGGAGAGGCGCTGGCGAGGGGCGACGACGATGCGGTACGCGTTCGGCCGTGGGGCGCGCCGGTCGCAGGATCCCGCGCGGAGTCCTTTCAGTGTTCTCGGAGCTAATCGCCGGCGACCCCGATGAGACGCGAGATCCTGATCGGAACGCCGGGACGCTGGAACTGTTCCACCCGTTCCTGGAGCTTGCGGTCGGCGACGGTCATGCGCTGCCGCAATCGAACATATTCAGCCCACGAAGTTATGACGAATCGCTCGACGAACCGCCCTTCCTGCTCGAGGTCGCGAAAGACACGCCAACTCGCCGCGCCGTTGCGGCGACGGGTTCCCTGGGCCGCATGCGTCGCGCGCAGGAATGCCTCGCGGTTCTCCGCTGCAATCTGGTACTCGATCTGGATGAGCACTGGTCCGTCGTCCGGAAGCGGCTCGAAGGCGATGGCGAGATCCGGAGGCTGAGCGCCGGGCGATACGTCGGCCTCGCTTCCCATTTCGACGCGGGTGCGGCGGTTGGCAAGGTAGAGCAGCACCATCGCGCCTGCTGAAACCGCGAGCGCGATGCGGGTGTCCGTCATCGATGCCAAGGCACCCCAGACTGCGCTCCCAAGCGCAAGGCTCGCCTGCACTGCGACGAGATTGATGGCGACGGCGCGCGCTCGCACCCAGGCCGGCGCGGTGCTCTGTGTGCCAGTGGAAAGGCTCGCCAGGACTCCCACCCACGCCATGCCCGCGCAGCAGGTCCCGGCCAATGCAAGTATGGACAAGTGCGACAAGGCGACCAGCAAAGTGCCTGCCGCCCAGAGGAAGATGCTGGAGACCACGATGCTGTTGAGCGATCGGCGCCGGAGCTCGCGGGGAATCGACAACGCCCCCGCTACAGCGCCAACCCCGAATCCCGCGGAGAGCAGCCCGTATCCGCCCGCGCCGAGCGACAGTTGATCGCGCGCAATCACCGGAAGCAGCGCCCACAGCGCGCTGGCGCAGACGCTGAAAGTCAAGTTGCGGCTGATGATGGCGCGCATGGGAGGCGAGTGGCGCGCAAAGCGCAATCCGCTGAGCAGGCCGGAAAAGAGCTTTTCCGGGACACCGGGAAGGGCGAGATCGCGATTTCTCCACCTCCGAACCGCGATCAGCATCACGCCGAAGGATGCCGCGCTCACCACCAAGGCGATTCCGGACCCCATCCACGCGGCGATGGCGCCCGCAAGCGCCGGCCCGACGGCACGCGCGAGATTCATAGCCACCGCGCTCAGCGCGACCGCGCGCGGCAGCTCGGCTCGCGACACGAATCCGTTGACGGCCGCTTGCTGAGCCGGCATGTAGAAGGTGAAGCCGCAACCGATGACGAAGGTGAGTCCGAGCAATGTCAGCGGACCGACGACGCCGGCCAGTGCAGCGGCGCCCAGCACCGCCGTGGCTGTCAGCAGCAGCGTCTGGGTCGCTACGACCACCTTCTTGCGATCGACAATGTCCGCCAGGGTACCGGCGGCGACGCCAAACGCGAGGGCAGGGGCCGTGCTCGCCGATTGGACCAGCGCGACCATGAGCGCCGATGGAGTCAGCGTGGCCATCAGCCATGCAGCAACAGTGGCCTGCATGGTATAGCCCAGCGCTGTGCCGATCGCACCCAGATAGAAATGCCGGAACGCCGCGTGCCGCAGCGGCGAGGATTCGAGGGCCCGCGAAGCGAGCGAGGCCAAAGCGGACGTCATCCTTCAGACTCTACGCCAGCCTCATCAGGCTGTGAGCTTCATCACCACGATGGTGAGATCGTCCTCGTGCTGGGCGCCTCCAGCGAACGAATCCAGGTCCGCAAGGACCTTGGCGATCATGTCCTCCGGGTCCTCGCCGCGATGAAGCGCCACGGTCTCGGCCAGGCGGTCGACGCCGAACAGAACGCCGGCGTCATTCTGCGCCTCGGTGATGCCGTCGGTGTAGAACACGACGATGTCGCCCGGGTGCAGCTTCACTTTCACCTCGGAGAAAGCGGCGCCCTTGCTGAATCCGAGCAGCATCCCCTCCGCAGCGAGGGTAGTCCAGATTGTCTCGCCTGAGCGCAGCAGGAGAGCCGGCGGGTGACCTGCATTGGCATAGCTCAGTTCCCGGGTCGCCGCATCGAACGTGGCGCAGCAGGCGGTGATGAACTGCCCGGCCCGGTCGAGATCGTCGTGAAGCAGATCATTGAGCTTGGCCAGGATCGGGCCTGCGCTCGACGAAACCAGTCTTTCGGCGAGAAAAGTGGTGCGGGCTTCAGCCATGAGCAGCGCCGCGCCGACGCCATGCCCTGACACATCACCGACGAAACTGTCGACACCATTTCTCCCGCGTGGGAAATAGCCGAAATAGTCGCCGCCGACCTCCGTTGCGGGGATGCAGCGCCCGGCGACCCGCATGTCCGCCAGCGAAAGCGGATTTTCTACGAGGAAAGATCGCTGGATCTGCCTTGCGATGTCCATGTGCGCACGTGTCACCGCCAGCTCGATCTCCGCTGCGCGGGTCCTCTCTTCGGCGATACGCAGATCGCGGTCACGCGCCTCCAGCGATGCGGCCATGCTGTTGAACGCACGCGCGAGCAGCTCGAGCTCGCTGCGGCCGCCGAGGGTCGGAGCCCGAGCGCCCAGGTCGCCCGACGCCAGTTTCGCGGTAGCGGCGACCAGACCGTCGACCTGGCGCAGGATGAACTTCGCCCCGAACCAGGCAGCGCCGAGTGCCACGATCGTCACCAGGCCGAGAGCGGCAAGATGGCGAGTCAGCCGTCGATCGATGTCGGCAAGTGCGGCCGACTTGGAGACTCCGATGGTGGCATGAAGCTCGTGGCCGGAAATCAGCGGAGCCGAAGTCCACAGGCGGCGCACTCCTTGCGCGTCATCGGCTTCGAACACGCCACGCCCTTCCTCAGCGGACAAAGCCGCGAGGAACGATTCTTCGGGCAGGGTCTTGCCGACCCAGTCCCCGGCGCCAGGCATGCGTGCCAGCACCGTTCCATTGCGATCGGTCACCACCAGCATCGTATCCGGCGGAAATTCGACGTTCGAAAGAGCCGCCGTGAGCCAATTCAGGCTTTGCACCGCGAAGACGACTCCCTGCAGCTCACCCGAGGTGCCGACCACGGGGTGGGCGTAGTTGATCGCCGGGAGGTTCGTCACGCGGCCGATCTGGTAATCGCCGATCGTGAAGCGCCGCGTCTCGATCGTCGCCTTGAAGTACCCGCGATCCGCGACATTCACCGACCACCGCATGGGGAGCGCGCTGCACAAGAGGTTGCCGTCCGGCTCGATCAGCCCCAGATTCAGGTACAGAGGGTAGGCCTTGAGCAGGTCCGCCAGGAACGCGTTGCACGCAGCTGTGTCGTGCGTCTGCAGCTGCGGCAGCCGAACGAGTGCCGCCAACAGTTGGCGGGCCGCCTCGATCTGGGCGGCCTGGTTGCTGGTGACGATACGGATGAGCCGCATGGCATCGGCATTGACGCTGGCGATGGCCGCTCGGCGCTCGTCGGCTTGGGCATACAGGACCAGGACCAGCCACGGCACCAGGACCAGTGCGACGAGGCCGAGCAGTCGCAGTCGCAGGCTGATGAAGCGCGTCTGCGCGGATGCTTCACCCGTGGTGCCGCGCGAATCGCCGTCGGCGGGAGGTGCGCGCGGGCTGGGAAGAGATCGCGGGATGAACGACATCGCTGGGCGAACACCGGCGGGCAGTCGCCCATGCTGCCGCAGTGTGGCCTGGACTACAAGAGCTGTACGGACTCTACGTCGGCGCGGCGACGCGAGGCGATGCGACTGGCGAGCGCCGAGGCGTATCGGAGCGCGGAGGCTGGCGCGCACCAGCCTCCGCCACTGCGGGTACTGCTCAATCGCTGAGCAAACGAGACTCCAAGCCTGGCCGCAACGCTCAAACGCGCGGCTCGCCGCTCTCGTTCACGGGGTAGGGGAAGTCTCGAAGCTACTGGCCCTCTCGTCGGGCCGACGCCGGGTGCGACACTGCGGCCCGCTACTGCCGAATGCCGTAGATCGAGCCGTTCAACGTGCACCCCTTCTGACCGGGATTGTTGTTTGGGGCGGTGAAGTTCATGGTCACGCCAGTGAATGAGACGTTGAGTTCGTAGAGTAGCGTGACGTTGCTCGCCTTCGTCCCGTCCGTGCAGCTAGACGTCACCTGTTGGCTCGCACCGAACTGACCGTACTGGTTGTAGTCGCCGTTGGACGTGCAAACCGCAGTACTTCCTTGCTCCTGCGAAACCATCGCAAGGGTGCCGCCGTTCTGGTTCAGCTGGAAGTCGATGCGGTTCTGGCGCCTGCCGAGGTCGGCGGGGTTGGGGCAGCCGTCGTATTCGAGCGAGAGCACGCCGACATAGAACCCGCTCGGATCATCGACCCGCAGCGTCTGCCTGGTGATGTTCTTGTTGACCGCTACGCCGTTCACCGTGTACGAGAGCGTGCCGTCGTGGTCCGAAAGCGAGACAAACGTAGGCGTCGCTTGGAGTGGCAGTGGGTCGGCGGCTGCGAAGCCGGTAGGACTTCGCCACGACGCCATCGGAGCTCGTCCTACGGGGCGCTGGACGTAGGACTTTCTCTTACGAGCCGGGCACAAAGCTCCGACACAAAAAACCGCTGAAGGCCGATATCTTTAGCGTTGCCTCAACGCGGATACTTGCTCCCGAACGCTTGAAAGTTCGGCGTGGGCGCTGCGGGGGGGCGGCGCGATGGACGGGAGGGAGTGTGCAACGAGTTGTCGAGGAGATTCGAGAATGAATACCAGGACATCGATGCTATGGGTGCTGGCGGCAGCGGCACTGCTGGCCGCAGGCTGCGAACAGCAGAGCACGGGGCGGTCGACCAGCCCGAAGCTGGACCAGCTGGCGCCGAAGATCGCCGATGCCACGTCGAACATGTCGGCGGCCGCGGACGATGCAGCCATCACCGCCAAGGTCAAGGCTGCGCTGATCGCCGAACCGGGGCTCAAGTCGATGGACATCAATGTCGAGACCAAGGACGGGACCGTCACGCTCTCCGGGAATGTCGATAACGCCGATCTGCGCGAGAAGGCGAAGCAGGCCACTAACTCGACGCCTGGCGTCAAGGGCGTGATCGACAACCTGACCATCAAGACGGCTTCGTGATCGCGCCGGTCAATCGCGGTCGATTCCAAGCCCGGCTCCGCCGGTGGATAGGCGCCTTTGAGCGGGGCTGGGGACTGCTGATCGCCGATGAGACCTTGCGCATGCGCGGTGAGCGCGACCGCTCGGACGAACGGGTTGGAGAGAACCATGCGCCGGCGCGGCAACCCGTTACGGGATCAGCTCCGACAGCGCGGCGCTGAACGCTGTCTCACACAAGTGGCACGCGGGGCGGAGCGGCATCGAGGCTCCGCCCCGCGAGGCGAAGAAAGAAGCCCCTACTGAAGCGGCGCCGAGGCGGCCGACGAGCGCCGTTTGCGCTCGGGTTGAGCTGTGGGTATCGACGCGACCAGGGTCGTTCCTTCGGTCGCCTTCCCTTCGATCGACACGTCGCCGCCGAGCTGCTGCGCGCGTTCCCGCATGCCGCGCAGGCCGTGGGAAGTCGGCTTGATCACGTCTTCGCGCGACATGCCGATTCCATCGTCGCGGACGGTGAGCACATAAGCGCCATCGTTCTCGCACAGGCGCACCCAGACGTTGTCGGCGTTGGCGTGACGCGTGACGTTGGTCAGCGTTTCCTGGAAGATGCGGAACAGGGCGAGCGCCCGCTCGGGCTCGATCGCCAGGTGAGAGGCAGGCAAGTCGAGATGGATCCTCGTCTTTCCGTTTTTCTGTTGCGCGTTCGCCTGCCAGCGCAGAGCCGCCACCAGACCCAGATCATCGAGTACCGAAGGACGAAGCTCGGTGACGATCTTGCGCGTCGCGGCGACAGCGGCATCGACAAGCCGGATCATCGCGGTGCGCTTTTTCTCGACAGCCCCAGGAAGCTGCCGTGAGTCGCCCAGCCACTCCAGGTCCATCTTCAGCGCAGTCAATGTCGCGCCCAGCTCGTCGTGCACCTCTCTGGCTATGCTCGCCTTCTCCTCCTCCCGCACCGATTGCAGGTGCCGCGATAGCGCCCGCAACTCCTCGCGTGAGCGCTCGAGCTCGAGCTGGGCGAGCCGGCCGGCCGTGTCGTCGAACACGACCCCATCCCATATCGTGGCTCCATCGTCATCGCGACGAGGTCCAGCGCGAATGGCGACCCATTTTTCGGCGGGCCCCTCCCTGGGGTGCAACCGGCCTGACCACGTCCAGGGTGCGAGCTGCTGGGCCGATTCGTCGAGCGTAGCGGTCAGGTGCGCCCGGTCGGCGGGATCGATGAGATCGAAGAAGGCATCGGCATCGACGCTGATCGCCGCCTCATCGACCCCGGCGATCGCCTGGCAGCCGCGGCTGACATAGCGGAACACCAGCATTCCGTCCAGTTCGCGCCGCAACTTGAACACCATCCCCGGCACGTTGGTCGCAATGCGACCGAAGCGCTCTTCGCTTTCCCGCAGCGCGTCTTCCATGGCGCGCCGGGCGCTGTTGTCGTAGCACGAGCACAGATACCCGGCGAAGGCTCCCTGCATGTCGTGGTAGGGACGCCCCACCCCGATGAACCAGCCATAGCGGGCGTCGGCGCGCTGCAAGCGGAATTCCAGCTCGAACGGCTCGCGCGCCGGAAAGTTCAGATCGAGGATTGCACGCCAGCGCTGGCGATCGTCCGGGTGGACCGCATCGAGCCATCCGATGCCGAGCTCCGCTTCGCGTTTGCGACCGGTGTAATCGAGCCAGGCCTGGTTCACGTAGTCGCACGCACCCTGCGCATCCGAGCGCCACGCCAGGTTGGGAAAGCCGGTGAACAACGCCATGTAGAAGTCGCGCGCCCGCTCAGTCTGATTGCGGAGCTCGATGCGAATGGTGACGTCGCGTGTCACTGCGGAGAAACCGCGCAAATTGCCCTGCTCGTCGCGGATCGCCGAGATGATGTCGTCGCCGCAAAAGCGTGTCCCGTCCTTGCGCAGATGCCAGCACTCTTCTTCGAACCAGCCGCGGCGAGTCGCAATGGCGAGCTCGCTTTCGGGCGGCTGCTTGCGGTCCGGCACGTAGAAGATAGCGAAATGTCGGCCGATGATTTCCGATGCGCCATAGCCGTAAAGCGCCTCCGCGCCAGGACTCCAGCTCGCGACACGACCGTCCTTGTCGAGCATGTAGATCGCGCAGTCCTTGACCGCGTTGATGATCAACCTGGTGCGAGCCTCGGCCTCGCGCAGCTCCTGCTCGACGTGATAACGGCGCGAGATGTCCTGCGTCAGGCGTTGGTTGGCGCGCCTGAGCTCGCGCGCCCGCGCCCGCGCCGCCTGGAAAAGATACGTTGCCAGCGCGAGCAGCGTTGCCAGCAGCGTACCCAGCACGAGCCCGGCGTCGGGCAGGCGGGAGACGCTGCCGCGGATATAGTAGGCGCTCGGAGTCACCCGGAGCGTCCAGCGCGCGTTGTAGACGGATAGCGGCAGCTCCTGGGTCCACTCGGAGGAGGCCGGAAGTTCGTCGGCGCCGACCTTGAGCTTGACCGTGCCGTCCTCGATCAGCTCGAGGCGGTGATCCGGGAAGCGTCCGCCCAAGAGCGAGTCGAGCCAATTGCCCCTGCCGAGCGTGGCGGAAAGAATGCCCTTGGCCTCGTCGCCCTGGTAGACGGGGACATACACGATCACTCCTTCGCCCCCGATGCGCAGATCGGTAAACTTGGACAGCATGGGCTTGCGCGTAGCGACGGCAGCCTCGAGCGCATCGCTGCGGCGGGGGTCGTTGCGCGGATCGAATCCGATCACGGTGCCCTCGTACTCGGCCGGCGTTACCCACCGTATCACGTGGTCGGGGCCGGCCCAGGCGAGCGAGCGTATCTCAGGAACGTCCTGCAGCAGGACTTGCGCATCGCGCCGCATCGTCTCGGGGTCGGCCTGGTAGATAGTCGTGCGAAGGCCGAGGCGCCGAAGGGTGTCGATGCGTTCCTTGAGCTCGCGCTCGATCTGTCCTCGTGCGTCGGCGGCGAGCAGGGCGGTGCCGCGCTGGACGAATTGCGCTTCCTCGATGCTGAGCGCGCGCCACAGCACGAGCACGCAGGCGAACGCGGCCACCCAGACGATCAGCGGCGCAGTCCGCCGCAGCGCGAGGCGTTCCTCCTCATTGCCGAGGAGCGCGTAGAGCAGCACCGCGCCGGCGAGCGCGATGAAAAGCAATGCATTCGTCCGTTCGCTGCCCGTGAGCTGCAGCAGCTCAAGCGCCACCGGGCTTCCGCCCCACGATCCCACCGCCATCAGCAGCGACAACGCCAGGGCGATCGCTCCGAGCAGGGCAAGCATGATGGCGTGCCAGCCGCGGCGATTGCTGCGCGGACCAAAGGAGGCGAGCGCGCCGCCGGTGACGATCGTGATCAGCGCGGTCAGCACACTCATGTCGTCGTATTCGCCTGCCTTGTAGGGCAGCCAGGGATTGGCCAGCAGCGGATGAATCGACAGCACCCCCGGGACGATCGCAGCTGCGATGCGCAGCCCGCCCAGTACGATGGGAACGGCTGCAACCAGTCTCGCTGCCCGACCGAACCCGATCGCTTGCAGCGCGAGGGCGACGCCGCAGAATGCGAAAACCCACGCGGTGTCGTACTGGATCGCGTCGAGCGCAGGCGCCATCGGCGACCGCTCGCCTGTGTGCCAGCTACCGATCATCAGTCCGGCCACGGTGGCAATCCCCACCCCTAGCGAGAACAGGAGCGGACCGACCCAAGGCTCGGTTCGGGAAAATCGAATCCCGGGCATGGCGCGTGGCGCTTGTGCCGGGGGGTCGGGTGTCGTCATCAGGCGCGCCCCAGAAGGGGGCCGAAGGAATGGTTCTTGCTGCGGCAAGTCTGTCCCGGGCGCCCCCGGTGAGGTGCAGGAACGCGGACCCCTAGGCAGACCATCCCACTGTGAACATCATTGTCTTGCTGATGCTCCTCGGCGTGCTTCTCGTCGCCACCTTGCCAGCGTATGGCTACAGCCGGGAATGGGGATATTACCCCAGTAGCATTGTGGCCGCGATCCTGCTCATCCTGATCCTTGCATCGCTGCACGTGACCCATTGAAGGCACTCCGCCGCGTCATGGCGCGCCGCGTGACGGCGGGAACTCCGCTTCCGGAGAAGTTCGTCGCAAGCCCTGTGCCAGCGCGGAGGGTCGTAGGCGATTGGATTTTCGCACTGTAATGCGAACTCCACCCTTCGCCATTTCTACAAAGCGGGCGCCGTTTTTGGAAAAAACGCCAGACGCGCTCTGCGCTTTGCTCGCGCATCTCCCAGTGAGAGAGCGGACTGAATGACTGGCACGCCGCTTGCGACAGTTCGCGAGGCAGGAGATGGGAACGCGAGGATCCGTTCAGCCCTCCCATGACACGGATTCGCCGCTCTCAATCTCCTGCACCATCCGTTCATTTGACGCCAAGCGGCGCGAGAACGCAAAGGCCGGGCGTCGCCGGCGGCGGGACGCCTGCCGGCTTTCGCAGGTCGGGCTCCTAGAAGCCGAAGAGCCGAAACCTCGCCGTCGCAAGGCGTGACCCCGGCATGGAGTCACCCGAGCGTCTTCCGTATGTAGGATTTCGTCCTACAGGCTCCACATTGCGACCTACACGATCAAAAGCGCATGGCCGATAGCGTAAGCCCGAGGGGTGTACGACCATTCGAGCGTCGCATACCACCACCGATCGAGAGGGGCCATGTTCCAAGAACAATTCGACGGCTTTGCGAGTCTCGCAAAGTATCCCGCGACGGGCGATGCAGGCACGCCGCAGCCTGTCCGCGAAATTGCGCGTGCGGTTTCAGTCAACGGGCACGGACGCCTCGAGCGCTTTGGAAGGCTCTACGGCGCCTGTGCGCTCATGCGGGAATTGTTCGGCAACCTCGAGCGTCTGGCGCGATCCAACGCACCCGTGATGATCCTTGGAGAGAGCGGTTCGGGCAAGGAGCTGGTCGCGGCGACGCTTCATCAGCTGTCCTCGCGCAGTGCTCGCCCGTTCATCGCGGTCAATTGCGGGGCGCTTCCGGCGAATCTGATCGAAAGCGAGCTGTTCGGCCACGAGCGCGGAAGCTTCACTGGTGCGGCACGAACCCATCGCGGTTGCTTCGAGCGCGCAGGCGGAGGCACGCTGCTGCTCGACGAAATCACCGAGATGCCTATCGATATGCAGGTGCGCCTGCTGCGAGTCCTCGAGACGGGCAGGTTCAGCCGGGTCGGCGGCGACCAGGAGATGGCCACCGACGTGCGCGTGCTCGCCGCGAGCAATCGTGATCTGCGCGAAGCCGTCGTCTCCGGCAGGTTGCGCGAAGATCTCATGTACCGCCTGTGCGTGATCCCGGTCACAGTGCCGCCGCTGCGTGAGCGTGGCGCCGATGCCGTGCAGCTCGCCGAGATGTTCTTGAGCGACCTCAACGAGGAATATGGTGTCCACAAGACGCTGAGCGCCGATGCGCGCAGCCGCATCGTCGATCACACCTGGCCGGGAAACGTGCGCGAGCTCAAGAATGTCGTTCACCGCGCCTTCGTTCTTTGCGACGACGAAATCGATATCGACATCGGCGGCTTCGCCTCGGTCGTGGGCGCCGGGGCTCCGGAGGCCTCTGGTGCGCCGCCCGAGGCGTGCCGCGAAGACTCGCACGGCATTGTCATTCGAGTGGGAATGACGCTGGACGATGCGGAGAGAGCCCTCATTACGGCGACGCTGCGCGCCGTGGGTGGCAGCAAGGCCGAAGCCGCACGCATCCTGGGGGTCAGCCTCAAGACCGTCTACAACCGTCTCCACGCCTATGGGGACACGGAAATGATTGCGCAGCGCGGCGCACGGTCCGAAGAGTGTGCCGGGCTGCCGCAGTGATGCGAGGCTATGGTGGACCAGGCCGAAGGCTCCCCTATAATGGACGGTGACACGGCGGCCGCGCCGTACGCGGTTTCTCCTGGGAGGGAGGACGTGCCGAGCCGAAAAGTGCGCGTGTTGATCGTTGATGATCACGCGCTGGTACGTGCAGGCTTCAGACAGCTGCTCGAGGCGACGGAAGACTTCGAGGTGGCAGGCGAAGCGGGCACGGCCGCGGCTGCGTTGAGCCTGGCCGCGACCGGCGACTTCGACGTCGTGTTGCTGGACATCGCGCTGCCCGATGCCGGGGTGCTCGACACGGTCAGCACGATGCGCCGCCGTCAGCCCAACCTTCCCATCCTCATCGTCAGCATGTATCCGGAGGAGCAGTACGCTGTCAATCTCCTGCGCGCCGGCGTCAGCGGCTTCTTTCCCAAGGCAGGCGAGGCAAAGGACATGCTGCAGGCGCTGCGCACGGTGGCCGAGGGAAAGAAGTACATCAGCGCCTCGCTGGCCGAGATGCTGGCGCTGGAGGCGGCAGGCGACGCCGCCGAGCCACCCCATCGGAAGCTGTCGAATCGCGAATTCCAGATCTTCGTGCAGTTGGCCGCCGGGAAGACCGTGACCGATATCGCCAATGAGATCCACCTGAGTGTCAAGACGATCAGCACGTATCGGTCCAGGATTCTCGAAAAGATGAACCTCGAGCGAAACGCCGAGCTGACCGCCTACGCCCTGCGTCACAATCTGATCAGCTGACCAGGGACAGAGAGTGGGCCGGAGGCTGCGAGTATTCGTCGTCGAGGATTCACCGATTATTCGCGGGCGGATCGTGGACAACCTGAACGCGCTCGGCCACTTCGACGTCGTTGGCTGCGCCGAGTCTGCGGACGAGGCCGTTGAAGCGATCAGGAATCTGCGACCCGATGTCATCATCACCGACATCCGCCTCAAGGAGGGCAACGGCATCGAGGTCGTGCGGCAGGTGCGTGCCGATGATGCGGTGCCGCGTCCGAAGGTCTTCGTCCTGACCAACTACGACTATCCCGAGTACCGCGACCAATGTTCGGCTGCCGGCGCCGATGCGTTCTTCGACAAGTCGGCGGAGTACGACCTGCTTCTGTACGATCTGCAGCGCCTCATTGATCGTACATCGCCGCGCCACGCCTCATAAGCGATCCGTAGCGCGGGGGACATCCGATGCTTTCGGACCATCGCGGCTGGCATGGTGCTTGCCTCTGCTTGAGCACCTTGATCCGGCGAACAAGAGGTGAAGTGCAATGGCGCTGCCTTTTCGACCCACGCATGATAAGAAAGGGGTGAAAGTGCTGCATTACGCTGCCACGTTTTTCATTGTTGCGATTGCCTCAGCCTTGCCGGGCGGAAAGACGGCCCGCGAAGCCTTGCGCGCCCGCTCGATGGCTCTGTCTGCATTCTTTCCCGTGGCGTGTCATTCATGGATACCGCCTTACGCCGCCTGACAGCAGGCGGAAGCGAGAGCGCGGCGATGGGTGCGCTCTCCGCGCGCGCTTCGGGCGAGGCAGCCGGCGTGCAATGGCACGCCAATCCCGGCACCGTGGCGCTCACGCTGGTCACCATCATGCTCAGCCTGTTTCTGTTGCGCACGGCCGCAGCGTTCTTCATTCCCCTGCTCCTGAGCCTGGCTCTGAGCTATTCGCTGTCGCCTGCGGTGCGCAGGCTCGCCACCTGGGGCATCCCGCGCCCGCTCGCGTCGCTGCTGGTCATCATGATCGTGGTAACCCTCATCGCCGGGGCGATCTATCGCGTCGGCAACGACGCCGGAGACGTCCTCCAGCAGCTGCCGGAGGCGGTGCAACGGCTGCGCGTCGCGGTCGCCAATGCGGGCCTCGATCACCATGGCGCGCTCGAGCACGTCCAGCGCGCGGCCACCGAATTGGAGAAGCTCGCCGATGCGGCGACCCCCGCCGCAGCCAAGGCCAAGCCGGCGGCTTTTGTGCCCCCCGCGATCGACGTCAGATCGATGCTGCTGATCGGCACCGGCAGCGTGGCCGTCGCTCTCGGCCAGCTCGCCTCAGGGCTGTTTCTGGCGTTCTTCCTGCTGTCGGCAGGCGACATCTTCCGGCGCAAGTTCATTCGAGTCGTCGGCACGTCGCCTTCTCGGCGCGAGACCGCGCTGCGCATCCTCGAGCGCGTCGACCTGCTCAATCAGCGCTATTTCGTAGTCATCGTGCTTGTCAACGTCTGCATCGGTCTCGTGATCGGCGTGGGGTTCTACGCGATGGGTCTCGAACGACCTGCGGTGTGGGGTATTGCGGCGGCGGTGCTGCACATGATCCCTTACCTGGGGACGGCGATGGTCGCCGGCGCGGCGGCACTCACGGCTTTCGGGCAGTTCGGAACGGCCGGCGCCGCACTTCTTGCCGCGGGCATCACTCTCGCCGTGGGGGGCGCCTTCGGCCTTGGAGTGCAGCCGTGGCTGCTGGGCCGCACCGCCAGAATGAACGCCATGGCGGTCTTCGTTTCGCTGTTGTTCTGGGGAATGGTGTGGGGCGGATGGGGCCTGCTGCTCGCCGTCCCGGTGACGGTAGCGATCAAGAGCGTGTGTGACCAGATCGAAGCGCTCAAGCCGTGGGGCGAGCTGCTCGGGCCGTGACCAGGGTTGCGGCTTCGAAGGAGGATATCGAGATGGATGAGACCATTTTCGAAGTGCGCCGCAGCATCGATGGCGACTGGGTGGTATTCGACGACACGCGTGGCGACTCCTTATCGAGCTTCGCCGAGAAGCACGATGCAATCGAGTTTGCGTCCGATGTCGCCAGGGGGCGGGGCGGTACAACGGGGATCAGGGTCCTCGCCGCGGACGGAACCGTGCTCGGCGCACGGACAGTGGGCCCGGAGACCATCGGCGTCTGGGATTGAGTGGCGGCTTGGCGCTTAAGCCGGGGCCCTCCTGGCGGCGGCGTTCGCCAAGCCCGCCCGGCTCGAGGCACATGCGCGCGAGCTCGGGTACCAGCCGCGCGATTTCGCCTTGCTGC
The DNA here is from genome assembly GCA_035623155.1 of Casimicrobiaceae bacterium. Classification (GTDB taxonomy): domain Bacteria; phylum Pseudomonadota; class Gammaproteobacteria; order Burkholderiales; family Casimicrobiaceae; genus PALSA-1003. The sequence continues at coordinate 15,968 of DASPTZ010000009.1, read as the reverse complement.
CGGAGGTACAGATCTGCCGCACTCCCGCGGTGGCGCTCGATCCGCACCGTTAACACGGCTGGCAAGCGCAGGCGAAACACCGCCTCGTCGGAAGCGTCGTCGCCGACGTACAACGCCCGGTCGCAGCGCGAATGCTCGAGCAACGCCTGCAAAGCGTCGCCCTTGTCAGGAGCGCCGGGCGGGATGAGGTTGAGCACCCTCTTGCCGTGCATCAGAGTCGGCCGCGGCACGAGCCGCGCAACCCGCTGCTCGAGCAGGGCCTGCACGCGTGCCGGAACACGCACGTGGCGAAAGTGGAAGGCGAGCGAATAAGTCTTGTCTTCCAGCGTCACCCCGCGTAGGTCGCGCCACGCCTCGCCCGCTGCGCCGACCTGGTCGAGCCACGTCCGGCAGGTGCGGGCGAACGCGGCTGCGGCGCCTTCGAATCCGGGAACGCCGTCGGCGCCATGATTGCCGATCAGGTAGCGCGGGTGGAACGCGAGCATCGATTGCGCGTCCGCGACCGCCCGACCGGTGACGATGGCGACCGAGGTCCATTCGGCAAGCATGGCAAGGTGCCTCTGCACCGCGTCGGGAACGCGGGCGTTCCATGGACGCGTGACGATAGGCGCCAGCGTGCCGTCGATGTCGAAGGCGAGCAGGGGTCGGTTTCGCATCCATTCGCGCAGGCGCTTCAGCCCGTGCGCGGACAGCGCGTACCTCATGCCTCGACCGCGTCCGCCGTGCGCCCGTGCTCCCTGATTCTCTCGGCGACGCGTTGCCGCTGACGGAGCCGCGCCGCGTCGAGCAGCATCGCACCCGCCCAGCGGTAGACATTGAACTCCTGCACCAGCCTGCGCATGCTGCGCATCCTCAGACGCTGCTCGTCCGGCGGCATGGTCAGCGCGCGGTACACAGCGTGCGCGCATTGCTCGTTGTGGTACGGATTGACCAGCAACGCATCGTGGAGCTCGCGCGCCGCACCGGTGAACTGCGACAGCACGAGCACGCCCTGTTCGTCGTCGCGAGAAGCGATGTACTCCTTGGCGACCAGGTTCATTCCATCGTGCAAGCTCGTCACCACGCAAACTTCGGCGGCGCGGTAGTACTCGTTGCAGACTTGCGACGGGTGATGCTCCACCTTGAGCCGGATCGGCTCCCAGCCATCGCGGCCGAAGCGCGCGTTGATACGCGCCGCCAGGGCACGCACCCGACCTTCGAAGTTGCGGTATTCGTCGAGCGACGAGCGCGACGGTGCCGCGATCTGCACGAACACGAACCGGCCTAGCAAGCCAGGGTGCAGCTCGAGCATGCGCTCGATGGCGAGAAAACGCTCCAGGATACCCTTGGTGTAGTCAAGGCGATCGACGCCGACACCCAGCATCACGTCGTCTGCAAGCTTCTCGACACGCAGGACCTTCGCGCGGCACAACGGCACGGGAAGCTGTGTGTCCATCCATTCCGGCGGCCACTGGATCGAGATTGGATAGTGCTCGACTCGCGTCAGCCGCCCGCCGTAGGAGATCGTCGAGGATTCGCGCTCGATGCGCGCCTCGAGGTAGCGGTCGACGGTCTCCACGAAATTCTGACAGTGGAAGCGCGTGTGAAACCCCAGGATCGTGCTCCCGAGCATGCCGTCGAGCAGCGCCTCGCGCCACGGGCAGATCCCGAAGGATTCCGAGTTGGGCCAGGGAATGTGCCAGAAGGTGATGATGGTCGCCTTCGGCAGCCGCTCGCGGATGAGCCGCGGCAGGAGCGCCAGGTGATAGTCCTGAGCGAGGACCACCGGATCCTCGGTGCGGGCTTCCGCGCGGACGGCGTCGGCGAAGCGGCGGTTAACCTTCACATATTCCTCCCAGTCGCCGGAGCGGAACACCGGACGCACGTGGGCGATGTGGCACAGCGGCCACAGTCCCTCGTTGGCGAAACCTTCGTAGTAGCCTCGCTCTTCCTCGGGGGAAAGCCACACGCGGCGCAGCGTATAGCTCGGCTTTTCCGGCGGCACGCGTACACGGTCGCGGTCATCGACAGTGTCGTGATCGGCATTGCCGCTGCCGTGCGCGATCCAGGTCCCCGAGCACGCGCGCATGACCGGCTCCAGCGCGGTCACCAGCCCGCTCGCGGGTCGCTGCACCGCGATATGCCCGTCGCTGCGCACATGGATGAACGGCTCGCGGTTCGATACCACCAGGATCTCGTCGCCCAGCAGCTTGTCGCGCAGCACGCCGCGCAACATCTCCGGGCTCCACGTCGCACCGTCCTCGCGGATGCGTCGGCTCATGTCGAGATCGCGCAACAGGGCGCGGAGGTCGCTCGCCAGTGGATGCATGTCGGACGATTCGCGCTGTGCGAAGGGTTGGAGGATGCCTTCGCCGCGCAGCAGCGCACGTGCACCCGCGATCCAGCCACGCCAGGACAGATGGGCGATGGACACCGTCACCAGCGAGATGATGACGCCCAGCACCACGAACAGCCCGATCAGGTAGCGTCGGGTATCGGCGCTTCGACGCTCGACGAAGCTCATGTCGTGAACCAGGATGAGCGAGCCGATGGCCTCGCTGCCCTGAAAGATGGGATGCTTGACTACGTGCAGCGGGCCTTGTGGGAGGCGCACGACGGAGGGACTGTCTCCTGCGGTGCCCGCCGGGGGGTTGCATCCGAGCGACAGCGGGTAGGTCGTCGTCTCGTAACGCAGCCGGTCGTTGGCGTCGCAAAACGCCAGCGCGTAGAGTCGCTGGTCCTGGAGCGCACGCGTGAACAACTGATTGATCTTGATCGAAGCTCCCTGATCGACAAGCTCGGCGAGCTGCTCCTCGAGCGTGTTGGCGACAAGTTGCGATCGGATGTCCAGGTCGTTCACCCACCAGCGCAGCGTCAGGCGGTCGACGACCGGGAGCAACGCGTAACCGAGCAGCGCCAGCGTCAGCACCAGCGGCGCGATGAAGCGCAGCGACAGGCGCAGCGATCGAATACGATCTTGCGCGCTCATGGCCGACACTCGCGCGAGAGCCAAGGCCGGGTCTTGGATTGCCATGCGAGGGAATCTTTGCTGCAACAGTCTGCAAAACTTACAAAGCGGAAGCAGTGCACCCGCGGCAAACGCCGTGGTGCCTGCAGAGTGGCGACAGCGGCTTCGTGTCTGACAGCCATCGGATCCTCCCGTCCGCGATTCCTGTTCAACCGCGAACGACGCAATGATCGTGCCTGCTGGACCGCAGGGGACGGAGATGGCTCGCGCGGCTTCGTGGCGTCTTCAGCGGCACCAGCTCCGGAACATCGAATGATACTGCGCGGTCTGACTTGGGGGAGGCAACCCGTCAGGGCCGGCGTCGGCGCTCTGTCGCGGCAGAGGAAATTCATGCGAGCTGACTCGAACACTGGATCAGTCTCACGCGACTTCCGCAGCGAGCCCCTTGTCGCGGGATGACGCGCAAATTGGCGTCTGGGAATCAATCGCTTACGAAGCCATGTTAACTGCCTGGACAAATAGAGCCTTGACAATTATTGCCTAGACAATATAATCGGGACATGGCAGTCAAGACAGCTTTGGCAGCGAGTGCCATCTACGACCCGAGGAGCTTCGAGCCGCGCAACTGCGTCGGTCGCCTGCTCACGCAGGTGAGAATGTCGATGGGGGAGGCGCTCGACGCGGAGCTGGCGCCCCTGGGAATTACCGCGGCGCAGTTCGTCGTCCTGGTCATGCTTGCCGATAGCGACGCGGACTCGGCCTCCGGCCTGTGCAAGAGCGTTTCGTACGATCAAGGGGCGATGACGCGCATGATCGATCGGCTGGAGCGCAAGGGTTTCGTTCGGCGAATACGTTCTGCCGATGACCGGCGGCGGGTGAATCTGGAGCTCACCGCGGAAGGCAGGGCGGTGTATCCGAAGCTGATCGCGAAGGCGGCAAGCGTCAATAATCGCTTCCTGCGCGGGTTCAGCAGGACCGAGGCGAAGCAGCTCGAGGCTCTGCTGCAGCGCATGCTCGCCAATCGCTGATATTTGTTTTCAGGCGTTTTGTTGATTAGGCATTCATAGCCATGCCGATACGGACTATTTGCAACGGCGGGAGCGACGCATCGCAGGTCGTGGAAGGCGTTCCGCACGAACGCATTCGCGGTCGCTGTGCCGTGAAGGAGCAGGCTCGTTCGCGCAATGGCGCACGGGCCATCGTCGTCGGAATTCTGGCTGCGGTCGCGATGAGCTACGGAGAATATCGCGCCATCGAATGGGCGCCGGCAGCGAAAGGTGCCTACCTGATCGGGCTCTCGTCGGACTTCAGACAGGTTCTCGACTCACGCAACGCCGCCGCTCCCGGCGGCGGGTGCGCCTCGCGCAGGTGAATTCGCCCTCTTGACGGGAAGAAGACCAATGCAGCCTGACATGCATTCGATCATCGCGCCTCGTGCAGCCTCGTCGGAAACGGGCACAGTGAACAATATTCTCAAAGCGCTCGCGGCTTGTGCCGCGGTGGCCACCCTTGGAAGCTGCACTGTCGGGCCGGACTTCCGCCGGCCAGACGCGCCGAGCACGTCCCGTTACACCGAAACGCCGATGCCCCAGGAGACGATATCCTCGCCGGTTACCGCGGGAGAGGCGCAACGGCTGGTTCCCGGGGCCGACATTCCCGCGCAATGGTGGGCGCTGTATCGCTCGGAGCCGCTGGATCGCTTGATCCGCCAAGCCATCGCCGACAGCCCTGACCTCGCCGCCGCCCAAGCGACGCTGCGCGAAGCGAAGGAGAACCTGATCGCCAGCAGCGGCACGCTGCTCTATCCCCAGGTCGACGCGAGCCTCTCCGCAACGCGCGAAAAGATCTCCGCTGCACAACTCGGCGGGACGAGTGGAGCCACCAACGTCTTCAACCTCTACAACGCGTCGGTGAACGTCTCCTACCTGCTCGATGTCTTCGGCGGCAGCCGGCGCGAGATCGAAGGCGTGCAGGCGCTGGTCGACTACCAGAGCTTTCAGCTCGAAGGAGCGTATCTCGCGCTGACGTCGAACATCGTCACCGCCGCTGTCAAAGAAGCTCAGCTGCGTGCGCAGATAAGCGCAACCCGCGACATCATCGCAGCAGAGGAAAAGCAGCTCGACCTCACCCAGCGCCAATACCAGCTCGGCGCGGTTGCCCGTCTCGGCGTGCTCGCGCTCAAGACCGAGCTCGAGCAGACGCGCGCCACCTTGCCGCCGCTCGAGCGCGATCTCGCGCGCACGCGCCATCAGCTCGCGGTGCTTGTCGGCCGCCTGCCGAGCGAGGCTGCTCTGCCCACGTTCGAACTCGATTCCTTGGCGCTGCCGCAGGAGTTGCCGGTCACGGTGCCCTCGGAGCTGGTGCGCCAGCGGCCGGACATACGTGCGTCGGAAGCATTGCTGCATCAGGCGAGCGCGCAGATCGGGGTGGCCACCGCCAATCTTTACCCCAAGATCACGCTCTCGGCGGCGTTCGGTTCCGCCACCAACCAGTTTCACGATATATTCGCCGGCCCGAGCGTGTGGAGCATCGGCGCCGGCCTGCTGCAGCCGCTGTTTCATGGCGGAGCCCTCGAAGCTCAACGGCGGGCCGCGATCGCCGCCTACGATGCGGCGAATGCGCAGTACCGCGAGACGGTGCTTCAGGGATTCGAGAACGTCGCAGACGCCTTGCGAGCGCTCGAGACCGATGCGCGCGCGCTGAGCGCTCAGGCCGAGGCTGAATCGGCTGCACGGCAGACCCTCGACTTGACCACCCGCCAATTCCAGCTGGGGGGCGCGAGCTACCTCGCGCTGCTGATCGCGCAACGCCAGTACCAGCAGGCAAAGCTGGCGCTGGCGCAGGCGCAGGCGACGCGGCTTGCAGATACGGCCGCGCTGTTCCAGGCGCTCGGCGGGGGCTGGTGGAATCGCGAAGCAACCGCGGCGGCAACCAAGTAGCGCCCGTGAACGCACGCTTCAAAGACGGCGAACGGAGAGACAGGCGATGAAAAAGCGCATGGTGATCATGCTGGTGCTCGTGACGATCGTGCTGGGAGGCCTGGTCGGCTTCAATTCATTCAAGGGCTACATGATGCAGAAGTACATGGCCAGCGCGCCGGTGCCCGCGGCAACGGTCACAGCCATGGCTGTGGATTATCAGCAGTGGCAACCGCAGCTCAGTGCGGTGGGAACCCTGCGCGCCGTGCGCGGGGTCGACGTCACGACCGAGGTCGCGGGGTTGGTGCGATCGGTTAACTTCAAGTCCGGCGACGAGGCGACTGCCGGTCAGTTGCTGGCTCAGCTCAACATCGATTCCGACGTGGCGCAGTTGCACTCACTGCAGGCGGCGGCCGATCTGGCGCAGACGGTGTACGATCGCGACAAGGCGCAATTCGACATCGAAGCGATCCCCAAGGCGCAGGTCGACGCCGACGCCGCAGATCTCAAGAGTAAGCAGGCTCAGGTTTCCCAGCAGCAGGCGCTGATCGAAAAAAAGACCATCCGCGCGCCGTTTTCCGGAAAGCTCGGCATCAGCACCGTCAATCCTGGCCAGTATCTCAACGCTGGCGACAAGCTGGTGACGCTGCAGACCATCGACCCCATCTACGTGGACTTCTACCTGCCGCAGCAGCAGCTGCCGCAGATCGCGATCAGCCAGAAGGTGACCATTACCACCGACGCCTACAAGGACGTGAGCTTCCCCGGAAAGATCAATGCCATCAATCCCAGGGTCGACCCGAACACACGCAATGTCCAGGTCGAAGCGACGATTCCCAACGCCAAGCGCCAGCTCCTTCCCGGAATGTTCGCCAACGTGAAGATCGACGCCGGCGATGAGCAGCGCTACCTGACGCTGCCACAGACCGCGATCACCTTCAATCCCTACGGCAATACGGTGTTCGTGATCAAGCCGTCCGACAAGAAGGACGACAAGGGCAACGCGCCGATGATCGCCCAGCAGGTCTTCGTGACGACGGGCCCTACCCGCGGCGATCAGGTCGCGATATTGAAGGGCGTCGAGCCCGGTGCCCAGGTGGTGACCAGCGGCCAGGTGAAGCTCAAGAACGGAACGCCGGTCATCATCAACAACTCGGTACAGCCTGCCAACAGTCCGAATCCGAAGCCGCAGGAACAATAAGGCACGCGATGAGCTACTTCACCGACATCTTCATCCGCAAGCCCGTCCTCGCGACCACCGTCAGCCTGCTGATCCTGGTGCTGGGGGTACGCTCGCTGGTCAGCCTGTCCGTCCGGCAGTTTCCCAAGACGCAGAACGCGGTGGTCACCATCAGCACGGCGTATTACGGTGCGGACGCCGAGACGGTCGCCGGCTTCATCACCCAGCCGCTCGAAAGCGCGATCGCGCAGGCGCAGGGGATCGACTACCTGTCCTCGACGAGCTCGCTGGGGGTGTCGACGATCATCGCCACCCTGCGCCTGAACTACGACGCGAACCGCGCGCTGACCGAGATCAACACTCAGGTCAACTCGGTGAAGAACCAGCTTCCGCCCGAATCCCAGCAGCCGGTGCTCACCGTCCAGGTCGGCCAGACCATCGACGCCATGTACATGGGCTTCTTCAGCGACGTCCTCCCCAACAATGGCGTGACCGACTATCTGCTGCGGGTGGTCAAGCCCAAGCTCGATTCGGTCGAAGGCGTCCAGACCGCTGAAATACTGGGTGCACGGCAGTTCGCGCTGCGCGCCTGGCTCGATCCGCAACGCATGGCGGCCTACGGCGTCACCGCATCGGATGTCCGCGCGGCACTGGGCAACAACAATTACCTTGCCGCGCTGGGAACGACCAAGGGACAGATGGTCAGCGTCGATCTCACCGCCGGGTCCAGCCTCCACTCGGTCGACGAGTTCAAGCAACTTGTCGTAAAGCAGAAGGACGGGGCGTTCGTGCGTCTGGAGGACGTGGCCAACGTCACGCTGGGCGCCGAGAACTACGACTTCACGACCGCGTTCGGCGGACGCAATGCGGTGTTCATCGGCATCAAGGTGGCACCCGACGCGAACGTTCTCGACGTGGCCAAGCGCGTGCGGGACGTGTTTCCGGAGATCCAGTCCCAGATGCCCAACGGCGTCACCGGCGAGATCGTCTACGACTCGACCAAGTTCATCCGCAGCTCGATCGACGAGGTGGTCAAGACGCTGATCCAGGCGCTGGTGATCGTGAGCATCGTCATCTTCCTCTTCCTGGGGAGCGTGCGCGCCGTCGCCATCCCCTTGATCGCGATGCCGCTGTCGCTGATCGGCGCTTTCTTCGGCATGCTGGTGCTGGGCTATTCGATCAACCTGCTGACGCTCCTCGCGCTGGTGCTGGCGATCGGACTCGTCGTCGACGACGCGATCATCGTCGTCGAGAACGTCGACCGGCACATGAAGGAGGAAGGCAAGTCGCCGTTCGACGCCTCCATTCAGGCCGCGCGCGAGCTCGGTGGGCCGATCATCGCGATGACCATCGTGCTGGTCGCGGTGTACATCCCGATCGGCTTTCAGGGCGGATTGACCGGAGCTCTGTTCACCGAATTCGCCTTCACGCTCGCGGCCGCGGTGACGGTATCGGGCATCGTCGCCCTGACGCTGTCGCCGATGATGACGTCGCGAATCTTCCGCTCGGAGCAGGAGTCCGGGCGGTTCGTGAAGTTCATCGATCGCCAGTTCGGCCGATTGCATCGCGGCTACGCGCGGGCGCTGCACAGCCTGCTCGACACCTGGATCGTAATCGTGATCATGGGGCTCCTGCTGCTGGGGGGAACGGTCTACCTGTTCATGACTTCCAAGGCCGAGCTTTCGCCGCAGGAGGACCAGGGCATCGTGCTCGCCAACGTGCTCGGCCCGCCGAATGCCACGCCGCAGCAGATGCTGACCTACGCAAACCAGGTTTTCGAGCTTTCGAAGAGCCTGCCCGAGTACGACCAGATGTTCCAGATCACCGGGGTGCCGACCGTCAACCAGGGCATCGGTGGAGTGCTGTTCAAGCCCTGGGAGGAGCGCAAGCGCAGCGCCGCCGAGCTGCAACAGGTGCTGCAGAAGGAGTGGGGCACGATCGCCGGCGCGAGCGTCGCGGCGTTTCAGTTCCCGGCTCTTCCCGGTGCGCGCGGCCTGCCGGTGCAGATCGTGATCAAGACTACGGAACCGTTCGAACGGCTGAACGAGGCCGCTCAGGCAGTGCTGGACAAGGCGAAAGCGAGCGGCATCTTCTTCTACGTCGACACCGATCTCAAGCTCGACAAGCCGCAAACCACCGTCGCCTTCGATCGCGACATGCTGTGGACGCTCGGCATGACACAGCAGGACGTCGGCGCGGCGCTGGGCGCCGCGCTGGGCGGCGGGTACGTCAACTATTTTTCCATCGCCGGCCGCTCGTACAAGGTGATCCCGCAGGTGCTGCAGACCGACCGGCTCAATCCGTCGCAGGTGCTCGACTATTACATCCGCACGCCCGATGGCTCGCTGCTGCCGGCGTCGACGATTGCGAAGCAGAAGACCGACATCGTCCCCGAGGGCATCAATCACTTCCAGCAGTTGAACTCGGCAACGATCATGGGTGTGTTTTCACCTGCGGTGTCGGAGAAGCAGGTGCTCGATTTCCTGCGCAAGACGATCCAGGAAGTAGCGCCGTCGGGCTACCAGATCGATTACGCCGGACCGTCGCGTCAATTCATACAGGAGTCGGGCGGCTTCGCGATCACCTTGATGTTCGCGATCATCATCGTCTTTCTGGCGCTCTCCGCGCAGTACGAGAGCTTCCGCGATCCCGTTGTGATCCTGGTCTCCGTGCCGATGGCGCTGTTCGGGGCGCTGATCTTCATCAACCTGGGGCTCGCGACGATCAACATCTACACCCAGGTCGGTCTGGTGACGCTGATGGGCCTGGTCAGCAAGCACGGCATTCTGATCGTGCAGTTCGCCAACCAGCTTCAGCTCGCGGGCAGGTCCAAGCGCGAAGCGATCGAGCAAGCCGCGGCGGTGCGCCTGCGGCCGATCCTGATGACGACCGCGGCGATGGTGCTCGGCGTCGTGCCGCTGGTGATCGCTGCGGGCGCGGGCGCCGCCGGCAGGCACGCCATGGGCCTGGTGATCTTCACCGGCCTGTCGATCGGCACTCTGTTCACGCTGTTCGTCGTCCCCGCGGTCTACATGCTGCTGGGCGCGGAGCATCATCGGCAACCTGCACCCGACGCGGGATCGCTTGCGGCGGCAGCCGAGTGAGGCGGCACCGTCGGAGGCGTCCAGTCCGGAGGCCGTCCGCTTCCCTGATCAGCGCCCCGCGCGCGCGTCGCGACAAAGCTCGTCGAGCTCGGCCCGGGCCTCGGCTCCGCCGAGAACGTCGAGTGATTCGGCGAGGTCGGCCTCTCTCAGCGCGATCTCGATCTGTCGCGCATCGGCGTACTCGCCGCTTCTGGCCATGCGGCGTGCTTCGTTCATCACCGACTCGTGCCTTGCCTGAAAAATGCCGTGGGGCTCGGCTTGCGCTGAAAGGCCGGTCATGTTCGTACCTCCTTGCTTGTGCTTCCGACTTCCGATCATGGACGTCAAATGTAGCCGCTAGCGCGGGTTCTCTGCAAGATTGCTCACCATGGCGAGCGCAGTGCCCGCGAGTTCCACGGCCAGTCGACGGGGAGGAGTTGGCGGCTCAATGGCTTGCATCATTTCGTGCACGCGAGTGAACTTCTCCCTCGGCTTGCCTGCGCTCTCGCCGCGCCGAACCTCCGCGGCATCGATTTTCTGCCAGTCGGCGTAGCTCACGACGCGCACCCCACGGCTTTGCAGCAGAGGCAGCAGTCCGTCGGCGCCGGCTTTCACGGTCGTGGAAAGATGCGGCAAGTCCGCCTGCAGCGCCGCCACCGTTGCCAGGCTGTCGGCACGGTTGGTTCCGATGAGGCCGGTCGGGCCGCGCTTGATCCAGCCGGTCGCGTACATACCAGGGAGGGCGTTGCCTTGCCCGTCGACGATGCGTCCGTCCCGATTGGGAAAGATGCCTTGACGCGCATCGAAGGGAACGCCCGAAATCGCGGTGCCGCGATAGCCGATGCTGCGAAACAGCAGCCCGCACTCAAGCCTCTCCACCTCTCCCGTCTCTCGCGCAACCTGCTGCGATGGAGTCCCCTCCAGGCGATTCCTTGCGAGCAGCACGCGCTCGAGCCTTCCCTCGCCTTCGAGCGCGAGGGGGCTGCGCAGGAATCGGATGTGGCAGCGACGGGACCGCGTCGGTGCAGAGCGGGCAGCGAACGATTGCAGCACTTCGTAGCTCTTGCCGCCCGCCCTGTTGTTCTTGTCCAGGAGCTCCTCGCGGCTCGGTGGATTGAGCTCGAGCTCCCCTCGTGCCACGATTGGATCGCAATCCTTGAGCTGCCCGAGCTCTCGGAGCTCCTGGTGGGTGAACTTCGCCTGCGCCGGTCCGCGGCGTCCGATCATGTAGACGTCTCGAATCCTGCTCTGCGCGAGGACTTCGATCGCGTGGCTGGCGATGTCCGTGTGCACGAGCTCGTCCATGGTCTTGCACAGGATGCGGCAGACATCCACCGCCACGTTCCCTTGCCCGATGACCACCGCCGTCTCGTGCGAGAGATCGAACTCCCGATCCCGGTAGTCGGGGTGTCCGTTGTACCAGCCCACGAACTCGGTGGCCGTGTGGCTGCCGGCAAGGTGCTCGCCTGGGATGCCGAGTCGCCGATCGGCCTCCGCGCCACAGGCGAAGATGAGGACGTGGTAGCACCTTTGCAGCTCTTCGACGCTCAGATCGCGCCCGACCGTGACGTTCCCGAGAAATCGAAAATTGGGCGACTCGGCGATCTTCTGATAGAGCTGAATGGGCTGCTTGAGCTTGGGGTGATCCGGCGCTACGCCGCTGCGCACCAAGCCGAAGGGGGAGGGGAGGCGCTCGAACATGTCGACCAGGACGACCTGGTCTGAGTCGAACAAAGCCTCCGCGGCATAGAAGCCGCTCGGCCCGCTGCCGACGATGGCGGCCCGCACCGGGTTCTGCGCAGTTCCGAGTGGAGCCATCGTCGAAACCCCATCAGGCGAGCGAGGGTCGTTCGTTCTAGGCGAAGCCCAGTTCCTTCTTCCGCTCCTCCGCGCCCGGATAGGGATCCTGCTTCTTTAGTATCACCGGCAGTCCTGGCGCCCGGCTTTCGTTGATTGCAATCCAGTGCTGCTTGTCCTCCGGAATGGGCTCCTCGTAGATCGCCTGGACAGGACAGACCGGGATGCACGCACCGCAGTCGATGCAGACCTCCTGGTCGATGTAGAGCATCTCGTCATCGCCGTGGAAGGCGTGGACGGGACACACGGTGACACAGTCGGTGAAGCGTGAGCCCTGGCAATTGTCGGTTACGATCGTCGTCATCTCATCCTCCTGCTCAGCGAGCAATCCGCTCCCCTTAGCGTGTCATCCCGAACGCGAGTGAGGGATCTGCTGTTGCATCCAACCGATGATTCCTGACAGCAGATTCCTCGTCGCTCTCGCTCCTCGGAATGACACCAACATCGGAGCTATGGTTGCGCGAACGGGATCACCCCCGGCAGCAGCCACTTGTCCCACATCTCGTCGGTCTTCGCCTGGAAGTACGCGATGTCTTCCTCGGTGAAGTGTGCGAAGCGTCCCTGCCTCGTCAGGTACTCGCGAACCGGCTTGCGTTCTGCCGCTCCACTCGCGATGTGCTTGCTCTTGCCGTACATCTTGAGCTTGTGATCCTCGACTTCGTAGAGCGGCCAGACGCCGGTTTCTACCGCAAGCTCGCCGATCTCATAGGAATACTTGGGATCGTAGTCCCAGCCCTTGGGGCAGGGATTGAGCGAGTGGATGAACGTGGGCCCACCGATGCTCAACGCCCGGCGCACCTTGTTCAGGGTGTCGACCGCATTGGTCGAGACGACCGTCGCGACGTACCTGCACTCCGGATGGCCTGCCGCCAGCATCGCCGCCGTATTCTTCTTCCAGCGCTTGTGCATGATGCGGTGCGCCTTGCCCGGCGGGCTGAAGCTCGTGTTCGCGCCGTACGGCGATGAGCCCGACACCTGGATGTCGGTGTTGGCGTAGGACTCGTTGTCGTACATGTAGATGAGCAGGTTGTAGTGCGTGTGCTGCAACGCCGCCGAAATGGCGGAGAGCCCCATGTCGGCGCCGCCGCCATCGCCACAGAAGGCGATGACGTTGATCGGCTCCTTGCTCATCTTGCCTTTGCGCATCAGCGCCCGCAATGCGGCGGCCGTGCCGGTGGCGCCCGAGCCTGCTGAGCCGAGCTGCGTGTGCATCCACGGCACCACCCACGGCGTCGAGTAGTAAGTGGTGTTGGCCACATACATGCAGCCCGTGGCTCCAAGCACGATCGAGCGCGGGCCGGCTGCCTTGGCCATCAGCCTCATGCCAAGGGCCGACTCGCATCCCTGACACGTGCGGTGACCCGAGGTGTAGTACTCCTCATGGGCGACCTTCTTGATGCCCTTCCAGGGCTCGAGAACCTGCGGCGAAGTGAAATCGGCCAGATTTTTGAGTTCCGTTTCCATGATCACTACTCCCTTACGCCCAGCCAATAGGTGTCCTGTTCACCGATGGTGCCGTCCGCGGCGGCGTACGCCTTGCTGGCGACATCGATGACATCGTCGGTGCTGACCTCGCGTCCGCCGAGACCGGCGATGAACGACAGGATCTTGGGCCGCTTCTTCAGCGGATAGAGAGCGGACCGGAGGTCGTTGGCCAGCACGCCGCTGAACGAAGGCGAACCAAAGCTGAAGTCGCGGTCGATGACCCCGACCGCCTGCACGCCTGCGAGCGCGTTCTGCAGCTCGGGGGTGGGGAACGGCCGGAACCATCTGACCCGCACGAAACCCACCTTCTTGCCTTGCTCGCGCAGCTTGCGCACGGCGACTTTCACCGGCATGGCCAGCGTTCCCATCCCCACGATGGCGATCTCGGCGTCGTCCATCATGTAGCGCTCGATGAACGGCTCCCCGCCCCGCCCGAACTTGGCGTTGAAATCGGCGTACGCTTCGATCAGGACGTCGCGGGCCCGGCGCGCAGCCGTGTCGCTTTGCCGGCGCATTTCCATGAGCCAGCTCTCGTTCACCTGCGGCGCGATGGTGATCGGGTTGTCCGGATGCAGGCGCTTGTCTCCGCGGTTGTAGCGCGGCAGGAAGCTGTCGACCATTGCCTGGCTGGGGACTTTGACCATCGCCTGCGAGTGCGTGAGGAACGCGCCGTCGCAGCTGATGGCGCAGGGAAGATAGACGCGCGGGTCTTCCGCCACGCGGTAGGCGATCAGCGCCGTGTCCAGCGCCTCCTGCGCAGTCGACACCCAGGACAGCATCCACCCGAGGTCCCTGACGGCGAGCGCGTCGTTGTGCTCGACGCCGAAAGCACCCGGGTCGTCCAGCGCCCGGTTGCCGACCATGGCAACCATCGGCAGGCGCAGCCCGGCAGTCACCGCCAGCGCCTCGAAGGCGTAGAACCAGCCCACGCCGCTCGAGCCGACGAACACGCGCGCTCCGACCGCCGAGGCGTGCTTGACGATCTCGAACTGGGAATGCTCGCTCTCGGCGACGATGAACTCGCAATCGAAGGCGCCGTCGGCGATCATCTTCGACACATACTGCATCACCGTGTCGTAGGGACGAATCGGATACGCCGTGATCACGTCCACGTCGGCGAGGCGCACGGCGTGCGCTATCGCTTCGCTGCCGCTGATCAGCTCCTCGGTTTCGGCGCACGGCGGGCGCGCGACCTCAGCAACTGGCTTCTTTGCAACAACAGTATCAAGTGGGCTCATTGGCTACCTCCTCGGCATACTGGCCCGGATGGTGGAACCCGTGGCTGCGCGAAGGCTGCGCCGAGACGGTCTTGGACAGCCACGCCGCGTAGGCCTTCTTGTCCTTGGCCCAAGCTTCCCACTGGCTCACGTTATCCGTGAAGGCTTCCTCGTTGACCATGGTGATGCAGTTCTCCACCGGACAGACGTCCTCGCATACTCCACAGCCGCAGCATGCCTTCATGTTGGCGTCGTAGTGACCGTCGGGCGTGATGTCGAAAGCGCCATCGGGGCACTGCAGCCAGCAGATCGTGCACTTGGTGCAGGTGTCGAAGTTGAGCACCGGCCGCATGCTGCGCGTTGCGAACTTGTTGTACAGCGGGTTGCGTGCGGGAACGAACCCACCGTCCCAGCCGGGAACCTCCTGCCTGACGCCCAGCCCGCGAATCACCAGGCACTCTTCCATCTTCTTCCAGCCGGGCAATTGGAAGGTCGAGGGAACGGTGGCGTTGCCCTCATCGGGGCCCACGTCCGTTGTCACGACAGCGTCGTATGCCTTCCTGGCTGAGGCCTCTTTCAGGGCATTCTTCTTCGGGTCGTTGATCGCCGCGACAATTGACTCGAGGCTGACGATGTGCGATGCAACTCTGGCCAGTGCTCCGAGCACGCGCACGTCGGTGTGGTCGTCCTTGTACACCCACATGCCCGAGAAGCTCGCGCTTCCTTTGACTACCGCGAGCTCATAGGGCTTGCCCTTGCGATGGATGTCGTCGACGAGACTCTTCGGCGAGCGGGTCGAGGTGACCAGCAGCGTGCCCCCCGCCTTGGTGAGCTTGTTGATCGGCTGCAACCCTGCCCAGGCCCACGACTCGATGCCTTTGCAGAGGGTATCGTCGGTGACGATGGTTACGTCGTTGTTGTCAGGTTCGTACCTCGACAGGTACTCTTCCATCTCCTGATCGGTGTCGGCAACGACGGCGAACTGCTTGGCGGGAATGCCGTTGCGTTCGGGGGAGTCGCTGTAGCGCCCGAAGGCTATACCGATCTTCCCCTCCTTTCTCGCGGCGAAGACGATGCCGCGACAGATGTTCTTGGCTAGGTTCTTCTGGAAAACTCCGCGATATACGACCTCCACTGAGGCTGTGCTCATGAACGCATCCCCCTATGGCTAGACGGAGACGCCTAAGAGCGTAGGAGTTTCACCTGGCTAACGTGTTGATGGGGATCAACATGCATCAACAAAGAATGCAGTATTTTCTGCACAGATAAATTGTCGTGCGG
>DASPTZ010000008.1:0-2591 GCA_035623155.1 Casimicrobiaceae bacterium | reverse complement strand
TGGCGAGCCCGATCAGCACCGCCACCGGAACCACCAGCAGGCTGCTGATGGCGAGCGGTATCGCCTCGGTGAGATAGAGCACGAAGATGCCGGTGAACAGCGCGAGCGCCTTGTGCCCCTCGGGCGACAACCCCTCGGGCGTTTTCATCGACCAAACCGCGGCTGCCAGCACGATGGCGAGCGGCACGCCGATGGCATGGCGCACCCGGTCGATCTTTCCGTAGGTGCCTTCTGCCGCTACTGCTTCAGCCACGCCTTCCTCCTTGCTGTCGACGTTTCTTCGGTGCTCAATGAACCCGCTTCCTATGACGCCTTCGGCAATTCGCGTGGCGGAGGGCCGTCGTAGGCCCAGATGTAACGTCGCGGAATCGGCCCCTTGTTGCGCCCGCCCTGCTGCAATTGTTCCCACGCGTGCGCCAGGATCCCGACCGAGCGCGACAAGCAGAACAGACCTCGGGCGAGTGGGGCCGGGAAGCCCAGCTCGGCGTAGATCACCGCCGTCGCGCCGTCGATGTTCATCGGAATGCGCCTGCCCTTCTGGCGCTCGAGCAACTCCTCGATCAGGCGCGAGGCGCGTGCGAACTTGCCGGAGACGATTCCTTCGGCGCTGGCCGCGTCGACCAGCTCGAGCAGCCGCGGCGCCCGTGGGTCGATCGGATGGAACCGATGCCCGAAACCGGGAATGATCTTGCCGTGTTGGACGACAAACTCTTGAAGCGCCGTCTCTGCGGCGGTCGCCTCCGCTTCTCCGGCGTCGATCCGCCGTACCAAGGCTTCGTACAGCTCCACAGCCTGCTCACCGGCGCCCCCATGGATGTCGCCGAGCACGTTCACGGCCGACCCCATCGCATTGTTCAGCCCCACTCCGCAGGTCATGGCCATGCGCGCGATCGCGATACTCGGAGCTTGCGGTCCGTGGTCGACCGCCGACATCAACGCGGCATCGAGCAGCTTGGCCTGGGCCGCAGAAGGGAGCTCCCCGCGCGTCATGAGCCAGATCATCTGCGGAAAAGTCACGCGTCCGATCAGCTCCTCGATGGCATAGCCGCGATAGCGGATCACGCCGGGCTGCATGTCGATGACGCTCGTGTGCCACCAGTCGCGCATCTCCTGCACTGGGTCGCGTACGTCGCTCATATCGCACCTTCCTTTCGCAGTGACTCGATGTCGGTTGCCTTATAGCCGAGCTCTCCCAGCAGCGCGTCGGTGTGCTGTCCGAGGAGCGGCGGCGGAGCGTCGACGCTCGGCGGCGCGTGATTGAGCTTGATTCCCGTACGCACGACACGGACGTCGCGGCCAACACCAGGCGCGTCCGGGTACATCGCAATCATGCCGCGGTGGGCGACTTGCGGGTGCGCCAGCGCCTGCGGCACGGTGTACACCGGTCCCGCTGGAACGCCGGCGGCGATCAGTCGCTGCCACCACGCATCGGTGGAGTCCGCCGCGAGCGCCTGTTCAAGGAGTTCCTTCAACTCGAAGCGATGCTTAAGACGCGCCTCGCGCTCCGCGAAGCGCGCATCGTCGATAAGTTCTTCGCGACCGACCACGCGGCACACGGCTTCGAACTGTTCCTGCTTGTTCGCCGCGATATTGATGAGGCCGTCGGCGGTGCGAAACGTCCCCGAAGGGCTGGCGGTGAAATTCTCGTTGCCGAAGGGGGCGGGCTCCTTGCCTGCGACCAGGTAGTTCGAAACGACCCAACCCATCGTGGCGAGCGTCGCTTCGAGCATCGAGACGTCGATGAAGTAGCCTTCGGGGCGCTCGGGATCGGCAAGCGCTGCGGCGATCGCGAGCGCGGCGGTGATGCCGCCGATCGTGTCGGCGATCGGATAGCCGACGCGGAAGGGTGCGGCCTCCGCGCTGCCGGTGATGCTCATCACCCCCGACATGCCCTGAATGATCTGGTCGTACGCGGGCAGATCGCGCAGCGGACCGTCCTGACCGAACCCCGAGATCGCGCAATAGATGAGCCGCGGATTCGCAACCCGCAGCGCCTCGAATCCCAAGCCCAGACGCTCCATCACACCGGGCCGGAAATTCTCGACCACGACGTCGGAAGCCTCCACCAGCTTCCGGAAGACTTCCTTGCCACGAGCGTGTTTGAGATTCAGGGTGATGGAGCGCTTGCCCGGGTTCTGGGCGAGAAACGACACACCCATCCGCTGCCGATTGAGCGCGGCGTCGGCGCCGAGCTGGCGGGCAAGGTCGCCGCTTCCCGGCACTTCCACCTTCACAACGTCGGCGCCGAGATGCGCCAACTGGTGGCAGCAGAACGGACCGGCAAGAACGTTGGTGAGGTCGAGCACCCGGGTCCCGGCGAGGGGCTTGGGCACAGTGGATGCAGCCACGTTTCCTCCTTGAGGTGTAATCCTTGTTCTGTTGAGCAGAACGATATTCTTTCAGATAGAATACAAGACCAGGCCGAAGTCGTCAAGCCCATTGCAGCGGAAGTGTTAGTAACATGAGGAATGTCCGGTCTAGGTAACACATGAAATGTCCGGTTTAGGGTTTCCCTCCCGAAGGGAGGGCGATCGTGAACCGGGCCAGGGTGTTACAGGAGATCAGGACCATGCGATTTGAAGAGGTGTATG
>DASPTZ010000007.1:0-3219 GCA_035623155.1 Casimicrobiaceae bacterium | reverse complement strand
CCGCACGACGCGGGCCTGCGATTCGCTGACGCAATGGATCACCGCATCGTCCGCAAAGCGCTCAAACGGGACGGTCGGGAACTCCCGGACCATCCACGCATCGAGCCCGTAATGCAGAAACAAGTTGGCGAGGACAGGGGAAATCGGGCTGCCTTGCGGCGTGCCCTTGACCCGTTGGACCAGCGTCCCGTCGGGCCTTTGCATCGGGGCTTTCAGCCAGCGTTCCACATACATCACGACCCATTTCTGGTCGCTGTGGCGCGCAACCGCCTTCAGCATAAGCTCCCACGGAACGGAGTCAAAAGAAGACACGACACACTACCCACCTCGATGGCTTCCCGCCGACGGTCCGGATCGTGCGCGCGCGTCACCCGTTGGAGGGCCGCTCGCTCAAGCTGGCCGGCTGGATGCGCCGCCGGCGCCAGCTGGAGCTGATCCTGGTGCTCGAGGACGGCAGTCGCCTGCTCGTTCCCGCAAAATGGACAGATCTCGAGGGCCACGCTGAGCCACCGGCGACGGTTGGGACGCTAGGATCGCTCGACGACCTGCTGGCAGCACGGCGAGTGCTGGATGGCGTGTTGCGCGCCGCGCTGGCGGAGGAGTCGGCTCTGTCCCAGCGCGATGATCCCCCCGGCGAGCACACAAGCGATGCAGCTGCGTCTCGATCTGGCCGAGTCCTCGGCGCCCGCAACGGTGCTGTGGGAGCTGGTCGGCGAAGAAGAGCGCCGGACGGCGATCGCGCAGCTGAGCGCGCTGATCGCGGGCGCGGTCGTGGGCCCGGTCCTGGAGGCGCCCGGTGAGCGAGCGGCGCCGCCAGAGGAGTGGGCTTTCGTTCACCCTCGAGTTGGCCGCGCTGACTGAGTATCGCGTGGACCTACCGAAATGAGTGCAAACTCCAAGGTAACTTCTTCTCATTTGCGTCGCCAGGCGTTGATTTATCCGCGCCAGTCCTCGGCAGGGCAGCTCGAGCGCAACGTCGAGTCCACCGCGCGACAGTACGCGCTCGTGGAGTACGCGATCGAGCTTGGCTTCCCCCGCGAGCAAGTTCTGGTGATTGACGATGACCTGGGTGTCACCGCTGACGGCACGGTCGATCGCGAAGGGTTTGCGCGCCTGACCGCGGAGGTCGCACTTGGCCATGCCGGCCTGGTGCTGGGTCTCGAGTGCTCGCGCGTCGCGCGCAATAATAGTGACTTCTACCGATTGCTTGATCTCTGCGGCATTACTGACACTGTGATCGGCGACCTCGACGGGCTCTATCATCCCGGCTCGTTCAATGACAGGCTCCTGCTCGGGCTGAAGGGCACGATCAGCGAGGCTGAGTTGCACATGATTCGCCAGCGCCTGGTTGGCGGGGCTCGCAACAAGGCTAAGCGCGGTGAGCTGCGGCGCGGTCTGCCGGTGGGGTTTGTGTGGGGCGAGGAGGACGGCGATGTGCTGCTCGATCCCGACGAGGCTGTGCGTGGCGCGATTGCGACAATCTTTGAGCGTTTCGGCGAGCTGGGCTCCGCGCGTCAGGTGTGGCTGTGGATGCGTAGAGAGAGCGTGCAGTTTCCGCTGAGGCGCTTCCAGGGCGCTGAGATCCAGTGGGTGACGCCCGCTTATCACCAGGTTCACAGTGTGCTTTCCAATCCCGTGTACGCGGGTGCCTACACGTTCGGCAAGACCCGCAGTGAGCGCTACGTCGATGAGCATGGCCGCCCCCGTAAGCGCCAGCGTCACCTGCCGCGCGAGGAGTGGGATGTCCTGATCTGGGACCACCATGTCGGCTTCATCGACGAGGTCACGTTCGCGCGCAACCAGGAGCGGCTTGCGTCCAACACGCGCCCGCGCGCGCACGAGCCCGGCGGCGCGGTGCGCGAGGGCCAAGCGCTGCTGCAGGGAATTGCCGTCTGTCGACGTTGTGGGCGAAAGCTTATGGTTCACTACCAGGGGAAGCGCGGTCGTAAGAGCCCCGCCTATCACTGCCCCGGCAGCGAACTGGTCGAGGGCCGCGGCGAGTGGTGCCTGCGGGTGGGCGGGATGAAGATCGACGAGGCGGTCTCCGCCGCGCTCATCCAGGCGCTCACCCCAGCTGGAGTGAAGGCCGCGCTGCGCGCAGCCGAGCTGCTCGAGGCCGACCACGACGCGGCGCTGGCGCAGTGGCGACTGCAGGTCGAGCGCGCACGCTATGAAGGCAACCGAGCCGAGCGCCGCTACCGCCAGGTCGAGCCCGAGCATCGCCTTGTTGCACGCGGTCTTGAGCGCGACTGGGAGCGCGCGCTTGGCGCACTCGCCGAGGCCGAGGCCGAGCTTGCCCTGCGCGAGCAACAGCGCCCACGCACGCTCACCGCCGAGGAGCGCGAGCAGCTACTGGCGCTGGGCTCGGACCTCGGAAGAGTATGGTCGGCGCCGAGCACCACCGATCGTGATCGCAAGCAGCTTCTGCGCTGCCTTGTGGAAGAAGTGATTCTAGATGTCAACCGCGAACAGAGGCGAGCGGCTGTCACACTTCGCTGGCGCGGCGGCGCACTCACCGAGTTGGCGGTGGACCTGCCAAAGCCACAGCCCCCGGTCCGCACCGATGACGACACGATTGCACTGATCGAGCGCCTCGCCGCTCGCTATGACGACGGCACGATCGCGGGGATCCTGAACCGCCAGGGCCGGCGCTCCGCGACAGGTGAGCGTTTCACCAAAATCATCGTCGGCGGTCTGCGCCGTTACCGCAACATTCCGACGTACAAGCCGCCCGCTGAGCAACCCGACGGTGAGCTGCTGCCGGTCGGCAAGGCTGCCGAGGAGCTCGGCGTCGCGCCGTCCACAATCTTTCGCTGGCTGCAGGATGGGTTCATCGGCGGCGAACAGGACACTCCCGGCGCCCCGTGGCGCATTCGAGTTAACGATGAACTGCGCGCGCTGTTTGTCGAAGAAGCGCCAACCGGCTATGTTCCAATCGTCGATGCGATGCGATGCCTGGGCGTCAGCCGCCAAACTGTGTTGCAGCGTGTAAAGCGCGGCGAACTTGAGGCCATCCACGTGCGCAGCGGACGCCGAAAAGGCCTGCGTATACTGGTCTCACAGGCCGAATACGCATTGTTTGACACTACCCGCATGAACGGGGAGGCAGTGTGACGAGGGCATCAAGAAGGCCCGGATGTCGAGATCGACAACCCAGTCCTTCCGAAAGCACCGCTCCCGACAGACCGCGACCGCGTTCACGGGTGAGCGCCCGGGACG
>DASPTZ010000006.1:0-5115 GCA_035623155.1 Casimicrobiaceae bacterium | reverse complement strand
CTGCCGGTCGTGCTGCAACTGCCGGAGGACGTGAAGAACTTGAGGGAGCCGACCGTACAGGAGCTCACCGATTCGCTTCTCGAACGCCGGTTGATCGACGCCGGGCCGAACGGCCTCGCCGGCAAGCGCATCGAGTTTCCCGGGCTGCAGTTGACGATCACCGACGTGCTGGTCCGAGTCGAAATGCTCGACGGCCGCAAGTGGATGCTGGTTGCCCGCCCGCAACAACCATGGATCGAGATCGCCGAGGCGCGCGGCACGGTGGCGACAGCCGGGACTTTCCTCACGCAAGGCATCGAGCACATCCTGTTGGGCGTCGATCACCTGCTGTTCGTGCTCGGCTTGCTGCTGATCGTGCGCTCGCCGTGGATGCTGGTGAAGACGATCACCGCGTTCACGCTCGCCCATAGCATCACACTGGCGATCGCGACGCTGGGCTACGCGAGCTTTCCCACGCCGCCGCTCAACACGCTGATCGCGCTCTCCATCCTGTTCCTCGGCCCCGAGATCGTGCGGGCGTGGCGCGGCGAGACGAGCTTCACCATCCGCCACCCATGGGTCGTCGCGTTCGCCTTCGGGTTGCTGCACGGCTTCGGGTTCGCCAGCGGGCTCGCCGCGATTGGACTGCCGCAAAGCGATATTCCGCTCGCGCTCCTGATGTTCAACGTCGGCGTGGAAATCGGGCAGCTCGCGTTCGTTGCGGTGATCCTGCTGATGGTCCGTGCGTTCAAGGTGCTGGAGGTACACTGGCCGAAGCCGATGGAGCTCCTGCCGGCCTACGTCGTCGGTTCGTTGGGGGCGTTCTGGACCATCCAGCGCCTCGTCATGATGGTGGAGGGTGGATGATGCGATTGGTTATGACTCGTTGCTTGATTGCGGTGCTGCTTTTCGCGCTCGCTTCGCCCGCGTTCGCGCACATACAGCCGGGAGAGGCTGGAGGATTCCTCACCGGCTTCATGCACCCCATTTCGGGACTCGACCACGTGCTGGCCATGGTCGCGGTGGGACTCTGGGGCGCGCAGCTCGGCGCGCCGGCGATCTGGCTCCTGCCGGTCACCTTTCCAATCGTCATGGCCTTCGGCGGATTCCTGGGCCTGCTCGGCGTTCCACTGCCCGGCGTTGAAATCGGTATCGCGGCGTCGGCGCTTTTGCTCGGCGTTGCGGTGATGACCGAGCGCAAGCCCCCGCTCTACGCGGCAGCAGCTCTGGTCGCCGTCTTCGCCATCTTCCACGGCCATGCGCACGGCACCGAGTTGCCGGCGGGACAGAGCGGGTTGCTGTACAGCCTCGGTTTCGTCGTCGCGACGGGATGCCTGCACGCGATCGGCATCGCGATCGGCTCGATCCACCGCTGGCCCGTGGGGCAGGTGGCGCTGCGACTTGCCGGCGGCTGCGTCGGGCTCGCCGGAGTCTTCTTCTTATGGCAGGCCATGGCATGACCCGCCGGAGCGTTCCCGTCGCGAATGCCGCATTGCTCGGGATGCTGGCGGCGCTGGCGGCATCGCCCTGCGACGCACACCTCATCAGCACGGGTCTCGGCCCGGTTTACGACGGCATCACCCACTTCGCGCTGACGCCCGAAGACCTGATCCCCGCTGTCGCGCTTGCGCTGCTCGCCGGACTGCGGGGCAGGGATCATGCACGGCGCGTGATCTTCGTGTTGCCGCTGGCGTGGCTTCTGGGAGGGTGGGTGGGGACGCTGACGCGTACTTCGATGCCTCCCTCTCTCGCATGGCTGCCGCTGCTCCTGCTGGGCGGGCTGGTCGCTTCGGATCTTCGATTGCCGCGCTGGGCGACGACTGCGATCGCCGTGCTGCTCGGCGCCTTCCTGGGCTACGGCAACGGGGCCGCGATGGCGCAGGCGGGGCCCGGACTGCGTGCCGTCATGGGAATTTCCGCTACGGTGTTCGTGGTAACGACGCTCGTCGCGGCACTCGTAGTCGCTTGGCAATCGGGATGGCTGCGCATCGCCTGGCGCGTCGTCGGCAGCTGGATCGCCGCGAGCGGATTGCTGCTGCTCGGGTGGTCGCTGCTCTAGGGAGTGATGCAGCGTGAAGGTTACGATTCTCGACGACTACTTCGATACGCTGCGCACGCTCAAGTGCTTTCGCGAGCTCGCGGTGCACGACGTCACGATATGGAATGATCACCTCCAGGATCTCGATCCGCTGGCGCAGCGCTTGAAGGAAACCGAAGCGCTGGTGCTGATCCGTGAGCGCACGCAGATCCGCGCGCCGCTGATCGATCGCTTGCCCAGGCTCCGTCTGATCAGCCAGCGCAGCGTCTATCCGCACATCGACGTCGACGCCTGCACCCGGCACGGGATCATCGTGTCGTCGAACATGCACTCCGACGCGCCGTCGTATGCGGCGGCGGAGTTGACCTGGGGGCTGGTGCTGGCGGCGATGCGGCAGATTCCGCAACAGGTGGCGGCGCTGAAAGCCGGCGTGTGGCAGACGGGGGTGGGGCACACGCTGCGCGGGAAGACGCTCGGCATCTTCGGCTATGGCAGGATCGGCGCCGTGGTCGCAGGCTACGGAAAAGCCTTCGGCATGAACGTCCTCGTCTGGGCGCGCGAGGCATCGCTCGGGCGTGCGCGCGCCGATGGTTACGTCGCGGCACCGAGCAAGGCGCAGTTCTTCGAGGAAAGCGACGTGATCTCGCTGCACCTGCGTCTCGTCGACGCCACCCGCGGGATCGTGAGCGCAGAGGATCTCGCTCGCATGAAGCCCACGGCCCTGCTGGTGAACACCAGCCGCGCTCCCCTGATCCAATCCGGGGCGCTGGTCGACGCCCTTCGCGCGGGCCGGCCCGGGATGGCGGCCGTAGACGTCTTCGAGCAGGAGCCACTGCGCGACCCCATGCATCCGCTGCTGACCATGCCAAACGTAGTCTGCACGCCACACGTCGGTTACGTCACGCGCGACGAGTACGAAATCCAGTTTGCCGACATTTTCGGCCAGATCGTGGCTTACGCGGCGGGCACGCCCATCAACGTCGTCAACCCAGCGGTACTGCAGCACGCTCGTCCCAGGCCCGCCGGCTGAATCCAGTCTCTCCGCACTGCAAACTGCTGATTGCGTTGGCTTCCCAACGGGGCTCGAGCCTGGTTGGCGATTATTCACAGTCTGGCGTTCCGGGCAATTGGCGTGGACGCTCGATCATTCAGGGGTACTGCCGAGCGCGTGATACTCACACCAGGGCGCGGCACACGCGACGACGCTGGCCCAAAGAAGGGAGTTGAGCGTGAGCGCAGCAGCAAGCCTTCAGACGGCAATGCCACGGTCCACCGAACGCGGGACCGGGGATTCGCTGCCGCGGCTCGAGCGCGTGCTCGATCTCGCGCATACGCATCGCGGCAATCCTTCTGCCGAGGCCGACCGCCTGCTTGCCGACGAGCCTCAGAGCGTGTTCGGACATTGCCTGCGCGCGGCGCTCATCGTGCGTGCCGACGATCGCGGTGGACGATCGGCGCTTGCAGCGAGCGTGGCCGTCATCGACGCAGCGTGTCCGAACAGGAACGACCCCGCGTATTGGCACGCGGAAGCCGCACGCGCCTGGCTCGACGGTAATTCGGCTCTTGCCCTCGAACGCTACGGTGCCATCGTCATCGATTGCCCGCACGACATTCTCGCGCTGGTCGTCGCCCATGCACTCGATTTCCGCCTGGGCCGGCGACGCATGCTACGGGATCGCATCGCCCAGGTGCTGCCCGAATGGAACGCCTCGATGCCGGGCTACGCCAGCGTGCTCGCGATGTATGCGTTCGGCCTCGAGGAGAACGGTCAGTATCGTCGTGCCGAAAAGATCGCACGCGGGGCGCTGGCTCTCGATCATGGACACCCGGGTGCCATTCACACGATCGCCCACGTGATGGAGATGCGGGGACGCGCTCGCGAGGGTCTGGCGTTCCTGGCTGCGACCGAATCGGCGTGGATCGAAGGTACCGGATACTCCGTCCATCTGGCCTGGCATCGCGCCCTGTTCCACCTCGACGCCGACGATCCGCAGTCGGCGCTCGCGGTCTACGATGCGCAGATCGCCCGCGCGCCAGCGTCAGGCATGGCCGCGCTCGCCGATGCTTCGGCGTTACTGTGGCGGCTCCAGCTCCGGAACGTCGACGTGGGAGCGCGGTGGCGGGCACTGGCCGATCGCTGGCAGATGCAGGTGCTTGATGGCGCGCGGCCCTTCTACGCGGTGCACGCGACAATGGCGTACGCCGCGGCAGGGCGCGCCGCCGCCGCAGCGCGAGTGATCGAGGCGCTGCAGAAGACGGATATGCGTAGCACGTGGCCCTCGCCTCCGGAGGAAGCTCTTGCGCAGCCGTTCTGCGAAGCGGTGCTCGCGTTCGCCCGCAGCGACTACGCGGCGGCCGTCGACTTCCTGCTGCAGGTGCGTCACATCGCGCACCGCTGCGGCGGCAGCCTCGCGCAATGCGACCTCATCCATCTCACGTTCACCGAGGCGGCATTGCGTGCGCGGAAAGCGCGCCTCGCCCGCGCTCTGGTGCCGGAGCGCTCGGCGCAGAAACCGGCCAGCCGGCTCAATCGGCTGTTGCAGCGACGCGTGGGACTGATGCTCGCGATGGGATAACGTTGCGTCGGTGCGGCCTATCTCGGCCGCGCGAGGACGGCGTGGTCGGGCGGGCTACTTGGCCTCCACGACAGGGGCAGATGATACCGATGGTGTGCCGGCCACCTGCATTCGATGCGCCTTCTCCCTGCGCCAGGCTGCTGGCGGTTTGCCCACCAGTCGCTTGAACGCTCTGGCGAATGCCGCTTCCGAATCGTAACCGACGTCCAGCGCCACCGAGGCGACGGTGGCATTGGTGTTTCGTAAGAGTGCCGCAGCCACCTGCATGCGCCAGTTGGCCAGGTACTGCATGGGAGCTTGCCCGATCATCTCGGCGAAGCGCTCATGCAGAGCCGAACGCGACAGTCCCACGCGCCGGCCCAGCTCGTCGACCGTCCATTGGGTCGCGGGAGCTTCGTGCATGAGCGCAAGCGCACGACCGACGAAGCGGTCGCGCAGCCCCGCAAGCCAGCCATGACTGTCCTCGGGCAGCGTGTCGACGTAGCGGCGCACGGCATCGACGAACATCATCTCGCTCATGCG
>DASPTZ010000005.1:0-11988 GCA_035623155.1 Casimicrobiaceae bacterium | reverse complement strand
ACGATGTCGGTGAGCTCCTTGGCGCGCAGCATCGGCATGGTTCCGACCACGATGCCGCCGGCCTTGACCACCGCATACCAGCACGCCGCCATCATCGGGTTGTTGGGCGAGCGCAGCAGCACGCGATTGCCAGGCACGAGGTCCATGTCCTCGACCAGCACGTTGGCGATGCGGTTGGTCGCCGCCAGCAGTTGCGCGTAGGTCCAGCGCCAGTTTCCCGGGGCGAGAATCGCGCTGCGTTCCTCCCAGCCGCGCTCGACCGCGCGGTCGAGCAGCTCGACGGCGCAGTTGAAGCGCTCCGGATAGGTGAGCTCCGGAAGCTCGAAGACGAACTCCGGCCACAGCTCGCGCGGCGGGAGATTGTCGCGGGCGAAGGTGTCGACGTGCGCCGTCGGGTTGATCGCGTTGGCCCCTTCAGCCATTGGCTTCCGCCTTGTCCAATTCCGCCTGTTGCGCCGCTCGCGCGAGGTTGCGCTCGAGCTGCGCCTTG
Organism: Casimicrobiaceae bacterium; assembly: GCA_035623155.1. Lineage (GTDB taxonomy): Bacteria > Pseudomonadota > Gammaproteobacteria > Burkholderiales > Casimicrobiaceae > PALSA-1003. The sequence goes on along the minus strand of DASPTZ010000005.1, from coordinate 11,498 downwards.
CCGGTCAGGTACTGCTGCGGCCAGGGCATCTCCGCGTACCCGAGCTGCGCCGCCGCGTGCAGCGTCCAGTACGGGTCGGCGAGATGCGGTCTCGCCAGCGCGCACAGGTCGGCGCGTCCGGCCGCGATGATGCTGTTGACGTGATCGGGCTCGAAGATCGCCCCCACCGCCATGGTGGCGATGCCGACCTCGTTGCGAATCCGATCCGCGAACGGAGTCTGGTACATGCGCCCGTAGACCGGCTGCGAGTCGCGCGTAGTCTGTCCCGACGACACGTCGATCAGGTCTGCGCCCACGTCCTTGAAGAGCTGCGCGATCACCACCGCATCGTCCGGCGTGTTGCCGCCCGGCGCCCAGTCGTGCGCGGAAATGCGCACTGACATCGGCCTGTCCGTGGGCCACACTTCGCGCATCGCCCGGAAGACCTCGAGCGGAAAGCGGCAGCGATTCTCCAGGCCCCCGCCGTATTCGTCGTCGCGGCGGTTGGTCAGCGGGCAGATGAACGCCGACAGCAAATAGCCGTGCGCGCAGTGCAGCTCCAGCCAGTCGAAGCCGCAGTCCCGCGCCCAGCTCGCGGCGCGCACGAAGTCGCCGCGCACGCGGTCCATGTCGGCCCGCGCCATGCTGCGCGGCACCTGGTTGTTCGGGCCGTAGGCCACGCTCGACGGCGCGATCAGCGGCCAGTTGCCCGACGGCAGCGGCTCATCCGCATCCTGCCAGCCGAACTGGGTGGAGCCCTTGGGACCGGCGTGGCCCAACTGCATGCCGATCTTCGCCCGCGTGCGGCCGTGGACGTAGTCGACGATGCACTTCCACGCCGCCTTGTGCTCCTCCTTGTACATCCCGGCGCACCCCGGGCTGATGCGCGCGTCCGCCGACACGCAGGTCATCTCGGTGAAGACCAGGCCCGCTCCGCCGTGGGCGCGGCTGCCCAGATGCACCAGGTAGTAGTCGTCGGCCGTGCCGTCGATGCAGGAGTATTGCGCCATCGGGGAGACCACCACGCGGTTGGCGAGCGTCATTCCGCGCAGCGTGAAGGGCGTGAACATTGGCGGCACCGGCCGCGCGGGCAGGTGATTGCGCGCAGCGAACCAGGTCTCGAGCCGCGCGATGTAGTCCTTGTCGCGCAGGCGCAGGTTCTCGTGCGAAATGCGCTGACTGCGGGTGAGCAAGCTGTAGGCGAACTGTTCCGCCTCGAGCCGCGTGTAGCGGTCGACGTTCTCGAACCATTCGGTCGAGTTGCGCGCCGCGTTCTGGATCTTCAGCACCTCGACCGAACGCGCATCAGCGTATTGCGCCAGCACCTCCGCGATATCGTTCGCGCCGTCGCCGTGACGCCGGAAGCAATCGGCCAACTCGATGGCGTCCTCCAGCGCGAGCTTGGTGCCGGAGCCCACCGAGAAGTGCGCGGTGTGCGCCGCATCGCCCATCAGCACCACCGGGGCGCGGCCGTTGTGGTGGACCCAGCTCTTGCAGACGACGCGCGGAAACTTGATCCACTGCGCCGAACCGCGCAAGTGATGGGCGTTCGACATCAGCGCGTTGCCGTCGAGGTAGGTCGCGAACAGCCGCTCGCAAAACGCGATCGACTCCTCCTTGGTCATCTTGTCGAGGCCGGTCTCGAGCCAGACGTCCTCTGGAGTCTCGACGATGAAGGTCGAGGTGTCGCGATCGAAGCGGTAGGCGTGCGCCTGGAACCAGCCGTGCTCGGTGTTCTCGAAGGCGAAGGTGAAGGCGTCGAAGAGCTTGTGCGTCCCGAGCCACACGAAGCGGCATTTGCGCACGTCCACGTCGGGTTCGTAGGCGGCGGAATACTTCCTGCGGATGAAGCTGTTGAGCCCGTCCGAGGCTACGATCAGGTCGGCGTCGAAGTCCTCGTCGTTCTTGACTTCGGTGTCGAACACCAGCTCGACTCCCAGTTGCTCGCAGCGGGACTGCAGGATGTTGAGCAGGCGCTTGCGGCCGATGCCGCAGAAGCCGTGACCGCCCGAGGTGATGGTGCGGCCGCGGAAATGGACCTCGATGTCGTCCCAGTGGTTGAAGGCTTCGAGGATCTGGTCGTGCGTAGGCGCGTCGGCGGTGCGCAGGTTGCCGAGAGTCTGGTCGGAGAACACCACACCCCAGCCGAAAGTGTCGTAGGGGCGGTTGCGCTCGATCACGGAGACGTCGTGCGCCGGATCGAGCTTTTTCATGAGCAGAGCGAAGTACAAGCCGGCCGGTCCGCCGCCGATGCAGACGATGCGCATGGGAACTCGATGCCTTGGTCAGAGAGCGCTGCTTAGCGGGAAATATTATCGCTACTTGTACGAGCGGGACACTACCAAGTTTCCGCAAGATTGACGCGTCGCCCGTCACCCGCCGCGCTCTCGCGCGGCAGGGGTGCGAGAAATGATGTGTCGCTGCTTTAAAAAATATGCCGCTGCAGTCCGCCTCGATGCACGATGGTGGTGGCGATCTCCTCGATGGACCGGCTGGTGGTGTCGATGGTGGGCACGCCCTCGAGCTGCATGAGCAACTGCGCTTCGCGAACCTCGTAACGGCAGTTGCTGAGCGAGGCGTACTGGCTGCCGGGCCGCCGCGCTTCGCGGATCTGCTGCAATCGATCGGGGTCGATGGTCAGCCCGAAGAGCTTCTGCCGGTGTTGACGGATCGAACCGGGCAATCGCTTGTCGACGAAGTCGTCGGGAGTCAGCGGAAAGTTCGCGGCGAGAATTCCGAACTGAAGCGCGAGGTAGAGCGATGTCGGCGTCTTGCCGCAGCGGGACACGCCGACCAGGATCACCTGGGCCTTGTCGAGCTCGCGGGTGGTCGCACCGTCGTCGTGCGCCTGCGTGAAGTTGATCGCCTCCATTCGCGCGAAATACTGGATCGGATTGGCGATCCCGTGCGAGCGTCCCGCGGCATGCGACGACTTCATCCGAAGCTCGGATTCCAGCGGCGCGATGAAGACCTGGAAGAGGTCGAGCACCAGCGCGTTGGCGCGCCCGAGTTGCGCGCTCATCGTTTCGTCGACGATCGAGCTGAACACCAGCGGGCGCTTGCCCTCCGCCGCGGCGGTTTCATCGATGCGCCGCAGCACCTCGTCGATCTTCTCCGGCGTGTCTACGAAAGGGATGGTCTTGCGCTGAAAGTCCAGCGCCTCGAACTGCGAGAGCAGGCTGTTTCCGAGCACTTCGGCGGTGATGCCGGTGCGGTCGGAGACGAAGAAGACGGTTCGCTGATCGGGCATGGGCGTCTCCGCAGCCGGCGACCGCCGCAGGCGAGTCCGGGTCCGGCACGCGGGCAGCTGCCTGAGAGGGGTCTCGCCGCGTCCGGACGCCGGGCGGGCAGGGCGCGGCCATTCTAGCAAAGCGTCCGCTTCCCGCTCCGTCAGGAAAACGGCAGGAATCGGCCGGAAGGGGGCGGCGGAGGGGTTCCAAGGCTGCCGGACGAGTCGCCAGGACGGCATCGCCACCCGGCGGATTGCGCATACCGCCTGACGGATACCCTTGCGCCCGAGGCGGCTTTGGTCAACAATTATGCCATTGTATTGGGGGCGCGCCGCTCATGTGGCGTATTTGGCAGCAAACAGGCACGTTGCGAGGCGATAAAAGGCCGTGAAACTCTTCGATCGAGTTCTCAATCCACGCGAGATTCGCCGCCGTTTGGGCTTGAACCAGGAGCAGTTCTGGACGCAAATCGGCGTGACGCAGAGCGGCGGGTCGCGCTACGAAAGCGGGCGAGAGATGCCCAAGCCGGTGCGCGAGCTGCTGCGCCTGGTGCACGTCGAGCAAATCGACCTGTCGCAGGTCAAGCGAGTCGACTTCGAGATCATCAGTTATCTCAAGGAATCGCATCCGGACCTGTATCGAAGCCTCCGCCGCGCCGTTCGCACCAAGCATCGCCGTCCCGATGGCGAAGGAGCAGCGCTCTCCGACGAAGCGGTCGAGCATTCCCACGAACACGAGACTGACGAGGTCGCCGGATCCTCGTAGTTTTGTAATTTGTTCCGTAAGTGATCGGGGCCGCCCGCGAAAGCGTCGGCCCCGATTGTTTCCTGAAGCCGGACGCTCCACGATAAAATTGCAGCGGAGATGGGGACAAACGGACATCGCCGGGTGATCCGGCTCGATCGCCTGCGAATGAGTGACCTCGCGCAGGTCGGCGGCAAGAATGCCTCGCTCGGCGAGATGATTGGCGAGTTGCGCGCGGAGGGCATTCGGGTCCCTGGCGGCTTCGCCACCACCGCCTTCGCCTTCCACGAATTCCTCGAGCAAGACGGCCTTGCCGCGCGCATCGACCGCGCGCTCTCGAAGCTCAGCGTCGACGACGTGGCAGCGCTGGCGCGGACCGGCGCCGAGATTCGAGGCTGGGTGAGCAGCGCAGCGCTGCCAGCCAAGCTCGAGGCCGAGATCGGTTCCGCTTACGCTCAGCTCACCGCCGAGAGCAAGGACCTTCGAGTCGCCGTGCGCTCCTCGGCGACCGCTGAAGACCTGCCCGACGCCTCGTTCGCAGGGCAGCAGGAAACATTCCTTAATATCAACGGCTTGGACAATATTATTCATGCGGTAAGAGAGGTCTTCGCATCCCTCTACAACGACCGTGCAATCGCCTACCGCGTGCACCAGGGATTCGCCCACGCAGGGGTTGCGCTCTCGGCAGCCGTGCAACGCATGGTGCGCAGCGACTTGGGCGCCGCCGGCGTCATGTTCACGCTCGACACCGAGTCCGGCTTCGACCAGGTCGTGTTCATCACCGCCAACTACGGGCTCGGCGAAACCGTGGTGCAAGGATCGGTCAATCCCGACGAGTTCTACGTCTACAAGCCCAACGTCGCCGCTGACAGGCCGGCGATCCTGCGCAAGAGCGTGGGCGAGAAGGCGACCAAGATGGTGTTCACCGCGAGCACTTCGGCGGGACGCTCGACCGCAACGGAAGGCGTATCGCTCGATGAGCGCTCGCGCTTTTCGATCAGCGATGCCGAAGCCGAGGAGCTCGCCCGCTACGCGATCGCGATCGAACGCCACTACCGGCGCCCGATGGACATCGAGTGGGCGCGCGACGGAGTCGACGGCAAGCTCTACATCCTGCAGGCGCGGCCGGAAACGGTGAAGTCGCGCGACACGGGCACGGAGCATCTGCGCCGCTATCGGCTCGATCAGCGCTCGGCGGTGCTCGCCACCGGGCGGGCGATCGGCCAGAAGATCGGACAGGGTCGCGCGCGATTGATCGGCTCGGCAAGCGAGATGGATCGCGTGCAGCGTGGCGATGTGTTGGTCGCCGACATGACCGACCCCGATTGGGAACCGGTGATGAAGCGCGCGGCGGCCATCGTCACCAACCGTGGCGGCCGGACCTGCCACGCGGCGATCATCGCTCGCGAGCTGGGGATCCCCGCTGTGGTGGGCTGCGGCGACGCGACCACCGTGCTCAAGGACGATCAAGGCGTCACCGTGTCGTGCGCCGAGGGCGACATCGGGCGGATCTACGAAGGGCTGCTAAAGATCGAGATAGTCGACATCGCGCTGGACAAGATGCCGCCCGCGCCAACCAAGATCATGATGAACGTCGGCAATCCGGAGCTCGCCTTCGAGTTCCGGCGGCTGCCCAGCGAAGGCGTCGGGCTGGCGAGGCTCGAGTTCATCATCGCCCGCAACGTGGGCGTGCATCCGAAGGCGCTGCTCAATTTCGACGCCCAGCCGGCGGAGCTCAGGGCAGAGATCGCGCGGCGCATCGCGGGCTACGAAAGCCCGACCGACTTCTACGTCTCCAAGATCGTCGAAGGCGTTGCGACCATCGCCGCGGCGTTCTGGCCGAAAAAAGTGATCGTGCGGCTCTCCGACTTCAAGTCGAACGAGTATTCGAACCTGATGGGCGGCACCGCCTACGAGCCGCACGAAGAGAACCCGATGATCGGCTTTCGCGGAGCATCGCGCTACATCGCGCCGGAATTCTACGATTGCTTCGAGCTCGAGTGCCGCGCGCTCAAGCGCGTGCGCGACGACATGGGCTTCACAAACGTCGAGGTGATGATCCCGTTCGTCCGCACCCTGGTTGAAGCCAAGGAAACGGTCAAGCTGCTCAAGAAAAACGGCCTCGAGCGCGGCGCGAACGGCCTGCGCGTCATCATGATGTGCGAAATACCTTCGAACGCGATCCTCGCCGAGCGCTTTCTCGAGCATTTCGACGGCTTCTCCATCGGCTCCAACGACCTAACGCAGCTCACGCTCGCAGTCGATCGCGACGCCGGGGGTGCGATCGCGTCGACTTTCGACGAGCGCGACGACGCGGTCAAAGCCATGCTCGCCATGGCGATCACCGCCTGCCGCAAGGCGGGCAAGTACGCCGGGATCTGCGGCCAGGGCCCCTCGGATCATCCTGATCTCGCGCAATGGCTGGTCGAGCAGAAGATCGAGAGCATCTCGCTCAACCCGGACACGGTCGTCGAGACCTGGCTCGCACTGGCGAAAGGGAACCGCTCTCCCAGCGGGAGAGGGGCAGAGGTGACGGAAAATCTAGAACCCCTCTCCCAGCGGGAGAGGGGCAGGGGTTACGGAAAATCTTGAACCCCTCTCCCAGCGGGAGAGGGGCAGGGATGAGGGAAGGCCTTCGCAAAGTCTTCATCAAGCCCGCGCAAACAACGCGTCGGCCGTTCGGCCGATTGACGCTACCTGACTCGGCGCGCTCAATGGCGGCAGATGAAGAATCCGCCGCCGCTCCGCCTCGAGCTTAAGCCATCGCGCATCGCCGCCGCACTGATCGCGGCCGGAGTCGTGGCGACCGCATCGCTGGTCGCCTCGCTGCCCGCTCAGTGGTGGTGGCGCGCAGCGGGCTCGCTCGCCATCGGCGCCTATGGGATCTGGCTGCTGCGCGGCCGCGCTTACGCCACGGCGCCGCACTCCGTTGTCGCGATCGAGATTGCTTCGGACTTGCGCGCGACGTTCACCGAGCGTAGCGGTCGCCGAACCGAGGGCGCCGTGCAGCCGGACTCGTATATCGGTGCGCTTCTGACGACCATCGTGCTGCGCCCGTTGGGCGCGCGCCGGTCTCGCGCCATCGCGATCCTTCCCGACATGTTGATGACGGAGGATTTCCGCAGGTTGCGAGTGATGCTGCGGCTGGGGCGCGCGGCGGAGTAGCCTGCCTTTGTGCGCGACTGTGGGCTGGTCTTGCCTCTCCCGCTGGGAGAGGCCGCCGCGCGACAGCGCGGCGGGTGAGGCCAAAGCGTCCCCGCGCAGCTACGCTCCGCGCAACCACGCCTGCGCATCGATAACACCGCCGCTTTCCGCCTTCGGCTGACCCGCAATCAAGTACAAGTACAGCGGCACGAAGACTTCCGGCGCAGGCAAGCGGCTCAAGTCCTCTCCGGGGTGCGTTTGCGCGCGCAGCGGCGAGCGCATGGGACCGGGTACGACGCCGTTGACGCGAAGCTGTGGCGTACTATCCCACTCGTCGGCGAGGATCGAAAGCAGCGCCGAGAGCCCCGCCTTGGCGACCGCGTACGCGCCCCAATACGCTCGCGGCTCCTGGCCGCGCGTGTCCAGCGTGAAGACGACGCTGGCATCGGGAGCGGCTCGCAACAGCGGAAGCAGCGAGCGTGTCAGCCCGAAGGGAGCGAGCAGGTCCGCCCGCAGCGTGGCCAGCCACGCATCGAACGCCTGATGCTCGACGGGCCCGAGCGATCCGAGCTGCACCGCGGTCTGCACCAGCGCGTCGATGCGCCCGTGCTGCGCCTGAACTGCGCTCGCCACGGTGGCGAAATCCTGGGCTCTCGCCGTGGAGAGATCCAGAGGCAAGATCGAGGGCTCGGGGCCGCCGGCGGCGAGGATCTCGTCGTAGACCGCCTCGAGCTTGCGTGCGGTGCGGCCATGAAGCAGGACCGTGGCGCCCTGGGCGGCGCAGCCCAGCGCGAGCGGCCGCCCCAGGCCGCCGCTCGCGCCCGTGATCATCACGACGCGGCCGTCGAGTCGTGTTTCATATGGCGAATCGGCGGCGGGCAGCGGCATCGAAGACTCTGCGCAAAGGGCAGCCGATGATAGCGGAATTAGCTCGCTCCACTGCGCGCCGGCGCGCAGCACGCATCGGGCGCTTCCGCGGCCTCCGTTTGCTAGCCATACGCCCCAACCCGTATAATTCGCGATCCGCTGTGGGGCTATAGCTCAGCTGGGAGAGCGCTTGCATGGCATGCAAGAGGTCGCCGGTTCGATCCCGACTAGCTCCACCACCCGCTCTTCACCGCAGTCGCCTCGTCCCCATCGTCTAGAGGCCTAGGACATCGCCCTTTCACGGCGGTAACCGGAGTTCGAATCTCCGTGGGGACGCCAATAAAAACAATAATGTATATACGCTTTGCGCCTCGTAGCTAGTCTCGTGTCCGCCAAGTGTCCGTAGGGCGTCCCTGCCGCTAACCACGGGCCGTGCTCATAATCGCGGTATGGCGCGACTCGAACTCTTCCCGTTCCGCTTCCGCGATCCGCGCACCAGCAAATGGATACGCGCCCGCTACCTGGCGGAGTTATCCGAGATCCAGCAGCGCTACAGCGAATGGGAGCTAATCGGGCCGCCAGAGATCCGGCATGTACCCGACGGTGCGAGAAGAAATCAGTTCAACCCATTTAGGGGTAACTGATCTCAGGCGGGCCAACCCCGTTCAGTACGGAGTGCTCCGCAATCCGCCCAAACGTCCTTGTACGGTCGAGCAATATTGATTGTTCGCCGTGAAGCGCCCGGTGAAGCCAGAGATATTCCCCTCGAGCTCGAACGCCGTGAACGAGCCGTGCACGGTGTTGCTGCACGAGTAGGTGCCTTGAATGGTACCCATGTGGCCAGCCTGCGAGTATGTCCCGTTGTACGTGCAAGTTGCACCGTTAGTTGCAGATTCAAAGATAGTGATCGCTGAGCCCGCCTGAGTCACGGTAAGTGCAGCGAGTTCGGTAATCGGCCCGTTGAGCGACGCCGGCACGCAGCCCGAAGCGCTATAGACTAGCCCTCCGTAGTAAGAGCCCGCGACATTTTCCATCTTCCAGAATTGGCGTGTCACAGACTTCACCACCACGACGCCGTTTACCGAGTAAGTCAACGTCGCCGTGTCGATGCTGTCGACATCCATGGTGATTGTCCCGACCTTCTGTCTGGTGACCGCATTCGGGTCGAACGCGGGCATTCCGTAGTAGGGGCCGGTCGTCGCAATCAGATCGCCGGAGAAGATAAGGTGGCCTTGCGCTGTCGTCCCTTGGTAGACGGCTGCGCCGGTGTACCACGTAGACTTCGTGTCCTGGCCGTAGACGAATATATCGATGAACAGCGTGTCGTTTTGCTGAAGCACAGACGCGCCCCAACCAGACTCTCCCTTGTTCCACCACTGGTCGCTGAGATTGGTAGTCGATGCGGCGAACGCGAAATGCGCAAAGATGCCGGCGACGAACGCCGCCAGCCAAAGTAGCCTCCTCATTCTTGTCTCCCCTTGTACCGGCGGCGGGGGCCGGCAGCCAAGAGGCTACGACACGGCGTATCTAGGCGCAACTATGGAGCTGGGAACGAGCATTGGGGAATCGCGCAGGTGCCGTGCCTCGGCGTCGCCGGTTCGAGCGTCACGAAACCGGACGGTCGCGAACGTCGCTGACCAGCCAAGAGCCGTCAAACAGCCGGCGTCGCATGTATCGAACGGCTTCGCCTAGCTTTTGGCCACCGCGGCCTCGATAATACGAAGATTCGCGGATAGCATCATGCACGCCCACCGGCTGACGGCCGAGCACCACGCGTCCGTTAGAGCAACCATTTTGGTACTGCTTATTCTCGGGCTCGTCGGGTGTGCCTCCGAGATCTCGTCGACGCTGAGCAGTCCCACTGCGGAGGCGCCGTACGTCGGTGTATTTACTGGTGAGTTTGTAGACGGATTGCCGTTATATCGCTTTCCGAGTATCCAAGTCGTCGGTTCACGGCGCAGCATCACTCCCGAGTGAGCGACCGGACCGAATTGGCGGCTTGGTAAGCGCCTGTCATCATGGAGCCGTCCGGAGGCTGGTTCGATAGGTCTGTCACCGGCCAAGTCCGGCCGCAGAGCGCATTGATCCAAAACGGACAGTAGGCCCGATGGTTGAGAGTCCGCTTCGCGGCCCGCGGCGTGAGGCGCTCTTCGGCCAACTCCCGTCCTTCGATCGCATGTTGGAAATCTGCAAACCGGTCGGTCGAGCTTCGCAAAGCGTCTGGAGATTCGACACGCATGTTTGCGGTTTGGTCAAGGGTGTGACCGACGAAACAGCGACGCTGCGTACTGCAATACTGGCTGCATGTCGGCTGGTAGCACATCTCCTTGGTAAATCGCTAGGTAATTGACATGGCGGCCGGCATCGTTCGCCACCATCCCTTTGTCAATAGATCTTCTCAAGGCCAGGGGAGGGTTGTCCTCGGCGCCCATGACTTTGCTGGGGCCGCTTCCTCGGGAACCGCCGCGCATTTCGAAGCCGGTGATAATTCGTCCGCTATAACTATTGATGAAATCGGTGCCATCGAAAGTTTCGAGAGGAGCGTGGCCGGCATGAAGATCGTTCGACTGAATTGCTAGACGCCGTCCCAAGACCCGCATAGCCCGATCGACGACGTCATGCTTTGTCCGCAAACGGGTGGGAAGATCGAATCGCCGCCCTTGCTCGAGAATCGGGAGCTGCGGAGCTGCAAGCGAAATGCATTGATTGGGAAAGGCGTCGGCATAGACATGAAAGGCCTCCTCCCATGCGCCTAGATATTTGGCGGGTGTATAGCCGTCACTGAGCCATTTCCGGATATCTGACGGAGAGACGGGCAACGTCATCTCTGAGGAGACCGATGTCGGTCCGGCAGCCGCAATCATTCTAAAGGCCGGTGACCTTCCATACCTTTCGCCGAGTTGTCTCATGAATGTGAACCAGTGGCTAAGGTACACACGATCCCATGGCATGGGCAGCTTCGCCACCGTGCCATGGGCAGGCCCATACGCTATGTTGAACAAATCGGTCTTTGCTCCTTCCAGGGCCCATTCAGGCGAAAAAAAGCCGGGGAAGATGTCGAGCTGCACCCATTTCTTGGATGATATCGCGGCAGCAAACAGCGCATCTAATTTCGACCAATCGGGCTTCCCCTGGAGCGGCTCGATGTCGCGCCAATTGATCTGAACCGAGACACCACTCACGAAAGGATTATTCAAGGCTTCTAGATTCCCCGACCTATATCCTTTCTCTCCTTCTTTAGGCACAACGACCGCGATTCCACTCGGTATCGTGTCCTCAGTTGATCCACACGGTGGCGTCTCCTGGCGTTTAAGGTTCTGATCAACGTGGTCCCTGAGCTGCGCATAGGCAGACAGGAAGGTCGATGACAAAAGGCAAATGCCAAGCGAAACTCGAACTGCACATCGAAGCGATGAAATCCACATGCGGCGCCCCCTGTGTAGGCATAGCCCTGCGCGAAAAGGCACGCAGGGCGTAACATACCGTTTCATTGTGGAGACGGAAAGCCAGGCAGGCCACGTCTGCTTCGGGTCG
>DASPTZ010000004.1:0-39407 GCA_035623155.1 Casimicrobiaceae bacterium | reverse complement strand
TGGTCTTGCCACAGCCCGAGGGTCCCAGGAAGCAGACCAGCTCCCCCTTCTCGACCGCGAGGTCGATCGACTTGAGCGCGACAAAGCCCCCGAAGGCCTTGTGGATGGCTTCGATGCGCAACGCGTCGGCCATCTTGGAATCGGCGCTCATCGGCAGTTCGGCGGGTCGGTGCCGGAGGGTTTTTGCCGAGTCATCGCGTCGCCGGCCGAGCATCGACGCGAAAATCTCACCTGGACACCGCCCGGCCGGTGGCGCAACAACCTACTTCGGAGCCGCTTTGGACTCGTAGCGCTTGCTCCATTCCGCGAGGATCTTGTCACGGTTGTTCGCCGCCCACTGGAAGTCGTTCTTCGCCAGCATCGAAGCGTAGTTGGCCGGAACGTTGGGCAGCGGCTGCGACAGCGCCTTGACGGCCACGATGGCAAAGTTCTTGGCATAGAGCGCCATCGCTGCGTCGGAGATCGCCCAGTCGAGCAGCCTTTGCGCGGCGGCCATGTTCTTAGTTCCCTTGTAGATGCCGACCGCTTCGAGGTCCCAGCCCAGGCCTTCCTTGGCGAACACTAGGTCGATCGGCTTGCCCTGTGCCTTTTCGCGGTTGGCGCGGTACTCGAAGGAGATGCCGACGACGTACTCGCCGTTGGCGGCGGCGGCGCAGGGCCGCGAGCCCGAGTGCATGTACTGGGCGATGTTCTCGTGCAGGCCATCCATGAATTTCCAGGCGTCGGCCTCGCCGTAGATCTGGATCCAGGCGGACACGTCGAAGAACCCGGTGCCCGACGATGCCGGATGGGGCATCACGATCTGCCCCTTGTAGACGGGCTTGGTCAAGTCCTTCCAGGTCTCGGGCTTGGGGATGTTCTTCTTCGCGGCCTCGACGGTGTTGAAGCAGATGGTCGCGCCCCACACGTCCATGCCGACCCACGCGGGTGGATTCTTGGAGTCGCGGAATTCGGGCGCCAGACGCTCGAGGCCCTTCGGCGCATAGGGCTGCAGCATGCCTTCCTTGTCGAAGATGGCCATGCTGGTCGCCGCTACGCCCATGATGACGTCGGCCTTGGGGTTGGCTTTCTCGGCGAGCAGCTTGGCCGTGATGATTCCGGTCGAATCGCGCACCCACGTGATCTCGATGTCGGGATTGGCCTTGTTGAAGCCTTCGGTATACGCCTTGAGCTGGTCGTCCTCCAGCGCGGTGTAGACGGTGAGCTGAGTCTTTTGCGCCGACGCGGTTCCGCAGGCCAGCAGGCCAGTAAGGGCCGCTGCCGCGGTCATCGTCCACCAATTACCAATGTTGGGTTTCATCGTCGGGCTCCTCCGGAAAGTTGGCAGCATTGCGGGATACCGGCGTTCTGCTGTTGCGCTTCGCGCTTGGGCCGGTGGGGTCGGGGAATGCTACGCCCGCCCTCTCCCGCGGGCAACCAACGCGGGCTCTCGATCGTCTCGTACAGCGGTGACGGCACGATGACCACCGTCCGGATTGCCGATTTTGCAGATTGTTGACAATCTACACCGGCAGGGGTTGAATGCGCAACATGCTCAAGTCTTCCCCCGCTCGCCGCAGCGCGACGCCGCCCCAGCCGGCGCCGTCCCGCGCCGTCCCGAGCGTGCCTCCCAATGGCGCCGACGCCATCGCGCTGGTGCGGGAGAACTCGCTCCCCACGCTTGTGCAGAGGGAGCTCGAGCGCCTGATCTTGGCAGGCGATCTCCCGGCGGGTGGCAAGCTGACCGAGGCTTCGGTCGCCGAGCTGCTAGGCGTCTCGCGTGGGCCGGTGCGCGAAGCGTTCCGCGCGCTCGAAGCCTCCGGGCTGGTTCGCTTCGAGAAGAACCGCGGCGTTTTCGTGAGGCAGCCCAGCCTAGCCGAAGCCGACGAGATCTACGAGGTCCGCGCCGCGCTCGACGAGTTCGCCGGCCGCCGCGTCGCGCAAAGGGCGACCGCGGAGGACGTGCGCGATCTGCGAGGGCGCATCGACCGCATGGAGCGTGCCGCGGCCAAGGGCGACATCGACGCCTACGCCGCGGCGAACCTTGCTTTCCACGACCGGCTGGTCGAGCTCGCCGGCAACGCAAAGCTGCTCGCCACTTACCGGCGGCTGGTCAACGAGCTCAACCTGTACCGTCGCGACGCGCTGGCGCAGTCCGGAACGCTGCCCGTGTCCACGCGCGAGCACCGCGAGATCGTCGACCTGATCGCCTCCGGCCAGGCCGCCGCCGCCGGCCGCGCGCTGTTCGACCACGTGATGGCAAGCCGGGAGCGGATGCACCGCGCGCGCACGGGATCCCGCGCCGCCCAGCCGGCTGCTTCGCGGAAGTCGCGGTGAACGCCTTTCCGGTTTCGGTCAACGGTCGCAGCTACGCCCCGCCACGTCGGCCGGTCGTCGTCGTCTGCATCGACGGTTGCGAGCCCGAGTACATCACCCAAGCGGTCGCAAGCGGCCGCACGCCCTACCTCGCACGGTTGCGCGAATCGGGAACGTGTCTGACCGCCGACAGCGTGGTGCCGTCGTTCACCAATCCCAACAACCTGTCGATCGTCACCGGCGTGCCTCCCTCGGTACACGGCATCTGCGGCAACTACTTCTGGGATCGCGACGCCGGCGCGGAGGTGATGATGAACGACCCGAAGTACCTGCGCGCAGGCACGATCCTCGCCGCGTTTGCGCACGCCGGTGCCAAGGTCGCGATCGTCACTGCCAAGGACAAGCTGCGCACCCTGCTCGGCCATAGGCTGTCCGGCATCTGCTTCTCGGCGGAAAAGGCCGATAAGGCGACCCGCGCGGAGAACGGCATCGACAGTGCGCTCGGCCTGGTCGGGATGCCGCTGCCGTCCGTCTATAGCGCCGCGCTGTCCGAATTCGTGTTCGCCGCCGGTGTTGCGCTGCTTAAGCGCGACTGCCCGGACATCATGTACCTGTCGACGACCGACTACGTCCAGCACAAGGCCGCACCCGGCGCGGAAGCCGCCAACGACTTCTACGCGATGATGGACAGCTACCTCGCCGCGCTCGACGCGCACGGCGCGACCGTCGTGCTCACCGCCGACCACGGCATGAACGCCAAGACCGACGCCTTCGGCCGCCCCAACATCGTCTTCCTGCAGGACTCGCTCGACCGCGCGTGCGGTGCCGGCGCGACGCGCGTGATCCTGCCGATCACGGACCCCTACGTCGTGCACCACGGCGCGCTCGGGTCGTTCGCGACGGTCTATGTGTCGGCGCGAGTCGCAGTGCAAGAAGCTGCGGCGCACATCGCGGCAATCCCTGGCATCGACCTCTTGCTCTCGCGCGCCGAGGCATGCGCTCGCTTCGAGCTGCCGGAGGACCGTGTTGGCGACCTGGTTGTCGTCTCCGAGCGCCTCACGGTCATCGGCACCTCCCGCGAGCGGCACGACCTCTCCGGGCTCGATGCTCCCTTGCGCTCGCACGGGGGGGTGTCCGAACAGCAGGTGCCGCTGATCGCCAACCGGCCCGCGTCCGCGCTGGATTCCGGCCGCCGCTGGCGCAACTTCGACGCCTTCGACCTCGCACTGAACCACGTGGCCTGACGGAGCGGCGCCCTTGAACATGATGACGGAGCTCAAAGACCTGCGGCACGGCCACGTGCTGCGCGAGAAGATGCGCATCGCCGGGGAGCGCGCGGGCGGCGAGCGCACGATAGCCGTGCACAACCCGTACACGGGCGAGCTGGTCGGGACCGTGCCCAAGGCGACGGTGGACGAGATCCGCCGGGCGCTCGCGATCGCGCGAGGGTTCCGCCCAGCGCTGACGCGGCACGACCGTTACCGGATCCTCTACCGCGCGGCCGAGGTCATTGCCAGCCGCGGCGAGGAGATCTCGGACCTGATCAGCGCCGAGTGCGGGATCTGCAAGAAGGACTCGCTCTACGAGATCGGCCGCGCCCGCGACGTTTTCACCTTCGCCGGTAACGCGGCGCTCGCCGACGACGGCCAGATCTTTTCCTGCGACCTCTCGCCTAACGGCCGCAAGCGCAAGGTCTACACCCTGCGCGACCCGCTGCAGGGCGTGATCTCGGCGATCACACCCTTCAACCATCCACTGAACCAGGTCGCGCACAAGGTCGCGCCGTCGATCGCCACCAACAACCGCATGGTGCTCAAGCCCAGCGAGAAGACGCCGCTCACCGCGCTGCTGCTCGCCGACATCCTCTACGAGGCCGGCCTGCCGCCCGAGATGTTCTCGGTGGTCACCGGCGACCCGAAAGAGATCGCCGATGAGATGCTGACCAACCCCTTCGTCGATCTCGTCACCTTCACCGGTGGCGTCGCAGTAGGCAAGTACATCGCGGCGAAGGCCGTTTACAAGCGCCAAGTGCTGGAGCTGGGCGGCAACGATCCGCTCATCGTCATGGAGGACGCGGACCTCGAGGAGGCCGCGACGCTGGCCGTCATCGGGTCGTACCGCAACTCGGGGCAGCGTTGCACGGCGATCAAGCGGATGCTCGTGCATCAGGCCGTCGCCGACGACTTCGTCGCGCTGCTGGTCGCGAAGACGGAAGCGTGGACGTACGGTGACCCCAGCGACCCAGCGATCGACATGGGCACGGTGATCGACGAGGCGGCCGCGAAGTCCTTCGAGGCCAAGGTGGCCGAGGCGGTCGCGCGCGGCGCGAAGCTGCTCTGCGGCAACGTGCGCCACGGCGCGTTGTACTCGCCGACCGCGCTCGACCAAGTGACGCCGGACATGGCGGTTGTCAAGTACGAGACCTTCGGACCGGTGTCCCCGGTGATCCGCTTCCGGACGATCGAGGACGCGATCGCCATCGCCAACGGCACCGATTACGGCCTTTCGTCCGCCGTATGCACGAATCGCCTCGACCACATCACGCGCCTGGTCTCCGAGCTCAACGTCGGCACGGTCAATGTGCGCGAGGTCCCCGGCTATCGGCTCGAGTCGACGCCCTTCGGCGGGATCAAGGATTCCGGCCTCGGCTACAAGGAGGGTGTGCAGGAGGCGATGAAGCTCTTTACCAACGTCAAGACGTACTCGCTGCCATGGTGAAGCGCCGCAGGCAAGTCGATGAGACGCCGCGCTTGAAAAGCGGCCGCAAACGGGAGATCGCATCGTGACCTTTTCGTACCGACGCACCTACCGCGGACCCATCGAAGCCGTGCTGCTCGACTGGGCCGGAACGACCATGGACTTCGGCTGCATGGCGCCCGCCGTCGTGTTCATGCAGATCTACGAGCGCAAGGGCGTGCCGATCAGTATCGACGAGGCGCGCGCGCCGATGGGGGCGCACAAGAAGGTGCACATCCAGAAGATCTCCCAACTCGAGTCGGTGCGCCGCCGCTGGCAGGACGCGCACGGCCGGGCGCCCAACGAGGCCGACGTCGATGCGATGTTCGCCGACTTCGTGCCGCTGCAGCTCGCTTGCCTGTCCCAATACTCGACGCTGATTCCGGGCACGCTCGAGGTGGTGGCGGAGCTCCGCCGGCGCGGCGCCAAGATCGGATCGACCACCGGCTACCTGACTGAAATGATGAAGATCAACCTCGAAGACGCCAGGCGTCAGGGCTACGACCCGGATTCAACCGTGTGCGCATCGGACGTCCCGGCGGGAAGGCCCTACCCGTACATGTGCCTGCAGAACGCGATCAATCTCCGGGTGACGACGGTGCAATCGTGCGTGAAGGTCGACGACACCATCCCGGGAGTCGAGGAAGGGCTGAACGCCGGCATGTGGACCGTGGGCCTGGCCGTGAGCGGCAACGAAGTCGGCCTGCCTCTCGAGGAGTGGCGAGCGCTGCCGGCGCCGCAGAAGGCGGCCAAGCGCGCTCGCGCCCACACCCGCATGCAGCAGTGCGGAGCACATTACGTAGTCGACACGATCGCCGACCTGCTGCCATGCATCGACGACATCCAGCACCGCATCGAGCGCGGTGAGACGCCATGACCTGCGTTTCGCCCTGCTGCCGCCGAGGCCGGTTCGGCCATCGGATGCGCGTCGCCTTCGAGCCGCTGGACTACAATGCACGCCATGAAGCTCGACTTCCACAACGACGTGAAACCGCTGCCGTGATCACGACGAGCCGACAGTCTTGCCACGCTCACGCGCGAACGTTGCGCGCGGCGATGCTCTCATCGCGATGAGCCGGACGAGTTCACCGCAGCGCCTCCGGAGCGCTAGCCCGCGCGAGCTGGAGGCGGAGGGCGACGTCAACCTCTCGCCGCTGCGCCGCGCCTGGGAAGCCGAGCACGTCGGCGCTGCGACTCGAGCGCTGCTCGACGCGGACAGCGAGTATTTCCTGCATCAGTCGCTGTCCACGCCCTGCTTTGACGCACTCAAGTCCTGCGAGGGCATCTGGCTCGAGGACGTCGAGGGCCGGCGCTTCATGGATTTCCACGGCAACAACGTGCACCAGGTGGGCTACCGCCACCCGCACGTGATCGAAGCGGTCAAGCGCGCTCTCGACACGCTTCCGTTTTCGCCGCGCCGGTTCACCAATGCATCGGCCGTCGGACTCGCTGCGGAGCTCGTTCGCTTGGCGCCCGAGCCGCTCGGCAAGGTCCTGTTCGCTCCCGGCGGAACGCTTGCGATCGGCATGGCGCTCAAGCTCGCGCGGCTGGTCACGGGCAGGCACAAGACGCTGTCGCTGTGGGATTCGTTCCACGGGGCATCGCTGGACGCGATCTCGATCGGGGGCGAGGCGGTCTTCCGCAAGGGCATCGGACCGTTGCTGCCGGGCACCGAGCACGCTCCGCCCTGCGATCCTCGCCACTGCGGCTTCGGGTGCGGCACGGCCTGCAACCTGCGCTGCGCGGAGTATCTCGATTACGTCCTCGGGAAGGAAGAGGACATCGGCGCGGTGATCATCGAGACCGTTCGCTCGACCGACGTGCAGGTGCCGCCGCCGGAGTATTACCGCATCGTGCGCGATGCCTGCGATCGTCACGGCGCGCTCCTGATCCTGGACGAGGTGCCCATTTGCCTCGGCCGTACCGGCCGCATGTTCGCCTTCGAGCACTACGGCATTGCTCCCGACATGGTCGTGCTGGGCAAGGGGCTGGGCGGCGGCGTGTTTCCGCTGGCTGCGCTGATCGCGCGCACCGACTTCGACGTCGCGGCCGATCGCGCGCTCGGTCATTACACCCACGAAAAGAGCTCGGTGGGCTGCGCCGCCGGCTTGGCCACCCTCGAAGTGATCGAGCGCGAGGGGCTGCTCGAGCGGTCGCGCACGCTGGGCTCGCGCGCGCTCGAGCGCCTGCAGGCAATTCGTCGCCGGCATCCGCTCGTCGCCGATGTCCGTGGCATGGGCCTGCTGCTGGGTATCGAGCTCGTGCGCGACGGCCGCCCGGCGACGCGCGAAGCCGAGCAGGTCATGTACCAATGCCTCGAGCGGGGGTTGTCGTTCAAGGTCGGGCAGGGCAACGTGCTCACACTCTCGCCGCCGCTGATCATCGCGCCAGAGGATCTCGAGCGTGCGCTCGACATCGTCGATGCCGCACTCGAGGAGGTGATGCGCTAGATGCGCATCCTGCTCAACCTTCTCGCCGGCGTTGCGCTGCTCGTCTGGGGCACCCACATCGTCCGGACCGGGATCCTGCGGCTGTGGGGCGGCGACCTGCGCCGTTTCCTCCGGCAGAGTGTCTCCAGCCGCTACAGGGCGTTTTTCGCGGGGCTTGGCATCACCGCGCTCATCCAGAGCAGCACCGCTACGGCGATGATGGTCGCATCGTTCGTGGGACAGGGGCTCATCGCCACCGCGCCGGCGCTTGCCGTCATGCTCGGTGCCGACGTCGGCACTGCGCTGGTGACCCTGGTGTTCTCTCTCGACCTGTCGTGGCTCTCGCCCTTCCTGATCGTGGTCGGCGTGACGCTGTTCATGCGCCGCGAGTCGACCAAGGTCGGGCGCTTCGGCCGCGTGCTCATCGGCCTCGGGCTGATCATCCTCGCCCTGCAGCTGATCGTGCTCGCGGCGCAACCCCTGACCCAGGCCGCCGGAGTAAAAGTGATCTTCGCCTCGCTCACCGGCGACGCGCTGCTCGACATGCTGGTCGCGGTGCTGTTCACCATGTTGTCGTATTCGAGCCTCGCGGTGGTGCTGCTCACCGCGACGCTGGCGACCTCGAAGGTCATTGCGCTGCACGTCGCCATGGGACTGGTGCTGGGCGCGAACCTGGGCAGCGGCGTGCTGGCGTTGCTCAACACCCTCGCTTCCTCCCCCGAGACGCGCCGCGTGTCGCTGGGCAATCTGCTGTTCCGGCTGATCGGCTGCGTCGTGATCGTGCCGCTGCTTCCGTACATCGAGGGATGGATGGCGCGCGCGAGCTTGTCCGACGGGCAGGTGGTCGTGTACTTCCATCTGCTGTTCAACATCGCCATTGCCCTCGGCTTCCTCTTCTTCACGGAGAAGATCGCACATGTCGCGGAGCGCATGCTGCCCTCGAAGCCCGCCTTGGACGACCCGGCCAAGGCGCGCTACCTCGACGCCTCCGCCCTCGATTCTCCGGCGCTGGCGATCGGCAACGCGGCGCGCGAAGCGGTGCGGCTCGCCGATTTCGTCGAGCAGATGTTGGTCGGAATGCTGGACGTGCTCAAGACCAACGATCGCGCGCTGGCCGAAAAGCTGCGCAAGATGGACGACATCGTCGATCACCTCTACACCGCCATCAAGCTCTATCTGACGCAGGTCAGCCGCGAAGCGCTGGACGACAGAGAAGGCCGCCGCTGGGCGGACATCGTTTCGTTCTCCATCAACATGGAGCAGATCGGCGACATCATCGAGCGCATCATCAACGACCTCGAAGAAAAGAAGATCGAGAAGGGCCACAACTTCTCGGAGGCCGGGATGCAAGAGATCGTTGATCTGCACGGCCGGCTGCTGGCCAACCTTCGCCTGGGGATGAGCGTGTTCCTGAACGGCGATCTCGCCAGCGCGCAGCGGCTGCTTGCCGAGAAAGTGCTGTTCCGCGACCTCGAGCGTGCCTACGCCGAGTCGCACATCGAGCGGCTCACCAGCAACACCATGCAGAGCATCGAGACCTCGTCGCTGCACCTGGACCTCATCAGCGACCTGAAGCGCATCAACTCGCATATCTGCTCGATCGCCTACCCGATCCTCGAGCAGGCGGGCGTACTGGCGAAGACGCGCCTCAAAGAGATGCCAGGGCCCGAGCCGGCGCCTCCCGCGAGCGCTCCCGCGCCAGGCGCTGGAGAGGACGAGTGGCAGAAGCGCAAGCCGCACACGGCTTGAGCGGTCTGGCGGGACGCCGGTGATGGAGCTCACGCTGGGCGTCACCCTCGCAGTGCTCGCCGCGGGGCTGCTTCACGCGGGGTGGAACGCGCTGCTCAAATCCTCGGTCGGCGGCGACCCGATGCTCGACACCGCGGTGGTCGTGGCGGGCTCGGCATTGTGGGGCTTGGTGACGATCCCTTTCGTCGGCGTGCCGGATTCGGCGGCGTGGCCGTACATGGCCACGTCAGCGCTGATTCATTTCGGCTACTACATCACGCTGGCGCAGGCTTACCGCACTGGCGACCTGTCGTTCGCGTACCCGCTCATGCGCGGCACGGCGCCTATGCTCACCGCGCTGCTTGGCACTGTCTTTCTGCGGGAATGGCCAGGCCCGCCAATGATGCTGGGCATTCTGCTGATATCGCTCGGCATCGTGAGCATCGCCTTTGTTCATCGGCACCGGCATCCGCCAAGCGCGGCGTACTGGGCGTTCGCCAACGCGGGCCTGATCGCTCTTTACACCCTGGTCGACGGCAGCGGCGCGCGCGCGTCGGGCAATCCTGCCGCCTATGTGTCGTGGCTGATCTTCCTGGAGGGGATTCCGTTCGTGGTCTGGGTCGTCGCGCGACGCGGCCGCCCTGCGCTTGCGTACCTCAGGGCGTCGGCGCGCAACGGGCTCATCGGCGGTGGGTGCAGCCTAGCCGCTTACGGCATCGTACTCTGGGCGATGACGCGCGCGCCGATCGCGGCGGTCGCGGCGTTGCGCGAGACCTCGGTGCTGTTCGCGGCGCTCATGGGCTCGTTCTGGCTCAAGGAGGGCTTCGGCTGGCGCCGCGCTGTCGGAGCGGCGAGCGTGGTCGCCGGCATCGCGGCGCTGAAGTTCGGCTAGAGCAAGGCTGACCCACGCGATGCAATCCTTACCCAAGCACGCCGAGGTGGTGATCGTCGGTGGAGGGATCGCCGGCGCGAGCACCGCCTATCACCTGGCCAAGCTCGGTTGCGCGGATGTCGTCCTGCTCGAGCAAGGCAGCCTCACCTGCGGCACGACCTGGCACGCCGCAGGTCTGGTCGGCCAGTTGCGTGCCAGCCGCAACGCCACTCGGATGAGCCGTTACGGCATCGAGCTTTATTCGACGCTAGAGTCGGAGACCGGCCTCGCTACCGGCTGGAAGCAGTGCGGCAGCTTGAACGTTGCCAAGACCCCGGAGCGGTTGAAGCTGCTCAAGCGGCAGATGGCGCGCGCCAGGAGTTTCGGCATCGACTTCGAGTTCATCACCCCCACCGAGGCCGGAACGATCTATCCGATCCTGCGCACCGACGATCTCTCCGGCGCGGTGTGGATTCCGGGCGACGGCAAGGCCAATCCCACGGATCTGACCCAGTCGCTGGCGCGGGGCGCACGGATGCACGGCGTGAAGATATTCGAGCAAACCAAGGTGAGCGCCGTTGTCGTCGAGCACGGCCGCGTGGCGGGTGTGCGCTGGCGAAGCGCCGAGGGCGAGGGCAATCTCACGTGCGAGGCGCTGGTCAATTGCGCCGGCCAATGGGCGCGTGAATTCGGCGCGTGCTCCAACGTCAACGTGCCGCTTTACTCGGCAGAGCACTTCTACATCGTCACCAAGCCGATCCCGGGCGTACACCCCGACCTTCCGGTAATGCGCGATCCCGACGGCTACATCTATTACAAGGAGGAAGTCGGGGGCCTGGTCATGGGCGGCTTCGAGCCCAAGGCGAAGCCGTGGAACGTGCAGGCGATCCCCGACGGCTTCGAGTTCCAGCTGCTGGCGGAAGATTGGGACCAGTTCGAGATCCTGCTCGAGAACGCCATCCATCGCACGCCGTGCCTGGAGACGGCGGAGATACGAATGCTCCTCAACGGACCGGAGAGCTTCACTCCCGACGGCAACTTCATTCTTGGCGAGGCGCCGGGCTTGCGACGCTATTTCGTCTGCGCGGGATTCAACTCGGCAGGCATCGCGAACGCCGGCGGCGCCGGCCGGCTGATAGCCGAGTGGCTGATCGGCGGCGAGGCGCCGCTCCACCTGTGGGATGTCGACATCCGCCGCTTTGCTCCGTTACACGCCAATCGCCGCCACCTGGCCGACCGCACCGTGGAGTCGCTGGGGCTGCATTACGCCATGCGCTGGCCGCGCGAGGAATTGGCCACCGTGCGGCCCCTGCGGCGCTCTCCCCTCTACGACAGGCTCAAGGCGAAGGGCGCGGTGTTCGGCAGCAAGCTCAACTGGGAGCGCGCCAACTACTTCCTACCGAGCGGCGCGAAGGAGCCGCCGCCGACACTCGACACGCCCGGCTGGCTTCCCTATGTCATCGACGAGCAGCGCGCCACTCGCGAAGACGTGGTGGTGTTCGACCAGACTTCATTCGCCAAGTTCGTGCTGAAGGGTCGCGACGCGCTTTCGGTGCTGCAGCGGCTGTGTGCGAACGATGTCGACGTCGCGATCGATCGCATGGTATACACGGCGATGCTCAACGAGCGCGGCGGCTTCGAGAGCGATGTCACCATCACCCGCCTCGCCGCGGACACGTTCTTCATCCTGACCGGAAGCGCGCAGGCGACCCGCGACGCCGACTGGATCGAGCGCCACATCGGCGCCAACGAGCACGCGTCGCTGGTCGACGTCACCAGTGCGCATTGCGTAATCTCGGTGATGGGCCCGAAGTCGGCGGCGCTGCTCGGCCGGCTCTCGACCGACGACTGGTCGAAGGAAGCGCTACCGTTTTCGATGACACGTGAATCCGACGTCGGCTATGCTCGGGCGCGCGCCGCACGGATGAGCTATGTCGGCGGACCTGGCTACGAGCTGGTGGTCACGACCGACCAATGCCTGACGCTGTACGAGGCGCTGTGTTCCGCAGGAGGCGATCTCGGATTGCGCGATGCCGGCTACTACACGATCGACGCGTTGCGCATCGAAGCGGGACGCCGCGCATGGGGTGCCGAGCTGGGGCCTGACGAAACACCGTGGGAAGCCGGGCTGGGCTACGCGCTGAGACCGGACAAGCCAGCAGAGTTCATCGGCAAGGCGGCACTCGTCAAGCAACGTGCGCAGGGACTCGGCAAGCGGCTGCTGGTCTTCACCTTCGACGACCCGAAAGCATTCGCATGGGGCGGCGAGCCCATCCTCATGAACGGCAACAGCGTCGGCGAGCTCACGTCAGCGGGCTACAGCCGCAGGCACGGCCGCGTGGTCGCCATGGGCTATGCCCGCGGCGCCGAGCCGCTGAGCGACGCGCAACTCATCGCTGCGCGTTTTGGCGTGGACGTCGCCGGCGAGTTGTTTGCAGTCACGCCGCACCTTAGGTTAGCCTAGCTGATCCAGCGCTCGTACTCGCCACTGCATGCCGCATCGCTTCAGCACGCCGCACCGCGGGCGCTCGCCAACCAAGACCGGCGCGCCCGCCGGACACGTGCAGAGCCTCACTCGCGGGCTGTCGATCCTCGAAGCGCTCGCCAAAGCCGAGGGAGGCCTGACGCTCACCGATCTCGCACATCGCGTGCAGCTTCCTCCTTCGACCACCCACCGCCTGCTGGGCACGCTGGAGCGCATGGGCTATGTCTACCAGGATGGCGACCTCGGATTGTGGCGCGTCGGGTTGCAGGCGTTCACCGTCGGCAGTACCTTTCTCGCCAATCGCGACTTCGTCGCGCAGAGCCACTCGTACATGCGCCGGCTGATGGAGCAGGCCGGGGAGACTGCCAACCTGGCGATCCTCGACGGAACCGAGGCGGTGTTCGTTGCACAGGTTCAGTGCCACGAGATGATGCGCACGCTGGTGAGGCTCGGCAGCCGCGTGCCGCTGCACGCTTCCGGCGTTGGCAAGGCGATCTTCGCCGCGCTCCCCGACGAGCAGATCGATGCGCTGATCAAGGTCGTTGGCCTGCCGAGAATCACCGACAACACCATCGTCGCGCCGGAAACCATGTGGGCTGCGTTGCGGGTGATCCGCCAGCGCGGCTATTCCTTCGACGACGAGGAGCACGCTCGCGCCACGCGCTGCGTGGGCGCGGCGATCTACGACGAGCACGCCGAGGCGCTCGGCGCCATGTCAGTTGCCGGGCCGGTGTCGCGGCTCACCGACGAGCGCATCCGACAACTCGGCCCGGTGGTCGCGCACACCGCCGAGGAGCTGACCAAGAGGCTGGGCGGAAAGTGGCCGCATCCCTACTGAGCGCCGTGATGACGGTGCGCCGCAAGCGCAAAGCGGCGCCGGGGTCCACTTACCCGCCCCCGCTGCACGCGCTCGCTCTCGCCGCAATCGTGCTCGCGAGCGCTGCATCGTTCGCAGTTGCTGCGCAATCGATGGCGTACAAGATCGAGGCCGACGCCATTCCGGTTCCCCTGACCTCGTCGGCGGGTGATCCGGCGCGTGGCCGCGCGTTGCTCGTCGCCCGGGACTCAGCAAACTGCGTGCTTTGCCATGCGGTGCCCGATCCCGCCATGCGAGTTGCCGGCGACCTCGGGCCTGCGCTCGACGGAGTCGGCGCTCGCCTGACCGCCGCACAACTGCGTCTGCGCGTGGTCGATATGCGACGCGTCGACCCGCGAACGATCATGCCCAGCTACTACCGCATCGAGGGCTTGACGATGGTCGCCGACGCCTACCGTGGCAAGCCGATCTTGAGCGCGCAGGAGGTCGAGGACGTCGTCGCCTATCTTGCAACGCTGCGATGAAGCGCGATTGGAATCCGCCCCTCGCTTCGGCGCATCGCCGCCGGCTGATCGCCGCAAGCGGAGCGCTCCTCGCCGCACGCGTGTTTCCCACGCGCGCCGATTCCGCGCCTCTGCCAGCGATTCCTGAGCTCGAAGCGTACCTTGCGGGCCGCACGCCCCAGTTCGGCCGCCTGATCTTGGATCTGCCGCGGCTTGCCGACGACGGCAACGCGGTGGCGATGCGGGTTACGATGCCCGGCCCCTTCGCTCAAGGAGAGCACGTCACGTCGATCGCCCTGTTTTCGGAAAAGAACCCGGTCCCGAAAATGGCGCAGTTCGAGTTCCCGGTTCCGCCGGCGAGGGTCGAAATCGAGTCGCGCGTGCGCCTTGCAGGCTCGCAACGCGTCGTGGCGGTCGCGATCCTGGCTGGCGGTGCCGTGCATGTCGCCACCGCCGAAGTCCTGGTCACCCTCGCAGCCTGCCTGGACGGTCCGTGATGGCTGCCTCACGCCTTCAGGTCCCCGCCGAAGTTCGCCGCGGCGATTCCTTCGAGGTGAAGATCTCGATCCGCCACCCCATGGAGACCGGCTTCAGGGTCGACGATTCCGGCAAGCCGATTCCGCGCAATACCATCCGCGAATTCACCTGCCGTTACAACGGCAAGCCGGTGTTCATCGCGCGCCTGGGATCGGGAATCGCCGCCAATCCCTACCTGCGCTTTTTCCTGACCGCGGCGGAGTCGGGGCAGCTCAGCTTCGAATGGGTCGACGAGGCGGGCGAGCGCGGCGATGCCCTCGCTTCGCTCACCGTGGTTGGTTGATGCGCGTCGCAGCGCTGCTCTTCGCGTGCTGGGCGGCCGGCGCAGTTGCCCAGACGCGCGCCATTCCGGCGACCGAGCTGCGCTCGGGCTTGACCTTCGGGAGCGCCGAGTTGCGCGCAATGCAAGCCGACGATTTCGCCAACCCCGGCATGCTCTGGGTAGAGCGCGGCCAGAAGCTCTGGCAGACGCCCGCCGGACCCGCGGGGCGCACGTGCGCCTCCTGCCACGCGGATCCGGCCGCATCGATGAAAGGCGTGGCGGCGCGCTACCCGGCTCTGGATGCGAGCACCCGACGCGTCATCGACCTCGAAAGCCGGATCAACGCCTGCCGCGCCTCGCGACAGCAGGCGCCACGTCTTGCGGCGGAGAGCGAGGATCTGCTGGCGCTCACCGCTTTGGTCGCGTATCAGTCGCGCGGTTTGCCGCTCAGCGTGACCATCAGCGAAGGCACCAGGGAGACCTTCGAGCAGGGTCGCGGCTTCTACTATGCGCCTCACGGCCAGATGAACCTCTCGTGCGCCGATTGCCACGAGCGCAATTGGGGCCGTCGCCTCCTCGCCGAAACGATCAGCCAGGGCCACCCCAATGCCTACCCGGCGTATCGCCTCGAATGGCAGACAATGGGTTCGCTGGGACGCCGCATCCGGTCGTGCCTGTTCGGCATCCGCGCGCAGATGCTGCCCTACGATGACCCTACGCTCACCGCCCTCGAGCTCTTCCTCGCCTGGCGCGCCGCTGGATTGCCGATCGAAGTTCCGGGGGTGCGTCGCTAGCTTCCGAAACGTCAGTGCGCAGCGCTCCGTCGAGCAAAGGCATCCGTGCGGCGCGCAAGGTCGGGGCGCAAATTGCATCGCCAGCGCGAGAGCAGCGCGTCGGCCGCCTCGGTATCGTTGCACACCAGCACCATGTCGCAACCGGCGTTCTGCGCGGCGTGAGCGCGAGCTGCGATGTCGCCCGCGCCTCGAGCCCCGGCCATCGAGAGATCGTCGCTGAAGATCAGGCCGTCGAATCCGAGGCGCCCGCGTAGAATGTCGGTGAGCCAGACCCGCGAGAATCCCGCAGGCTGCGCATCGACCGCAGGATAGATCACGTGCGCGGGCATGATTCCCTCGATGCCTTCGCGGATCAGCGCAGCGAAGGGCACCAGGTCGTCGGCCTCGAGCGCCGCCAGCGGCCGCTCATCGCGCGGAATCTCGCAATGCGAATCGGCGGCGACGAAGCCGTGTCCGGGAAAATGCTTGCCCACCGCAGCGGCTCCGCCGGCATGCAAGCCGCGGCGAAGCGCGCTCGCCAGATGCGCCACCGCATTCGGGTTGCGGTGGAATGCGCGGTCGCCGATGACTTCGCTCCTCCCGTAGTCGAGATCGAGCACAGGAGTGAAACTAAAATCGATGCCGTGGGCAGCGAGCTCGCGGGCGATAATCCGGCCCAGGCGCTCCGCTCCGCTGCTCGCCGCGCCGACGTCGCGATCCCACAGCTCGCCCAAGGAGCGCATCTCGGGAATGTCGGTGAAGCCGTCGCGAAAACGCTGCACCCTTCCGCCTTCGTGATCGACGGCGATCAGCGGCGCCGGGTCGCGAAGTTCGCGGATCGCCGCGACCAGCGCCTTGAGTTGCGGCGAAGATTGGTAGTTGCGCGCGAACAGTATCACTCCGCCGACCAGCGGATGCGCGATGCGCTCGCGATCTTCGGAGGTAAGCTCGCCGCCGGCAACGTCGAGCATCACCGGTCCGCGCTCCAGCGCTACCAAGTCTTCGCCGCTCCTCTCACGCCGCGGCGGCCTCCGTGAACGCGATCCGATACTCGCTTCGTCGCGAGTCGGCCTCCTGGCGTCGATTCGCCTGGGTCGCATCCCCGCGCGAAAGCGGGGCGACCGGCGAGGCGGAGCAGGTCTCCGCGAGCGAAAGCGAGTGGAGGCGACCCGAGCCGGGCGCAAAGGGCCGACCACAAGCTGCCACATTCGGAAGCGACAGTTGTGGAGGCCCCTGCTCCCCGGCTCACGCCGCGGCGGCCTCCTTGAACGCGATCCGATACTCGCTTCGTCGCGAGTCGGCCTCCTGGCGTCGATTCGCCTGGGTCGCATCCCCGCGCTTCGCGCGGGGCCCCTGCTCCCCGGCTCACGCCGCCGCCTCCCGGATCAGGGCCTTCATCTGCCTAACAGCTTCTCGCAGGCCGACGAACACCGAGCGGCTGACGATGGCGTGACCGATGTGCAACTCGCGCACGCCCGGCAGCGCGGCGACCGGTTGCACGTTGAAGTAGTTGAGAGCGTGGCCTGCGTTGAAGCGCATGCCGAGCCCACGAATCGCTGCGCCGGCGTCGCGTATCTTGGCAAGCTCGGCGACGACCGCCGAGGCCTCCGGATCGCGGCCTTTGGCGTGGAACGCGTGGGCGTAAGGCCCCGTGTGTACCTCGCAGACCCGCGCGCCGATCCGTGCCGCTGCCTCCACCTGCCTGAGCTCCGCGTCTATGAACACGCTGGTAACGATGCCCGCGTCGGCGAGGCGCGCGACCACGCCCTTGAGCCGCGTCTGCTGTCCAGCGACGTCGAGCCCTCCCTCGGTGGTCACCTCCTCACGTCCCTCGGGAACGAGCATGGCCATCTCCGGCTTCAGCGCGCACGCGATGCCGATCATTTCCTCGGTCGCCGCCATCTCCAGGTTGAGCTTGATGTGGACCAGCCCGCGCAGCCGGCGCACGTCCTCGTCCTGGATGTGTCGCCGGTCTTCCCGCAGATGTACGGTGATGCCGTCGGCTCCGCCCAAGTGTGCTTCGACCGCGACCCACACCGGGTCGGGCTCGTGCGTGCGACGCGCCTGGCGCAGCGTCGCGACGTGATCGATGTTCACGCCCAGCTCAATCATGAATTCTGCTCATCGTCATCCGCCTCGTCCGCGAGCGTCTGCAGGTCGCGCACCACGCGCCGGCTGGCGATGGCTCGCCGTTCGAGATAGTGGTCGAGCACCTCGCGCATGAGCTGCTTCGCCTCCGCCGCCGCTTCCGCAGTGCCGAACTCGAGGCCGGCAAGCGCGAGCAGCGTCGCACCTCGGATCTGCGGATACCGCTTCCCCGGCTCGGCCGCCGTGAGGCGCGGCCCGCGCTCGAACGCGTAATAGTACCGTGCCCCCGGATCGACGGGAGCGCCGGTGTCGGCTTCGTGAGTGAGCGGCAGAGCGTAGCCCAGCTCGGCGAGCAGTTTGAGCTCGAAGCCTCGCAGCACCGGCGCCTGATCGGCACCCTCGGCCAGCCTCGCCAGGGTGTCCTCGTAGTCGCGGAATAGGCGCGGATGCGGATCCTCCCGCGGCAGCAGCTTGAGCAGCAGCTCGTTCAGGTAGAACCCGCACATCAGGGCCGGGCCGCCGACCAGGGGAAGGCCGCCACGCCATTCCGCGCGCAGCAGCGTCTTCAACTCTCCACTGCCAGCCCACGACAGCATCAGCGGCTGGAACGACTGCAGCACTCCGCGCAATTCCGAGCGCGGGCGCCGGGCGCCGCGCGCGACCATCGCCACGCGCCCGTGGTCGGCCACCAGCGCTTCGACGATCAGGCTCGTCTCGCGGTAAGGATAGGTGTGAAGGACGAAGCCGCGTTGCTCGTCACGGCGATCGCGAGGCTGTCTCATCTAGTAGGCCCTGAAGTCCCGAGCCCGAATGCGATTACCATGCGTCGAAAGCACGATAGTCAATAACCGAATCGCGCGAGCATCCGTTCGTCGCTCGACCAGCCGGACTCAACCTTGACCCACACCTCGAGGAACACCTTGCCCCCGAACATCTGTTCCATGTCGCGCCGCGCCGCCGCGGCGATGCGCTTCATGCGCTCACCGTGTTCACCAAGCAGGATGGCCCGGTGGCTCGGCTTGTCGACGTAAACGGTGGCATGGATGCGCCGCAGCTGGCCCTTGTGCTCGAAGCGATCGATGGTCACTGCCGTCGCATACGGCACTTCCGCGCCCACCATCCTGAAGATCTTCTCGCGCACGTACTCGCCGGCGAGAAAGCGCTCGTCGCGATCGGTCATTTCGTCCGCGGGATAATGAGGATCGCCCGCAGGCAAGCACTGCGCGATCTCGTGCATCAAGTCGTCGAGCTGCCAGCGCTTCTCCGCGCTGATCGGAACGATCGCGGCGAACTCGCGCAGCGCGGAGAGCTCCGCGATGCGTGGCAGCAGGCTGCGCTTCTCGGCAACGCGATCGACCTTGTTCAGCGCCACGACTACGGGCACTCCCGCCGGAAGCAGGGCAAGCACCTCGCGGTCGGCATCGTCGATGGTCCCTGCTTCGAGCACGGCCAGGACGACGTCGACATCGGCGAGGCTTTGGCGAACCGTCCGGTTCATTCGCTCGGTGAGAGGCGAGCGATGCTTGGTCTGGAAGCCGGGGGTGTCCACGAACACGAATTGCGCATCGCTGGTGGTCAAGATGCCGAGCACGCGATGCCTCGTCGTCTGCGGCTTGTTGGAGGTTATGCTGATCCGCGCGCCGGTGAGCGCGTTGACCAATGTCGACTTGCCGACGTTCGGTCTGCCAACGATGGCGATGCGACCGCAACGGAACGCCAGCCGTCCGTCGGGAACCTTGTCAACGAGCGGCGGCCTGGTCATAGGCGGACGCTGCGGCAGCCTGCTCGGCCGCACGGCGGCTCGGGCCGCTGCCGTTCGCGGCGATGCCCAGTGCGGGAATGCGGCAGACGACCTCGAAGGTCTGCTGGTGCGCCTCGCCACCTACCGTGACGATTCCATACTCCGGGACCGGCAAGCGCCGTCCCTGCAGCCACTCCTGCAGCCGTGTCTTCGCATCCTTGGGCGGGCCAGCGCGCTCCACGCCGGCGATCTCGCTTGCGTAGACCCGTTCGATGGTCGCTTCCGCCGCCTCGAATCCGGCGTCGACGAACACGGCGCCGAACACCGCCTCCAGCGCGTCGGCGAGTATCGAAGGGCGCGCCGAGCCGCCGCTCCTGAGCTCGCCCTCCCCCAGGCGCAGCGAGCCGCCGACATCGAGCGCGAGCGCCAGACGGTGCAGAGTGTCCTTGTTGACCAGATTGGCGCGCAGCCGCGACAGCTCCCCTTCGGCCAACTGCGGGAAGCGCCGGTAGAGAATCAGAGCGATGACGCAGTCGAGCACCGCATCGCCGACGAATTCGAGGCGCTCATTGTGGTCGGCGCCGAAACTGCGATGAGTGAGAGCCTGGCGGAAGAGCTCGGGGTTGCGAAAGACGTGCCCAAGCGACTCGCTTAAGGGGGAAGGCATCGGCTCCGGCCGGGGCCCTACTTTTTCGCCGTGGCCTCGAATTCGAGCAAGAGGCTGACGTTCCCGATCAGATGCAGCGTCCGTGTCCAGGATGCGGTCGCCACCAGGTCGTTGCCTTCCTTGGTGACCGTGACGTCGCTGGCGCGCACCGAGTCGATGTAGTCGGCGCCTGCCTTGCGATCGAAGTCGCGGCGGAACTGATAAAGACTAAAGCCCTCCTTCGACTCCTCGAGCGTCGTGGCCAATATCTTCTGGACGGTCAACCACTCGACATAGGCAGGCACCATGCGAAAGCCGATCATCACCATGACCACCACGACCGCGGCCACGAACATGAAGCCTATGATCGAAAGGCCGCCCTGTCGCTGCCGGTTGCTCATACCACCTCCCTGGGATCAGGCCCTGTTGGCGCCAGGGCCTAGCGAATGCCGTTACCGATGCGCTTGAACGCCAGGCTGCTGATGTCGTCCCAATTGAACCATATGAAAAACGCCCTGCCTCGGATGTGGTCGTCCGGGACGAACCCCCAGTACCGGCTGTCGTCGCTGTTGTCGCGGTTGTCTCCCATCATCAGATAGTGTCCCGCAGGCACCTTGCAAGTAAAGCCTCGCTCATTGTAAACGCAGTTCTCACGCCACGGAAACAGGCGGACGTTCTGCGGAAATACCGGCGGCACCGCCGGATTCTCGGCGATTTCGTGCTCGCGTCCGTCGGAACGCTCGCGAAGCTTCTCGGTCGTGACGTAGGACAGCCCTTCGAGATAGCCGTAACTGCCGTCCGGCTTTTGCGGCCACGGCTCGCCATTGACGGTGATCTTCTTGTCGCGATAGACGACTTCATCGCCGGGAAGCCCGACCACGCGCTTGATGAAATCCTGGGACGGGTTGACCGGGTAGCGAAACACGATCACGTCGCCGCGCTGCGGCTCACCTGTCGGGATGATCTTCTTTTCGATGATCGGCAGCCGGATGCCGTAGGCGAACTTGTTGACCAAGATGAAGTCGCCGACTTCCAGCGTCGGCCGCATCGACGAACTGGGGATCTTGAAGGGCTCGGCGATGAACGACCGCAGCAGGAATACGATCAGCAGTACCGGAAAGAAGCTCTTCGCATACTCGATCCACCATGGCTCGGGCTGTCCCTCGGCCCGCCGCCTGCGCAAGACGAGCCTGTCGGCCAGCGCGATCACGCCGGTGGCGACCGTCAGCACGAAGAGTATGAGGGCGAAATTCATGCGTTCCGGATGAAAGAGGGAGCCGGTCGCGTTCGCCGCCCTACTTGCCGCCCACCTGCAGGATCGCCAGGAACGCCTCCTGGGGGATCTCGACGCTGCCGACCGCCTTCATGCGCTTCTTGCCGGCCTTCTGCTTCTCCAGGAGCTTGCGCTTGCGCGTCACGTCGCCACCGTAGCACTTGGCGAGCACGTTCTTGCGCAACGCCTTGACCGACTCGCGGGCGATGATCTGTCCGCCGATCGCCGCCTGGATGGCGACGTCGAACATCTGGCGCGGAATGAGCGAGCGCATCTTGGCGACGACTTCCCGACCGCGATACTGCGCGTTCGCGCGGTGGACCATCACCGAGAGCGCGTCAACGCGTTCGCCGTTGATCAGGATGTCGAGCTTGACCACGTCGGCCGCCCGGAACTCCTTGAAGTCGTAGTCGAGCGAGGCGTAGCCGCGCGACACCGATTTCAGCCTGTCGAAGAAATCCATCACCACCTCGGCGAGCGGAAGCTCGTAGGCGAGCATCACCTGCCGGCCGACGTACTGCATGTTCTTCTGCACGCCACGCTTCTCGGTGCACAGCGTCATCACCGGTCCCACGTAATCCTGGGGGGTCAGAATAGTCGTAGTGATGATCGGCTCGCGGATCTCCTCCACTTTCGAAAGGTCCGGGAGCTTCGACGGATTCTCTATGTCGAGAAGCTCCCCGTCGCGCAGCAGCACCTGATAGACAACCGTCGGCGCGGTCGTGATCAGGTCCATGTCGTACTCGCGCTCGAGGCGCTCCTGCACGATGTCCATGTGCAAGAGGCCCAGGAAGCCGCAGCGGAAGCCGAAGCCGAGCGCCTGAGAGACCTCCGGCTCGTAGTGCAGCGAGGCGTCGTTCAACTTGAGCTTCTCCAGCGCGTCGCGGAGCGCCTCGTATTCGTTCGCCTCGGTCGGGTAGAGTCCGGCAAACACCTGCGGCTTGACTTCCTTGAAGCCGGGCAGCGGATGCTTCGTCGGGCGGTTGGCGAGCGTGAGGGTGTCGCCGACGCGAGCCGACTTGAGTTCCTTGATACCGGCGATCACGTAGCCCACATCGCCGGCAGAGAGCGAATCGCGTCCGACGGCCTTGGGCGTGAAAACGCCGACCTGCTCGCAGTTGTAGCTCGCCCCCGTAGCCATCAGCAGCATCCGGTCGCGCGGCTTGAGCCTTCCATCCATCAGCCGCACCAGCATGACCACGCCGACATAGTTGTCGAACCACGAGTCGATGATGAGCGCGGAGAGCGGTGCATCGGGATCGCCTGCCGGCGGTGGAATGCGGGCGATGACTGCTTCCAGAATGTCGTCGACGCCCTCTCCCGTCTTGGCGCTGGCGCGAATCGCGTCGTGCGCCGGGATGCCGATGATGTCCTCGATCTCCTCGATGACGCGTGCCGGATCGGCGGACGGCAAGTCGATCTTGTTCAACACGGGCACGACTTCGACACCCTGCTCGATCGCGGTGTAGCAGTTGGCCACCGTCTGCGCCTCGACGCCTTGCGAAACGTCGACGACGAGCAGCGCCCCCTCGCAGGCGGCGAGCGATCTGGAGACTTCGTAGGCGAAGTCGACATGGCCCGGCGTGTCGATCAAGTTGAGGTTATAGGTCGACCCGTCGCGGGCCGCGTAGGAAAGGGCAGCGGTCTGCGCCTTGATGGTGATCCCGCGCTCGCGCTCCAGTTCCATGGTGTCTAGCACCTGCTCGCCCATTTCGCGGTCGGACAACCCGCCACAACGGTGGATGAAGCGATCGGCCAGCGTCGACTTGCCGTGGTCGATGTGCGCGATGATGGAAAAATTGCGTATGTTCTGCATAAAACGCGAGGGCACCGGTGGTGCCCTCGGGCGCCGCCGCGCTACCGCGGCGGAAGATGCTGAATTTTAGCGGAAAACCCTGTTCGATGCGACCCGCCGGGCGTGTTCAGCCCAGCCGCATCGGCAGCCGAGCGCCTCGCGGTCGACCTAGCGCAACATGTCCGCGAGCCACGCTGCGAGCACGGTCCGATCGAGCCGGTGATGACAGAGCTCGCGCTCGCCCGCGAGCAGCACAGGAATCTTGTCGCCCCAGCGCGCCTCGAGCTCGCGATCGCCATCGACGTCGATCACTTCGAGCGTTGCGCCGCGCGCGCCCAACACCGGGGCGAGCGCTTCGCGCATCTCGTCGCACAGGTGGCAGTAGCTGCGAACGAGCAGCGTCAGGCGCGGGCCGGATTCCCTGCTACTCTCCGTTGACAAGCCTGATCGTCGAGAAAAACTGTTGCTCTCCGCGGCGCAGGAGCAGCGTGACCGAGCTGCCTTTCTCGAGCTTGGCGATGAGACCGTTGACCTGCTCGGCGCTCTTGGCCTCGATGCTCGCACCGCGGCTGATCACGGCGATAATGATGTCGCCCGGCTGGATATCGCCGCGCGCGGAGCCCGTGATGTCCTCCACCACGACGCCGTTCTTGATCTCGAGCTCCTTCTTCTGATCTTCCGTCAGGTCGGAGAGCACGAGACCCATGCGATTGGGCTTGGCCTTTTCCTTTCCTGGTGGCGCGCGGCGTGTCGGACGCGCTGCTTCCTCTTCCTTGAGCTCCGCCACCGTCACGGCGATGTCCTTGGCCGTACCCTTGCGCCACACCTGCAGCGTGATCTTGGTTCCCGGCTTGATCTGGGTGATGATCCTCGGCAGTTCGGAGGAAGTGTTGACGGTTCGCCCGTCGACTTTGAGGATGATGTCTCCCGACTCCACGCCAGCCTTGTCCGCCGGCCCGCCCTTCTCGACGGAATTCACCAGCGCGCCCCCGGCCTTGGACAGCCCGAAGGCCTCGGCGGTCTCCTTGCTCACTTCCTGGATCTGCACACCAATCCGCCCGCGAGTCACACGCCCCTTGTCCTGAAGCTGCTTGACGACGTTCATCGCCACGTCGATCGGGATCGCGAACGCGAGACCCATGTAGCCGCCGGTGCGGGTAAAGATGATGGAATTGATGCCGACGACCTCGCCTTTCATGTTGAACAACGGACCACCGGAGTTACCCGGATTGATCGGAACGTCGGTCTGGATGAACGGCACCAGATTGGTTTCCTGGGGCAGCTCGCGGCCCTTGGCACTGACGATTCCGGCGGTGATCGTGTTCTCCAGCCCGAATGGCTTGCCTATCGCAGCGACCCATTCGCCGACTTTGAGCTTTTCGGGATCGCCGATCGTCACCTTGGGCAACCCGGTCGCATCGATCTTGAGCACCGCGACGTCGGTGCGCTTGTCGGCGCCGATCACCTTGGCCTTGAACTCGCGCTTGTCGGTCAGCTTGACCGTGACTTCGCTCGCTTCGTCGACGACATGCGCGTTGGTGAGCACGTAGCCGTCGGCGGTCAGGATGAATCCCGATCCAGTCGCCTGGGGCTGCTCGAACTCGTGCGGGCGCGGCTGGCCGCGGGGAATCGGTCCGAAACGGCGGAAGAACTCGTAGAACGGATCGTCTTCGGAGAGGTTTGGAAACTGCGAGCGGCGAGCTCTCTGCGTCACGTCGATGCTCACCACCGCAGGGCCCTGCTGCTCGTAGAGATCGGTGAAGTCCGGCAGGCGGCCGACCTGAGCGCCGGCGACCTGCGCGAGCCAGGCTGCGCTCAGAAGGGTGGCGAGCATCGCCCAAGAACGAAGTTTCATTGCCTCGATACCTCTGCAGTATTAGAACGTGACGTCGCGCGCTCTGCGCGCCTCCGGAGCCTGACAGGCTCCTACCGCCGGACCACGGAATACGCGATCTGGCGAACCGTTGTGCCGGGCGCTTCGCCGAGCACAGTCACGAGATAATCGTTGAGCTGGCGGCTATAAACGTTGATGCCACCCTGCTGCGACAGACCAACCGGCTGCGGCGCCGGGGGCGAAGGCTCGATGAAGACCGAAACGGCGACAAGGCCGTCGGAATATACCAGATGTGCAACCTGGCCGGACTTGCCCCGCAGCGTCCTGTAGCCTTCGACGATCTTGGCGAAGCCCGGTGGCATGTCCTTGACGATCCAGCCCGTGTCCTTGGCAACGACTTCGCCTGGCGGTGATTCCCGCACCTGCCAGTCCGCAGGAGGCGACGGAAACGGCGCCTTCATCATCTCGCGATCGAGCTTGACGCCGATCTGGATGTCGCTGAAGGCGAATTGCTCCACGACCTCGTCGCGCTCGCCGATCAGGCGCGCCTTGAGCAGCAGGCCGGTTCCAACGTCGACCCAGAATCTGTGCCCGTAGCGTAGCCCGTCCTTGGGCTCGAAGACGTAGGCTTGCGCGTCGAGCCCGGCGATGCGCGTCGTTTCGGCCTTGCGAAGCGTGTAGTACTCGGAGAGCGTGGCGAGCTGCTGGGGTAGTAACGCCGGAAAGACGTTGTGGAAGGCGCGTGGCTCGATGCGTACCAGCTTGGCGTCGGGGTAGTAGCAACGCACCTCGTCGTTGTTGCGGATCACTTCGCGTGCGGGCCCTTCGAGATTGGTGAGCTTCGCGTAATCGCCACGCGAGTCGGCCACGTGGACGAGCCGCGACATCTCGATCCGGTTGCCGTGCTGATAGACGATGGTGCCGACGTAGCTGAGCGTTCTCGCCGCTTCCGCAGCGCGCTGCAACTCGGGAGGCACCTGGCCGCAGGCGAACCCGGCAGCGAACAGCGTTGCGATCAGACAGCCGGAGCGCAGGATGAACGTCCTCCCGCGGGTGAGGCTGCTCGGGCTATGGGCGCGCATCCGGCTCGCCGGCGGCGACGGCGCGCAAGTAGGGACGCACGCCCTGGATTGCCGTCGTCGGCGAGTACTCCTGATGCACGAGCACATACTCGTTGTCGACGGCAGGACGAGCGTCCGCAGCGCGGACCGCGGAAGCCTGCTTTGCGGTCGCGATGACCTTCGTGTCGCCGCCAGGCATCGTCGTCAGCGCCACCCAGCTCACCAGGCTGACCGCCGCGACCGTTGCCGCTGCAGCCAAGGCGATCGCGGCAGGCGCCGGCCGTCGTCGCGGAGCGAGGACGGTTGGCTCGGCTTCAAGCCGCCTATAAAAGGCCTTGGCATCTACGAAGTCATGGGTCGATCCTTTCCACCCATGCAGCGCGTCGCGGATCACGTGGTAGCACACCCACGTTGCCCTGCAGCTTGATTCACCCAGGCCCGCGCAGAGGCGGTCGACGCGATCGGCGTCGAGCTCGCCATCCATCAGAAGCGAGATTTCCTCCGGCTTCGGCTCAGCTTGCTTGTCCATCACCATCTCCGGTCCTTGTCGGTCCCCAAGAGCGGCCGCAACTCCTCCGCGATCGCTTCGCGCGCCCGAAAGATCCGGGAGCGCACCGTGCCAATCGGACAATTCATCACGTTGGCAATCTCTTCGTAACTCAGGCCCTCGATCTCACGCAGCGTAATCGCCGTTCGCAAGTCCTCGGGCAGCGCATCCATCGCCCTGTTGACGGTGGCCGCTATCTGCTTGCCATGCAGCTCGTCCTCCGGGGTCGCTGCATCGCGTAATTGCTCCGCATCCTCGAAGTTCTCCGCCTCCTCATGATCGAAACCTGTCGACGTCGGCGCCCGTCGGCCCATTGCGACCAGGTAGTTCTTCGCCGTGTTGATCGCAATCCTGTACAGCCACGTATAAAACGCACTATCGCCACGAAACGAAGGTAGTGCGCGATAGGCCTTGATGAAAGCCTCTTGCGTTACGTCCTCCACTTCGCCTGGGTCACGCACCAGCCGTGCCAGCAGCCGTCCCAGCTTGCGCTGGTACTTCAGGACCAGCAGCTCGAAAGCGTGCTTGTCACCACGCTGCGCGCGATCGACCAGCTGCTGATCTACTTCGCGGTCAGCCATCCGCAGGCGGTCCCTGAATCGTTCGTTGTTGTCGCCGCACCAAAGCGGTGGGCGCGACACCCGCCAGCAGTATAGCCGAGCCGTCCGCGGCGCCGGACCGGCACTGCGCGAGCCAGCCTGCACCGCTAGACCGCTAGTCGATCGGGAAGTTCAGTCAGAACAAGGGGCTTTGCCCCGATCTATGCGCGTTCCTCCAAAGTGACGACAGGTTCCACGCGCCCGGTAATGATCCCGCGGTAGTTGCGGACCGCCGGGGCGCCCCATTCCGATAGTTCGGTTCTTTGCGCCGGATCGAGCAGGCCGAGCTGGTCGAGCACGGCGACCGTCGCCGGGTGCAATCCCCGAGCGTTTCCGTCAACCACTTTGACCGCGACTCCCCACCCTTTGCTGAGGACTCCGATGCCCTGGACGCCCTCGGCCCCAACCTTGGTCACCCAGTCCCCGCGCCCTGCGCGCATCAGAATGAGATCGTTCCGCTTTTCGCCAGAGACCATCTCCGGGTGCGCCGTCATGGCTGCGGCGAGCATGGCGGGCGCATTTCCGTAGCGCGGATCCTCCCGTCCGCTTGCCATGCGTGCGTACGCAAACGCGAGCCGATCCAACGGAACTGCATAGTTGGGCGCCGAGCAGCCATCGATCCCGGCGACGAGTGCGGATTCCTGCACACCGGTGAGGTGAGCGACCGCCTGTCGAATCGCCCGCTGCAGGGGGTGATCGAAGGCCAGATACGACTCCGATGGAAGGCCGCACAGCCGGCAATACGCGAGCATGCCGGCATGCTTGCCGGAACAATTGTGGTGCAACGGACTGAACTTCGCACCGGCAGGCGGCAACTCTTCGTGTGCCGTGTAGTACAAAGGCGGATGTACACCGCACTGGAGATCCTCCGCGCTGCATCGCGCGCGCCGGAGCATGTCCTCGACGGCTTCGACGTGGCGCGGCTCGCCGGAGTGACTCGCGCACAACAGGGCGACCTGCGGCAACGAGTATCCGAAGCGTTCGATGCCACCGGCGGCCGTAAAGGGCAGCGCCTGCAGCGGCTTGAGCGCACTGCGCGTCGTGGTCAGGTAGTGGGGATCGCCGGCGGCGAACAGCAGCCGCCCCTCGCCGTCAACCACCGCGACCGAGCCATAGTGAACGCTGTCAACCGCGTCGCCACGCGTTGCGCGGGCGAGCGGCACGTGCGGCGGCGCGCCGCTTGAACGGGGGGTAGGCACGGGAGTGGACGCCGGCGCGAATTGTAGCCCGGGTAGAGCCGGCAGGGCGAAACCCGGGATTGCGCTTCGTGATCATCCTGGGTTTCGGCTGCGCCTCAACCCAGGCTACGGCCCGGCGAGCGCCTGGCGGATCTGCTCGAGCGCCCCCGGGTCCTCGATAGTGGTAAGGTCTCCCGGATCGCGGCCCTCGGCGAGCGCCTGGATCGAGCGGCGCAGCAGCTTCCCCGAACGCGTCTTGGGCAGGAGGGTAACGAAATGAACCGCCCCGGGCCGCGCGATCGCCCCCAGCTCGCGGTCCACCGTGTCCATTACCTCCTTGCGCATGGTCGCCACCCCGCCCGCGTCGGCGACGCGCGCCGGGTCCTTGACCACGGCGAACGCTACGGGGAGCTGGCCCTTGAGCGAGTCCGCCACACCCACGACCGCCACCTCGGCAATGCCCGGATGCGCCTGCACCGCTTCCTCGATCTCACGTGTGCCCAGGCGATGCCCCGCAACGTTGATCACGTCGTCGGTGCGGCCGAGCACGAAGTAGTAGCCATCGGAGTCGCGGGTAGCCCAGTCGAAGGTGGAGTAGACCATCCTGCCCGGCACCGTTTCGAAATAGGTCTTGACGAACCGCGCGTCGTCGCCCCACACGGTGGTCATGCAGCCTGGGGGCAGCGGCGGAACGATCGCGAGCACGCCCTTTTCATCGACCCCGACCTCTTTGCCGGTCGCCTCGTCGAGCAACCGCACGTCGTAGCCGCACGCCGGGAACGATGGGCTGCCGAACTTCCGCGGAGTGTCTTCGATGCCGGGCGACGCGGTGAGGATCGGCCAGCCGCTTTCGGTCTGCCAATAATGGTCGACGATGGGCACCCCCAGCGAATCCGCTGCCCACCGCGCGGTCGGCTCGTCGAGCGGCTCCCCCGCAAGGAAGAGGTAGCGCAGCGACGAGAGGTCGTGCTTCTTCATGTACGCCGTG
Source organism: Casimicrobiaceae bacterium (assembly GCA_035623155.1). GTDB lineage: Bacteria > Pseudomonadota > Gammaproteobacteria > Burkholderiales > Casimicrobiaceae > PALSA-1003. The sequence goes on along the minus strand of DASPTZ010000004.1, from coordinate 10,221 downwards.
TCCTGCTTCTTCAGCACGCGAATGGCGGTCGGTGAACTGAACATGGTGCGCACGCGATGCTCGGCGACGATCTGCCACCAGATGCCCGGATCGGGGCGTATGGGCAGTCCTTCGTACATGATGGTCGTCGAACCGTTGAGCAGCGGCCCATAAACGATGTACGAGTGCCCCACCACCCAGCCGATGTCGCTGGTGGTGAGCATCGTGTCTCCTGGCTCGACGCAGTAGATGTCGCGCATGGAGGCGATCAGCGCAACCGCGTAGCCGCCGGTGTCGCGCTGCACGCCCTTGGGCTTGCCCGTCGTTCCCGATGTGTAGAGGATGTACGAAGGCTCCGACGACTCCACCCACACGCACGGCACGTCGGCACCCGCGTGCTCGGCAACGAGCGTGGCGTAGTCGAGATCGCGTCCAGGCGTGCGTTTCATCGCCGGATCGAGCCCGCGGTCGACGATGATCACCTTGGCGGGCGGGTTCTTGGCCAGCCGCAACGCTTCGTCGACCAGGTGCTTGTAGGGCACCGCCTTGCCGCCGCGCATTCCGGCGTCGGCGGTAACCATGACCTTGGGCGTCGCATCGTCGATCCGCGTCGCAAGGCTCGCCGCCGCGAAGCCACCGAACACCACCGAGTGGATCGCCCCTAGGCGCACGGTCGCCAGCATCGCAAAAACCGCCTCCGGGATCATCGGCATGTAGATGAGCACCCGATCGCCCTTGCCGACGCCCTGCGCCTTGAGCATGGCGGCGAGGCGGTTCACTTCCGCGTGGAGCTCGCGATAGGTGTAGCTCTTGCGCTGAGCGGTCTCGGTCGAGATGAAGATCAGCGCGGGCTGTCCGCCGCGAGCCGCGAGATGCCGGTCGACCGAGTTGTGGCACAGGCTGAGGCGCCCCCCCACGAACCAGCGCGCGAATGGCGGACGGCTGTAGTCGAGAACCTTCGAAAACGGGGTCTGCCAGTCGATCAACGCGGCGCGCTCGCGCCAGAATCCGTCGACGTCGGCGAGCGAGCGGCGGTGGGTGTCTACGTAGGTGGCCATCACGTCCTCCTGGAGGGTTTCGGCGAGCCTACGGCGGCTCGCCGCCGGACACCTTGCGCCGGATCAACCCTCGCGTGAATCGCCGCCAACCCGTGGAACCGGCTGCTTCAGTTACCGGCCCGGTCGGCCCCGATGCGCACCACGGTACGGCCGCGGACCATGCCTTTCAGGAATGCGTCGAAGTGAGTCGGCAGCTCGGCGAAGTCGATGGTCCTGACCTTGGACTGCACACGCGAAGGCCTCCACTCTCGCGCCAGCCGGTCCCAGAGCTCCTGCCGGAGCGGCATCGGCGTGTTCGCCGAATCGGCGCCGAGCAGATGCACACCGCGCAGTATGAACGGCATCACGGTGGTGTTGAGCTTGGCGTCCGCGGCCAGGCCGACGCTGGCCACCGTGCCCCCTACTTTCATGGTCGACAGCAGCCAGGCCAGCAAGTCCCCGCCCAGGTTGTCGACTGCGCCTGCCCAGGTGGCCTTGTCCAGGGGCCGGATCTTGGTGAGATCGATGCTCTGGCGCGCGAGGATTTCCCTTGCGCCGACGGACTTGAGGTAGCTCTCCTCCTCGGTCTTGCCGGTCAGGGCGACGACGTGGTAGCCGAGCTTGGAAAGGATATCGATCGCGACGCTGCCTACGCCGCCGGTGGCGCCGTCGACGATCACCGGGCCGTTGGCCGGCCTGAGACCGTTGTGCTGCATGAGCTCGATCGCCAGTGCCGCGGTGTAGCCCGCAGTCCCCAGCGTCATCGCCTCGAAGGCGGTCATGTCCGAAGGCCTGCGCACGATCCAGTCTGCGGGCGCCCGGACATACTCCGCGTAGCCTCCGTCGTGCGCCACGCCCATGTCGTAGGCGTGGACGATCACCTTGTCGCCGTGCCTGAAGCGCGGGTCCGCGGAGGTCTCCACTGTGCCCGCCATGTCGATCCCGCCGACGGTCGGGTACTTGCGCATGATCTTGCCCGCACCGCTGTACGACAGAGCGTCCTTGTAGTTGATGGTGGAGTACTTGGTTCGGACCAGCACGTCGCCCGGATCGAGCTCGTCGGGCGCCATCTCGACGAAGCGGCTGCGGACAACGCCATCCTCCTGGAAAGTCCGGTACGCCTTGAAGTGCTGAACGGTCTGCATGGGTGTCTTCTCCTCCTTGAGGCTCCGGTCAGAGCGGCGCCGTGGTGGCCTCGCCCGCCATGTGCGGCAGCGCCATGTAATCGTGGGTGCGCATTTCGATGAGGCGACTGACGACGCGCTGGAAATCCTGGCTGTTGGGCCCTTCGCGATAGAGCTCTTCCGCCGGTACCGCGGCCGACAGGAGCAACTTTACCCGATGATCGTAGAGCACGTCGACGAGCCACGTGAAGCGCCGCGCGGCGTCGCCCATTTCGGGGGTGAGGCGGGGCACGTCGGAGACGATGACCACGGCGAAGCGGCGGGCGATCTCCAGGTAGTCGAGCTGGGAGCGCGGCCCTTCGCAGAGCGCGGCGAAGTCGAACCAGACGACGCTGCCCGCGCGCCTCCTCGCCTTCAGGGTGCGGGATTCGATGGCCAGCCGCGGATTCTCGTCTCCGGCGGTCCGCATGCGCTCGTATGACGCGCCCAACTCGGCGTCAGCCGCCCGGGGCGGGCCGACGTAGTAGCACGCGCCGTGCTCGAGCTCTCGCAAACGGTAGTCCACACCTCCGTCGATCTCGACCACGTCCAGCCAGCGCTCGATAAGGGCGATCGCGGGCAGCAGCTTCTGGCGCTGGAGGCCGTCAGGATACAGGTCCGCGGGGCGATAGTTGGAGGTCATCACGAAAACCGTCCCGCGCTCGAACAGCCCGCCGAGCAGACGGCCGAGGATCATCGCATCGGCGACGTCGGAGACGTGAAACTCGTCGAAGCAAATCAGCCGGTGGCGGTGTGAGATGCGCGCCGCCACCGCGGCGAGCGGATCGACCGTCCTCGCGTGGGCGCGCAACTCGTCGTGCACGCCTTTCATGAACGCGTGAAAGTGCACGCGGGTCTTGCGCCGCAGCGGCACCGCCGCGCAAAACGCGTCCATGAGAAAGCTCTTTCCACGCCCAACGCCGCCGAAGAAATATGCGCCCCGGGGAGGAACGGGTGGATTGAGCCAGCGGCGAAGCAGCGATCGGCGGGCGTTTCGAAACTCGACCAGCTCGTCATAGAGGCGCTGCAAGCGATCGACCGCGCGCTCCTGCGCGGCATCGAGCACGATCCTTCGGCGTGCGAGCTCTTGCGCGAGGTGCTCGCGCAGTGCGCCGAGCTCTGCGGCAGCGAGGCTCCGATTGTCGTCCTTCACGACTCGCTTCGCTGCGATCTCAAATGTTGAGCGTGCGCTTGTCGACTGCAAGAGCCGCCTCCCTGACGGCCTCGGACAATGACGGGTGAGCGTGGCAGATGCGCGCGATGTCTTCGCTCGCCGCCCCGAACTCCATCGCAACCACCCCCTCACAGATCAACTCGGAGGCCATGGGACCGATGGCGTGCATTCCAAGGATACGATCGGTCTTCGCATCAGCCAGGAACTTCACGAAGCCGCGAGGGTCGCCCATCGCTCGAGCCCGGGCGTTCGCGCTGAAGGGAAACGATCCCGAGCGGTAAGAGATGCCTGCGGACTTGAGCTGCTGTTCGGTTTGGCCGACCCAGGCGATCTCCGGCGAGGTGTAGATCACCCAGGGAATCGTGTTGAAGTCGACATGGCCGTGCTGGCCGGCGATGCGTTCGGCCACTGCCACCCCTTCGTCCTCCGCCTTGTGCGCGAGCATCGGACCGCGCACGACGTCGCCGATCGCCCACACGCCGGGCAGGTTGGTCCTGCATTCGCCGTCGACGACGACGAAGCCGCGCTCGTCGAGCTTGAGCCCGACCACGTCGGCGCCGAGGCCGGCCGTATGCGGGACGCGGCCGATCGACACGATCAGCTTGTCGAAGCGCGCGCTCTGCTGCTTGCCGCTGGCATCGGTGTAGTCGACCGTCACGTCCTTGCCGCCTGCGATGCGGGTGATGTTGACGCCCAACTCGATCTTGAGGCCCTGCCTCGTAAACTGCTTCCAGGCCTCGGCAGCCACCGCTTCGTCGGCCGCGCCGAGGAACACCGGCAGCACTTCGAGGATCGTGACCTCAGCTCCCAGTCGACGCCACACGCTTCCCATCTCCAGGCCGATCACCCCCGCGCCGACGACGCCGAGGCGCTTGGGCACGCTGGGAATCGCCAGCGCGCCTTCGTTGTCGAGGATGAGCTTGTTATCGAAGGGCGCTCCCGCCAGCGCACGCGGCTTCGAGCCGGTGGCGATGATCACGTTCTTCGAGGTGAGCGCCGCTTCTCCGGGGCCGGAGACCTTGATCTGCCATGCTCCGGCAGATCCGCCGGAAAAGCCACCGACGCCGTGGAAGAACCGGATCTTGTTCTTCTTGAACAGGTAGAGAATGCCGTCGTTGTTCTGGCGCACCACCTTGTCCTTGCGCGCGAGCATGCGCTTCAAGTCGAGCGCGATGTCCTTCACCTCGATGCCGTGCTCGGCGAAGGCGTGGCCGGCGTGCTCGAAATTCTCCGAGGATTGCAGCAGCGCCTTGGAAGGGATGCAGCCGACGTTGGTGCAGGTGCCGCCGGGGGCGGGTTTTCCTTCAGCGCTGCTCCAATCGTCGATGCAGGCGGTCGCGAAGCCGAGTTGCGCCGCTCGGATCGCGGCGATGTAGCCGCCAGGGCCAGCGCCAATGACGACGACGTCGAATTGATCCGCCATTACAAAGCTACTGCGTGCTCCGCATCGAGGTTGATCGCGCCTTGGGATGCTACAGGTCGAGCAACATGCGCGCCGGATCCTCCAGCGCCTCTTTGATCGCAACCAGCGACAGCACGGCTTCGCGTCCGTCGATGATCCGATGGTCGTACGACTGCGCCAGGTAGTTCATCGGCCGCACGACGATCTGCCCGTTCTCCACCACCGGGCGCTCCTTGGTCGCGTGGATGCCTAGGATTGCCGATTGCGGCGGATTGATGATGGGCGTTGACAGCATCGAGCCGAACACTCCGCCGTTCGATATGGTGTACGTGCCGCCGGTCAATTCCTCCACGGTGAGCTTGCCCTCCTGCGCGCGCTTGCCAAAGTCGCCGATCTGCTGCTCGATCTCGGCGATGGTGAGCTGGTCGGCATCGCGCAGGATGGGCACGACCAGTCCGCGCGGACTGCCCACCGCGATGCCGATGTCGAAGTAGCCGTGATAGACGATGTCGGCTCCGTCGATGGAGGCGTTGACGGCAGGAAATTTCTTGAGCGCGTGCACCGCGGCCTTGACGAAAAAACCCATGAACCCGAGTTTGATTCCGTGCTCCTTCTCGAAGCGCTCTTTGTAGCGGTTCCGGAGCTCTATCACCGCCGCCATGTTCACTTCGTTGAACGTCGTGAGGATGGCGGCGATGGATTGCGATTGCACAAGGCGCTCGGCGACCCGCTGCCGCAGGCGCGACATCGGGACGCGCTGCTCGGGGCGCCCGCCCAGGCTCGCCGGCAGCGGCGCTGCAGGCGCCCTGGCGACGGGCTGTGGCGCTGGCGCAGGCGGCCTCTCTGCCGGTGCGCTGCGCCCCTCGACCGCTTGGAGCACGTCTGCCTTGGTGATCCGGCCTGCCCGGCCGGTGCCGGCGACCTTTGCTGCGTCTACACCTTGATCGGCCATGAGCTTTCGCGCCGAGGGCATCGCCGGCGGCGCTTCTCCGGCGGGAGCTTTCGCTGCGCCAGGCGGAGGCGTTTCACGGACAGTGGCTTCCGCCGGGGAAGCCTGCGGCGCTCTCCCCGCAGTTGCGCTTCCCGATGCGGCGACCTCGGCCTTGGCGGCGGTGTCGATGACGGCGATCACTTCCTGCGCGGTCACCGTGGCGCCGTCCGGCTTGCGGATCTCGGCGATCACGCCTGAATCCGGTGCGGGCAGCTCGAGCACGACCTTGTCGGTCTCGATGTCGATCAGGTTCTCGTCCCGCCTTACCTGCTCACCCGCCTTCTTGTGCCAGTTGACGAGCGTCGCCTCGGTGATCGACTCCGGCAGCACGGGCACCTTGACTTCGACGAGCATGACTAGTGGCCTGTAACGGTTGAATCGGTAGTGAACGGCAGTGGTATGGCGCCGCGATCCGGGCCGAGCGCAAGGCGACGAAGCGAAGCAAGGGTAGGCCCCCTTGCGAGCTTTGGCAACACAGTGATCGGCCTGGAGCGCAAGCCAGACACTATTGATTTAGCCGTTACAGGCCACTAATTCCGATCAGTGCGCGGTGACCATTTCGCCGGATGATAGCTTGTTCGCAAAGGCGTCGAGGATGAGTTCACGCTGCTGCGCCAGGTGCTTGACCATGTAGCCGACCGCGGGCGACGCCGAGATGGGCCTTCCCGCATAGGCGAGAACCTGCTCGGCGAGGATGTCGGCGCGCAGGTACGCGCGCAGCCGGTACCACGCGCCCTGGTTCTGCGGTTCCTCCTGGCACCACACGACTTCCTTGGCGCCCGGATAGGCTGCGATCTGGGCTTTGAAGTCGGCGTGCGGGAAGGGGTACTGCTGCTCGAGCCGGATCACCGCGATGTCGGCGATCTTGTTGTCTCGGCGGAAAGCCACTAGGTCGTAGTAGACCTTCCCGCTGCACACGATCACGCGCCTCACGCTCTTCGCCGGTGCCATGCCGGCGTCGCCGATCACCGTCTGGAAATGCCCTTCCGCCAAATCTTCCAGCGAGGACACCGCTTCCTTGTGCCGCAGCAGGCTCTTCGGGCTCATCACGATCAGAGGTTTGCGGAAGTCGCGCACCATCTGCCGCCGCAGCAGGTGGAAGATCTGCGCCGGCGTCGTCGGCACGCAGACCTGCATGTTGTGCTCCGCGCAGAGCTGCAGGTAACGCTCCGGGCGTGCCGACGAATGCTCCGGACCCTGCCCTTCGTAGCCATGCGGCAGCAGCAGCGTCAATCCGCAGACGCGACCCCACTTGACCTCGCCCGCCGCGATGAACTGGTCGATCACCACCTGCGCGCCGTTGGCGAAGTCGCCGAACTGCGCTTCCCACGCCACCAGCTTGTTCGGCTCCGAGGTCGCATAGCCATACTCGAATCCCAGGACCGCTTCCTCGGACAGCACCGAATCGATGACCTCGAATTTGGGCTGCCCTTCGCCGATGTGCTGCAGCGGCACCCAGATCCCCGCATCCCATTTCTCGCGATTCTGGTCGTGCAGCACGGCGTGGCGGTGCGAGAACGTGCCTCGCCCGGCATCCTGCCCCGACAGTCGCACCCCGAACCCCTGATCGATGAGTGTCGCGTAGGCGAGCATCTCGCCCATTCCCCAATCGAGCGGCATTTCGCCCTCGCCCATCGCGCGGCGGTCGGCGAAAACCTTCTCCACCCGCGGGTGGAGCTTGAAGTCGGCCGGCAGCGTGGTGATCTTCTGCGCCAGGCTCTTGAGCTTCTTCATCGGGACGCGGGTGTCTGCTGCGTCGCTCCAGCGCTTGCCGACGAAGCGGTTCCAGTCGACCGCAAAGGGCGGCTTGTAGTTCGAGAGGATGGTCGTGTTGGTGGCGTTTCCCTTGTCGATCGCGGCGCGGTAGGTCGCGATCATCGCGTCCGCCTCTTCGCCGGTGACCACCCCTTCATCGATCAGCCGCTTCGCGTAGAGCGCGCGCGTGCCCGGGTGTCGATGGATGGACTTGTACATCAGCGGCTGCGTGATCATCGGCTCGTCGGCCTCGTTGTGGCCCTGCCTGCGGAAGCACACGAGGTCGATGAACACGTCCTTGTCGAACTTCTGGCGGAACTCGATCGCCACCTCCATCGCTAGCAGGCACGCCTCGGGGTCGTCCGCGTTGACATGGAAGATCGGCGCTTCGACCATCTTCGCCACGTCGGTGCAGTACAGCGTCCCCCGCGTGTCGCGTGGATCGGAGGTCGTGAAGCCGATCTGGTTGTTGACGACGATGTGGATGGTGCCGCCGGTGCGGAAACCCCGCGTCTGCGCAAGATTGAGCGTCTCCTGAATCACACCCTGGCCCGCGATCGCTGCATCGCCGTGGATGAGCACCGGCATCACCTGGTCGCAGGTCGGATCCTTGCGCCGGTCCTGCCGCGCGCGCACCGAGCCCTCGACCACGGGGTTGACGATCTCCAGGTGCGAAGGATTGAACGCCAGCGTTAGATGCATCGGTCCGCCGGGGGTCACGACGTCCGACGAGAAGCCCTGATGGTACTTGACGTCGCCCGCCGACAGATCGATCGCCTGGCTGCCTTCGAACTCGGCGAACAGGCTGGCCGGCATCTTGCCCAGCGTGTTGACGAGCACGTTCAGCCGCCCGCGGTGCGCCATGCCGATCACCATTTCCTGGACCCCGGCAGCGCCGGACTTCTGGATCAGGTGGTCGAGCATCGGGATCATGGTGTCGCCGCCCTCGCCGGAAAAGCGCTTCTGACCGACGTACTTGGTGCCGAGGTACTTCTCCAGCGTCTCGGCGGCGGTGAGGCGCTCCAGGACGTGCTTGCGGAATTCCGGCGCATAGCTCGGGCGCGAGCGCAGCGGCTCGAGCCGCTCCTGGATGAAGCGCTTCTGCGCCGTGTCCGACATGTACATGTACTCGGCGCCGAAGGTTCGGCAGTAAGTCTCCTGCAGCGCCGCGATCAGGTCCTTCAACCGCATACGCGGGGCTCCCTGCGGCGCCCCCATGAAAGACCCGACGTCGTACTCGGTGTCCATGTCGGCCCCGGTGAAGCCGTAGGTGCCGATGTCGAGGTCGGCGATGTACGGCCGCTCCTGCCGCTTCAGCGGATCGAGGTCGGCGTTGAACATGCCCAGGGTGCGGAACTTGCTGATCAGCCTTAAGACCAGCACCTGCTTGTGCATCGCCTGCGCGTCGACCATCCCGCCGGTCAGCCTGCGGCTCTTGGCGAGCTGGATGAAGGACTCGACGACGGGAGCGTGCGCGACGTCGTGAGCGCCGCCGCGCAGCGAGTCGAAGTAGGCCCTCCAGTCGGCGCCGACGGCGCCCGGGTCCGACAGGTAACGCTCGTACTGCTCCTCGATGAACGGTGCGTTGCCTCCGAAGAGCGTGCTCGTTTGCTGCAACTCCTCCATCATCTTCATCGCGTCACCTGTCAGAATCGAGTGGTCAGCGTTGCGCCAGCGGCTTCACGTCGCGGCGCTTGGCGCCGGTATACAGCTGCCGTGGCCGCCCGATCTTGTACTCTGGATCGGAGATCATCTCGTTCCACTGGGCGATCCAGCCCACGGTGCGCGCCAGCGCGAAGATCGCCGTGAACAGGCTCACCGGGATGCCGAGCGCCCGCTGCACGATGCCCGAGTAGAAATCGACGTTCGGATAGAGCTTGTGCTGAACGAAGTAATCGTCCTCGAGCGCGATCTTTTCCAGCTCCATCGCCAGCTTGAAAAGGCGATCGTCTCGCCGCCCGAGCTCACCGAGCACGGCGTGGCACGACTCGCGAATGAGCTTAGCGCGCGGGTCGTAGTTCTTGTAGACGCGGTGCCCGAAGCCCATGAGCTTGGTGTGGGCGCTCTTGTCCTTGACGCGCTTGATGAACTCGCCGATCTTCGAGACGTCGCCGATCTCCGCCAGCATGTTGAGCACGGCCTCATTGGCGCCACCGTGTGCCGGGCCCCACAGGCAGGCGATGCCGGCGGCGATGCACGCGAACGGATTGGCGCCAGACGAGCCGGCAAGGCGCACGGTCGAGGTCGAGGCGTTCTGCTCGTGATCCGCGTGCAGGATGAAGATGCGGTCGAGCGCCTTCACCAGCACGTCGTTGACTTTGTACTCCTCGCACGGCACCGAGAACATCATGCGCATGAAGTTCGCCGTGTAGTAGAGGTCGTTGCGCGGGTAGACGAAGGGTTGCCCGAGCGCATACTTGTGGCACATCGCCACCAGCGTCGGCAGCTTGGCGATCAAGCGGATCGCCGAGACGTGGCGATGATAAGGGTCGGTGATGTCGAGCGAGTCGTGATAGAACGCGGAGAGCGACCCGACGACGCCGACCAGCATGGCCATGGGGTGCGAATCGCGGCGGAAGCCGCGGAAGAACGAGCTCATCTGCTCGTGCACCATGGTGTGCTGGGTGACCGTGTGCAGGAACTCCGCCTTCTGTTGCGCATTCGGCAGCTCACCCTCGAGCAGGAGGTAGCACACTTCCAGGAAGTCGCAGTGCACCGCG
>DASPTZ010000003.1:0-15467 GCA_035623155.1 Casimicrobiaceae bacterium | reverse complement strand
TCGATGTTGATGATGCGGCCGTCGGAGCCGATGAAGGCGATCGACAGGGGCACGTAGGTGTTGTGCATCCAGAAGGCCAGCGGCTGAGGCTCCAGGAACACGAACAGCATCCCGTGATCGGGCTTGAGACTGAAGCGGTTCATCAGCCCCGTCGTGCGCGTGGCCGGCGTTGCGGCGACCTCGGCGACGAGCCGGTGGCTGCTGATGGCGAGATCGATGGTCCCAAGTTCGTCGGCCGCGGCTACGTCGATCGATGCACAAAGCAGCAGCGCCAGCGACAGGATGCGCAGCACGAGATCAGCCTCCGGGCCGCCGCGCGGCACGGCGTTGATAGGTTAGCCATAGCGCGAAGCTGGCCACAGTGAATCCCGCCATGCCGAGCGCCAGGCCTTTGAGCGACTGCGCCAGCAGCGGGGCGATCGAGCCGGCGTTGACCGCAGCGAGCGCGAAATGAATGAAGCTCTGCAGCGACGACGCAAGGCCGCGCATGGTCGGGAAAAGATCGAGGAGCAGCAGCATCGCGGTCGGCATCAGAACGCTGCTGCCCATGGTGAACAGCATGATCGGAAGCACGTGCCAGGGAACCCCGGGCGCGACGAACCAGGCGACGCCCAGGTCGAAGGCGACCCCGGAAAACATCAGCGCATAGGCCAGCCACACCGTGCGCCTCGCCGAAAGACGTCCCGCGACGCGGCCGGAGATCGCCGCGCCGATCATGATGCCCGCGATCATGGGTATGAACAGCCAGGCGAAGCCGTAGCTCGACACGCCGAGGCGATCCATCAGGAACGTCGGCGCGCTGGCGATGTAGAGAAAGAACCCGGCGAAATTGAGTGCGGGAATGCTGGCAAGCAGCAGAAAATCGGGATGGCGCAGCACGACGACGTAGCGGTGCCACAGCTCGACGGGCGCCAGCGACGGTCTCCCATGCTGCGGAAGTGTCTCCGGGAGTCGACGATGCGACCATAGCCCGAGCCCGATCACCAGCCCGAGCATCACCCAGAAGATCGAGCGCCAGCCGAGCGTGTTGAGCAGCACGCCACCGAGCACCGGCGCCACGGCTGGCGCGATGCCGAAGAACAGAGTGACCTGCGCCATCAGTTTCTGCGCTTCCGCGCCCTGGAAGCGATCGCGAATGATGGCGCGTCCGACCACCATGCCGGTTCCCGAAGACAGGCCCTGGAAAGTGCGAAAAAGCCACAGCGTTTCGATGTTTCCCGCGATTGCGCAGCCCAGCGTCGCTACCGCATAGACTCCAAGGCCCGCGAGCACGACAGGGCGCCGGCCGAGCGAATCCGCCAGCGCTCCCTGCCACAGCATCATGAAGGCGTATGCGAAAAGGTAGGTAGACAGCGTCTGCTGCACGGCGAGCTGCGGGACGCGGAGGTCGCGACCGATGTCGTGAAAGGCCGGCAGGTAGGTGTCGACCGAGAACGGGCCCAGCATCGACAATGCCGCGAGCAGTGCCGCGAGCGACCAGTTGCGCGCCGCTGCTTCGCTCATCCGCTGCCCAGCGAGGCAGAGCGCTCAGAGTTCATATTGCTCGCCCTCGCCGCGCAACGCGGCCTCGATCGCAGGGCGGTCGAATTGGGGCGCGAACAGGCTGATGAAATCGTAGACGTAGCCTCGCAGGTAGACGCCGCGCCGGAGCGCCAGCCGCGTCGTGCTCGCCGCAAACAAATGGCCCGCTTCGATCTTGTCGAACTGGGCGTCGCGCGCAGGGTCGTAAGCCATCTGGGCGACGATGCCGACGCCGAAGTCGAGCGCGACATAGGTCTTGATGACGTCGGAATCGAGCGCGGTAAGCACGACGTTCGGCGTAAGCCCCTTGGCCGCGAACGCCGCATTGATCTGCGAACGGCCGGTGAAGCTGAAGTCGTAAGTGACGATCGGGTAGCGCGCTAGCGCTTCCAGCGTGAGCGGATTGGTCTTGGTAAGCGGATGGCCCTTGGGAACCAGGGCGCAACGGTTCCAGGTGTAGCAGGGGAGGGTAACCAGCTCCGCGAAATCCGCCAATGCTTCCGTAGCGATTCCGACATCGACTTCGGCGCGTGCGGTTTGCTGGGCGACCTGAACCGGATTGCCCTGGTGAAGCAGCAAATGCACTTTCGGATAGCGCTCGGCGAAGCGCTTGAGCACCGGCGGCAGGACGTAGCGCGCCTGGGTGTGCGTCGTGCCGATGGACAGGGTCCCGGTATCCTCGGCCTTGAACTCGGCGCCCACGCGCTTGAGGTTATTGAGCTCCTGCAGCGCCCGCCGCGCGGTCGCGACGACGACTTCCCCGCCCGCGGTGAGCGCGGCGAGCCTCTTGCCCTGGCGGATGAAAATCGGCACGCCGAGCTCATCCTCGAGTTGGCGGATCTGCTTGCTGATGCCGGGTTGCGAGGTGAAGAGCGCCTCGGCCGCCACGGAGACATTGAGGCCGTGGTCGACGACCGCGCAGAGGTAGCGCAACTGTTGAAGGTTCACGAAGCCTCCACCATATAACCAAAGCGTTAGAATATGCGGCCATTATATAGCGAAGATACCTCCGCCTCTGACACTGGTCCTCAACCAGGCTCCTTACATGGCCCAGTACTTCTCAATCCACCCTGTCAACCCGCAACCCAGGCTCGTTCGACAGGCGGCGGCGATCGTACGCGGAGGCGGTGTCATCGCCTATCCGACGGACTCGAGCTACGCGTTTGGCTGTCCCCTCGGTGACGTCGCCGCCGCGCAGCGCATCCGGGCGCTTCGCGGCGTCGACGAGAAGCACCATCTCACGCTGGTCTGTCGCGATCTCGCCGAAATAGGCCGCTATGCGGCGCTGGACAACTGGCAGTTCCGCATCGTCAAGGAGGGGGTGCCAGGAAGCTACACCTTCCTGCTCCCGGCTGCGCGCGACGTTCCGCGGCGTCTCAAGCATCCGCGGCGCAGAACCATCGGCGTGCGCGTTCCGGAGCACGCGGTGGTGCATGCGCTGCTCGCCGAGCTCGGCGAGCCGCTGCTGTCATCGACGCTCATCCCGGCGGGAGCGACGCAGCCGCTGAATGATCCCAACGAGATTCGCGAGCGTTACGAGCACGCGATCGAGTTGATCATCGACAGCGGGCCGTGTCACCTCGAGCCGACGACGGTAGTCGATCTTGCCGTGTCGCCGCCGGTGCTCACTCGCATCGGCCGCGGCGATCCGGCGCGTCTCGGGCTCGCTACGCTCGCGTGACCCATACGTTCCTTAGCGCGGCGAAAATCGGCGCCGACTGGCAAACTGGTAGAATTACCGGTCAATGGATTTGTCACTCGCGACCATCGTGCTGTGGGCGGTGCCGGTGGTCTTCGCGATAACCCTGCACGAGGCGGCTCACGGTTACGTCGCCCGGCAATTCGGCGATCAGACCGCCTGGATGCTGGGTCGCGTCACGCTGAACCCGCTCAAGCACATCGATCCCATCGGAACGATCGCGGTGCCCGGGTTTCTGATCGCGATGGCGAAGCTTGTCGGTGGACCGGTGTTCATCTTCGGGTGGGCCAAGCCGGTACCGGTCAACTTCTCGAACCTGAGAAACCCCAAGCGAGACATGTTCTGGGTGGCGGGTGCGGGGCCGTTCGCCAACTTCGCCATGGCGCTGGGTTGGGCCGTGCTGTTGCGCCTCGCCACGCCGGGAGGCGTCGCCGCAAGCGACGGGATGTTCGAGATGGCCGATGTCGGCGTGCAGGTCAATCTGATGCTGATGGCGCTGAATCTGTTGCCGATTCTTCCCCTCGACGGCGGCCGCATCGCAGTGAGCCTGCTGCCCCACTCGCTGGCCGTCAGCTATTCGCGCATGGAGCCCTACGGATTCATGATCGTGATCCTCCTTCTGGCGACCGGCATTCTCGGGGCGCTGATGTATCCGCTGGTTCGCCTGGGCGAGTACCTCATCGGGTTGCTTGTCGGACTCTGAAACCTTCGAGCGTTGAGTAATGTTCGCTGACCGCGTGTTGTCGGGCATGCGGCCGACTGGCCGGATGCACATCGGCCACTATCACGGGGCGCTCAAGAACTGGCTGCGCCTGCAGGAGGAGTACGAATGCCTGTACTTCGCCGCCGACTGGCACGCGCTCACCACGCATTACGAGACGCCGGAGCGGATCGAGGACAGCGTGTGGGAAATGTTCATCGACTGGCTGGCGGTCGGCATCAACCCGGCGCGCTCGACGATCTTCATCCAGTCGCGCATCCTTGAGCATGCGGAGCTGACGTTGCTGCTCGGCATGATCGCGCCGGTGGGGTGGCTCGAGCGCGTGCCAACGTACAAGGACCAGCAGGAGAAGCTCTCCGATCGCGATCTGGCGACCTACGGGTTCCTGGGCTACCCCGTTATGCAGGCGGCGGACATCCTGATCTACCGTGCCAACATGGTCCCCGTGGGCGAGGATCAGGTGTCGCATCTGGAGCTCGTGCGCGAGCTGGCGCGCCGCTTCAACTACATCTACGGCCGGGAGCCGGGATTCGAGGACAAGGCCAAGGCCGCGATCAAGAAGCTGGGATCGCGCAGAGCCAAGCGCTACGAAGCGCTGCGCACCGCCTTCCAGGAGCAGGGCGACCAAGCAGCGCTGCAAGCGGCGCGCGACATGCTGGAGCAAGCGCAGAACCTGGCACTCGGCGACCGCGAGCGGTTGTTCGGCTACCTTGAAGGCTCGCGACGGATGATCCTTCCCGAGCCGCAGCCACTGCTCACCGATACCCCGAAAGTGCCGGGGATCGACGGGCAGAAGATGTCCAAGTCCTATGACAATGCGATCTTCCTGCGCGAGGATCCGGCATCGATCACCAAGAAGATCCGCACCATGCAGACCGACCCGGCGCGGGTGCACCGCTCGGATCCCGGCACGCCGGAAAAATGTCCCGTCTGGCCGCTGCACCAGATCTACTCCGACGAGCAACGCCAGGCCTGGGTGCGCAAGGGCTGCACCACCGCTGGAATCGGATGCCTCGAATGCAAGCAGCCGGTGATCGACGCGATCATCGCGGAGCAGCAGCCCATTCACGAGCGCGCGCAGAAGTACCTCGACGATCCTTCGCTGGTGCGTGCGATCGTTGCCGACGGCTGCGAGCGCGCGCGCAAGCTCGCCGAGGAGACCATGCGCGACGTGCGTGAGGCCATCGGGATTGCCTACTCGTGACCCATGCTTTGCAAGGCGCGGAGCGCCTGACGAATCTCCCCTCTCCCAGCGGGAGAGGGGTCGGGGGTGAGGGAGGCGGTCATGACCAGCGAGAACTTCTCGTGATGCTGGATGAGGGGCAATCATGACCGCCGGCGACACAGGAGAGCGGGTGGTGGACCTTGCGCAGGCGGCGGGAGCGCCGGTCGCCAAGGTTTACGGCGAGCCGCTGCTCGAGCTGCCGCAGGACCTGTACATCCCGCCCGAGGCGCTGGAAGTCTTTCTGGAAAGCTTCGAGGGTCCGCTCGACCTGCTGCTGTACCTGATCCGCAAGCAGAACATCAACGTCCTCGACATCCCCATGGCCGAGCTCACCCGGCAATATCTGGGATACGTCGAGATGATGCGCCGGACGCAGCTCGAGCTGGCGGCCGAGTACCTTCTCATGGCGGCGGTGCTGATCGAGATCAAGTCGCGGTTGCTGCTGCCCAGGCCGCCTGCGCTTCCTGGCGAGGAGATCGAGGATCCACGGGCGGAACTGGTGCGGCGGCTGCTCGAGTACGAGCGCATGAAGGCAGCGGCAAGGCAGCTCGACGAGCTACCGCTGGCCGAGCGTGACTTCGCCTTGGTGCGGGTCTGGTTCGACCGCCTGGCGGCAACGCGGCTGCCGGAGGTGCATCCGGACGACTTGAAGGCGGCCTGGGGGGGCCTAGTTGCAAGAGCGCGCGCGAACCGCCATCATCTCGTTTCGCGGGAGCAGCTGTCGGTCCGTAGCCAGATGATCCGGCTGCTCAAGCTGCTCGAGCCCGGGCGGTTCTTCGAATTCACGGCCCTGTTCGAGCCTCGCGTGGACGTCCCGCGACTGGTGGTGACGTTCCTCGCCATACTGGAGCTCGCGCGCGAGCAGCTGTTGGACATCGCGCAGGCGGAGCCTTACGCGCCGATATACGTGCAACGCAAGGGCGATCCGGCGTTCGCGCTGGAAGCCGAGGGCTGACGGATGGGCATAGCGGTGATGCCGCAGCCTCACCCCCGACCCCTCTCCCGCTGGGAGAGCAAACATCCGAGTCGCTACGCGACTTTGCAATGACCGAAGAGTTGAGAAGGATCGAAGGCATCCTGGAAGCCGCGCTGCTTACGGCAGGCGAGCCGCTGTCGCTCGCCCAGCTCTCCAAGCTCTTCGATCCCCCGCTCGAAACCGACGTGATCCGCAAGCTCCTCGAAGAACTTCGCTCCGCATGGGCGGGACGCGGCGTCGAGCTTGCGCAGGTCGCGAGCGGCTGGCGTTTCCAGACGAAGCCGGAGATCCAGCCGTTCCTCGATCGGCTGTCTCCCGAAAAGCCGCCGCGCTATTCGCGCGCGGTCATGGAGACGCTCGCAATCATCGCTTACAGGCAGCCGGTCACGCGTGGCGACATCGAGGCGATCCGCGGCGTCGGCGTGTCCACGCACATCGTCAAGACACTGGAAGATCGTCAATGGATCGAGATCGTCGGGCACCGGGAAACACCCGGCCGCCCGGCGCTGTATGCCACGACCAAGCAGTTTCTCGATGACCTCGGCCTCACCTCGCTGGCCGAATTGCCGCCCCTGGCGGAGCTCGACACTTCCCACCTCCTGGAGCCACCTGATGCCCCACCACAGGCCGTCGAGGCCGAACTCGCGCTCGCGAGCCCGATCCTCGACACACCGGCAAGCGCCGACGTCGGCGCATCCGATGCGCCGGACGGACGACCGCAACCGGCAGAATCCTCACCGACGCTCCACTGAGCCCGTCTTCACCGAGCCGCAGCGCTTGCACAAGGTGCTGGCGCAGTGCGGCTACGGGTCGTTGCGCGGTCTCGAAGAAATGATCATCGCCGGGCGCATTACGGTGAACCGGCAACCGGCCGAGGTCGGGCAGAAGGTCGGCCCCAACGACCAGATACGCATTAACGGCGAGCTGGTGCGGCTGCGCTTCTCGGCGCCGCGGGTGCGCGTGCTGCTCTACCACAAGCCGGCGGGCGAAATCGTCAGCCGGAGCGACCCTGAGGGCAGGCCTACGGTGTTCGACAAGCTGCCGAAACTCGGACACGCCCGATGGATATCGGTAGGGCGACTCGACTTCAACAGCGAGGGCCTGTTGTTGTTCACAACCTCCGGCGAGCTGGCCAACCGGCTGATGCATCCGCGCTACGGGATCGAGCGCGAGTATGCGGTGCGTACCGTCGGCACGTTGACCCCGGAGCAGGAACGCGCGCTCCTCGAGGGCGTTCCTCTGGAGGACGGGCCGGCCAGGGTGCTCTCCCTTGCCGACGGCGGTGGAGAGGGCACCAACCACTGGTACAAGCTCACGCTTCCGGAAGGACGCAACCGCGAAGTGCGGCGACTGCTCGAAGTGCTGGGTGTGATGGTGAGTCGGCTGATTCGCACCCGCTACGGTGTCGTGGCCATGCCGCCGGAGCTAAAGCGCGGACAAACGCAGGAGCTCGAGCGCGAAGGGCTCGACGCCTTGCTCAAAGCGGCGGGGATGCAGTCCTTCGACGGACGCGGCAATCGGCCAGCCGAGGGCGAATCGCGCGAGCAGCGCGGCGAGGAGCACGACACGCCCCCGGGCGAGGTCGACGGCAACCGCATCGATTACGAGCCGAGCTCCGAGGCCAGCTCCGAAGACGTCGACGGCAACCGCGCGGTGCCCGAGCCGGCGCCTGCGGCGCACTTTGGCGGCCAGGGCGGCCGTCCCAACCACCGTGGACGTCGCGGACGGCGAGGGCGCGGCGGCAGAGGCGGCCGCAGCGGACCGAACCAGGGTCAAGGTCCGGGTCACGCGACGTGATCGCTGAGGCCCGCCTCGTAAAGAATTCCCCGAGTCGGTGACTAAGATCGTCGTCCCCGCGAAAGCGGGGACCCATTTTCAGCAGCAACATGGATTCCCGCTTACGCGGGAATGACGAACTGACTAGTCGATGAAAATGTCGGGAATCAAGGTGGTCCCCGGCTTCGCTTCATAACGCGAGAGGTCGGTAACGCCGGCCTCTGCCAACACCTCGTCGTCGATGTAGAAGTTGCCGGTAGCGGCCCTCGCGTCGCGGGTCAGGATGGCATGCGCGGCGTTGGCGAGTATCTCCGGCTTGCGGCAGCCGTCGACGCGCCCCGCCATCCCTGGAACCATGGTCAGCGCCTGAGTCGCGATCAGCGTGTGCGGCCACAGAGCGTTCACTGCGATTCCTTGAGCGCGAAATTCCTCGGCCATGCCCAGCACGCACATGCTCATCCCGTACTTGGCGATGGTGTAGGCGACGTGGTCCTTGAACCAGCGCGGCCGCATGTTAAGCGGCGGCGCCAGCATCAGGATGTGCGGATTGCGTGCCGCGGCGGCGGCCGCCTGCAGGTGGGGCAGGCAGGCCTGCGAGCAAAGGAAGGTCCCGCGCACGTTGACGGCGAACATCAGGTCGAACCGCTTCATCGGCGTGGCGAGCGTCCCGGTGAGGCTGATCGCGCTCGCGTTGTTGACCAGGATGTCGATGCCGCCGAACTTGGCGACTGCCTGCTGAACCGCGTTGCGCACCGTCGTCTCGTCGCGAATATCCACCGGCAGCGGCAGCGCGCTGCCACCGGCCTTTTCGATTTCCTCGGCCGCCGAATAAATCGTCCCCAGCAGCGTGGGATGCTTCTCGGTCGTCTTGGCCGCGACGACGATGTTGGCGCCGTCCAGAGCCGCGCGCATCGCGATCGCCAGGCCGACGCCGCGCGAGGCGCCGGTGATGAACAGTGTCTTTCCCTGGAGCGAGTTCATGGTTCTCGAGAGTTGTCAATCGCGACCTCTGTCGCGACAGCCCCCGCGGGCGTGAAGAGTTACCGATGATCTCTCCGCACGCCGCGGGCGTCGTCAGTCTAGCACGTCGCCTGCGGTCGTTTCCTGTCGGCGAAAGGGACTCGCTCGCTCGAGCTCGTCGACGGTCTGCGCCACGTCCCGGCGCTCTCGCGAAACGAAGCTCGCGATAGCGCGCGCGAAGTCGGGATCGGCGATCGCATGCGCCGAGTGGGTCGCCACCGGAAGAAAGCCGCGGGCGAGCTTGTGCACTCCCTGCGCGCCGCCTTCGAACAGCGCGATGCGCCGCTCGATGCAGAACTCGATCGCCTGGTAGTAGCAGGCTTCGAAATGAAGCCCCGGGACGTATTCCGTGGCGCCCCAGTAGCGTCCCCAGAGCGTGCGCTCGTTGAACACGTCGAGTGCGGCGCAGACCGGCTTGCCGGATTTGATTCCGAGCACGAGCAACACGCTGTCCGGCATCTCGCGACCGATACGCTCGAAGAATTCCAGCGAGAGATAGGGTGTCGAGTGATGCTCGCGATAGGTCTTGACATAGCAGCGGAAGAAGAACCGCCACTGCGCCGCGTCGATCTCGCGCCCGGTGAGGCGCAGGAACGAAGTGCCGGTTGCCGCAAGCTTGCGTCGTTCCTGGCGGATCTTGGCACGCTTGGCGTGATTGAGCGTCGACAGGAAATCGCCGAAATCGCGGTATCCGGGGTTGGTCCAATGGAACTGCACGCTGTTGCGCAACAGCAATCCGGCGGCCGCGCACTCGGCTGCCTCGTCTGCGCCCATGAACAGTATGTGCAGCGACGACAAGCCCTCGCGTGCGAGCAGCTCCAGCGCGGCGTCGAGGAGCCGCCGCCGCGTGGCGGGATCGGCGGCGATCAGCCGCGGCCCGGTGGCCGGAGTGAACGGCACCGCGGCCAGCAGCTTGGGATAGTAGCGCTGCCCGTGACGGTGATAGGCGTCGGCCCACGACCAGTCGAAGACGTATTCGCCGTACGAATGGGACTTCAGATAGAGCGGCATCGCGCCAACGAGCGCGCTGCCGCGGCGCGCCGTGAGATAGCGCGGCACCCAGCCGGTCTTCTCCGACGCGCAGCCGGTCTCGTGTAGCGCGTGCAGGAAAGCATGCGAGAGCAGCGGATTCGAGCCCGCGAGAGTGTTCCAGCCGAGTGCGGAAATCGACGCGAGGGAGTCGACGATCGAGAGCGAAAGCGAGGACATGCTGCGCTTGCAATTGTCGCGTGGCTGGTGCCGTCGGGCAAGCCTCGAGCATGATAAAATACGCATTGATGCGCATCGCGATCGCTCAGCTCAATCAGGTGGTCGGCGATCTTGCTGGCAATGCCGGGCGCATCCTGGAAGCGACTTCAGCAGCCGGGCGCGCCGGCGCCGATCTGGTCGTCACTCCCGAGCTTTCGCTCTGCGGTTATCCTCCCGAAGACCTTCTGCTGCGCCCGGCATTTCTCGCCGCGTGCAGGCAGGAGATCGAGCGGCTGGCCGCCGCAACCGAAAGTCCAGCGCTCCTGGTCGGCTTTCCCGAGGTCGCGTCGGGCAAGTGTTACAACGCAGTGGCCGTGCTTCGCGGCGGAAGCATCGCTGCCGTCTATCGCAAGCGAGAGCTTCCCAACTACACGGTGTTCGACGAGGAACGCTATTTCGAGCCCGGAGGCGATCCGTGCGTGATCGACGTCGCCGGCGTTCGCGTCGGTATCATCATCTGCGAGGACGTGTGGTTCCCGGGACCGGCGCGGGTCGCACGCGACGCCGGCGCGCAGCTGCTGGTCGTCCCCAACGGCTCGCCCTATCACACGCAACAGCAGGCGCTTCGCCGGAGGATCGTCACCGCCCGCACCAAGGAGTGCGGCCTGCCGGTGGTGTACGTCAACCGCGTCGGCGGTCAGGACGAGCTGGTGTTCGACGGGGCATCGTTCGTCGTGGATGGCAGAGGAAGGCTGGCGCAGCAACTGCCGGCGTGGCACGAGACGCTGGCCTTGGTCGAGTGCGATGGTGCGGATCCCAAGGCGGTTCGCGGCGACATCGATGAGCGGCTCGAGCCGCACGTCTATGCCGCGCTCACCATGGGTGTGCGCGATTACGTCGAGAAGAACCGCTTTCCCGGCGTGCTCCTCGGATTGTCGGGAGGCATCGATTCGGCGTTGACGCTCGCCGTGGCGGTCGATGCGCTGGGGGCCGGGCGGGTCCGGGCGCTGATGCTGCCGTCGGTGTACAACGCGACGATCAGCCTGGAAGACGCGCGCGCGATGGCCAGCGGGCTCGGTGTGCGTTACGACGAGATTCGCATCGATCCCATCATGGCAGCGTACAAGCAGGCGCTCGCCGAGGAGTTCCGCGGGCTGCGGGAAGATGCGACCGAAGAGAACGTCCAGGCGCGCATCCGCGGCAACCTGCTGATGGCGCTCTCAAACAAGTACGGGTCGATCGTGCTCACCACCGGCAACAAGTCGGAGATGGCGGTGGGCTACGCGACCCTCTACGGGGACATGGCAGGGGGATTCGCAGTGCTCAAGGACATCAGCAAGACGCTCGTCTACAGGCTCGCTCACTATCGCAACAGCCTGGGCCGGGTGATTCCGGAGCGCATCATTACCCGGCCCCCGTCGGCGGAGCTGCGCGCCGATCAGCTCGATCAGGACAGCTTGCCGCCGTACGACGTGCTGGACGCCATCCTCGAGGCCTATGTGGAGCACGATCTGAGCCCCGCCGACATCGTCGCGCGCGGGCTGCCGCCTGCCGACGTGGCGAAGGTGGTCCGATTGATCAAGGTGAACGAATACAAGCGGCGGCAAGCAGCGGTGGGGATACGCATCACGCCGCGCGGCTTCGGCAAGGATTGGCGCTATCCGATCACCTCGGCGTGGTCGGAATGGCAGGATCTCGCGTCGCGCTGAGTCGGCGCGAGGGCAAACTGGCTGGGCTGGCACCGTTCCGGCAATCTTCGAAATACGCGCGTGGCGGTCTGTTCGATGCGCGTGGTTTTCCCCCTTGGCCGACGGTCGGAACGGCACTGGTTGCGGCGGGGACTCCTGGTGTAACCTTGGCCGACGCAACCGAGGAGACGCCATGAAGAAGGTCGAAGCGATCATCAAGCCGTTCAAGCTGGACGAAACCCGGGAGGCCCTCTCCGAGATCGGCGTCACGGGGCTCACCGTGACCGAGGTCAAGGGCTTCGGCCGGCAAAAGGGACATACCGAGCTCTATCGCGGCGCGGAGTATGTCGTCGATTTCTTGCCTAAGGTCAAGGTCGAGGTGATCCTCGCTGATACACTGGTCGAGCGCGCCATCGAGGCGATCATCAGGGCGGCGCGCACCGGCAAGATCGGCGACGGCAAGATCTTCGTCACCACGGTCGAGCAGGTGGTGCGCATCCGGACCGGCGAGTCGGGCGAGTCCGCTGTCTAGGCGCAGGGGGAGAGCGATATGTCGTTCACGAGCGAATTTCGCGAGTTCGCGGTCAAGGGCAGCGTCGTCGACCTGGCCGTAGGCGTCATCATCGGCGCGGCGTTCGGCAAGATCGTGGATTCCCTGGTCAAGGACCTCATCATGCCGGTGGTCGGGCGTATTTTCGGGGGGCTGGATTTCTCGAATTGGTTCGTTCCGCTCGGCGCGCCGCCGCCGGGCTACGCCGGGCCGATGACGTACGAAGCGCTGACCAAGGCCGGCGTGCCGCTGTTCGCCTACGGCAACTTCATCACCGTTGCGATCAACTTCCTGATCCTGGCGTTCATCATCTATGTCATGGTCAGGCAGATCAATCGTCTGCGCAACGCCAAGCCCGCGGCCCCCCCGGCGCCGCCGGAGGACGTCGTGCTCCTGCGCGAGATCCGCGACTCGCTGAAGCGTTGACCCCAAGTCACTGAACCAATCCATCGTCAAGGGAGGAGGACTTCCATGAAATGGCTTCTGCGCTGCGCAGCCGTGGCCGCGCTTGTCGTATCCGGGCTCGCCACTGCGGATATCAACGTGGGCGTGACGCTGTCGGCGACCGGCCCAGCGGCGTCGCTGGGGATTCCGGAGAAGAGCACCTTCGAGATGATCGGCTCGCCGACGATCGGCGGTCAGAGGCTCAACTTCATCATCCTCGACGACAAGTCCGACACGACCGAGGCGGTCAAGAATATCCGCAAGCTCATCTCCGAGGACAAGGTCGACGTCGTCATCGGGTCGACGGTGACGCCCAACTCGCTGGCGATGCGCGACGTGGCGGGAGAGAACGAAACGCCGATGATCTCGATGGCGGCTTCCGCGCAGATCGTCAATCCCGTGTACACCTGGACGAAGTGGATCTTCAAGACGCCGCAGAGCGATTCGCTGATGGCCGATGCGATCGCGGTGCACATGCGCGCGAACGGGGTGACCACGATGGGCTTCATCGGCTTCGCCGACGCCTACGGCGACAGCTGGCTCACTGAGATCAAGCGCTCGGCGCAGACCGCCGGCATCAAGATCGCCGCCGAGGAGAAGTACAACCGCAACGATCCGAGCGTGACAGGGCAGGTGCTCAAGCTGCTCGCCGCCAAGCCCGATGCCATCCTCATCGCCGGCTCGGGAACGCCCGCCGCCACTCCGCACAAGGAGCTCGTGGCACGCGGCTACAAGGGCAAGATCTACCAGACCCACGGCGTCGCCAACCCTGACTTCATGCGCGTGGTCGGCAAGGATGGCGACGGCTCGTTCTTTCCGGTCGGACCCATGGCCGTGTACGAACAATTGCCGGACAGCAATCCGGTGAAGAAGTCGGCGGCCGACTACGTCAACAAGTACGAGGCGAAGTACGGGGCGGGCAGCCGCACGACCTTCGGCGGTCACGCCTGGGATGCGTATCTGCTGCTTCAGCTCGCGATTCCGGAAGCGCTCAAGAAGGCGCAGCCGGGCACCAAGGCGTTCCGCGCCGCGCTGCGTGATGCGCTGGAGAACATCAAGGAACTTCCAGGTGCCCACGGCATGTTCACCATGAGCGCCGGTGATCACAACGGCCTCGACAATCGTGCGCGCGTGATGGTGAGGATTGACAACGGCAAGTGGGTGCTCGTAAGGTAGTGCAAACGAGACAAGGACCGGCTGCGGCGGCGTCGCAGCCGGTTTTTTGTTGCTGACGCTCGGCACAACGCCATGGACCTGTCGATCGCCGCGCTTCTGACTCAGGACGGGATCACCAACGGGGCGATCTATGCGCTGCTCGCGCTGGCGCTGGTGCTGGTGTTCGCGGTCACCCGCGTCATCTTCGTGCCGGCCGGGGAATATGTCACCTACGCTACGCTGACGCTTGCAGCCCTGCAGCAGGGCAAAGCGCCCGGCGCGGTCGGGCTGCTGACGGGGCTCGCGTTGCTCGCCGGCGTGATGGAGCTCTACGCGGCGCTGCGGCGCGGCGAATGGCGGAGATTGCCTGGGCGCCTCGCGCTCTACGTCGGTGTGCCTCTGGTAGTGGCGCTTGGCGTGAAGACGCTGGCGCCCATGTCGCTGCCATTCCCGGTGCAGATCGCGCTTGCCGTGGGTATCGTCACTGCGCTTGGGCCCATTCTGTATCGCGTCGTTTACCAGCCGCTGGCGGAAGCCTCGGTGCTGGTGCTCCTCATCGTGTCTGTCGCCGTGCATTTCGCCATGATCGGCCTGGGGCTATGGTTCTTCGGCGCCGAAGGATCGCGCACGCCGGCATTCACGGATGCGTCGTTCAGCGTTGGCGAAATGACCATCAGCGGGCAAAGCGTCCTCATCGTGCTGTTCTCGCTGGTGCTGATCGGCGCGCTCTACCTTTTCTTCGACCGCACGCTGTATGGCAAGGCGCTGCGGGCCACTGCGCTCAATCGGGTGGGCGCACGGCTGGTGGGCGTGAGCCCGACGCTGGCGGGAAGCATCACCTTCACCCTGGCTGCGCTGCTGTGTGCGGTCTCCGGAGTCCTCATCGGTCCGATCACGACGGTCTATTACGACTCGGGGTTCCTGGTGAGCCTCAAAGGCTTCGTCGGCGCCATCGTCGGCGGCTTGGCGAGCTACCCGCTCGCCGCAGCGGGCTCGCTTCTCGTCGGGCTGCTCGAGTCGTTCTCCTCGTTCTGGGCGAGCGCATTCAAGGAAGTGATCGTGTTTACCTTGATCATCCCGGTGCTGCTGTGGCGCTCGCTCACCACGCGCCATCACGAGGAGGAGGAATGAGCGCGCCGAGCGAGGCGAAGCCGAGCAAGGCCCGAAGGGCGCGACGGCGCGCGATTGACTGGCGGGCGACGCTGACCCGTTGTCTTTGGCGCCGAGGGTGCAAGGAGGCCGCAATGAGCGCGCCGAGCGAGGCGAAGCCGAGCAAGGCCCAGAGGACGCCTGAGCGAGCGGGGCGAAGCCAAGGCTCGAAGAGCGCGTCCGCGAGCGATGGCGGCGGCCGACACATAGACACTGCAATGGTCCCTGCCGGTGCGGAGGCCGCGCGACGGCGAGCGATTGACGCGGGACCGACACGGTGGCGAGTTGGAGGGTGCGGTCGGTGCAAGGAGGCCTCGGAATGAGCAAGATCGATCCGGTAACGCTTGCCGTCGTG
>DASPTZ010000002.1:0-19253 GCA_035623155.1 Casimicrobiaceae bacterium | reverse complement strand
GCTGACATGGGACTCGCCGGATAGCGACTGGGACGAGGCATTCGCCCTGAATTTCACTCCGCCGCGCAAGCTTGCCGCCGCGTTCATTCCCGCGATGCAGGAACGCAAGTTCGGGCGGATCGTCAACTTGACCTCCACGCTCGAGCCGACGCACGTCAGCGGGTCGATGACGTCGAAAGCGGCCGTGCAGGTGTGGGCGAAAGGTCTCTCGCGCATGGTCGGGCGCGACGGCATCACCGTGAACTGCGTCTCGCCAGGTCTATTGATGACAGAGCAGATAAGGCAACATCACATCCCGCGCTGGCTGCCGACGAAGGAAGACCAGGAGAAGTTCCTGCAGCAGGATCTGCCGGTGGGACGATTTGGGGAGCCCGAAGATGCGGCGCGGCTCATCTGCTTCCTGTGCTCGCCCTTCTCGGGCTACATCACCGGGCAGCGAATCTACGTCGACGGCGGGTGGAACCGCCATATTGCATAGACGGTCGGCTGGCGAGACGACCCCGCTCATCGTCAGCCCATCGGCTAAAGAGGCATTGCCGATGGGCTCGTATCGACGGCGCTCTTCGCGGCCTGCCTCGACTGCCGATCGCCGAAAGCTCCGGCATCCTGAAGCCTTGCGATGTCGGCCGCGGACAAGCCGAGCTCGCTCTGCAGGATCTCGTCGCGATGCTCACCCAGCCGCGGCACGCGCGGATTGTGCTCCGTAACCTCCATCCATGCGGTGTTTGCGGGCAGCGTGAACGTGCCGCCGAGCCCGTCCTCGACCTGCCATAGCGCCCGCCGACTCAGCAGATGATCGTCCGCGACGACTTCCTTCATGCTGAGAATTCTCGCCACCGGAACGTCGACTTCGATGAGCTTCGCGACGATTTCGGCGCGAGTGTGCACGCGCGTCCATTCCTCGGTGATCTCGAAGACCTCGCGCTGGCGCTTGGCGCGTTCCGCGTGCTTGGCATATCGAGGATCCGTGCCCAGCTCCGGCCGGCCCATCGCCACGCACAGCCGTCGCCAAAAGTCGTCTCGGTTCACGCCGATACTCACGCCTCCGTCCGATGCCGGGAATGCGCCATAAGGGATGCCATGAAAGGTGTTCGAACCCGCAAAGTCGGATAACGCCTCGTCTTCGACCTGGACGCGGCCCATCGCGACCGACACCATCGGCAACATGCATTCGACCAATCCCCGGTCGATCAGTTTGCCGACGCCGTATTTTTCCTGGTTTCGCAGCGCCAGAAGTATTCCGGCGTGCGCCGCCACGGCGGCCGTGATATCGCCCAACGCGAACCCGCACCACACGGGGTTGCCCAGGTGGTCACGGGTGAGTCCCGTGGCGCCGGACATGGCCTCGGCGACGATGGCGAGTCCCGCGCGATCGGCGTGATCGCCGGCGTTGTCCATCCCGAAGCCTGAAATCGTGACGACTACCAGTCGCGGAAACCGCTGCGCGAGCGCCTTCGGATGCAGGTTCAACCGCTCGAGCGCGGCAACACGCATGTTCGTCACGAACACATCCGCGGTTTCGAGGAGCTGCGTCATTAGCCGCCCGCCTTCGGGATTCTTCAAGTCGAGGACGACGCTGCGCTTGTCGCGATTGAGTGACGCGAAGTACGCGGTGACTTCGCCTTGCGGGGTCCGCCGTGCGGGAGCGCGGTGACGGGTAAGCTCTCCCTGCGGGGGCTCGACCTTGATCACGGTTGCGCCTTCGTCTGCCAGCATCTGACAGCAATAAGGCCCGGCGATGAGATGACAGAGCTCGACCACTTTGACACCTGCCAATGGTCTAGCCGGACCGCTGATGCTCGCCATGTCCCAAATCCCCGATGCGGTGTCTGCGGGATTCTCGTTACGTGTCGCGTGGGAGTCGAGTCGGATTTTTTTACGCCCATGGTAAGCTGCGCTAACTACGCCGCCTCGCGATCATGCAAGCTCGGCCGCTGCTTCCATCGCGACCCAGCCCTCGTCATCTACTGCCCAGAGCTCTACGCCCTTGCCATCGGCTGCGCGTGCGCCGCAAAGATCGAACGCTCTGTTGTCGTACAGCGGACGTAAGGCACGGAATTCGCACTTGCGCACGGTTGTGTCGGGCAGCATTTCGCGCAGCAAGTCGAGCAGCAGCATTGCGGTCAATGGCCCCTGAACGACCAACCCCGGATAACCTTCGGCATCCGTTGCATACCTTCGATCGTAGTGGATGCGATGGGCGTTGAATGTCAACGCGGAAAAGCGGAACAACAGAACGTCGTCGGCAATGCATCGGCGCCGCCAATGCGCTTCGAGCTTTGGAGCGCTTGGGGGAGAGGGCGTGTCCCCAGGTCTCGCGGCGTCGCGGTAGATGATGTCCTGGAATTCCACGATCGCGGGCGTGGCTTCCGTCCCGCGCCGAACATCGTGACGGAGCTTGACGAAAACGAGAGGGCCGGTCCGTCCGTGTTTCTGCCTGATGTCCACGATCGTCGAAGTGCGGGTGATCCGATCCCCGATGCGTATCGGCGAGATGAAGTCGAATTGTCGTCCGCCCCACATGCGTCGAGGCAGCGCAACGGGCGGGAGGAAACCGCCGCGCTTGGGATGGCCGTCGGGACCCAGGTCCGATCGAGCGTGCAACGGAAGGAAGTAGAGCCAGTGCCAGAGAGGCGGCAATGGCGTGCCCACGGGTGGACGGTCCGCAGGTCGATCAAGCGTGGCCGAGAGGGCGGCACAGGGCGCGGCCGTGACCGTGTCGGTGACCGGGGTATCGGTCTTTCCGATCCATTGGGCGATGTCGATGTCGAGCATGACCTGGTGCGCGTGCGAGCGGCAATTGTTGCATCCGACTTTGCATCGTGGAACCACGTTAGCCGCGGTTATCTGAGATAAAGAAAAACTGTCTGGACCGACACTTGGTTTCACCGCATCGTGTCGATTTATCTCAGATGCAGCGCACCCATTCCGGTGCGGGTGGTCTGCAGCTTGAGATGTCGTGACGTGCGGGGTCAGTCCCGCACGACAGCCGGCGGCGAGATTTCCAATAAGCTTCCAAAGTCGCCTGCGGTGCGCGTGCCCTGGCCGCCCTGGCGCGGCCTGCATTGGGGATTCAGCGCCGCCAGTACCTATCGGCCTGGACGGAGGAGTTGTAAATGAGACGACGAACATTCCTGGCGAGTGCAGGTGCGCTGGCCGTTGTTGCATTCGATTTTGCGTGGGCGGACACCTATCCGAGCCGTCCAATACGGATGATCGTGCCCTTTGCGCCGGGCGGTTCCACGGACGTCGTTGCGCGCGTCATCAGTGAGCCGATGATGCGGCAGCTCGGGCAGCCCGTCGTGGTCGACAACAAAGGCGGCGCCGGCGGAATCATCGGGACGATGGAAGTCGTAAGGGCCGCACCGGACGGCTACACCATCGTCATGGCAAGCCCCTCGGTTACGGCGGCGAGCCCGGCAATCAATCCGAACGCGGGCTACAACCCGCTGACGGATCTAACGCCGATCATCAACGTCGCGGCGTCGCCGACGATATTGGCCGTGCATCCGAGCTTTCCCGCAAAGAATTTCCAGGAGTTCATCGCGGAGTTGAAACGCAAGCCGGATCGCTACTCCTACGCGACACCCGGAGTCGGCGGGATCATTCATCTGCAGATGGAGGCGTTCAAGGCGCTCACCGGAACGTCCATCAAGCACATACCCTTCCGCGGCGCCGGGCCGGCGCTCGTCGCCGTAGTCGGCGGCCAGGTCGACATCATTCAGGACAGCATGCCTTCCTGTTATCCGTTCGTTAAGGAGGGCAAGCTGGTTCCGATCGCGATCACCGCGCCGGCGCGAAGGAAAGAACTGCCCAACACTCCCACTTTGAAGGAAGTGGGGCTACCCGAGCTCAATTACATGGGCCACTTCGGCCTCCTTGGGCCGAAGGGACTCCCGAAGGACGTCGTCGAGAAGCTGAACGCCGCGACACGGAAGGCCGTCGAGGAACCTGCGATCCGGCAGAAAATCGAGGACAGCGGCGCCGTCGTGGTCGCGAGCTCGCCGGCCGAGTTCGCGGCGGAAATAAACGCGATCTACACCCAGCTCAAGAAAGTCGTCGCCGATCGCAAGCTCACGATCGATTGAGCGGGTCATGTGGTGACGGAGGCGGTTAGGCAGACTTATCACACGAGGGATAAAAAACGTCTGGACGTACGATCGGGCTCGATGCAGAGTGCGCCATCCACGGTGCGGCTGCGGCGGGAGAAAAGCGACGGACGTCGCGGTTTCCGACACTGCAATGCGGTACCACGACCGTTGGTGATGTCTTTCTCTCTTGCGGATGCATGCAAACGATGTCCGAGAACTTTACCGCGACCCTGGCGGAATTCGGCGCGGGGTTGCAGTTCACCGATCTGCCCGCCGAAGTTGCACACGAGATCAAGCGCCTGCTGCTCGACACCGTAGGCTGCGGCCTTGGCGGGCTGAAGCTCGACAAGGGCGAGATGGCGCTCCACCTGGCGAGGCAAAGCGCCGGCCGACCCGAGGCCACTGTTTTCGGAACGGACGACAGGATGCCGGCCGCTATGGCGGCGTTCGTCAATGGCGAGCTCATGAACGCGCTCGACTACTGCGCGCTGCAGCCTCCCGCGCACGTTGCGCCCTATGTGATCCCGTCCGTCCTCGCTTTGGCCGAGGTCCAGCGCGTTTCAGGCAAGGAGCTCGTCGCCGGCCTGGCGGTCGCACACGAGTTGGCCTGCAGGATCGCAGATTCTCTGGGCAACCTCCGCGGACCGCCGGGCGGTTTGCCCGCCCGCAGCTTCGGCATGGGCTGCAACCAGTTCGGCGCAACGGCGGGCGCGGCCCGCATCCTTCGGCTCGACGCGGAGCGAATGCGGCACGCACTCGGCCTCGCAGGCTATTACGCGCCGATCGCCTCTCACAACAAGTACACGTACACGATCCATCCCGGCCTCCCGAAGTACGGGCCATCGGGATGGGTCGCCGAAGCCGGCGTCGTGACCGCACGCTTTGCCGAAATGGGATATCGCGGCGACGATACCGTGCTCGACGGCGAATACGGCTTCTGGGCCATGAACGGCTCGCCATCGTGCGAATGGGACAAGATGACCCACGCGCTCGGGGTCGAGTGGGCATTCCTCGCCATTGGTTACAAATACTGGCCGTGCTGCGGCATGTTCCAGACACCCCTGGACGTGTTCGTGAAGATCATCAATGACCATGACATCGGCGCCCACGAGATAACGAAGGTCGTGGTGATGAACGAGGCGATGAACTCGTTGCCGCGCTACATGAACACCGATGTCCAGGACCACGTCGAGGCTGCCGCGAGCCTTCCTTACAACATCGCGGTCGCAGCGCACCGCGTGCCGCGAGGGCCGCAATGGCAATGGCGTGAAGCGATCGAGAATCCGGAGATTCGCGCCCTCATGAAGCGTGTGGAGCAGGTCGTCTACCCTCGCTGCGAAGAGCTGCGCCACCAGGATCTCGTCGTCGACGGCAGGCGCAATCTCAAGCACCGCCCGGCCCGCGTCGAAGTGCACGCCCGCGGACGCACGTTTGCGGATGCGGTCGATTTCGCGAACTGGATTCCGAACGACGTGCCGCAGACCCGCGCAACCGACGGGGGGCTCGCCGAAAAATTCAGGGCCAATGCGTCAGGCGTGCTGAGCGGCAAGGCGGCCGATGCCGCCATCGATTGCATCCTGCATCTGGAAGATCTTTCCGACTCGGCCGAGCTGGCGGCAATGCTCAGCCGTAGCCATTGACCGAAGTCCGCCGATGCGATTCAAGGACCGAGTCGTCGTCATAACAGGCGCGGCGCGCGGTATCGGCTTCACCACGGCGGAGATGGCGGCAGGGGAGGGCGCACAGGTTGTGGTGTGCGATCTCGACCGGGAGCGAGTCGATGCCGCGGTGAACAAGATCGGCGCCGGGGCAATGGGCGTCACGGGTGACGTAAGCGATCTGTCGCAAGTGGGGGACAATGTCGATGCTGTCATGAAGGCTTACGGCCGGGTCGACGTGCTCATCAACAACGCTGCCATCACGTCGTACCATCCGCCCGAGACGTTGCCCGAGGACGTGTGGCGGCGGGAGATCGACGTATGCCTCGCAGGGACATTCTTCTGGGCGCAGACCGTTGCCGTCGCCTCGATGATCCCCAGGCGAAACGGTTCGATCGTCAACGTCGGCTCGGGCGCCGCCCTGGCGGCCGTGCCCCGGTGCGCCGCGTACGTGGCGGCCAAGCATGGCGTCGTCGGCTTGACGAAGGCGCTCGCGGTCGACTGGGGCCAATACAACATCCGCGTCAACTGCGTGTGCCCCGGCCTGACGTTCACTGAGCTGTCGAAGTTCGTGGCCAGCAAGAACCCCGAGATGATGAGGCAGCGCGAATTGCGCATTCCCCTGCAGCGCGGGGCGCAGCCGGAAGACGTCGCGAACGCGATCCTGTTTCT
Organism: Casimicrobiaceae bacterium; assembly: GCA_035623155.1. Taxonomy (GTDB): domain Bacteria; phylum Pseudomonadota; class Gammaproteobacteria; order Burkholderiales; family Casimicrobiaceae; genus PALSA-1003. The sequence goes on along the minus strand of DASPTZ010000002.1, from coordinate 12,832 downwards.
CGCATCGTCGCAGGCCGATTCGATCAGCGGCGAGGCGCTCAGTGTGGACGGCGGCACGCTCGCCATGTCGTCGGGCTTCTCGGCCCCTCGCGATGGAAGCTGATTCACGGTCGGTTGGAACACCAAAACGGAGGAGGTACTCATGAACCGCAGACTATGGATGACAGCGCTGCTTACGTCGTTCTCGATGCTCGTCGCCGGCACCGCAGTCGGTCAGCAAGGTCTCAAGACCGGCAAGGTCGGGGTAATCGTGCAGTTGAGCGGGGTATCGGGCGATTTCGGGGTGGGCGTGCAGCATGCCGTGGAAATCGCGAAGCAGGAGCTCGCCGACAACAAGATCATCGATCTCCAGGTCTTCTACGAAGATCACCAGCAGCAGGCGCAACTCGCGCTGGTCGGCTTCGAGAAGCTTGTGGACCGCAACGACGTGTCGGTAGTGATCGCGAACGCGAGTCCGGTGATCCTAGCGCTCGCGCCGGTGGCCGAAGAGCGCAAGCGGCTGGTCTACAACTTCGCCGGCGTGTCGCCCAAGCTTCGCTCCCTGAATCGGTGGGTCATCAACGGCGCGGCGCTCTCCGATCGCGACGGCAGCGAGCTCGCGCAATACATGGTGAAGAAGCTCGGCCTCAAGACAGCCGCTGTCCTCCACGTGGACGACCAGTTCGGCACGAGTGTCGCCGAGTACTTTCAGAACGCGTACAAGGCTGCGGGCGGCAAGATCGTCGACGTAGAGAGCAATCCGGTGGGCGCGCTCGACCTGCGTACCCAGCTCCTGAAGATCAAGGCCGCGAACCCGGAGGCACTGGTCATCCTGAACAACATTCCCGAAGAGGGCTATTCCGTCGCCCAGGCTCGCGAAATCGGTATCACGGCCAAGATCTTCTCGAATACGTTCATGATGGACCCCCAGAACGTCAAGGCGGCGGGTGCGGCGATCAACGGCGTGCGAGGCATGAGCCTCCAGTTCGACCCTGAACGTTCGCCGATCGCGAAGGAGTTCGCAACGAAGTTCGCCAAGAAAGCGGGGCGCCCGCCGGCAATCACCGATGTGCTCGCCTACGATGGCGCGCGCCTCATCGGGGAGGCGATGCAAAAGGTCGGAAACGACCCGCGCGCCGTGCGCGACTATATCGTCAAGGTCAAAGACTGGCCCGGCGCTATCGGAAAGATCAACTTCGACGCTGAAGGCAATATCCTGCTCGACATGTCGCAGTACGAATTCGTCAACGGGAAGCCTGTGTTCACGAATCCGTGAACCTGTTCCTGGAACTGCTGGTCGCGGGCGGCGTCGCCGGCGCGAAAGTCGGCGTCGCTGCCCTCGGCTTCGCGCTGATTTTCTACACGACGCGCGAGATGCACTTCGCGTTCGGCGCCGTATCGATCGCCGCCGCCTATCCGTGCTACTGGGTGGTGAAGGCGCTCGGTGACGGCCCGCTCGGCACGGCGCTGGGCGTCGTGGCCGCCCTCATTGCAGCGGTGTTGATCAGCATCGCCTTGCACAAGTACGTCTATCTGCGGCTGCGATCGGTGCTGCCGGTGGTGATGGCGTCGCTCGGCGTGAGCTTGATCGTCGAAAATGTGATACAGATCGTTGCCGGGCCCGACATTCAGGTGCTGAGTTATCCCGCGCTGTTGCACATCGTCGAGATCGGGCCGGTGCGGCTGCGCGTCCTCGAAATCGGCGTGTTTATCGGGTTCGTGATCGTCGCCGTGGCCATCGACGTGTTCCTCAATCGCACGCGGCTCGGGCAGGGCCTTGGTGCGACCATGGACGACCCGGAGATGGCCGAGCTTGTCGGCGTTCGCACTTCGCGCATGCGAATGGGAGCCTATGCCGCGGGCGCGGCGCTTGGGGCGATATCGGGAATCGTCATGCTGGTCGATACCGGGCTCAAGCCCGCGATCGGCTTCACGCTGTTGCTGTACGCGCTGATCATCACGATCATGGGACGCGGAAGCCTGCGCTCGGTCGCCATCTGGAGCCTCCTGTTCGGCGTGATCCGCAGCCTTTGGTCCTGGCAGTTCTCTCCCGATCTTCAGGAGCTCGCCGTGTTCGCATTGATGGTGTCGTACCTCATTGCCCGCGACAGCTGGGATCGCTATCAATTCAACCGCATCCGTCCGATCAGCCGCCCTGCGAGCACGGTCGGGGCGGACGCCCGGGCCTAGGAACCCTGACGATGCGGTTCCTGATGACCACATTCATGCTGATGGAGGTCTACGCGATCGTCGCGATGTCGCTCAACCTCCTGCTCGGTGTTGCCGGCCGGTTCTCGGCGTATGAAGCCGCATTGATGGGCGTGGGCGCATACACCGCCGCGCTGCTTGCGACGAAGCTCGGATTGAGTCTCTTCTGGGGATGTGTAGCCGGCGCCGCGATGGGCGCGCTCATTGGGACGAGCTTTCAGATCGCCGCCCGGCACATGGACTTCTTCACGTTCAACATCACCTCTTTCGCCTTTCAGATGGCGCTGTACGAAACGCTGCTCAAGTGGCGGGGCGTCACTGCCGGCTCGTTCGGAATCTTCAACATACCGCGTCCGGAAATCGCCGGGTTCTCATTCACCACGCTGGAGGCCTATCTCGCCTTCACAACGGCATGCGCCGCCGTGATCATGGGCCTCCTGCTGTACATCGAGCGCTCCACTTTCGCCCTCGCGTTGCGCGGTTTGCGCGACGGTGAAAAGGCGCTGCAGTCGCTCGGCAAGAACACCTTCGCGTTGAAGCTTAAGGTCTTCGCGATCAGCGGCGCCGCCACCGGCTTCGCCGGCGGGCTGCTCGCTGGCTTGACGAGAACCATTCACCCGTCGATGTTCTTCGTCTACCTGTCCGTCATTCTCATGGTGTTCGTCGTGGCCGGCGGGCGCGGCAACCTGCGTGGATCCGTGGTCGCCGTGTTCCTGCTCATCCTGCTCGAGCAGGCGATTACCTTGATTCCCGGCATTCCGACGTCCCAGATCGGTGCGCTGCAGCGGCTCTTCTACGGCATCGTGCTGGTGGCCGTCATCATGTTCCGCCCCAACGGCCTACTTCCGGAGTCACCCATCTTCGCGCGGGCAAGATTCCCGGGAATCAAGCCTGTCGAGGATGGCTTCGCATTTCTCGGCCGGACACGGAGCCGGGAATCGACGTTATGAGTGTCGAGGCGATCATCGAGGTGCGGCACGTATGCCGCAACTACGGTGACCTGGTGGCGCTCGACGATGTCAGCATTGATATTCCAGCGGGCAAGTTCACTGCCTTGATCGGGCCGAACGGCGCGGGCAAGAGCACGCTGCTCAACGTCATTTCAGGCTTCGAGCGACCCGTCAGCGGCCAGGTACTACTGTCCGGCAAGGACATCACCGACGTGCCGGGTCATCGTCGCGTCGCGTTGGGAATCACGAGGTCGTTCCAGGATGTGGAGATATTTCCCACGTTGACGGTGCTCGAGAACGTGCTGCTGGGATTTCAGGACCAGCTTGGCGAGCGCCTGTGCAGGCTTCTTCTCACACCCCGCGCCGTGAAGCGGCAGCGCGACCAATTCATCGCACAGGCGCTCGCGATTCTCAAGACCGTGGGCATCATCGACGAGCGTCCGGACGAAAAGGCCGGCAACCTGTCCTACGGGCAGCAGAAGCTGCTTGCGCTCGCGCGGATGCTTCCAACCAACGCGCAGGTGTTCATGCTCGACGAGCCGGGGTCTGGCCTTCCTCGACCGATGGTCGCGCACATGGGCGCGCTGCTGCAGCGGATTGCGAAGGAGCACGGCAAGAGCGTGCTCCTGGTCGATCACAACATGGAGTTGGTCCTCGAGTACGCCGAGCGCGTGATCGTGATGCATCACGGCGCGCTCCTCGCGCAGGGGCCGCCGGATTACGTGAGGCGCCACCCCGAGGTGATCCGCGTATATCTCGCGCGCATCGACCAGGATCCTCCGGAGCGTGCGGATTCCGGCACTCCGACAGTCAGGACGGCGGGCCATGCTTGAGGTCCGCGGATTGCGCGCCGGGTATGGAACGCGGGAGATCGTCCATGGCGTGGACATGACGATTCCCACGGGCGCGATCGTTTCCCTGCTCGGGCACAACGGCGCCGGGAAGTCGACGATGCTGGGCTCGCTCATCGGCAAGGTCACGCACATGGGCGGCACGGTGAGCTTCGACGGCAGCGACATCAGCCAGACGACGATCGCCAACGCCGTTCGGCTCGGAATCGTTCTGGTGCCGGAAAAGGGAAGGCTGTTCCGCAACTTCACCGTGGAGAAGAACTTGCGCCTGGGCGGATACACCGTCAAGGACCCGTCGGAGGTGCAGAAGCGCATCGACGAGGCGGTCGAGGTATTCCCCAAAGTGCGCGAGCGCATGCATCAGCTCGCCGGCACGCTGAGCGGCGGGGAACGGCAGATGGTGGCGATCGCGCGCGCGATGATGCTGCGTCCCAAGCTGGTCTTGCTCGAGGAGCCGTTCCTCGGACTTGCGCCGCAGATCATGCGCGTCGTGATGGATGCCATCAAGCTGCTGCATCAGCGCTACGGCACGGCATTTCTCATCGTCGAGCACAACATCAGCATTCTCACGATTTCGTCGCACGCTTATGTCATGCGCCTGGGCGAGTTCGTCATCGACGAGCCCAACCCGCGATCCTTGCTTTCCGACGACCGGCTGGAGCGGGCGTATGTGGGATGAGCCTTCGGTCGCAAAGGGCGCAATCAACAACGGACCACGGGTGAGACATGCAGCCCTTTGAACTGTTTGCGGTCCGATACGCGCGCAACGGGCCGCGCAAGGTCGGCCAGAACATCATCGGCGGGGACCTGCACGAGATGGGATCCGACCTCGACTACTTCGTCTGGGTGGCGAAGCGCTCGGATCGTGTCTTCCTCATCGACACCGGCATGAGCGAGGAGACCGCAAAGCGCCGCGGCGAGCAATTCGCGCGCGTGCCCGCCGATGCAATTCGGCTGCTCGATCTCGATCCGACGAAGATCGAGGACATCATCCTCACCCACCTGCACTACGACCACGCTGGAACGCTCAGTCGCTATCCCAACGCGCGGTTCCACGTCCAGGATACCGAGATGGCCTATGCCACCGGCCGGTGCATGTGCTCGCGATTGTTGCGAAGGGGCTACGAGGCCGACGACGTCGTGCACCTCGTCAAATGCGTCTTCGCCGACCGTGTCGCCTTTGCAGACGAAAACTGCGAGATCACGTCGGGGCTGACGGTGCATCGCGTGGGTGGGCATACTGGCGGCTCTCAGGTCGTGCGCATATGGACCAGGCGCGGCTGGGTCGTGCTCGCGTCCGACGCATCGCACCTGTACATCAACGCTCGAAATGCCGCCCCGTTTCCCTCGGTCTACAGGGTCGATGAAATGATGGAAGGATATCGGATCATCCTGCGCCTCGCGGAAGGGTCATGGGACCACGTCATTCCCGGGCACGACCCGCTCGTGATGAAGATGTATCCGGCACCGAGCCCCGATCTCGAAGGGATCGTGGTGCGGCTCGACACGCCGCCCAGCTCTCAGGCATGAACGGCGTTACGGTGACGAAGAGATCAAGTTCGCCGCGCGCTCGGCGATGGCGACGATCGTCGCGTTGATGTTACCCACGGTGCAGTTTGGCATCACCGACGCATCGACAACCCTCAGGCCCAACACGCCTCTGACGCGAAGCTCCGGGTCGACGACCGCAGCCTCATCCGCACCCATGCGGCAGGTGCCGGCGAAGTGCATGCCGGATCTTCCATTCTGCCGGGCGTAGGCGATCACCTCGTCGTCGGTGCGCACGTCGCTGCCGGGCTTGACCTCTTTCACGCTCCACCGCGACATCGCGCGGCTCGCGAATATCGCGCGGCTCCTGCGAATGCACTCCGCCACGATTCGCTGGTCCTCCTCGGAAGAAAGGAAATTGACCCGAATGGCGGGCGGGTCCAGCGGATTGGCGCTACGCGAGAACACCGTGCCGTGGCTTTGCGGATGCGACGGCCACGAGCCGATCGACATCCCGGGCTCCCTTTCGAGAACGCCAGGGACAGGCCCGTAGCTGCCGTGTACGAACATGAGTTGCGCGTCGGGCGCCCGCAAGCCCGGACGGCTGCGGAAGAAGCATGCGGCGCTGCCGGTCCCCAGGGTCAGCAAGCCCTTTCCGAGGAACGCATACCTCATCACTTCCTTCGCGAGCCTCGGCCCGCGCGATATTTCGTTCAACGTGGCGATGCCGCGCACGCGCTGCACCACGAGCGACAGAAAGTGATCGCGAAGGTTGCGGCCGACCGATCGATTTGCGGCGACGACGGGAATGCCGATGTCGCGAAGCACATCGGGGTCGCCGATGCCGGAGAGCTGCAGCAGATGGGGCGACTTGAACACCCCCGCGGATACGATGACCTCCTTGCGGACTCTCACCCTCCTCGATTGGCCCGCATGGACGTAGCTGACTCCTGTCGCGCGCGTGCCGTCGAAATGCACCCTTGTGGCGGTCGTCTCCACCTTGATCTGCAGATTCGGCCGGTTACGCGCGATCCGCAGATAGGTTTGCGCCGGCTGGCTGCGAAAGCGGCCGTCCCGGTTGTGCTGAAAGTACGAGGCCCCTTCGCGCGTAGCGCCATTCATGTCGTCGATGTACGGCATTCCGATCTCCTGCGCACCCTCGACGAAGGCTCGCGTCAGGGGATGGACCACGGTCGCATCCGACACGACATGCGGACCGTGGAAACCTCTCAGCGATGCATCGGTTCGCACATTTCCGCGATAGGTCTCGGCTTTGCGGAAGTAAGGCAAGAGGTCTTCATAGCTCCAGCCGCGGCAGCCGGCCTGCGACCATTGGTCGAAGTCTTCCTTCTGCCCGCGCACGTGGAGCATGCCGTTGATGGTGCTCGAACCGCCGAGGACTTTGCCTTGCGCGATTACGAGCGTGCGGTTGCACAGGTTCGGCTCGGGCTCGCTCTTGTATTGCCAGTTGTAGCGGGCGTTGTTGTAGACGAAGATGAAGGCGGCCGGGATGTGCATGAACGGATGACGGTCGCGCTGACCCGCCTCGAGCAGCGTGACGCTGAGCCGGCCGTTCTCCGACAGCCTGCTCGCGAGCACGCAGCCGGCCGGTCCCGCGCCTACGATGCAATAGTCGACCGTTTCCGTTTCCGGCGTTGTTTTCGTCAATTCGCTTCCCGGGCGCCGCCGTCACTCAGTCTTCTTCGTAGACGCCGGCGTCGAGCAACCGACGCGATCCCATGTCGGCACCCTGGCGGCGCGTGTACGGACCGGCCGTCATCCCACCATCGACGACGAGCATCGCGCCGTTGACGAAGCTCGCGGCGTCCGACAGCAGCATGAGCGACGCGCTTGCGATCTCGTCGGCCCTTGCCAAACGGCCGAGCGGAATGCGATCCTCGAAAACCTGCGAGAAGAACGTCGACGGCACGTTGCGGCGAAGCAACGGCGTGTCCACGGGCCCTGGCGCAATGCCATTGACGCGGACGCCACGGCGTCCCCACTCGATCGCGAGATTCTTCACCATGCCGAGAACGGCGTGCTTGGAGGCCGTGTAGTGCATGCGTCCCGGCTGACCTCCGATCGAATTGACCGAGCCGATGAGCACGATGCTGCCGCTGCGCCGCGCGAGCATGCTGCGAACGAAAGCCTGACAAGTCGACAAGACCCCGCCGACATTCACCGCCAAGACGTTGTTCAGCTCGTCGAGCGTCATGTCCTCCGCCTTGACCGCGCCGGCGATGCCGGCGGAGGCGATGACGCCCCAAACGTGGCCTAGGTCGCTGACGATGGAGGTTTCAGCCAAGGCGAGGGCTGCAGGGTCGCGCACGTCCGCGAGCACGCCGAGCACTTTGGCGTTTCCGCCTCCTGCCTCGCGGACCTTGATCACGGATGTTGCCATGCGTTCGGCATTGGTGCCGAGAATGGCGACATGGGCGCCGTCGCGAGCCAAGGCGACGGCGCATGCGAGGCCGATGCCCGACGTGCCGCCGCTCACGACGACGACACGTTCTGCAAGGCCATAGTTCAACATCTTGCACCGTTCCCCAGCAGTTCTTTCTCTTGCACCCGGACGATAAGATGTAGCGTCTGCGAAGCGCAGTCTCGGAGACCGCCGCGCGGCGGTCAATTTGCTTTTTCTGAGCGTGCGGTAAGTGGAATTGACCTCGATGCCGCCATCCGGGTCGGGCACGCTCCCCGGATCATATTGGCCAGGCGTTCCCCGTTAGCGACAAAGGTTCCATGGGGGGGCGAATGCCCACATACACCAGATCAACAGTATGGCCTAGTTGGTGCTACCTTGGTTTGGGCGCCGGAGACTTGTGCTTTGCGGCGTGGGCGGCAGGCGCCAGCCACCGCGCGATCATGCGTGCCAGTCGGTACGCGTGCTCCACGCAAGCACTGGCGACATCGTATTGCCTGAGTAGTGACGGGCGCATTCCCTCGGGGGCTTGCATGCCTAGAATTTCGCGTACGATCGGGTCGTAGGGCCGCTGTGCATCGATTGCATTCATGGGTTTTGGCGACATCGAAAAGTGCCTTCGAATCTACGACGCGACGTTGCAAAAGGCCAATCGTGGTTTTGGATCGGGCGCATCGAAACCGTTGATCGCCGAAGCTCTGATTGGCGTCCCGGTATTGAAGCGGCGCCACGTCTCGTCAGACGAGACGTGTTCCATTCAATGAGCTAACATGGCGTTGTCTTCATCCCGGAACAATTCCATGCGCGCGGTCGACCGCATTCTGGGCGTCTTCGAGTGCTTCACACCCAAGCGCAGCAGCCTTTCGCTGCAGGCGATCGCCGATCTCATCGACCTGCCCAAGTCAACCACCTTCCGCATCGTGCAAAGCCTGCAGCAGGCCGGCTATCTCGTGCGGCTGGAGGATCAGAAGTATTGCCTGTCGTTCCGCTTCATGCGCCTCGCGGGCGTGGTTACCAGCACGCTCGGAATCCGTGAAATTGCGCGTCCGGTGATGGCGGCCCTGGCGGACAAGACCAAGGAGACGGTTGCGTTGCACACGATTAGTGGGCGCAACCGCGTGTGCATCGACACGACGTCGGCGGCATCGTCCCCTTTGCGCACCGTGATGCAACCCGGCTTGCAGATCCCCTTGCTTGTCGGATCGGCGTCGAAGGTTCTGATCGCGAACATGCCCGACGACGACGTCGAGCGGATGGCCGGCCAGATAGCGCGCAGCACCAAGCGCACGCCCGGCGAAGTCCTTGCCGAGCTCGCGAAAGTGCGAAAGCAGGGATACGGCGTGTCCCATGGCGAGCGCCTGCCCGGAATGTCGGCGATCTCGGCGCCCATACGCGACTCGAGCGATGAGGTGCATTACTGCCTCACCGTCAACGGGCCGACGGTGAGAATTCGCCCCAAGGAGAAGGAGTTCGCGCCTCTGGTCGTGAAGGCGGCGACCGAGATATCGCTGCAATTCGGCGGCGAGGCGCCGGCCATGGGAAACGGTCTCGCGCGCGCGATGAAATCCGCTCGCGTACGATAGCTACAGCAACGCGCCGATCATGCCGCCTTCCACCTCGATCGTCGATCCGGTGATGAAGCCGGCTTGCATCGAGGCCAGAAACGCTACGACTCCCGCAAATTCCTCCTGCGTTCCCAATCGTCCGAGCGGCGTCAGCTTCTTACGTGCAGCTGCTTGCTCGTCCGTGTACGCTGCGGCGCCTACCCGGTGCGAGGTATCGATCAGCGCGGGCGCGACGCAGTTCACGGTGATGCCGCTCGGCGCAACCTCGTTTGCGAGATGCTTCATGTAAGCGGTGACGCCTGCGCGAAAGACGGTCGACAGGCAGTGATGCGGCATGGGTTGCTTTACCGATGCGGAGGTGATGGCCAGGATGCGGCCCCAGCCGCGGCCGAGCATGAGCGGAACGACGTGCTTTGCAAGATGGATCGCGCCCCACAGCTGCGTCTGGTACGACTGGTGCCAGCGCGTCTCGTCCGTTTCATCGAGTGTCGCGCGTATCGGATTGGGCGGCCGGCCGGTCACGAGCACGAAGATGTCCGGGCCGCCGAGCTCCGACTTCAGAATGGCCGCCAGGCGTTCGGCGTCTGCGGCGACCAGCATGTCGCCGGCCACGGCCCGCGCGCGCACGCCGTGCCTCGTCTCGATGTCGCGGCGCACTTCCTCGAGGTTTGCGGCGCGGCGCGCAAACAGCACGAGGTTGGCGCCTTCCGCGGCCAGGGCGTGCGCGAGGTTTCGCCCCATCCCGCCGCTCGAGGCTGTGACAAGCGCGGTCTTGCCTGATATTCCGAGGTCCATTGGCGTTCTCACTCGCACGAGGAAAAGAGGTACAGAGTTCCAATGAATGGAACTCATATCTGCAATCAGAACACACCGATGGTAGCATTCCACGATCGCGGCGTCGAGGCTGCAAAGAGGAGAAGCAACGTGCCAAGTTCGACGAGCAGCAACGACGGGTGGACGCCGGCAAAGCGCGTCGAAGGCAAAGTCGCCGTTGTCTTCGGCGCGGGCCAGAGCCCCGGAGAAGGCTTGGGCAACGGCCGCGCGGCGGCGATTCGCTATGCGAGGGAAGGCGCCCGCGTGCTCGCCGCCAATCGCTCGCAGAAGTCGGTGGAGGAGACGGCGGCCATCATTCGCGCCGAGGGATTCGAATGCACCCCCGTCGTCGCGGACGTGTCGCGGGAGAGTGACGTCGCCGGGGCGATTGAGGAAGCTCATCGCCGTTGGGGTTCGGTCGACATCCTGCACAATAACGTGGGCGTGAGCCTTGGCACGGGTGACGCCGATACCTTGAACATCACCGAAGAGGCGCTGGACGAGAGCTATCGCGTGAACCTGCGCGGGACGATATTCGCCTGCAAGCACGCCCTTCCGATCATGCGCGAACAGCGCCGGGGCGCAATCGTCAACATCTCGTCGGCTGCGGCCGTAGGTCTCTTTCCGGTGGTCGGATACAAAGCGACCAAGGCCGGGGTGATCGCGTACACGGAGCAGCTCGCCCTCCAAAACGCAGCCTATGGGATCCGCGCGAACTGCGTCCTGCCTGGTCTGATCGACACGCCGATGGCGGTCGAGATGCGGGTGAAGAAGTGGAACATGTCGCATGAGGAACTAGCGGCCCAGCGGGTCGCGAAAGTGCCGCTCGGTCGCCAGGGCACGGCTTGGGATGTCGCGAACCTCTCGCTCTTCCTTGCGTCCGACGAGGCCGCGTTCATCACCGGCGTCTCGATCCTCGTCGACGGCGGGCGTATCCTCAACCGGATCTGACGCGACTCGGTTGCGCTGGCCGACGCCCGTCACCTCAACTCGTGTCCACGGAACGCGACACCTACGACGTCGTCGTCATCGGCGGTGGCGGCGCCGGGCTGGCGGCGGCGATCACGGCGGCGAGTCTCGGCCGAAGCGTCCTGGTCCTCGAGCACACCGACAAGATCGGCGGCACCACGGCGATCTCCGGCGGCATGGTATGGGTACCCGCCAATTACAAAATGCTCGAAGCCGGTCTTGCCGACACGACGCAGGCCGCCTGGCAATACCTACGGACCACCGTTCCCGGCTGCGAGAACGACCCGCGCATGTGCGCCTTCGTCGCGCGGGGAAACGAGGCCGTTCGCTTCTTCGACGAGCGCACGGCGGTGAAGCTTCGGCCCGTGCGCCGCTATCCCGACTACTACCCCGACCTGCCGGGAGCAACGGCCGGTGGCAGGGTCCTCGAGCCCGTGCCGTTCGACGCGCGGTCTCTCGGCAAGGACTTCGCGTTGCTGCGCGACCCGCTGGCCGAGTTCCTCCTTTTCGGCGGCATGATGATAAGCCGCGAGGACATTCCCGTGTTCCGCCGCATGGGACGATCGCCGCGCGCACTGTGGCACGTGGCGAAGCTCGTCCTGCGGTACGCCCGTCAGCGGGTGCACGCGCATCGCGGAACGAGCCTCGTTCTCGGCAACGCACTCGCGGCACGTCTGCTCAGGTCGGCGCGCGATCTTGGCGTCGAGATCGTCGCTCGTGCGTCCGTTTCGAAACTCGTAACCGGCGATGGTCGCATTGCGGGAGTCGAAGCCACGATCGACGGCCGCTCCGCGACCTTGTGTGCGCGCTGCGGCGTCATCGTTGCCACGGGTGGGATCTCCCATTTTCCGGAATTGCGGCGGATGTACGTTCCGCGCGCCGCGGGCGATCTTTCGGCCACGGTCGCCGCGGGTGCGTCCTATGCCGGCGTCGAGCTCGCGCGCGCGGCAGGCGCGGCGGTCACCCCGCCGTCGGCGGGGCTCAACGATGCGAAGGGTTGGTGGGTGCCCGTTTCCAGATTCGTGCGCCGCGACGGCAGTGCCGCGGTGTTCCCGCACGTCGTCACCGACCGTGCGAAGCCGGGGCTCATCGCCGTCAACAAGGATGGCCGACGTTTCGTCAACGAGGCAGTGTCGTACCACGAGTTCGTGCGCGGCCAACTGCGCGACCCCGAACGCTCGGTTCCCGCGTGGCTCCTGTGCGACAGCGCGTTCCTCTGGAAATACGGACTCGGACGCGTTCGGCCGTTCGCGCTTTCGGTACGCCGATACGTGGAATCCGCCTACCTCAAGCGAGCCGCGACGATCGAGGACTTGGCAGCCGCCATCGGAGTGCCCGCGCTGGCGCTTGCCGACACCGTGCGCAAGTACAACGCGGCCGCCGCTACCGGAGAAGATCCGGAATTCGGGCGTGGCTCCAACATTTACCAGCGGCACCTGGGCGATGTCGAGCATCAGCCGAATCCGTGCGTGGCGCCGATCGAGCGTGCGCCTTTCTACGCGGTGGCCGTGTATCCCGCGGACCTCGGCATGGCGGCGGGTGTCGTCACCGACGAATACGCGCGCGTGCTCAGGCCCGACGGCCGCG
>DASPTZ010000001.1:0-4184 GCA_035623155.1 Casimicrobiaceae bacterium | reverse complement strand
GTCGCGCGCGAGACGCGCGACGCGGTCGCTTTGACCTTCGACGTGCCACGGGCGCTGCGCGATGCCTTTCGCTTCGTGCAGGGACAGCACCTGACGCTCCGCGCCGACATCGCCGGCGAGGACATACGCCGTTCGTACTCGATCTGCTCGGCGGTCCAGGACGACCTGCTGCGCATCGCGGTCAAGAGGGCACCCGGCGGCACATTTTCAGCGTGGGCCAACGAGAAGCTTGCGCCCGGCCAGATGGTCGAGGTCATGCCGCCGATGGGGCACTTCAACGTGCCCCTCGATGCGCGCAACCGCAAGCACTACGTCGGCTTCGCCGCGGGCAGCGGGATCACGCCGGTGCTCTCCATCGTCAAGACGACGCTTCTCACCGAGCCGCAGAGCGAGTTCACGCTGTTCTACGGCAACCGCTCGTCGAGCACGGTGATGTTCAAGGAGGAGCTCGCCGACCTCAAGGACCGCTTCCTCCAGCGCCTGAATCTTGTTTACGTGATGAGCCGAGAGCCGCAGGACATCGACATCCTGAACGGCCGCATCGACCGCGCCAAGGCCGACGCGCTGATCGAGCGGTGGCTCGACGTCGCCACGGTCGACACCGCGTTCGTCTGCGGCCCCGACGGCATGATGCAAGCCGTGTCGGAATCGCTGCAGGCGCACGGCGTGCCGAAGTCGAAGATCAAGATCGAGCTGTTCGCGGCCAGCATCCCCAAGGTGGAGCACAAGGCACAGACCCGGCCCGAGGCGGGCCACACGGAGTGCATGGTGACAGTCGTCATCGACGGTGCGACCCGCCAGTTCACGCTGGAGAAGACCAAGGAGAACATCATCGATGCCGCGCTCAAGCAGGGCATCGAGCTGCCTTATTCGTGCAAGGGAGGGGTCTGCTCGACCTGCCGCGCCAAGCTGATCGAGGGGGAGGTCGACATGGACGCCAACTTTGCGCTCGAGGACTACGAGATCGAGCGCGGATTCATCCTCTGCTGCCAGAGCTATCCGGTGACCGACAAGGTCGTCGTCGATTACGATCAAACGAGCTGAGCCTGCTCTCCCGAGTTGTGAGACGTGTAAGATTGAAGATGAACAGGTACAGTTGCAGCTGATCCCGTGTTTCACCCACTGTTCGAGCCCCACAGAACGCTGCTCAAACGCATGCTGCAGGCGATCGCCACGACGTCGCCAAACTCAAATTGGATCCCGGCTCACGCCCGCTGCGCGGGCTTGGCCGGGATGACGGCGTCTTCACTGATTCGCTGCCTTGATCGTCATTCCCGCGCAAGCGGGAATCCAAGTTGACTCCAAGCACTTAGGAATCCATGAGCTACGCCAACATCCTCTTCAGCAGCGACAACGGAATCGCCCGGATAACGCTGAATCGCCAGGACCGGCTCAACGCCTTCAACGACGCGATGCACGCCGACATCCGCGACGCGCTCGCGCGCGTCAAGGCCGACGCATCCATGCGCGTGCTGCTCTTGACGGGGGCGGGGCGAGCCTTCTGCTCGGGGCAGGATCTCGCCGACCGCGCCGTCAGGCCGGGGTTCGAGCCGGTGGACATCGGCGCCTCGATCGAGCGCAATTACAAGCCTCTGGTGCTCGCGCTGCGGGCGCTGCCGATTCCGGTGGTGGGCGCGGTCAACGGCGTCGCCGCCGGCGCCGGCGCCAATGTAGCGCTCGCCTGCGACATCGTGATCGCGGCCAAGTCGGCGAGCTTCATCCAGGCGTTCTGCAGGATCGGCCTCATTCCCGACGCGGGCGGCACGCATTCCCTGCCGCGGCTGGTCGGCTCGGCGCGGGCGATGGGTCTGGCCATGCTCGGCGACAAGCTCTCCGCCGAGCAGGCGGCGGCGTGGGGATTGATCTGGAAGTGCGTCGACGATGGCGAGTTCTCCGCGACCGTGGAGGCGCTGCTCAAGCACCTGGCCAGCGCTCCTACGCGCGCGCTCGCGGCGACCAAGCGCGCGCTGCAATTGAGCGCGGGCAACACGATGGAAGCTCAGCTCGACGTCGAGCGCGATCTCCAGAAGGAGATGGGACGCACGGCGGACTTCCAGGAAGGCGTGGCCGCGTTCGGCGAGAAACGAGCGCCGCGCTTCACCGGCAAGTGATACCGCGATGGGCGAGCATCACGCGCCGCTGAGCACCGCCGACGCGCAGGCGCTGGCCGAGCGCGTCGCCGCCGCGATGTACCTGCGCGACCCCGCCTCCAAGTCGCTCGGCATGAAGCTCGCCAAGGCGGGTCCAGGTCATGCCGAGCTGACCATGACCGTGCGCGCCGACATGCTCAACGGTCACGCGATCTGCCACGGCGGGTTCATCTTCGCGCTTGCCGACAGCGCTTTCGCCTACGCCTGCAACAGCTATAACCTGACCACGGTGGCGTCCGGCTGCGCGATCGACTTCATCGCGCCTGCGCGCGAGGGCGACATGTTGATCGCGGTCGCGCAGGAACGCAGCATGAGCGGCCGCACCGGCGTCTACGACATCGAGGTGCGCAACCAGCGCGACGAGAAGATAGCGTTCTTTCGCGGCAAGTCGTATCGCATCAAGGGGCACGTGATCGGTGAATGAATCCCTCTCCCTCTGGGAGAGGACAGGGGCGAGCGAGCAGCCTCAGCGCGAACGACGCCAAACTTTCGGGAGAATGAACCATGCCTGCAAAGAAGCCAGCTCCCGGCGATCTGGAGCCGATCGAGACCGCGAGCCCCGGCGAGCTCGTCGCGCTGCAGCTCCAGCGCCTGAAGCGCACGCTGCAGCATGCCTACGACAATGTTGCGCACTACCGTGCGAGCTTCGACGCCGCGGGAGTGCATCCGGCCGACGTGCGCTCGCTCGCCGACCTCGCCAAGTTTCCGTTCACGACCAAGAAGGACCTGCGGGACCACTATCCCTTCGGCTTGTTCGCGGTCCCGCGTGAGCAGGTCGTGCGCATCCACGCATCGTCGGGCACGACGGGACGGCCCACCGTAGTCGGCTACACGCAGACGGACATCGAGACGTGGGCGACCCTGATGGCGCGCTCGATACGCGCCGCGGGCGGGCGCGCAGGCGACATCGTGCACGTCGCCTACGGCTACGGGCTTTTCACCGGCGGCCTGGGAGCGCATTACGGCGCGGAGAAGCTCGGCTGCACCGTGATCCCGATGTCGGGCGGGATGACCGAGCGGCAGGTGCAGCTCATCGTCGATTTCAAGCCCGACATCATCATGGTGACGCCGTCGTACATGCTGGCGATCGCGGAGGAGATGGAGAAGCAAAAGATCGATCCGCGCAAGACGTCGCTCAAGATCGGCATCTTCGGCGCCGAGCCGTGGACGCCGGCGATGCGACGCGCCATCGAGGCCAGGCTCGACATGGACGCGATCGACATCTACGGGCTTTCCGAGATCATCGGGCCCGGGGTCGCGCAGGAGTGCATCGAGACCAAGGATGGGCTCACGGTCTGGGAGGACCACTTCTATCCGGAGATCGTCGATCCCGAGACGGGTGCGGTGCTTCCCGACGGCGAGAAGGGCGAGCTGGTGTTCACCACGCTCACCAAGGAAGCGCTGCCGATGATCCGCTACCGCACCCGCGATCTCACGCGGCTGCTGCCGCCGACCGCGCGCTCGATGCGCAGGATCGAGAAGATCACCGGGCGCTCCGACGACATGCTCATCATTCGCGGCGTGAACGTTTTTCCCACTCAGGTCGAGGACCTGATCCTGAAGCAGCCCGAGCTCACGCCGCACTACCTGCTCGAAGTCACGCGTCCGACGCATCTCGACGAGATGACGGTGCACGTCGAGATGGGACCGGAGCTCGCGCAGGGGAGCCAGGACGCGCGAGCGACCGCGGCGCGCCAGCTCGAGCACAACATCAAGGCTTATATCGGCGTGTCGACCACCGTGCGCCTCGCGCTGCCGGGAGGCGTCGAGCGCTCGCTGGGCAAGGCGAAGCGGGTGCTGGACAAGAGGCCCAAGGCGTAGAATCGCCGGGTGCGTCGCGCAAGTGGACGACGCGTTTTAGGCCCCGCTATTGATAGTGACAGCCTTGATTCTTGGGGTCGAGCTTAGCCCAAAGGGTAAGGCTTCACTGTGCCTGCACCAAACCGAGGAGAAGCCGGCGCATCTTCACCTGGCGTTCACGGCCGAGAATCGCCAGCAAGTCGAAGCTTTCTATCGCGCGGCTCTGGAGGCGGG